>NZ_BPWK01000014.1:0-202905 GCF_040364205.1 Duganella rhizosphaerae
ATGCGTTGAGCGCAGCTGCACGCGTCCCTGCGCATCGGTATCGTCGAACAGCAGCTGGTTGTAGCCAGACGCGCCAAACTCCTTGCTGCGCACGCCCCACTGCGCCGCCGCGTTGCCATGGCCGGCGGTATCAGCAGAAGCGCCATGCCACAGGGGGCTGTTGCCCGCCGCCAGATTACCCTGCGCGGAAGGCGCATGATCGCTGGCCGGATTGAACAGCGCAGCCTGGCTGTCGCCGGCCGCCTGTCCCGCCGGCGTTGGCGCCACACCGCCCTCGCCTTGGCCGTTGTACAAGGCGCCGAGGATGATGGGACGGTCGATATCGTTCTCAATGAACTGCACCAATACTTCCTGCCCCACGCGCGGCAGGAACTGGCTGCCCATACCGCCGCCGGCCGAACGCTGCGCCACGCGTACCCAGCAAGTGGCGTCGCCGCTATCCTGCCAGTGATAACGGATGCGCACGCGGCCCAGCGCATCGCAATGCAGTTCATCGGCGCCGGCCGGCTGGTCCAGACCGTCCGCGCCGATGACGATCGCGCTCTGCGCACCCGATGCGGTCGGCTTCGGATGATTGCGGCCATCGCTGTCCGGCAGTTGCGGACGCCAGATCACGTCCGCTGCGACCGCCTCAAAACTGTTGGCATAGCCGGTCTTCCGCGCCTGATCGATCACCAGTGCAAAATCGGCATCGCGTTGCGGCGCCAATTCCTCCAGCAATTCCGGAATGGGGCCAAACAGCTCAGCCAAACCCTGCTGGGCCGGCGACGGCAGGTTGTTGACACCGACGCTGGTCACACGCAACACGGTGTAGGCCGGCACAGCAGCGCCCTCGGCGGCAGCCAGCGGCCCCTGCGTGACATTCACGCGCCGCCCTGCGGCCAAGGTGCGCACCGTCGAGCGGCCGCGCCACAGCTGGCTGCGCGCTTCCCGTCCCTGCATTTGCAACTCGGCGTAATGCTGCGCCAGACCGCCGTCTGCATAGGCGTATTGGCCGGGCGCGTCGAAGCTCTCCAGCGCCGGCAATTTTTCGTACTGCCGCATGGCCGGCGCACTAGCGCTGACGGCTTTCTTGGACTTGTAATCGTAGCTGAGCAAGGTGGTCAGCGTGGCCGACACGCTACGCCTCGCCTGCAAGGCCTGGATGGTGTCTTGCTGCTCGCCGGCGCGCACGCCATGGAAGCGGATACCGCCGCCGGCCTCGCTGCTGGCGTCCTCGGGCACCGCGCTGAGCTGGCTACTGTCGGCGAACAGCACCAGGCACAGGCCGTCCTCGCTTTCCTCGAAGCGCCAAACCAGGCCCTCCTCGGTCAACAGGCGCAGCACGAAGTCGTAGTCCGATTCACGGTACTGGCAGCAATAGCTACGCGCCGGCACCTCGGCCAGGAAGCTGTCGACCTCTGCGCTCCAGCGCCATTGCGCCAGCGGCTGATAATTTTCAAAGACCGATTCAACGATCTCGACCACCGTCTTGTCCTGCCATACGCGGCTGTTGCGTACCTGGCTCAAACGCCACAACCACGGCGTCAAGCGCAAGCGGAATCGCGCCAGGCCGCCTTCGCTGCCCAGCATCGCCGCCTGCGTGATGTCGCCGCTGAAGGTCGTGCGACTGCCGTCCACCAGGCTCACCTCGAGGCTGGCCGGCTTGCCCAGCAATGGCGCCAGTTCGACGTGGGCGTTGGTCGACAGCACGATGATGTCGCGCGCGCCCGTGCCCTGCACCACGTCGTCGGCGGAAAAAGCTTCCACCAGCAAACCGCCGGCGCCCAGGTCGGCGTCGTCGTTATCCAGCTTCAGTGCGTACAGCCGCGTGGCGCTGGAGAACTGCGCCAAGGCGGTGGTGACTTGTTCCAGTAAGGCGACACTCATGAGTTCGATGCGTTTTTTGCGCCGGGAGCAGCCTTACATTCCGGCTCTTTCTTGGCGTCGGCTGCGCACAGACGCGCGCGGCACTGCTCTTCGCCGGCGGCGTTGTACTGCTTGCAGGTCTTGAGCTGCTCGGCAGGCGTGCTGGTCTTCTTGACCGGCGGACGGGTCTGCAAATGTGCCATCAAGGCGGTGATCAGCGTGACATCGTTGTCCGGCTGCTTGGCCGCCGGCTTGTCCTTGGCCGGCGCCGCTTTCTGGGCCAGCTTGACGTTGTCGGCTTTGTGGTCGGGCTTGTGCTCGGCCTTGCGTTCG
Organism: Duganella rhizosphaerae; assembly: GCF_040364205.1. Classification (NCBI taxonomy): domain Bacteria; kingdom Pseudomonadati; phylum Pseudomonadota; class Betaproteobacteria; order Burkholderiales; family Oxalobacteraceae; genus Duganella; species Duganella rhizosphaerae. The sequence goes on from NZ_BPWK01000014.1 coordinate 2,182, forward strand.
GGCTTGTGCTCGGGCTTGTGCTCAGCCTTGGCCAACTGCTGCGCCTTCGGTTGCGGCCGTTCCAATGCCCGCATCAGCTCGTCGGGGCCGGCCTTGGGCTTGGCCGGTGCGGCAAGCATTTCCTTCAGCGACGGCAACTTCTCGGACACCGGGGCCACGACGGGCGCCTCCTCCAATATCGCCGCGGTCGACACTTCGGACTCGGCCGATGCAGCCGCAACGGCCACCGGCTTGATCGGCGCAGCGGCCAGCGCGACCGGCACGCTGTCCTCGTCCGGCGTATTGTTCATCCAGGCCAGCGCGCCGCCCGCCACCGCCAGCACGCCGACACCTAACGTGCCCCACAGCATCAAACCACCAGGACGCTTGCCCGGGGTGCGCGCCACGGCGCCCACCGGCGCAGCCGGTTTGTTGTCCAACGTGCTCAGAATGCGCTGGCGCTCCGCCTCCGCTTGCTGTTCCGAGGAAAGAAGACTGGGCCTGCCTCCCTTTGAAGGGCGATCGTCTTGACGTTGCAAAATGTACTCCTTGTTAATTTCGCATTACTTTACGCGATTCAAGGAAAACGCGACGCATCTTACGAAGTCAACCGTGCGCACTGCGGATTTTCGCCGTTTCATAGGGTGATTTCAATCGTGCGCTGGATTGTCATAACTGTAAGATATACTCAAAGCAATGCTTTAAGGACACTATTAATGCAACTTTATGCTGGAGAGGAACAGTCGTGCTGATACTGGCAATCGCACTCTATTTCGTACTTGCCTGCTTGATCAGCTGGATGGTCCTGTTCCCGGCCGGACGCGAATTCGTGCTCAACGCGCTGACCGGCGCCGGCCAGCGGCTGCAACAGCGCATGGGTCAGATCGCCCAGCGCCGCCAGCAGGACGCCAGCGCGCTCGGCAGCACCGGACGCGCCTCGGCCGGCGAAGTCGGCGCGTTCGTGCGCCAGCACTATGTGTTGTGCCTGGGCGGCGCGGCGCTGATCTGCGTGCCACCGCTGCTGGCGCTGCTGATGAGTTCCAAAAGCACGTTGAGCGGCTTCGAAACCTCGACCCGGGAAGTCAACACCCAGGTCGCCGATCTGCTGCAAGGCGAACAACTGGTGCCGCCGCAAGCGCTGCCGCCGCTGGTGTTCGCCGCGGCCGAAGTAGCGCTGGAACGGCCGATGCTGGTCTCCGCGAGCCGCGACTGGGCCTTGATGGACGCCGCCTACGCACAACGGCTGCTGATGGCCTTCAAGATCATGAAGGAGAAGCACGGCTACGATATGGCGATCCTGGAAGGCTACCGCAGCCCGGAACGCCAGAACAAGCTGGCCGCGATGGGACCGAACGTCACCAACGCGGCGGCGTTCCAGAGCTGGCACCAATACGGCCTGGCCGCCGACTGCGCGTTTCTGCGCGACGGCAAGCTGGTGATCTCGGAAAAAGATCCGTGGGCCATGCGCGGCTATCAGCTCTACGGCGAAGTGGCCGAGTCGCTGGGGCTCACCTGGGGCGGACGTTGGAAGATGATGGACTTCGGGCACACGGAACTGCGTATGCCCGGTGTGATGAAACGATAAGGTACGGGCAAACATGGCGGCATGGCTTAAAAATTTGATGATAGCGATCCTGGCGATCGGCGCCAGCTGGATGGGCGCCGTCTGGTACTGGCGCGCGAACAACCGCGTGCCGGCAACCGACGATCTGGTGCTGTACCTGCTGGTGCTGCCGCTGGCGTTGCTGGCCGTATTCTGGCTGGGCCGAAAAATCTATCGCGCCGTCAGTGCGCCCGCCGTCGCCGGTGCCGCAAGCGGCGATGCCGCCGCGCAGGACGCAGCACCGGCAGAACCTGCACGCGGACCGTCGCTGTCGCTGGTGGCCGCCGCCGTGCGCGCGCCGCACGGCATGTCGCCCGCTGAATTGAGCGCCGCGCTGGCCGGCGACAACCCGCGCCCCGCGCTGGACCCGGAACTCATCGACGCCTATGGTTACCCGATCATGAGCGCCCGCATCGCCGACCTCGATGCCGAAGCGCTGCGCGCGGACATGTCGGACTGGCTGACCGCCAACGCACTGGCCCAGCACTTCAGCGACGAACAATGGCGCGCGCTGAGCGCTGGCAGCGAAGTGGTGAACGAATTGTCCGGCCATCTTGCCGGCCACACCCTGCTGGAAGCCCACGCCGGCCATATCGCGCAACGCCAGCCGTCGCCGCTGCCGGTGCTGCAACTCCATCCCGTGTGGCCGCCCGAATGGAAGCCCGAACAGCGCCAGGCCGCCGTGCAGTGGTTCCGCCACCTGGCGATCCAGGCGGGATGGCCGGACGACCGCATCACCGTCGCCCCCGAGCGCGGCGCGGCCGATACCGAGGCTGGCGCCGTGCTGGCACGGCTGCTGTCGAACGAACCGCCGGCGCTGGCCCTGGTCGTGGCCTGCGGCTCCCACATCGGCGCCGACAGCGTCGAACGCATGGACAACGCCACCGCGCTATTCAGCACCAATCACCCGCAAGGCCGCATTCCCGGCGAAGGCGCGGCCGGCCTGCTGCTGGCCGACGCCGCCCAAGCCAGGCTGCTGGCGTTCGGCGCCGAGCTGCCGCAACTGCTGGCCGTGAGCAGCGGTCAGCTGCCGCACTCCGCCGATGCATCCAAGCGCTCCAGCGCAGACCTGCTGCAAGAACTCAGCACCAAGGCGCTGCACGGCGCCGGCCGCGAAGCATCGTCCATCGCCCTGGTCACCGCCGACACCGACCACCGCACCAGCCGCGTCATGGAGTTGATGGGCGTGGTATCGGCATCGACGCCGCAACTCGATCCCGGCGTCGATGTGCTCAGCGTCGGCGCCAGCTGCGGCAGCTGCGGCGGCGTCACCTGGTTGACCGCGCTGGCCTTGGCGCGGCAGGAAGCCGAGAACCGCAATGCCGCCATCCTGTGCATCAGTAATCTTGACCCGTTCCGGCGCGATGTCGCCGTGATCGGCCCCGCCGTTGCCGTACCTGTTTGATTTTGACGAATTTTTCTAGAGCCCCAATCATGATGCAAAAAACCTGGCAATTCCTGACGACCCGCAACAGCCTGATCGTGATCGGCTGGCTGGCATTCGCCGCCTGTTTGCTGATCGCCGCCGCCATCTTCGAGTGGCCGGCCAGCGTCGCCTGGACCGTGCTGGCGATCGCACTGCTGTTCGGCGCCATCGTCTGGCTGTGGCGCCGTCAGCGCCGCCAGCGCGCGGCCGCGCAGCTGGGCGACATGCTGGAACAGCAGGTCAACAAGACGCCCGCCAAGCCCGATCCGGCCCAGCGCCAGGAAACGGACGTGATCCGCAAACGCCTGCTGGACGCCATCTCCACCATCAAGGGCTCGAAGATCGGCCAGTTCTCCGGCAACGCAGCGCTGTACGAACTGCCGTGGTATATGGTGATCGGCAATCCGGCGGCCGGCAAGAGCACGGCCATCGCCAGCTCCGGCCTGCAGTTCCCGTTCGCCGACACCAAAATCGTGCAAGGCGTGGGCGGTACCCGTAACTGCGACTGGTTCTTCACCACCGACGGCATCCTGCTCGACACCGCCGGCCGCTACTCGGTCGTCGACGAAGATCGCGGCGAGTGGTTCGGTTTCCTGGACCTGCTGAAAAAATACCGCAAGAAGGCGCCGATCAACGGCGTCATCATCGCCGTCAGCATCGCCGAGTTGACGCGCAACCGTCCGGAGTTCGCCATCAACCTGGCCAAGAACCTGCGCCAGCGCGTGCAGGAACTGACCGAACGCCTCGAAGTGTACGCCCCGGTGTACGTGGTCTTCACCAAGGCCGACCTGATCACCGGCTTCAACGAATTCTTCCAGGACGCCGAACGCGGCGAGCGCGATAAAATCTGGGGCGCCACCCTGCCCTACAGCCAGTCCACCAGCAGCGAGCAGATACTCGACCAGTTCGACGCCCGTTTCGATGAACTGTACGACGGCCTGAAAGACCTGAGCCAGGCCAATATGGCGTTGCAGTGGCGCGAGCGCATGCCGTCCGGCGTGTTCACCTTCCCGCTGGAATTCAGCTCGATCAAACCGTCGCTGCGCGCCTTCATCGCCACGCTGTTTGAAGAAAACCCGTTCCAGTTCAAGCCCGTGTTCCGTGGCTTCTACTTCACCAGCGCCTTGCAGGAAGGCGAATCGGTGTCCGCTTCCTCGCACCGCGTGGCGCAGCGCTTCGACCTGAAGCTGCAACCGAAGGAACATGAAGAAACCCATCAACAGCAAGGCTACTTCCTGCTTAACCTGTTCCGCAAAGTGATCTTCGCGGACAAGGACCTGGTCGCGCAATACGCCAGCCCGGCCAAGACGCGCATGCGCTACGCCGCCTTCTTCGCCGCCACCGCCTTCGTCGGCCTGGCGCTGGCCGGCTGGAGCTGGTCGTACATGAACAACCGTCAGCTGGTCGCCAACGTCCAGGCGGACCTGGACCAGGCCATCAAGGTGCAGCAGAGCCGCATGGACCTGCAATCGCGCTTCCAGGCGCTGGAGATCCTGCAAGACCGGATCGAGCAGCTGGACAACTACCATGAACACCGCCCGCTGTCGCTGGGTCTGGGCCTGTACCAGGGCGACCTGCTGGACCGCAAACTGCGCGAGGAATACTTCGCCGGCGTGCGTGAGGTGATGCTGAAGCCAGTAGGCCAGTCGCTGGAAGCCTTCCTCGCGGAAGTCAACAGCGGCGCCGCACAGCTGCAGCCGATGGTCAAGCCGGTGACAGCTGCGGTCACCGCCGCAGCCGGCGGCGCGGCAGCCGACGCCAACGCTTCCGCAGCCCCGGTCAACAACGGCGCCACCCAGTTCAAGGACGCTTCGCCCGCCAACGCGGAAGACGCCTACAATGCGCTGAAAACCTACCTGATGCTGAGCGATAAATCGCGCGCCGAAGCCGGCCACCTGAACGACCAGCTGACCCGCTTCTGGCGCGTATGGCTGGACGGGAACCGTGGCGCCATGCCGCGCGAGCAGATGATACGCAGCGCCGAACGCATGATCTCCTTCTACCTGGCGCAGATCAACGACACGTCGTGGCCGCAGATCGACGGCAAACTGGCGCTGGTCGACCAGACCCGCGACAACCTGCGCCGCGTGGTGCGCGGCATGCCGGCGCGTGAGCGCGTCTACGCCGACGTCAAGGCCCGCGCCGCGACCCGCTTCCCATCGATGACCGTGGCCCGTATCGTCGGCGACCAGGACAAGGAACTGGTACTGGGCAGCTACGCCATTCCCGGCAGCTTCACGCGCCAGGCGTGGGAAGGCTTCGTGCAGGACGCCTTCCGCGACGCGGCCAACCGCGAAATGCAAAGCGCCGACTGGGTGCTGAAGACCTCCTCCAAGGACGACCTGACGCTGGAAGGCAGCCCGGAACAAATCCAGAAATCGCTGGTGGAACTGTACAAGAACGACTACGCCAAGGAATGGGAGAAGTTCCTTCAAGGCGTCACCATCCGCGACCTGCAAGGCTTCGACAACGCCGCCGCCGCGATGAACCGCTTGGGCGATCCGCAAACCTCGCCGCTCAACAAGCTGGTCACCACGGTCTACGAACAAACCTCGTGGGATAACCCGTCGCTGCTGGACGCCGGCCTGCAACGCGCACAACGCGGCGTGTCCGGCTGGTTCCGCGAGACCATCCTGCGCCAGAAGCCGTCGCAGCTCAACATCAACGTCAGCAGCTCCGGCAACGTGCAGAACGCCGCGCTGCCGCTGGGTCCTGTCGGCCGCGAGTTCTCCGGCGTCGCCCGCCTGGTGGTCACCAAGGACAAGGATGCATCGCTGATGCGCGGCTACATGGAGCAAATGTCCAAGCTGCGCACCCGTTTCAACCAGATCAAGAACCAGGGCGATCCAGGCCCGGGCGCCAAGCAGCTGATGCAGCAAACGTTGGACGGCACCGGTTCCGAGCTGGCCGACGCCCTCAAATACGTCGACGAGCAAATGCTGACCGGGATGACTGATGCGCAGAAACTGGCGATCCGCCCGCTGCTGGTGCGTCCGCTGATGCAGACCTTCGCCGTCATCGTCAAACCGACCGAGACCGAAATCAACAAGGTATGGGCCGCACAAGTGCTGCAACCGTTCAGCAAGAACCTGGCCCTGAAATATCCGTTCGCGACCGAATCGCGCGCGGAAGCCACCAACGCCGAAATCGGCGAGATCTTCGGGCCGGACGGCGCCATCGCCAAGTTCTTCAACACCACCATCGGACCGTTGGTCGTGCGTCGCGGCGATTCGCTGAGCGCCAAGACCTGGGCCGACATGGGCGTCAACCTGGCGCCGCCAGTGGTGGCGGCCTTCCCCAACTGGATCGCGCCGCTGTCGGCGGCAGGCGTCGCCAACACAGCGGCATCCAGCGGCGGCGAAGCGCAGACCATGTTCGACTTGCAGGCGCTAGGCGCAGTCGGTGCGACCGAGTTCACCATCGAGATCGACGGCCAGTCGCTGCGCTGGCGCGGCCAGCCGCAGCCTTGGGTGCACATGGCCTGGCCGAATCCGCAAGGCGTTCCTGGTTCGAAAATCACCGCGATCACGCCGGAAGGCCGCTCTGTCAGCCTGCTGAGCGAACCAGGCCACTTCGGCCTGAAGAAAATGATCGACGCCGCCAAACGCAAGCGCAAGGACAATGGCGTGTTTGAACTGAGCTGGGACAACGCCGGCGTGGTCGTCACCGCCAACCTGAAGATCGTCACCACCACGCAGGCCCCGGCGCCGCAACCGGTGCAAGCGGCGCAAGGCTTCAAGCGCCTGCGCCTGCCGGAATCGATCATCGCCGCCGGCCAGCTCCCGGCGCCAGCCGCCGCACCGGCTGCGCCGGTCGCTCCTGCCGGCCCGGCGGCTCCTGCCGCACCGGCGGGAACGCCTGCGCCCAAGCCGCCGGCCGCGCCGTCGCGCACCGCCGCCGCCACCTCGGGAGCCGTTCAATGAGCCGCGGCGCCACGCCGATCAGCGTCGGCTACTTCGGCAAGATCCCAAGCCGGGGCGATTTCGTCAAAGGCAGCGACAGCCCTGCACTGATCAAGGTGCTGGACGACTGGCTGTCGCAAGCGATGGACCTGATGAGCACCGACGCCCGCTGGAAACTGAACTACGACGCCGTCGCGCCGTTGCACTTCGCCTTTGTCGGGCCGCGCCGCCGGCACGCCATCGCCGGCCACATCGTCGCCAGCAGCGACCAGTCCAGCCGCCGCTACCCGTTCCTGATGATGGGCGCGATGGAAGTGGCCGAGCCGACCGCCTTCGTGGAGAACTCCCCGCTGGTGCTGACTCGCCTCTGGAACCGTCTCGAAACGCTGACCAACGGCGTGCGCGAAGCGGGCGACCCCACACTGCCGCTGCAAAGCGCCGCCAACCACATGATCGAGCTCGATCTGCGCGCAGCCGCCTACGATGCCGCCTTCGAAGACTTCCTCGAGCTGCAAACCGTGGGCGCGCTCGACACCATGCTGGCGCAGACCGGCTTCCATGGCTCGGTGAGGCAGATCCTGCTGGCCCTGGGCATGCTGCTGCAACCGGTCATGGCCACCAGCTCCAGCCGCCTGGAGAAAAGCCTGCTGCTGCCGTTGCCGACCGATCCGATGTACCGCAACCTGGTCGCCGCCTTCTGGATGCACCTGATTACGCCATTCCTCGCGCGCGCCGATTTCGAACTGGCGCTGTTCGTCACCCGCATCGCGCAGCGGCCCTCGCTGGTGCTGGGTTTCAGCGGCGCCTCGGCGCAGACGCTGCGCGCGATCATGGATCCGCAAACGGCGCTGGAGCACCACATCGACTTCGAACAGCTGGATTGGGTGGAGGAGCAGATCGACTCCGACTACGGCATCAAGAAGCTGTCCACCTACCTGGCGCAAGCCAACCTGTCACTCAAGTCCGCGCTGGATTCCGTCGGCGCGGCGTTTATCGGAACCTGACCATGCGCACCAACCAAACCATCGCCAACGCCCTGCTGGCCGCCGTGTGCGCGCTCGCCGCCGCCGGCGCCAGCGCCCAGACCCCAGGCCTGGCGCCCGCCGCACCGGAACCTGGCCAGGTACTGGCCAGCGGCACCGTGCCGGACGAAGGCAGCAAGGCCGCAGTACTGGCCAAGCTGCGCGAAGTCTACGGCGCCGACAAGGTGGTCGACCAGATCGCCATCGGCCCGGTCGCCATGCCGGCCAACTGGAACGGCTACGTACAAAAGCTGATCACCGCGGACCTGAAGCAGATCAGCCGCGGCCAGCTGAAAATCGACGGCAGCAACGTCAGCCTGCGCGGCGAAGTAGCCAACGAGTCGGTGCGCCAGCGCATCGCCAGCACCGTCGCCACCAGCCTCAATCCGACCTACACCGTCAACAACGGCCTGCGCGTATCGGCGGCGGACCAAGGTATCCTGGACAGCACGCTGGCCAACCGCACCGTCGAATTCGAAAGCGGCAAGGCGACACTGACGCCGGCCGGCAAAGCCATACTCGATGAGATGCTGGCGGCGCTGCTCAAGCTCAAAGGTCGCAAGGTCGAGATCATCGGCCACACCGACAGCGCCGGCCTGCGCGCCACCAACCTGGGCCTGAGCCAGGCGCGCGCGGAGACCGTCAAGACCTACTTCGCCAGCCACGGCCTGAATGGCGACCTGCTGACCGCCAGCGGCCAGGGTCCCGACCGGCCTATCGCCAGCAACGACAGTGCGGACGGACGCGCGCGCAACCGCCGCATCGAGTTCCGCATGGCCCAATAAACAATCAGAGGACATCATGTTTTCAGCAGAGCAGTTATTAATCCCCATCAGCGACAGCCGCCCATCGGGCGAAGACCTGTCCTTCTCGTCCGACCTGGACGCCATCGGCCAGGCGCGCAAGTACGACGACCCATCGCTCGATCAAGGCGAATGGGTGACGGAATTGAAGGAGGCGGATTGGGAGTTCGTTGTCAAGCGCTGCGCGGCGCTCTTGACGGAAAAGAGCAAGGACCTGCGCCTGGCCGTGTGGCTGACCGAAGCTGCCGCCAAACAGCATCACCTGCGCGGCCTGGCCGAAGGTTATCGCCTGTTGGCGGGCCTGTGCGAGCAGTATTGGGACATGGGCCTGTACCCGGAAGCGGACGGCGGCGACAACGACCAGCGCATCGGCAACTTAAGCTGGATATTGGCGCGCACCCGCACGCTGATCCGCGAGCTGCCGCTGACGGAAGGCCGCAACACGGCCTACTCCACCATCGACTTCGAGTACGCCCGCAAGCGCGCTACCGGCAGCGACGATCAATCCGGCGCGCCCAAGCTGGCGGACATGGAAGCGGCCAAGCGCTCCAACCCAGCGCAGTTCTGCGCCAAGTTCGTCGCCGATGCGCAGTACTGCATGGACGCCTTGCTGCAACTGGAGAAGGCGGCGGACGCAAAGCTGGGCCAGGACAGCCCGGGCTTCTCGGCCGCGCGCGACGCCGTGCAATCGATGCTGCACGTGATGCCGGCGGCGGCCAAATCCAGTGGCGCCGAAGCGCAAGCCGACGAGGCCAACGATGAGCAGCCATCGCACGCAGACAACGGCGCGGCGGCGCCACAGCAGCGCGAAGGCGCCTCCGGCCCGATCCGCAATCGTACACACGCGATCGCGCAGCTGCGGGCGGTGGCGAAATTCTTCCGCGACACCGAGCCGCATAGCCCGGTCTCCTACTTCGCCGAAAAGGCGGCCACCGCCGGCGAGCAGGACCTGCACACCTGGCTGCGGTCCGTCATCAAGGACGAAGGCTCGCTCTCCCACATCGAAGAGATGTTGGGAGTGCGGCCTCCCAACTAAGCCTTATTCCAAGCCTTATTCCAAGCCCTATTCGCCGACCAGCTGGACGGCGTCTATCTCCTTGTAGCCGTGCTGGACGTTGTTGGCGACCGTGATCTTGACGCCTTTGACTTTATATGCAGTCTTGTCGAAGGTGCGCACGAACCAGGTGCGGTTGCCACGCCGATCCTGCTTTACCTCGCTGATGCCGGACCAGATGGTGTTCCACTTGCCATCCGTGTCCTGCAACTCCACCTTGTTCATCGCCTCCACACCGTTGCCGCCGGGGATAATCACCCGCACCTCGGTCGCGTTGACCGGCTTGGCGTAGCTCACCTCCAGCCAGTCGAATCCCTTGTCCTGGTTGTTGTTGGTCCAGCTGCGGTCATCCGATGGACCGGCGGTATTCTTGGCCACATTGACGTCCGACGGCGTCTTGCCATCGTCGTCGCCGAAAGTCGAACTGGCCTTCGCGGTCGCCGCCCACTGTCCCTTCGGATCGTTCAAGTACTTGTCTTCCATCGTGCCGTAATCGAGCAAGGCCTGCTTCTTGGCCATCTCTTCCTGCTGTTCGGTCATTTGCCCGGCGGCTGGCGCCGGCGCCGCTGGAGCAGGCGCCGCTGCCGGTGCGGGCGCAGCGGCGGCTGGCGCCTCTTCCTGTTTGTCCTTCTTGTGGCACGCGGTCAGGATCAACGTGGACATCAAGATCGCAATGGTGGCTTGGCGCTTCATAGTTATCATTCTCCTTATTTAACGGTATATTTAAACTGGCCCTGCTTGTTGGCGCTGACCTTGATCTTGCTGATCGCGGCGCCTTCGGCCATCTTGGTCAACACGGATTCGGCCACCTCCGGCAGCAGCGTGCCGTTGAGGATATTGTCGACATTGCGCGCGCCGGAATCGACTTCCGTGCAGCGTGCCAGCACCGCTTCGACCAGTGCCTCGTCGTAGCTGAACTCCGCCTTGTGATTGACGCTGATGCGCTGCTGGATCTTGCCCAGTTTGAGCTTGATGATCTCCACCAGCACGTCGTCGGGTATCGGATAGTACGGTATCACCTTCAGGCGGCCCAGGAAGGCCGGTTTGAACTGCTTCATCAGGTGCGGACGAATCAGTTCCTCCAGCGCCGCAGGATCGGGCAGCTCGTCGCCGGTCTTGTTCAGGCAAGCCTGCATCATCGCGGCCGACGCCACGTTCGACGTCAGGATGATGATGGTGTTCTTGAAATCGATCTCGCGGCCTTCGGCATCGTCCATCACGCCCTTGTCGAACACCTGGAAGAACAATTCCATCACGTCCGGATGCGCCTTTTCCACTTCATCCAGCAGCACCACGCTGTACGGATTGCGGCGCACGGCCTCGGTCAACACGCCGCCTTCGCCATAGCCCACATAGCCCGGCGGCGAGCCTTTCAAGCCGGAGACGCTGTGCGCCTCCTGGTATTCGCTCATGTTGATGGTGATGAGTTTGCGCTCGCCGCCGTACAGCACATCGGCTAGCGCCAGCGCGGTTTCGGTCTTGCCGATGCCAGATGGGCCGACGAACAGGAACACGCCCTTGGGCTTGTTCGGATCATCCAGGTTGGCGCGCGAAGTGCGTACGCGCTGCGCCACGGCTTCGATCGCGTGCGGCTGACCCAGCACGCGCTGTTCCAGCATCGGCTTCAGGTTGAGCACCGTCTTGATCTCGTCCTTGACCATTTTCCCCAGCGGGATACCGGTCCAACCGGCGACAATCTCCGCCACCACGTGGCCATCCACCTGCACCGGCACCATCGGCGTTTCGCCTTGCAGCGACTTCAATTCCGTTTGCAGCGCCTGCAAATCCTTGCCCTGGCCTGCACCGCCCTCGCCCCCCGCTTCCAATACTACGCGGCCAGCCTTGATCTGCTCCGTCAGCGCTTTCTCTTTCTCCCAGCGCGCGGACAACTCGGCGTGCTGCGCGGCAGCGGCCACGCGGCCTGCTTCCAGTTCCGCCAGTCGCGCAACGTGCGCGGAGCCACCGGTGTTCTGTTCGCGTTGCAGCGATGTCGATTCCGCAGCGATACGTTCCAGCTTGCGCGCCAGGTTCTCGATCAATGCCGGCGTGGCATTCTGGCCCAACGCGACCTTGGCGCAGGCGGTATCGAGCACGCTGATCGCTTTGTCCGGCAGCTGGCGGCCCATGATGTAGCGATGCGACAGGCGCACCGCCTCGGTGATCGCCTCGTCGTACACGCGCACGCCGAAATGTTTTTCCATCAGCGGTGCCATGCCGCGCAACATGGCGCAAGCCAGCTCCTCGCTCGGTTCCTCGACCTTGACGACCTGGAAGCGGCGCGCCAATGCGGCGTCTTTTTCAAAATACTTCTTGTACTCGCCCCAGGTGGTGGCGGCGATGGTGCGCAGTTCGCCGCGCGCCAGCGCTGGCTTGAGCAGGTTGGCCGCGTCGTTCTGGCCGGCCTGGCCACCGGCGCCGATCATCGTATGCGCTTCGTCGATGAACAGGATGATGGCGTGCGGGCTTTTCTTCACTTCGTCGATGACGTTCTTCAGGCGGTTCTCGAACTCGCCCTTGACGCTGGCGCCGGCTTGCAGCAGGCCCATATCCAGCGTGTGGATCTCCACGCCCTTCAGCACGTCGGGCACGTCGTTCAGCGCGATGCGCAGCGCCAGGCCTTCCACCACGGCGGTCTTGCCGACGCCGGCCTCGCCGGTCAGGATAGGATTGTTCTGACGGCGGCGCATCAGGATGTCGATGGCCTGGCGGATTTCCATGTCGCGGCCGATCACCGGATCGACCTTGCCGTCGCGCGCGCGCTGCGTCAGGTTGGTGGTGAACTGGTCCAGCGCCGGGGTCTTGGTCGCGGCCTTGGCCGACAGGTCGCCGACCGGATCGCCGTCCAGCTCTTCGTGCTCGCCGCCCTCGCCCTGCTGCGCCGCTGCCGCTTCATCCGAACCGGCGGTCAGCTTGTCCAGGTTATGCTTGATCTGGTCCACTTCGAATTTTGCAAACAGCTTGGAGCCGCGATACGCCAGCTGCGCCAGCTCCGGCTCCGTCAGCAAGGCCTGCAGCAAATGGCCGCTGCGGATTTTGGCCTGCTGGCCCGCTTGCAGGTCCAGCGAGGCGATCAACCAGGCATGCTCAAACAGCTTGGGCAAACGTTCCGAGAACACCGGCGTGCGGGAATTGCCCGTCTTCAGGCGCGCGATCTCGGCCTGCAAATCGGCTTCCAGCATGCTGACGCTGATGCCGCTCTGCCGCGCAATGACAACGAAATCGCTCTTGGGCTGCTCCAGCAGCGCCAGGAACAGGTGTTCGATGTCCACCTCATACTGCCCCAGCGAGACGCACAGGCTGGCGGCGCGGGTGGCAGCCGTGCGGCTGGTGTCGTTCAGTTTTCCGATCAGTGTTTTCAGGTTGATGCTCATGATGGTTCCTTATTTTTTATACTGTATGAATCTCATAGCGCACATCGGCGCGGTCTTGCGTCTGGACGTCGGTGACAAGGAAGCTGTCCCACCCCAGGCGTCCGCCGACGCGATCATCTTCCAGCCGCGCCCCCTGCACGTCGGCAGCGCGCAGCACCAGCTGCACCTCGTACTCCAGCGAGAGGCCGGTAAACATGGTCAACATGCTTTCCAGAGCTTTCGCCGCTTTACCGCCGGGCAGGAAGGATTCGTAGCCTTCCAGGTCCAGCGGGCCTATCACCAACCGCAGTCGCAGGTCGCGCTGCCACACGCGCGAGCCGGCCATTGCGCCCGCGCCCAGCATGGCGTTACCCAGGCCAAGCACTGTTTGCTGCTCTTGCGGCACGTCGTACCAGCAGCCGATGAACTGTTCGGCCTTGATCTTCTGGTTGAAGTACTCCGACAGCACCTTCGCAATCTGCACCGCCGATGCAGGACGCTGGCGCATGGCGGTGGCGAAGTAGCCGATCGACTCATCGAGCACGCCGTCGCCGTGGTCCGACAGGCGCCGGCGCAGCGACTCGTTGCCCATGCCGGCCAGCGACAGCAGCAAGGGCAGGAAGGTATCCTTGCCGTCGACCTGGTACTTCAGCTCCAGCCGGTACTTGCGCCAGGCCTCGTAGAACAGGGCCAGCGCGCGATTGGAGAAGGTATCCAGGAAGGCGCGCGGGCCGTCGTCCTTTTCGTACAGCGCGTGCGCCGCGATGCGTTCCGTGTAATGCGCAGGCAGCGTGCCGCTGCTGCCCAGGAAGCCCATGAAGGCCGGGGTGATGCGGATGTACTTCAGCTGCGTCGATTGCAGCGCCTCCGCCAGCGCGCGGGCGTCGGTCGGCACCTCGCGTGGCTCCGGCTGCATCGCTTCCAGCTGGCTGGCCGGGAAATTGAGCGAGGTCGAATTCTGGAAGCGCAGGTAGTTGGCGACCGCGCCCTCGCCCGGCGCGCCATGGCGCTTGAGCCACAGCTCCAGCATGCGCACAGCCTGGAAATACTCGAACCGGTACGGCTGCGCGAACAGCCGCTCGATTACAGCAGGCTCAAATCGCCGCTTCGTGGCGTGCATCGCAACAGCTCCTCTCCAGTTTTATTCGATACGATCACCAGTTGGGTGAAGCTGTTGGCGTGCACGTACAGGCCGAGGAAGCGTTCGATGATGTGGGCGAACGCGTGGATGCCGCTACCGACGAAGGCTTCCTCGTCGATGGTCAGGCGCACCTCGATGCCGCGCACCAGGCAGGCGAACGGGTTCCCGGGCAGCCAGGTGTTGGCCGCCTTGTGCGAGACCGCCAGGATGCCGCCGATCTGCCGCTGCGACGACGGTGAACGCGGCAGGTCGTACAGCGTCAGCATCTCGCGGAAGGCATCCAGGCCGCCGTCCGACAGCGACAAATGGTTCAGCGACAGGTGTGAAATCAGGCGCCAGTGCGCGCCGCGTCCACGCTCGAAGCGGTGCGAGGACGTCGGCTTGCGCAGGAAGCTGATGGCGCGCACGCTGGATCCGCCTTCCAGAAACAGGTCGCCGCCGCGCTGGCCGTAACTCAGCGAGGCCGGCAAGTCGCGATTGGTGCAGCTCAGTTCCAGGCTAAGGGTGTCGGTTTCCACCTCGGCCGGATCGAAATCGATGTCGACGATGGAAATCTGCGTTTCGTAGCCGGGGCTTTTCTCGGCGATGATGTCGTCGCGCCGCATGACCCAGTAGTGGCCATTCTTTTCCGGCGTCTGGCCGTGGCGCAGCGAGTAGAACGGCCGGAACTCCAGCACCGATTCGCCTTGCGGCGTTTGCCGCACCAGCTTCACGGAATCGATGGACTGCACCTCGTACGCGAACGCGCGGCGCGCATCGGCCAGCACCGGATAGCTGGCGGTGGTGTGGGTCAGGCGTATCGGCTCGCCGCGCTGGCGGAACAGGTTGACCACCGGCGTGCAGCCCAGCAGAACGTTGTTGATGTTCAGCGTGCCGAGCATGCGGGCGGTGTTGGAATCGGTGCGCATGCCGGACAAGGCCAGATGCAGCGTGACCGACTTGCAACCGACAGGCAGCACACCGGCCAGCGCGTGCAGGTCGATGTCGAAGAAATTGAACTTCTCCGGGAAGCAGAAATACTCGGTCAGCAGGCGATAGGCCGCGTGCGAACGGGCCGAAAAATCGATCAGCGATTCTTCCTCGTCAAAGCCGGCCGGAGACACCGGAATTTTGTGCAGAGGTATCCAGCGGCCATTACCGTCCGCTTCCGCATAGGCGCACACCCCGCGCATGAACAGCGCATCGCGCAGCGCGGCACAGAAGGACGGCTCGCCGTCGATGAACACGCGCAGCTTGGACAGCCCAAGCTGCGGCACCGCGACCTGGGCCGAGGTGCTGGAAATGGTCAGGCTGATGCTGGACGTGGCATTGGGTGGCGTGCGCGTCGCCTCCGGCGCATCGATGATGGCGGCGAAGGCCGCATGCGTCAGCGCCAGCGGCGCGACCGTCACCGGATACGCGGTGCGGAAAGTGCACACGGCGCCGCGCACCGGGCGCGTAGTCAGCTGCGTGCCGCGCGGGATCTCGCTGGCGGTGGTGAGCTGCGCCGCGGCGCCGCTGAAGTCCATGCGCGCGATCGAGCACGATGGAAACGGCCGCAGGTAATGCGGATACAGCACCTCGAACAGTGCTTCGGTAAATTCCGGATAGTCGTCGTCGAGCCGTTTGGCGATGCGCGAATTGAGCAGCGCGAACGATTCGATCATGCGTTCGATGTGCGGATCTTCGCACACCTCGCCGCCGATCAACAGCCGGCCGGCGATCTTGGGGTAGCGTTCGGAGAATTCGCGCGAATAGCGGCGCAGGAATCCCAGCTCCCTTTCGTAATACGGTAATAATTGGTCCAACTCAGGCTCCCGATTGCGCCACGCGGCGCGCCTTGCTTATGGTGTAGTGCAGGCTGGACGGCTGCAACACAGCGTCAAAATTGACCGGTTCATGGGCCGAACTCACCACCAGCAACGCCGTGATGGCGAAGTTGAGGCGGTTGATGGAGTCAGCGCGCAGTTCGAGCGAAGCCTGCACATTGCGCAGGCGCGGCTCGTGGCGCGCGATGGCTTTTTCAAGACATCGGCAAATAAAAGCACGATCGTCGGTGCTCGACAGCGACAAGCCGGCAAAGTCATTCAAGCCGTATGTCACGATCGAGCGTCCGCATTCGGGATACCGCTTCAGCAGCTCTTCCGGGATCACGGTGCGCGTGTTGAGGAGCGCTTCCAGATCGCGCGCGACCGAGTCCTTCAAGTCCTCGATCGACAAACGCGATACCGTGCCGCTGGAGGCGCCGTTGACTGGCATATCCATCAGCCGGTCAAACAGTCCCGGCGTAAAACCCTTCATCGGTATCCCATCAAACAGTCAGTCGATTACGCGGTCTTGTTAGCCGACAGATCCCAGCCACCCGACGTGTTACCGCCCGAACCGCCGCCAACTTTTTGTTGGGTGTACTTCCACTTCACTTTCGAATACTTGATCGCGACGTCTTCAGTCAGGATGTTGCCCTGCTTGACGGTTGGTGCGACGCTGCTGATCAGAACATTTTCCAGTTCGATTTCGAAGTACTTGATACGCTCGCCATTGCCGTCGGCGCGCAGGAATTCCAGCTTAGCCTTAGGAATGGTTTTGCCCGACGAGCAGGTTTGCAGCAGCAGAGGAGTAGCCAGGTCGGCCAGCTTCGAGACAACGATGTCCTTGTGCTCGGTGCGTTCGGCAGTGTGGCCGCCGCCGGTCGATGCGGTAGCCGACTTAGGCTGCAGCACTTCCCATTGCACGGTCGAGACCTCAATCCAGTCCTTGTGGGTAGAATCGGCGGATTCGCCTTTGATACCGTCGATTTGCAGATAAACGTCGATTGCCATTGTTATTCCTTTCGGTTGTTAAAGTAAGTACTGCTTAGTTCTTGGTCGATGCAGGGAGCTCCGCGACCAAACGGAGTGAAACGGACAGCTCGTCGAGCTGGAAGTGCGGACGCAGGAACGACACGGCGCGGTAGACGCCTGGACGGCCCGGCACTTCGGATACCTGTACGGATGCTTCGCGCAGCGGGAACTGGGCCTTCTGTTCCTGGCTGGCGTTATCGTCCAGCAGCACGTACTGGGTCAGCCAGCGGTTCAGGAAGTCTTCCACGTTCGAGGCGGCGGCGAAGCTGCCGATTTTGTCGCGCATCATCGCCTTCATGTAGTGGGCGATGCGCGAGACGGCGAAGATGTATTGCAGCTGCGCCGACAGCACGGCGTTGGCGTTGGCGGCCTCGCTGGCGTACTTGCGGGCCTTCTGCGCCGATTGCGCGCCGAAGAAGGCGGCGTAGTCGGTGTTCTTGCAGTGGACCAGCGAGATGAAACCGAGGTCGCTCAGTTCTTTTTCGCGGCGGTCGGTGATGGCGATTTCGGTCGGGCACTTGAGCGCCACTTCACCTTCGTCGGTCTTGAAGGTGTGGGTCGGCAGGTCTTCCACCAGGCCGCCGCCTTCCACGCCGCGGATCGCCGCGCACCAGCCGTAGTCCTCGAAGGCTGCGGTCAGCTTGGTGCCGAAGGCGTAGGCGGCGTTACACCACAGGTATTTCTGGTGATCGGTGCCGTCGACATCCTCGACGAAGTTGAAGCCTTCGGTGGTGGCGCCATCGGCCGGGTTGAACGGCAGGCGGCCCAGGAAGCGCGGCAAGGTCAGGCCGACGTAGCGCGAGTCTTCCGATTCGCGGAACGACTTCCACTTCGCGTATTCGACGGTGTCGAACACCTTGGACAGGTCGCGCGGCTTACCCAGGTCGCTGTAGCTTTCCAGGCCGAACAGCTCCGGCGACGCGGCCGAAATGAACGGCGCGTGCGCGGCGGCGGCCACGTGCGACATCTGCTCGATGAAGTACATGTCTTCCGGCTGGCGGGTGATCTCGTAGTCGCCCAGCAGCGCGCCGAACGGCGCACCGCCGAAGGTGCCGAATTCTTCTTCGTAGACCTTCTTGAACATGGTGCTCTGGTCGAACTCCAGCGCGGACTGGAAGTCCTTGACCAATTCCTTCTTGGTCGCGTTGAGCATCTTGATCTTCAGGTTCTGGCCGGTGGCGGTGTTGCGCACCAGGTAGTTCAAGCCGGTCCAGCTGCTTTCCAGCTTCTGGAATTCCGGCGCGTGCATCACGGCCGACAGCTGCGCCGAAATCATGCGGTCCAGTTCCGCGACGCGGGCGTCGATGGTGGCGGCCAGGTTGTCGGAAACGACCACGGTGCCGTCCATGACCTGGTTCACCAGTTCGGAAATCAAATCCTTGGCGCGCGCATGCTCGGCGCTGGATTTGGCGACCTTGCTCTGCTCGACGATCTGGTCGAGCAAAGCCATTTCAGTGGCGGCGGCGGGCGCGCCGCCTGGAGTCAGTTGAGCGGACATGAT
Organism: Duganella rhizosphaerae; assembly: GCF_040364205.1. Taxonomy (NCBI): domain Bacteria; kingdom Pseudomonadati; phylum Pseudomonadota; class Betaproteobacteria; order Burkholderiales; family Oxalobacteraceae; genus Duganella; species Duganella rhizosphaerae. The sequence continues at coordinate 20,782 of NZ_BPWK01000014.1, forward strand.
CAGGCTTTCGTGGTTTGCTGGCCCAGTTCGGCCAATTTCTCGGTGCTGTTCAAGACGTCGTTGAGGATGTCTTCCAGCTTGTCGTTACCGGCCAGCTTGTTGCGCAGGTCGGCCAGCTTGGTGCGCGCCTCGAGCAGCTTGCGCAGCGGTTCCACCTGCTGCACCACGGCTTCGGGACGGAAGTCGTCCATCGACTTGAATTTCAGGTCGACCGCGAACTGGCCGGCTTCGTCGCTCAGCTCATTCGATACGCGATAGGCGGCGCGCGGTTCGACCGCTTTCAGCACCTCGTCGAAGTTATCGCGGTCGATGCCGACAAAGCTGCGGTCCTTCAGGCGCTTTTGCTCGACTTCCGAATTGCCGCCGAAATCGCCGACCACGCCCATCACGAAAGGCAGTTCCTTGTTTTCGATGGCGTCGCCGATTTCAACGTCATAGGTCATCTGGACCCGTGGCGGACGAATTTTCTGCAATTTTTTCTGGACACTTGTATTTTTAGACATGGGATTCCCCTATCGTTGGGTTGAATTCAGAATGCTTACTTCAATGCGTTGAACGGATTGGCGCTCGAATCTTCTTCGGCCTTGTGCTTGCCCTTTTTTCCCTTGGCGTTGGCATTGGCGTTGCGCGCCGGCGTAGTCGCCGCCGGTGTTGGTTGCGGCGGCACCAGCACGGTCTCCCCCAGGCTTTCGCGCAGCAACTTGGCCAGGTCCTGCGACTCGGTGCGCAGCGATCCGGACAAATTGTTCTGGCGGCTCAAGTCCGACAGCGCGCGCGTCGATAAACGCAAGCCGCTGATGGCGATGATGCTGTTGGCCAGGCGGTCGTTCGGATCGCGCACCAGCACTTCCTGTGCGTTGACGATAGCGTCGCCATACTGGCCGGCTTCATAACGGGTCTGTGCAATATTGGTCCACGGCGTCTTGTCGGCCGGATAGGCTACTGCAGCCTCTTTCCATAATGTAATGGCTTGTTCCTTCTGTCCCGATCCGCTGGCCTGGCTGGCTTTGGCCAGCATATCTTCCATGCTCGGCAGGGCGGGTTTCTGAACGACCGGGGCGGTCATACAAGCGGTGAGCGATGCGGCGCAGACAGCGGCGCCAATGAAACGACCGATGCGGCCAAAGGAAATAACGGTATTCATGCTGTCCTCAAACTAAATATCAAAAAAGAATGCTTAATCACTAATTTCTCCAACAGGCGCCACGTTATCAGAAATTTATTATTGACCGCGTTCAATTGAATTTTTGGTTGGGAAGGGGAACTTTTTAGTGCCGCCAAGGTCCGAGTTGCCTATTTTTTAAGCTGCGCACGATAGAAACCAAACGGGCGCGGCGATTGGACAAGAAATGTTATTGTTCTGCTACTTAACAAATGGCATCAATGCGCCACACTCTCAAGGACGCACGCATGAGCAGCAAAATTCTATGGGGCGAAGGCTTATTCCTGCGCCCGCAGCACTTCCAGCAACAGGACCAGTATCACGAGCAGCGCCTGCATCAGAGCATGCTGGCGTTGCACCCCTACGCCTGGGGTGTGAACCAGCTGCAGATCGACCGCGACGCCCTGGCCAACAACACCTTGCGCGTGCTGGAGTTGTCGCTGCGCTTCCAGGACGGTGAGCTGTACAGCGCTCCCGGCGAAGATGAACTGCCCGATTCCGTGGACCTGAGCCAGATGCTGCAATCGCAGCAGAGCGTGACCTTCTACGCCGCCCTGCCCTCGTTCAAGCCTTTCGGCGGCAATTTCGGCGACGCCGCCAACGGCGGCAACGCGGTGCGCTTCCTGCAATCGAACCGCGACACGCCGGACCTGTACACCCAGGCCGCGTCGGCGCAACTGAGCTATCTAAAGAAAACCGTACGCCTGGTGTCGGAGTTCGAGCCGCGCGATTCGTACACCCATTTCCCGCTGCTGCGCCTGCGCCGCGCGGCCACCGGCGGCTTCGAGCTGGACGCCGCGTTTGTCGCGCCCAGCCTGTCGATCCGCAGCTCGCCGCTGCTGTTCCTGCAACTGCGCCGCCTGATCGACGCGCTGCAGGCGAAGGTGAGCGCGCTGTATGGCCACCACCGCGAACCAAGCAAACATGTGATCGAATTCCGCTCCGGCGACATGTCCTCTTTCTGGCTGCTGCACACGGCCAGTTCGGCGTTTGCCTCGCTGTCGCACTACTTCCATCATCCGACGCTGCATCCGGAGCGGCTGTACGAACAGCTGCTGTCGCTGGCCGGCGCGCTGATGACCTTCTCGAAAAGCTGGAACCTGGCCGACCTGCCGCCGTACCAGCACACCGATCCCGGCCCAGGCTTCGCCCAGCTGCACCAGATCATCCGCGAACTGCTCGACACGGTGATCTCGTCGAAGTACTTCGCCATCGCGCTCAAGGAAGTCAAGCCTTCGTACCACCACGGCATGCTGGATTCGCAGAAGATCGACGACAAGACCACGTTCTACATCGCCGTCTCGGCCGACCTGCCGGCCAGCGAACTGGTGGACATCGTGCCGCTGCGCTTCAAGATCGGCGCACCGGACGACGTCGAAAAATTCGTGCTGTCGGCCATGCCGGGCGTGCGCCTGACCCATTCGCCGCAAGTGCCGGCCGCGGTGCCGGTGCGTCCGGACGCCTGCTACTTCGCGCTCGAAGCCAAGGGCCAGATGTACGAGCGCATGCTGCAAGCCCAATCGATTTCCATTTACGTCCCCGGCGGCATGCACGACCTGAAGCTGGACCTGGTGGCCGTTACTTCCTGAACTGAGGACCAAACATGAATAGCGTTACCGCACCTTCCCTGATGGGCGCCGGCGCCCCGCCGAGCGCCGCCAGCGCCCCGCAAACCTTGCTCGACCTGATGTACGACGGCTTCTACGCGCTGTTCATGCTCAAGAACGGCAATGGCCCTGCGGACGACGGCGAATTCGCCCGCAAGATGACGGCCTTCCTCGACGACTTCGGCCGCGGCGCGAAAAAACACAACGCGTCGCCGGACGATATCGACAACGCCAAATATGCCTTCTGCGCGGCGGTCGACGAGATCATCCTGCGTTCCAGCTTCACCATCCGCGACGCCTGGGAGCGCCGCCCGCTGCAACTGGTGCTGTTCGGCGACCAGCTGGCCGGCGAGAACTTCTACAACCGCCTGGAGAACCTGCGCGCACGCGGCAGCGCCCACATGCAGGCGCTGGAGGTGTTCCATATGTGCCTGCTGCTGGGCTTCCAGGGCAAGTACATCCTCGAAGGCTCGGAAAAGCTGAACTACCTGACCTCGCGCCTGGGCGACGAAATCGCCCACATGAAGGGCAAGCGCGGCGGCTTCGCGCCGCATGCCGAGCGCCCGGACCAGATCAAGCACAAGCTGCGCAGCGACCTGCCGGTGTGGGTGCTGTGCTCCGTGTTTGGATTGATCTGCGTGCTGGGCTACATCGGCCTGCGCACTTCGCTGGACCACAATGCCGCAAACCGCATGAATGCGTATAACGACGTGGTCAAAATGGCGCCGCGCGCCGCCAACCTGACGATCACACTGCCCTGATGGACCTGCTGTCACAAATTCCCTCGGCGCTCGGCCTGTTCGGCACGGGCCTGAGTCAACACGCGCGCCTGATCACGCTGGCCAGCGCCCAGGATTCGGGCCTGCCCGAATCGCTGATGGCCGAACATTTCAGCGGCCGCGAAGGCGTCAACGAACTGTATGCGTTCGAAGTGGACGCGCTGAGCGTCTCGACCGATCTGGATCTGACCATCTTCATCGGCGAAGAGCTGACCGTCACGCTGCTGCAGCCGGACGGAAGCAAACGCGCATGGCACGGCATCTGCACCGAAGCCGCGTGGCTGGGGGCGGACGGCGGCGTGGCGCGCTATCGCTTGCAGCTGGAGCCCGCGCTGGCCCTGCTGCGGCTGCGCCGCGACAGCTATATTTTCCAGGACAAGAACGCCCAGGACATCGTCACCGAACTGCTGGCCGACTATCCGCAGCTACGCTTTGAATTCGACGTCACGCAAACGCTGGAGCCGCGCGCGATCTGCACCCAGTACCGCGAAAGCGACCTCGAATTCTTCACCCGCCTGCTGGCTTCGGAAGGCCTGAGCTGGCGCTTCGAGCACGACCAGGCCGACGATGACAGCAAGGACGGCCAGGCCAGGCACAAGCTGGTCATCTTCGACAGCAAGGCGCGCGCACCGGATACGCCGGGCGACGCCGAGATCCGCTTCCACGGCGTGCGCGCCACCGACACCGACGACGCCATCGACCAGTTCTCCGCGCGGCGCCAGGTGCAGGCCAACGCCATCACCATCAGCAGCTGGGATCCGGCGCAGTTGCTGGCGCCATCGGCCGAACAGGCGTCCAGCCTCGATGCCGGCGAGTTGCCGGTGCTGGCCGTGTACGACGGCAGCGGCGAGCGCATCGCCAGCGGCGCCGACAACGGCGTCGCCACCGATCCGCACAGCCAGTTGATGCTGCAAGCGCTGGAACTGGAGAACAAGGTCTTCGAAGGCAAAGGCGCGGTGCGCCGCCTGGCTGCGGGCCACGGCTTCCAGCTGACGCAGCACGAACGCTACGCCGACGGCGACAACCGCTTCATGGTGCTGTGGGTGCGCCACGAAGCGCGCAACAACATCCAGTCGCAGATCAAGACGGCCGCCTCGTTGATCGGCGGCGCCATCGAGAACGGCACCTACCGCAACAGCTTCGGCTGCGTGCGCGACAGCGTGGCCGTGGTGCCCCGCGCCACCGCCGCGCCGCACGCCAGCACCGCGCTGGGGCCGCAGACGGCGACGGTGGTCGGCCTGGCCAGCGCGGTCGCCACCACGGATCGCGACCACCAGGTCAAGATTCAGTTCAGCTGGCAGCGCGGACAAGGCGCCAACGCCGGCGGCATGGGACACAACACCGACAGCAAGGGTAACGCACCCGGCGACGAAAGCTCCGGCACCTGGGTGCGCGTGGCGGAAGCGCTGGCCGGCCCAAACTGGGGCACGCAATTCACGCCGCGCATCGGCACCGAGGTGCTGGTCGACTTCATCGAAGGCGATATGGACCGGCCGATGGTGGTGGCGCAGCTGTACACCGGTTCCGACTTGCCGCCGTTTTCGGCGGGCGTGGATTCGGGCGCCAATCACGCGGGCACGCTGTCCGGTATCCACAGCCACAACTTCGACGGCGGCGGCTACAACCAATGGCAGCTGGACGACACGCCCGGCCAGGTTCGCACGCGTCTGGCCACCAGCAGCGCCGCCACGCAGCTGAACCTGGGCTACCTGATCCAGCAAGACCCCTCCTCCGCCCAACGGGGCGCCTATCGCGGCAGCGGCTTCGAACTGCGCACCGACGCCTGGGCCACGGTGCGCGGCGCCGAGGGTGTGCTGCTGACCACCAGCGCGCGCGCAGCACAGGGCAGCAGCGTCAGGTCGACGCAGATGGATGCGGACGAGGCGCTCGGTTCATTGAAATCGTCGATGGAACTGGCGGAGCGGCTCAGCGAGGCGGCCACGCAGCAGCAGGCCTTGTCCAGCAAGCCGGCCGCGGAAGCGCACAAGGATTTCATCGCGCAGCTCGATCCCAAGGACAAGGGCAAACATGCCGGCGCGGTCAACGGCCAGCAGGCCAGCAAGGCGAAAGATGGCGCGCGCGATCTGGACGCGGCCAGGCCGGTGGAAAAATTCGGCGCCCCGCTGGTGCTGATGGACGCGCCATCCAGCATCAACTGGGCCACGCCGGCATCGACCGTGCTGTTCGCGGGCCAGCAACTGCATTGGGTATCGCAGGGCGACGTGCAGATGACGGCCGCATACACGGTATCGTCGGTGGCGGCCAATGCGGTGAGCTACTTCTCGCACGCGGGCGGCATCCAGGCCATCGCCGGCAACGGCCCGGTGTCTTTGGAGGCGCACACCGACCAGCTGGAAATTTTGGCCGACAAGTCGATCACCGTCATCTCGGTCAACGACAGCATCGAGATCAAGGCCAACCAGAAGATCGTGCTGCAAGCGGGCCAGTCGTCGATCACGCTGGAAGGCGGCGACATCACGTTCACCTGCCCTGGCAACTTCACCGTCAAGGGTGGCAAGCACGTATTTGAAGCAGGCGCGTCGAAAGCGGCGGTGCTGCCGAACCAGCCCACACTGCTTAGTACCTTCCAGAAAATGCCAGCCGAAGTGGCTGGCCCGCACGAAATTACAATCATGGGTTTCAGCGCCGAAGGACTGGCACTGAAAGACGCCCTGGTGACATTCTACGACAAGAAGAACAATGAGCTGATCGCCAAGCGCACCTTGCCGGACAGCGGCGCCGCGCCGGTGCTGACGGCGCCAAAGAACCAGGAATACCGCGCGCTGGTCGGCTACGAAGGCTGGTCCGCCGAATTCGAGGAGGTCGGCGATCATGATGAAGACGAAGAGTCGTCGTTCGAGCCGGGTGAGCTGGACGAAGATCGCGACACCGAACACCTTTAGAGATCCAATATGGAACAATACACCGTAGCCAAGCACGATACTTTATGGAAGATCGCCCGGGAACACGGCGTGACGGTCCAGGCCCTGGCCTCGGCCAACCATCTGAAAGGCAAGCAACTGCACCTGATCCACGAGGGGCAGCTGCTGCTGATACCGGGGGCCGATGGCGCCGCCACGCCGGATACGCAGGTGAAGCTGAAATTTCGAGGCCTGGACTTCAAAGGCGTTACGCCCAAGCGCGTCAAGGTGGCCTATGACGGTCGTGAGGAGGAGCATGCGCTCAACGGCAACTCGCTCTCGCTGGGCATACTGGACCATGCGCGCGGGCTGAAGGTCTGGGTCGAGGATCTGTGCAAGAAGATGGAACCGGTGCTGGACCTTCAGATCCTGCCGATCGGCCAATGGAATCTGCACCTGGACTCGCGCCAGGTCAAAGTCGATGGCGCCTTGCAGAACAAACGCGGCACGGCTACCTCAAGCGCCGACGCGGTCAAGCAAAGCACCACCAACAACGCCCAACTGGCGAAGGGCCAGACCGCGCAAGAGCAAACCCGCGTGGAAGCAGGCAAGCCGGTTCAAGGCGTGGCGACCATCTACACCGAAGCCAATCTGCGGCTTCAGCCAGGCAATGAACCCTTCCGCCGCTATCTGATCGACGCCGCCAAGGCTCACGCCCTGACGCCGCAGTCGCTGGCGGCCATGATCCACGCGGAAGCCGCCAAAGTAGAAGGCGTTTGGCAGGAAAAATCGAACCAGTCTTCGCCTGGCAAGGCGCAAGGCCTGGCGCAGTTTTTCGGCGCGGCCTGGAAGGACGTGTATGCCGATGACAGTTCGCTGCTGTACAAAGATGGCCAGAAGTGGAGCGAAACGCAGCTGCTGGCCAAGCGCCTGGAAGCACGCTACGCCATCGATGCCGCCGCCACCTACGCCAAGCTGAATCTGAAGAACTTCGCAAAGAAAACCAAGTTCAATGTCGACGGCTTGCCGCCCGAGGACAAGGCCAAGCTGGCCTATCTTCTGCATCACGAGGGCTTGAAAGGCGCGCTGCGTCTGGTCGGCATCGGCGATCAGCTGTCACGGGATGATGCGCAGGATCTGCTGGAGCAGCAACTGGGTACCTCCAAGGCCAGCAAAAAAAAGATGGCCGAGCTGCTGGAGCAATATAATGACGATCCGCGAGCGGCTTACAAGGGATGGCTATTGGGCTATACGGACGCCAAAATCAACGTCAACAACTTTGTGGTACAGGATAAGGAAAAGTTCCTGAAGCCGCCGCGTACGGCGGCAGCCATCTTGTCGGCGCTGGCATCGCAACCAATGCCGGCTGCGCCGAAACCGAAGGCTACAGCACCGGCCGCGACCAAGAAGGCGCCGGCAGTCACGCAGCCGCCGGCGACCAAACAGGAGCCGGCGACAACGACTGGCGCCAATGCGGGCAATGGCGCAAAATGGCATGATCCGCTGGCCACTTGCACACTGCGCACTGCCCACCTCGCCAGCAAGACCGGCGCCAAGTTCGGCTGGACGCGTGAGGGCGGCAAACGCTGCCATCAGGGCATCGACCTGCTTGCCGATCCCGGCACGAAGATTTTCGCTGTGGCCAATGGCGTCGTCCATACCAGCAAGGCGCCAAACGCCAGCTATGCGTATGGAAATACACTGGTGCTGGAAGTAGGCATCGACGACCTGCCGCCGGCACAAGCGGCAGCCTTCCGCAAGGTCAATCCGGGCGCCAAGACCATCGGCTTCTTTTACGCCCACCTCAGCGAGATGCCGGAGAAGAACAAGACCAAGGTCTACGCCGGCGATCCGATCGGAAAATCGGGATGCAGCGGCAATGCGAAAGACATGAAGTCCATTGCGCTGGGCGCCCACCTGCATTTCGAAGTCCGGAAAGACGCGCTCAAAAAATGCGGAGGCCTCGACAACCGTGTCGATCCGCTGTTGTTCATTCAAAATTGCACCAACAATCCATAGACCATGAAGAAATTACTGCTTTGCCTGCCCTTGATCATCAGCTCCGCGCTCCTGCCGGCGTGCGCCCAGGATGCGCGCGCGCCCGTCAAGACGCAAAATTGCACCAGCACTCCTTGCGGCAACACCGCAACCGGCGAAGATCCGCAGGAACAGCGGCTGCGTGAAGGGGCCGCGCGTTCGAACGAGATACGCGAGGGGGACGACGACCAGCGCCGTTGGGCCTCGATCCGTCTGAATTCGGATTCGACCAAGCCGGAACGGCTCAAGATGCCGGTTGTGAAAGCGGCCGGACTGGAAATGCGTCTTGATCCGAAGCTGGGGCAGCTGAGCTTCAGCAAGGCTGGCCTGCAGCATACGTTCGGAATCGCGTCTCCGCTCGGGGACAAGAGTTCCGTCTGCCCTGAATATTCGATCCAGATCGTCGAGGCCTCCGCCGCGCACGCTTTGGTACGGATGGCGTGCCTGCAAGCGGAAACCGCGCCGGGCCGGTATCACATGGGAGTCGACTACTACCTGTACGATGCCGAGACGGCCCAGATGCGCAACATCTGGCGCGCAGCCGTCACCGACAAGAACGCCCGCATGCCGGATGCCAAGCCAGTACCTTCGTTGAAGCTCATTCCAAACGGCTACCGCTTTGACTGGTCCGGCATACAGCCCTCCGACAACAAGCCATCCAAGACCGTGCTACACAACAGCTACATCCGCAGCACCGAGAAATCGGGAGCGAAGGTACTGCTGTGCACCGACCTCAACGCTCCGAAGGGGCAAGGCGTGGAAGACGAAATGTGCGAAGGCGGCATCCTGCCGCTCGTTCCCGCGAAAACCGCCAAGTAGCATATGCCAATGCACATTCTGAGGTAGCCAGCGTTAGCTAAACCGCTCCTCATGAACCAAGCCATTCCCGGCGATACGGTCATGCTGCCGACCGATATGGAACGGCAGCAGATTTTTTTGAGTCATGAGACCTCGCTTCCGCCATCGGAGTATCAGACCGCCGCAACCTCGGCCTCCGTTCAATGACCGAAACAGGGCAATGGATCGGCGGCACTGGTGGAAGACCTGCCTGTGCCAGCGGAAAATGAAACGAAATCTTTGTGTCTTGCGCTTACGCTACACCACCATGCCTGGAATACTCGGTCTATTTCTAGTTTCAATTATTTTACTCGGCGCGTGCTCCGACAGGACGCCGATAGTCTCCAATGACGTGGCCGGACTACGCGCGATCGTCAATATCGACATGCCAATCAAGTCCGGCCGCTGGGAAATCTTCGCGACGCCCGAAGATACAGGCATGCTGCCAAGCTCTAACGACTTCACGACCCTGGTGGCGGAATTGCAGCTGTCCGATAAGTCTGCATTCAGCGAATACAAGGAGGCCACAGGTGCCACCTACATCGCTCCAGCGGCTGCAAGGCCCTGGCTGAACAAAGCGTTCCGTACCATGCTGGAACAGAACCAGAACGCAAGTGCCGACCTTTCCAGCAAATACGACTGCCGAAAATACGCGACCACGATCACAAAATCGGCGAGGCCTGTAGAAGGATTTATTTGCGCCGGGCCAGAGCGGACGCTGCTGTATTTAACGCTATCAATTAACGAGAATCCCGAAGAAGTCAAGAAATGAAAACGCTCGTCGCATATTGCGCCCTGGTCCTCACGCTGGCTTTGACGCCTCCCGCCCACGCCGACGTCGCCTCCAGCCAACAAGGCCTGCACCAGTGGCCGGCCTTGAAAGGCAAGCTGGTCATGGTGGCTGGCACGGTCAGAGACGTGTTGCGCTACAAGCGCAGCATGACCTTCTATTTTGAAGCCAAGCCCGGCGAAGACTGGATCCACGTCCCCATCGTGAAATCGCGGGATGACCAACAGGAAACCTGGTTCAACGTCTCCCACGGCGAAACCACCATGATCGACGGTTTCGTGGCTGCGCGCGGCAACGAGGTCTACCTGATCGAAGCGGCCGTGAGCGAATCGCCGGCCGGCATCAAAGCCACCTGGTACAAGCTGACCGCCAACGATCCCGCCTACCCCGACGGCCCGTTCTACCTGCTCAAGCCAGTCGGCCAAAAATTTTACCCTGATGGCAAGGACCTGACAGTCGAGTGGGTGTTGAAGAAAGAGGCCGCCGTCAAACCTGAAAGCCGGGTCAAACGATGAAGCGATTGATACTGACAATCGCCCTTTGCGCGCAGCAGGCCTTTGCGACGCCAACGGAAGACCAGGCAGCCGCCTGGCTGGACAAAGCCGAAATGATCGATACCGTTTACTCGGAAAACATCACCAAGGACAGCGTGCTGGCGCTGCTGCTGTTGCGCATGCCATCCAAGCTGCCCCGCTCCACCGGCTACTGCGGGGCCGGCCTGGAAGACCACGCGGTGCTGATGCTGCACAAGAACGGCAAGCTGAACTATGTGGATTCCTTCCTGCTGCAAAGCTGCCTCACCTCTCTCACGCTGGAAACCGAATTCCCCAATGACCTGAAGAAGTCGGTCAAGTTCGACGGTCCCGGGCGCGGAATCAGTTTCAAGTGGCTGAACGGGCCGGACGACAAGCGCCACATGCTCAGCGTCAGCAACAAACGTTTTCTGTTCCAGACGCTGCCCGACGATGGCGAAAAGCCAAGCTCCTGCACGGCGACGAACAAGGCCATGCTACGCAAGCAACTGCTCAAATCGCCCGCGCCTGACGACGCCTGGAGCCTGACCGAGCTGCTGCTATGCGGCGCCAAAACGCCGGGCAACGTCGCCTACCTGGGCGATCACACCCCGAAGAAAATCACCACCAAGAGCAGCGACACCGGCAGCGAGGAGCAGGTCTCGACCGTCGCCGTCAACGCCGCACTGCTCGAATCCCTGCTCGGTGCGGGCGAGGCCAGCGATGCCGAGATGCGCGTATCCGGCGACGAAGTCGTGCTCCAGTACTGGCCCAACGAAGCCTGCGTCAACGGCCGCACGCTGCGCTACAACAAAGGACAGTGGCGCATCGTCGCCATCGACGACGCCTGCGACTGATGCGCCACCGCGCCGCTTACTTGGCCACGGCTTCAGGCATCGCCGACGAATGGTGGTTCAGGATCTTCCACGCGCCGTCCACCTTCTTGTAGACATAGGTGTAGCGCGCATGCACCTGTTGCGGCTTGCCGTCCTTGGTCACATTGAAGGTGTAGACGCCGGTGTCCAGCGCCGCGTCCGCACCGAGCAGGCGGATCTGGCGATAGTTGATGATGCCGGCCGGCTTCATCTTCAGGAACTTGACGAAGTAATCCTTGATCCCCGCCGGCGTCGACCGCACCTCGTTCGACACGGTCGGTTCCAGCACGCCGTCCGGCGCATACAGGCGCGTCACCTGCTCGGCATCGCCAGTGGCCAGCGCCGCGTTCCAACGGTCGAACAGGCCGGCGATTTCCGCCTCGCGGGCATCGGCCGGCGCGGCCGCCACTTCCAGATAGACTTTCGGTGAGTGCGTCGCGTCGGCATGGGCCAGGCTGCTTGCGGCCAGCGCCAGGGTGATGAGAATTCGTTTCATAATCAGCTCCAGTGGTTGAGTCGGCGAGCGCGGTATTGGCCGCCGATGCAATCAGTATCGCGTGGCCTCGGGTACAAAAAATCTGCCGCCCGGGGGTATTCGCGTATGCCGAGTGGCATATAATTCCCAGAAACCGCCATATGCCGCCCATGCCCAACGACACCGCCCTCCCCACTGCCCGCGCCGCGCGCAGCCGCTACCGCCAGATCGAAAGCAGCGTCGCCCGCTGGCGCCTGCTGACCGACGCCGCCGGCGTATTGGCCAGCGATGGCGCGCGTCCCGGCGCACTTGCCACCATCCTGTCCAAGATGCTGGCCTTCCTGTCGCTCGACGACGGCCTGCTGATGACCACCCAGGACGATGGCCTGCAAGTCTGCGCCAGCCAGGGCCAGACGCTGCCGGTAGGCGCCCGCCTCGGCCACGCGGCCACCCTGCAGGCCGCCTTGCAACCCGGCCCGCAGCCGCCGCTGGTGCGGCAGGACGTGATCAGCGCTCTGCGCATAGGCCGCGAACAAAAGACCGGGCTCGAAGTGCTGGTGCCCCTGTGCCTGGACAGCAAAAATCGCGGCATCCTCGCCCTGCTCGGCCCGCAACACGCGCCGCCGCCCAGCGCCGATGACCTGGCCACGCTGCAAGCAGTGGCGACGCTGCTGGCAGCCGCCCTGTCCACGCCGCGCCAGAGCGCGCCACGCGTGGCCGCACCGGACGCGGCAGCCGCGCTCAAGTTGCTAACCCCGCGCGAGCTGGAAGTGTTCGCGCTGCTGCCCAGCGGCTGGACCAACGCCGCCATGGGCGAGCATCTGGGCATCGCCGCTGGCACCGTCAAGGTCCACGTTGAACGCATCCTGCACAAGCTGGACCTGCATGACCGCACCCAGGCGGCCGTGCGCGCCGCCGATTTCGGACTCGGCGTATGAACCGCTTGCTTCACCCGCGTCACTGGTCGCTGGGCGTCAAGGGCGGCGTCATCATCGCGGCCTCGCTGGCGCTGCTGCTGGGTTCGGCCGCGACCAGCTACACGCTGGAACGCAGCACCGCCGCCGCCACCGCCGACATGCTGCGCACCATGCAGGTCCAGGCCGACATCCAGCGCCTGCACACGCAGATCGCCGAAGCGGCCACCGGCGTGCGCGGCTACCTGCTGACGGGGCGCGACGACTTCCTCACGCCCTACCGCGTCGCCAGCCAGCAACTGCCGGCCACCATGGCCCGCTTGCAGGAAACCGTGAGCGATCCCGAGCAGCGCCGCCGCCTGGAGAACGTGCGGCCGCTGCTGCAAAACAAACTGGACAGCCTGGAAGTGCTGCGCGGCCAGCGCAACGCCAGCAGCGTCGAACTGCAACAGCATTTGCTGGCCAGCAAACAGGTGCTCGACCAGCTGCGCGCGGAAATCGGCGCCATGAACTTGCACGAAACCGAGCTGGTCGCGCAGCGCACGCTGGCCTTGCAGCAGGCATCGAACCGCAACCTGTGGATGACCATCGCCGTCATCGCCGCCGGCCTGACCGGTGCGCTGGCGACGCTGACCTTCACCTTCGGCCTGGTGCGCCGGGTGCGCCTCGCGGCCGAGAATGCCGAACGCCTGAACAGCGACCTGCCGCTCAAGCCGACGCTGGCCACCACCGACGAGCTGGGCCAGTTGTCCGACCGGCTGCACCAGGCCAGCGTGCTGCTGGCCGGCCGCGCCTCGGCGGCGCAGGCGGCCAGCCAGGCCAAGACCGAATTCCTGGCCCGCACCAGCCACGAACTGCGCACACCTCTGAACGCCATCCTCGGCTACGCCCAGCTGTTGGAAAGCGGACTAAGCGACCAGCGCGACCATGAACACGCGGTGCAGATCCGCCAGGCCGGCCAGCATCTGCTGTCGTTGATTGACGAAGTGCTGGACATCGGCCGCATCGAAGCGGGCAAGCTGACGCTCGATTGCACGCCCGTGGCGCTGGCGCCGCTGCTGAACGAAGCGATCACCCTGCTGCGGCCACTGGCGCAGCAGCGCTCGGTGCGGCTGCACCATGACGACATCGGTGCGCTGGCCGTGATGGCGGACCGCCAGCGCCTGCTGCAAGTGCTGCTCAATGTGGTGTCCAACGGCATCAAGTACGGCGCCGCCGGCGGCCAGGTCGGCATCGTCTGCGCAATGGAAGGCGGCGCCGTCGCCATCCACATCGACGACAACGGCCCCGGCATTCCCGCCGCGATGGAAGCGCGGCTGTTCACGCCCTTCGACCGCCTCGGCATCGAGCGCGGCAAGACCGAAGGCGCCGGCCTGGGCCTGGCCGTGTCGAAGAGCTTGATGCAAGCCATGCACGGCGATATCCGCCACCAGCCCGGCCCCGGCACCCGCTTCACGCTGACGCTGCCCGCCGCCACTGCGCCCACGTCCGGCACCGCGAGCGGCCCGGCGCCAAGCCAGGCGCAAGTCGCGCCGGCCGTCGCGGCCACCCACGGCATGGTCTGCATCGACGACGACGCCGCCACCCGCACCCTGATCGCCACGCTGATGCTGCGCCGTCCGCACTGGCGCGTGGCCACCGTCGCTGATACCGCTGACGGCATCGCGCTGGCCGCCCAGTGGCAGCCCGACCTGCTGCTGGTCGCCAGCGGCCAGGCCAGCGCCGAGCTGCGCGCCTCGGGCAGCGCGCTCGTGCTGCTGGGCGCCGCACCGCATGCGGACGCGCCGCAGCGCCACCTGGCCAAGCCGCTCAACGTGCCGGCATTCTTCGCCCTGTTGGACCTGATGGAGCAAACCCGATGATGGAAAACGAAGTGCTGGCCTCCCGCATCCTGATCATCGACGACCAGCTCGCCAACCTGCGGCTGCTGGAAGACCTGTTCATCGGCGAGGGCCTGACCCACGTGGTCGGCACCACCGACGCCAAGACCGCGCTCGACCTCTACACCGCCTTCGATCCCGACCTGATCGTGCTGGACCTGATGATGCCGGACCTGGACGGCTACGCGGTGCTGGAACGGCTCAAGCGGCGCGGCGATCCCTACGATTTCCGCCCGGTGCTGGTGATCACCGCCGACGCCACTGCCGAAGCCAAGCGCCGCTCGCTGGCCCTGGGCGCCAAGGACTTCCTGACCAAGCCCTTCGACACGCTGGAAGCGATGCTGCGCGTATGGAACCTGCTGGAAACGCGGGTGCTGTACAAACGCCTGCAAGCACTGGCGCCGAAGGAGGACCTGGCCCCGCAAAGCTACCGCAGCCGGCGAGACTGAGCCGCCGCCGCCGAAAATATTTTATTTGTTTTGAAACCTTTTGCCAGTTGTCCGGAATACACGGCTTGCGGGTTCAGGCCCGCCTCCCACAACCCGATACGGACAACCGACATGAAAACACTGCTACTGAAGGCCATCACCATCGCCAGCATCGCCGCCGCTGCCAACGCCCACGCCGTCACCGACCCGGCCGCCGACTTCCTCGCGGGCTACACCGGCAGCCACACCGCAGCGTTCGACGTGCTGTCGGCCGATGTCGGCTACAACGCCGCCACCAACGAATTCGTGTTCCGCACCACCGCCGCCGGCTCCATCGCCGGCGTGGCCGGAGCAGCCTATGTGTTCGGGCTGGATGTGGGCGGCTCGACCAACGCGCCTTTCGCCTCGGTCGGCTTGCCGGGCGTGACCTTCAACTCGGTTGTGACACTGCGCTCAGACGGCACCGGCAGCCTCGGCGCCAACGCACTGAGCACCCACATCATCGGCAACGAAATTTTCTCGACCGTATCGGCCTCGCTGCTGCCATCGAAAGGTCTGGCGTTCAAGGACTACACCTGGACCGTGTGGTCGATCGACAGCCGTGTCGCCGGCCTGGGCCGCCTGGCCGACTTCGCGCCGGACGCCAACATCAAGGTCAGCGCCGTACCGGAGCCTGCCACCTACGGCATGCTGGCCGCCGGCCTGGGCTTGCTGGGGATGCTCGCCCGCCGCCGCGCGCGTGCCGCCGCAAGCGGTTCCTAAGCGGCGTCGTATCTCTCGATTCATCACGCCGGCGCCATCGCCTCCGGGTACCCTTCGTGGGGCACGGAGAGGCGCGGTGTCTGGCTAATTCCCCGTAGTGCATAGAGACCAGGAACTGGATGCATCATGCAACCCTAGCGCAAGCTTTCGTCCCTGCCCCGGTCTTGTATGCGCTCTCTCTGCATGATTGCCTCCGACCACAATTTAGGCCCAGTGACCTTTTTGCATGCGCCAACAGCCCTATGGCCTTTATAATAGTTTCAACGGTAAAATATTTTTCGCCGAAAAGCGAAGGTGAACCAGCTACCCCATTTAATTGATCCATACCAGTCATTTGCTCTCGTAAACGATGCCGCCACTTCTCAAGATTCGCCGCGATCAAATGAGTATATTGAGCCAGCGCGCGATGGACCGCCTGGTGGCCGAACTTAGCGTGCACTTGTGCGAATACTTTCCAGACGCGGTGGCGCTTTACCAGTCACCCGAGCGGGAGCAGCTGATCCGGCAAGCGCTGACAAGGGCAAACACACTCGGCCTGCGCGCACGCCAGGACCTCTACCGCTTCATTAACCTGCACGCGTTTCTCGGCTGGGAATTTCTCGACCTTGCCGAGTCGGCATGGATGCGCGCCTGGCTGGCGAATCCCACCCGCGGCGCGCCCGGCGCTCGCCTGCTCAGTCTTCAGCAACAAATAGTCTTCAATATGGAAAGGCAGGCGCGCGCGTGACTACGATGCATGAGCCGCGCGCCACCGGCCCCGGCAGATCCTCACCAACATCATTTGGCTACTACAGGGAGAACCAGTCATGCCCGTCGATTCCCAAGCCCTGCGTGCCGCGGACGCGCAAGCATCTCGCCAGAATCCACAGGGCAATGCGATGGAAGATGTGCAGCCCTGCCCCCAGCAAAAACCGCCGCGCAAGATCACCATTTATTTGACGGGGCGCGACGGCGCTTATGCGGACGTGCCGTTTGAGCTGGCAGTGGACGACCGCACTATCAGCGCGCCCGGCGCTCGCACGCCGCCCGATGGAAAAATCGAATACGAGGTTGCCGATGGCAGCAGCAAAGGCGAGCTGCGGGTGTGGTTTGATGAGCATGCTCAACCAGAGGTATATCCGCTCGTCCTCAAAGAGTTGGAGCCAGCTTCCGGGAGCGTTGGACTGGCCGAGCGCGTCCGCGCGCGCGGCGTGCATCCAGGGCCGGACGGCAAGCTGAGCGAAGTGCATGTCCGCGAACTTGAGCGCTTGCTGGGATTGCCGGAGACAGGGGCGCCTGACGGCGCATGGCAGGCGGCCGTGACCAGCCTGCATGGAAGTTAGGGATGGCCGTTGTCAACATTCTTTCATGGAACATCAAGGACCTGAACGAGGCTCAGATCCTTGATGTGAACTTTATCGCCCTTGTGGCGAAGGTGATTCAGGTACAAAATGCCCATTTGGTGAGCATCCTGGAAACCAAATCCGACAAAGGGCTGGATCTTCGCACAAAACTGTGTGCCAAGCTGGGTAAGAACTGGGATTCGATCCACAGCGACAAGAGCGCACTCCATAGTAATAAACCTGAGAACTATGTATTCCTTTGGGATACAACCGTAGTGAAAAAGGGAAGCGCAGCCAAGTTTAAGTTTCCGGATGCACAAAACCCACGCGTCGGCTTTCCCAATATGCATACCTCCAAAAAGAGCCCTTCGCGGTTTCCATTCATGGGCGAGTTCAAGGTAGCAAACACGACGTTTACCTGTGTCGTGTTCCATACGACGTTCACTGCCGTCCATATAGTCGAAGCGAATCAGAATCTGGCTCAGATCAATGAAGTGAAAACCGATACTAACGTCATCATTATGGGTGACTTCAACGATCACCCTACGCTGGGAAAGTCACGCAGCTACAAGGGGAAGTCCAGTTTTCTGGATTTAACGACCACTCTCAATTTCAAATCTCACATCAACGCCAAGACCAGCTTGTGCCAAGCCTACCTGCCCAGCTGGACTAGCACGGCAGACTGTCGCGCAAGCGAATATGACAATTTTTTCCTCAAGTCGGCGGGCGACTTTAGCAACCCAACAGCAACCGTGGTCGACCTGGTGAGTGATTTACAACATCCAAATTATCTGAGCCAACTGGGAAAAGCCCTGTTCAATAGCTGGGCAAAACGCGAGAATGTGACAAAAGCAAAGACGAAGCCCGGCTGGACCGCGATCAAGGAATACGGCAAGTTGGAAAAAATCGCCACGCTGGAAGATGCGCATGAAGTCCATTGGGTCGCTGTCAGCGATCATCTGCCGATTCACCTCAAGCTAACGGTGAAATAAACTATGTCGCAATCCTCGATATTCTCTTTTGACCTCGCCTCGGCTGCGCACTATTTGTTCTGGCTGAAGCCAAGTTCGAATCAACAGATCGGCATCAGTTCGTTCCTAGAGCTTTGGGACGCGCTCGGGTCGAAAATCTTTACCGTGCGTGAATTTGAAAGGGAGGGAATCGACACATACGATGATCTACCGCATAAGGAGACAGGACCGCTGGATATGACCCTCATCATTGATGTATGGGGTAAACAGCCATGCGTGCACCTGACGGCGCAATTCCACAATGGCAGCAAAACAGTCGGCTTCGCATGTACCTTGGATTATTCCCAGGTGCCGTCCGATCTCAAGCACAACAACCTCTTTCAGTATTGGCGAACTAGCTTTTCGGGCAAGGTGGGAATGGAAAATCTCTTTGACGACATCTATGATCGGATAGTCGACGAGAGCGAGCCGGTTGGGATCGATTCGGTCATCGTGGGAGCGCGCCATACGGAAGAAGCCAACAAGATATATAAGCTGAGCGACTCCAAACAGTTCTATGACATCGAGCAAATCGATGTGACGCTTAGCTGTGTAGCCAAGCAATCCCAGCTGGCGTTGAACCTCCCCTTCCTGCCCATGAATAACTGGGATATCTCGTATCTCACCACCGCGCCCGGTCCGCTGCGCGAGGATAGCGCGTTGCGCACCTATCTCAATGCGACGGTTGAATTTGGCGGCGCAGATTTCGATATCTCGGGCGAATTTCCGTACGAGACGATAGAAGCGTTGATCGCGGAAAAAGTGGCGGCGGCAACCGTCGGGTCCTCGCGTCGCGTGGCGCCAAGCGTGGTCCCGAGCGTTCTCGTGAAAACGCTTGCGCAGGCCATGGATGCGAAGAGCAGTCAGATATTGGACGGCCTGACCTGGGCCCTGACCGACCTGACATTGCGCTTCGACCGGAACGACAAAACCGTCACCATTGAAGGCCGTTCTCTGCCGGAGACGGAATGGGGTGAAAGCCTCACTACCGAGGAAATATCGATGTACCTGGATTGCACATACGTGCCGGCCAAGGACACCATTCCAGCCACGATTCGGAGCGCGACTGTTGAAGGAATTTTCGCCACGACCATTAATCCACAGACATCCTGGTTTGAGGCGGCGTTCCGTTGGAGTGGAAATGATCCGTGCGGGTCGCTGCGACTCGCACGGGAGTCCGATCCGTCTTTAGACAACGTCACGAACTTTCGGGATTTAATTTTGAAACTGCCGAAATTTCAACAGTCAGTCACCGCCGTGTATTTGGACCAGCCGAACTACATCAACAAGCCCGAGCAGCGGGGCGGGAACTATCATTCATGGCCGGACAAATTCCGACCTGCGGACGATCAATCGAGCGGGTCGGGTACAAGCGGCGAGCAAGGCGGAAAAGTAGAACCCACGTCGCCAAAGGCCGGACCAAATGACGGCGATATAAACGGACAATAGCAACCAGCATATCCCTTCATCTTACCAGTCACTGCCACGGCGCCCTGGCAACCATGCCGGCGCCGTCCGAATATAACGCAGGCTTACCGCGCACGCGGCCGGCAGCGATATTGCCGCCTGAGTATAGATGCTATCGGCGCGGCCCAGTCACAGCCGCGCCGCCGTCACGTAGGATGCGCTTTCAATAAGGAGACTCCTATGGATAACGCTCAAACATCCGAACCGCGTTTCAATGCCGAACAACTGGCGGTGCTGGAACCGATACAAAACTATTTCCAGGGCCATGCCCAGGATAACGCCGACTTCATGCGCAAGGCTTTCCTGCCGACCGCTCACATCGAATCGATGCGCGAAGGCGTGTTCACGTCGTGGCCGCTGGATGTGTATTGCGAGCGTTTCAAGGGCACGCCGGCTGCCGACGAGGCACAACGCCGCCGCACCACCGACTGGATCGAAGTGCACGGCAACGCCGCCTGCGCGCGCATCACGCTGGAGCATGGCGCGATGACTTTCGTCGACTACTTCGTGCTGCTCAAGACCGAGCAAGGCTGGAAGATCGCCAACAAGGCCTTCCACGGCCAAGCCACCTGAAGAGCGTCAACTAAGCGCGGGGCCTGGTATCGGCATCGGCCACGCGATTTCGAACATCGCACCGCCCGCATCGCCGCGCCGGTAGGAGGCGACGCCGCCGTGTGCCTCGGCAATCGCGCGCACCACCGCCAGACCCAAGCCGCTGCCGCCCACCGCGCCGGCGCGCGCATGCTCGCCCCGGTGGAAGGCGAGGAACAGCTTGCCTTCCAGTTCTTCATCGATGCCGGGACCGGCATCCTCCACCTGCAACAGATACTGCGCGCCCAGCACCCGCGTGCGGATGCGGATCACGCCCGGGTCCGCATAGCGGCCGGCGTTGTCCAGCAAGGCCAGCAGGATCTGCCGCATGCGCGCGGCGTCGCAGCAGATACGACCTTCCGCCAGGTCCAGCTCCAGCTTGTAGCCCGCAGCCTCCATCTGCGGCGCCAGCAGATGCGCGACATCGCGGATGGCGCCGGCCAGGTCGCAGTCGGCCAGCTCCAGCTTCAGGTGGCCGCTGTCGAACATGCTCAACATGCGCAGGTCGTCGATCAGGCGCGACAAGCCTTCCACCTGATGCAGCAAGCCGCGAAACTGTTTTTCATCGGGCTGGAACACGCCTTCGGCCAAGCCCTGCAGGCGGCCGCGCAGAATCGTCACCGGCGTGCGCAGTTCGTGGGCGATGGCGGCGTTCCACGTCACCATCTCGCGCTCCATGCGCTGCAAGCGTTCGGCCATGGCGTTGAAGTCGTCGACCAGCAAGGCGGTCTCTCCCAGCGAACGGTCGCCCGCCACGGCGCGCGCGGCCAGGTCGCCATGCGCCACGCGACGCACGCTGTCGGCCACCGAATTCAACGGCGCCAGGATGCGCCTGGCCAGACGCGCCGAGGCCCAGATCGCAAACACCAGCGCGACCATCGTGACCGACGCCATCCAGATCCATTCGGTGCTGGTGGGGATCATGTCGGTCGGGCCGGAGAGCAGATCCGGCCGGTACTCGATCACCAGCGCGTAGAACACGTAGGAGCCCAGCAGAACGACCAGCGTCATCCCCAGCGACACGGCCAGCATCGCCAGCGTGATCTGCCGGTTCAGGCCGGGACCGCGCATCATTCCGCATCCTCCAGCCGGTAGCCGACGCCGCGCAGGCTGGTCAGCACGCCGGTCAGGCCGCTGTCTTCCAGCTTCTTGCGCAACTTGCTGACGTGGCTGTCCAC
This sequence comes from Duganella rhizosphaerae, assembly GCF_040364205.1. Classification (NCBI taxonomy): domain Bacteria; kingdom Pseudomonadati; phylum Pseudomonadota; class Betaproteobacteria; order Burkholderiales; family Oxalobacteraceae; genus Duganella; species Duganella rhizosphaerae. The sequence goes on from NZ_BPWK01000014.1 coordinate 42,269, forward strand.
CGTGCGTTCCAGCGCGTTGCCCTCGGGCAGACAGGCAAGCAGCAACTCGGCGCGCGTGAACACCCGCTTGGGAGCGCGCGCCATATGGGTCAACAGGCGGAATTCGGTCAGCGTCAGGTTCAACGGCGCGCGCTGGCCGTTCACTTCGGCGCTGGCCTGATAGGTTTCCAGGTCGATCTCCAGCGGTCCGCAGCGCAGCACGCCGGCGGCCGGTCCGGCGTTGCGCGCGGCGGCGCGGCGCAGCACGGCGCCCACGCGCGCGGCCACCTCGGCCGGATTGAAGGGCTTGACCACATAATCGTCGGCGCCGATGCGCAGGCCCATCAGCTTGTCGATGTCCTGGTCGTGCGCGGTCAGCATGATGACCGGCGTGTCGCCGCGCTGACGCAGCTCGGACAGCACCTTCCAGCCGTCCACGCGCGGCATCTGCACGTCCAGCAGCACCAGGTCCGGCTTCAGGGACAGGTGCAGATCGAGCGCGATACGGCCGTCGGCCGCGTGCACGGTACGCAGGCCGTCGCGCGCCAGGTAGGCTTGCAGGATTTGGGCAATTTCGGATTCGTCCTCGGCGATCAGCACCAGCGGGGTTCCGGGAGAACTAGACATGAATGTATTGAAAATAAGTAACGATCTCCATCATATCTCCATATTTCCTCAATAGATAGGTCACGTTAGGTGTTTAAAGTTGCTAGTCCTGCATTCCCTCACGGAGGGAAAACACTTTGGACGACTAGCTATGCACATCACGAAGATTTCACCCAAGGCCTTGCTGTCCGGGCTGACCCTGTTGACCCTGGCCGCCTGCCACCAGGCGCCGCCCGACGAGGAGCCGCCGTCGCCGAAGGTCTCCACGCTGACCGTCGCCGCCGGCCCGGTGGAACTGGCCGAGGACCTGCCCGGCCGCGTCACCGCCTTCCGCACGGCGGAAATCCGGCCCCAGGTGGGCGGCATCATCCAGCGCCGCCTGTTCGAACAAGGCGCAGAAGTGAAGGCTGGCGCGCCGCTGTTCCAAATCCACACCGCCCCGTTCCAGGCCGACGCCGACACGGCGGCGGCCGCACTGCAACGCGCCGAAGCGGCACTGGTGCGTGCAAAACTCCAGGCCGAGCGCATCCGCCCGCTGGTGCAGGCCGACGCCGTCAGCCAGCAAGCCTATGACGACGCCGTCTCGCAACGCGACCAGGCCCAGGCCGACGTGGCGCAGGCCAAGGCCACGCTGGCGCGCCGCCGGCTCGACCTGGGCTACGCCACCGTCACGGCGCCGATTTCGGGCCGCATCGGCGAGGAGCTGGTGACCGAAGGCGCGCTGGTGGCGCAAACCGACGCCACGCCGATGGCCCGCATCCAGCAGATCGACCAGGTGTACGTGGATGTACGCCAGCCGGCCTCCATGCTGCGCACACTGCGCGGCGACGCCGCCCATCCGCCCAAGGCCTACATCCTGGACGGCAGCGGCAACAACTACGGCCTCGACGCGCGCATCCTGTTCTCCGGTATCAACGTCGATACCGGCACCGGCGACATGGTGCTGCGCATCCTGGTCGACAACCGCGACCGCCAACTGCTGCCCGGCATGTTCGTGCGCGCCCGCATCGCGCGCATGGCCGATGTCGACGGCATCCTGGTGCCGCAGCAAGCCGTGCTGCACGCGGGCGCCAGCCGCGTGTGGGTGGTGGGCGCCGGCAATAAGGCCGTGCTGCGCGACGTCAAGCTGGGCGGCATGGTCGGCCACAACTACTTCATCACCCAGGGGCTGAAGGCCGGCGAGAAGATCGCGGTCGAAGGCCTGGACCGCATCCAGCCCGACACCAAACTGGATATCACGCCATGGAAGCGCGCGCCTGTCACCACCGCCGCTACCGCCATGGCCAGCGCGCCAGCGCAGCGCTGATACTGCAAGGATTACGTCATGCCTCAATTTTTCATCGACCGCCCCATCTTCGGCTGGGTGATCGCCATCTTCATCGTCCTGTTCGGACTGATCGCCATCCCGCAATTGCCGGTTGAACGTTACCCGTCGGTGGCGCCGCCCAGCGTCAGCATCAGCGCCAGCTATCCCGGCGCCACGCCGCAGACCATGAACGACGCCGTGGTCAGCCTGATCGAACGGGAACTGTCCAGCGTCAAGAACCTGCTGTACTTCGAATCGTCGGCCGACACCTCCGGTTCGGCGCAGATCACCGCCACCTTCAAGCCCGGCACAAATCCGGAGCTGGCCCAGGTGGACGTGCAAAACCGCCTCAAATCGGTCGAACCGCGCCTGCCGCAGGCGGTGCGCCAGAACGGCCTGTCGGTCGAATCGGCCGGTTCCGGCTTCCTGATGATCGTCGGCCTGAGCGCCAGCAACGGCAAGTACGACGAGATCGACCTGAGCGACTACATGGCCCGCAACGTGGTCGAGGAACTGCGCCGCATTCCCGGCGTGGGCCGCGTGCAGCTGTTCGGCGCCGAGAAGGCCATGCGCATCTGGGTCGATCCGGCCAAGCTGGTTTCCTACAAGCTGACCATGGGCGACCTGAGCACGGCCGTGGCCCAGCAAAACGCCCAGATCGCACCGGGCCGCATCGGCGACACGCCCACCCTGCCCGGCCAACGCGTGTCGATCCCGCTGACCGTGCAAGGCCAGCTGCAAACGCCGGAACAATTCGCCGCCATCGTGCTGCGCGCCAATCTGGACGGCTCCAAGGTCGTCATGGGCGACGTCGCCCGCGTCGAACTGGGCGCGCAGAACTACGCCAGCGCCACGCGCGAGAACGGCCGCGCCGCCACCGGCGCCGCGGTACAGTTGTCGCCGGGCGCCAACGCGGTCAAGACGGCGCAGGCCGTGCGCGAGCGCATGCAAGAACTGAGCAAGACCCTGCCGGCCGGCATCACCTACTCGGTGCCTTTCGATACCGCGCCCTTCGTCAAGATCTCCATCGAAAAAGTGGTGCACACGCTGCTGGAAGCGATGGTGCTGGTGTTCCTGGTGATGTACCTGTTCCTGCAAAAGATACGCTACACGCTGATCCCGGCGATCGTCGCGCCGATCGCGCTGCTGGGCACCTTTGCCATCATGCTGTTGCTGGGGTTCTCGGTCAACGTGCTGACCATGTTCGGCATGGTGCTGGCCATCGGCATCATCGTCGACGACGCCATCGTGGTGGTCGAGAACGTCGAGCGCCTGATGGCGACCGAAGGCTTGTCGCCCAAGGCCGCCACGTCGAAGGCGATGCGCGAGATCACCGGCGCCGTCATCGGCATCACGCTGGTGCTGACGGCGGTATTCATCCCGATGGCGTTCGCCAGCGGCTCGGTGGGCGCCATCTATCGCCAGTTCACGCTGTCGATGGCGGTCTCCATCCTGTTTTCCGCCTTCCTCGCGCTGACCTTGACGCCGGCCCTGTGCGCCACGCTGCTCAAGCCGGTCGATCCGCCACATCACGAGAAGAGCGGCTTCTTCGGCTGGTTCAACCGCAAGTTTGACCGCATGAACGTCCGCTACGAAAGCGGCGTGGCGCGCATCGTCAAACGCTCGGGCCGCGTGATGCTGACGTTCGCCGTGCTGGTCGGCCTGCTGGCCTTCGGCTTCCGTCTGCTGCCGGCGTCCTTCCTGCCGGAGGAAGACCAGGGCTATTTCATTACCTCGATCCAGCTGCCGTCCGACGCCAGCACCGAACGCACGCTCGACATCGTCAAGCAGTTCGAGGATCACCTGGTGACCCGCCACGGCATCAGCAACAACCAGTCGATACTCGGCTGGAGCTTTACCGGCAGCGGCCCGAACGCGGCCATCGCCTTCACCATGCTGAAGGACTGGGACAAGCGCGACGGCGCCACCGTGCAGCAAGAGGTGGAGCTGGCCCAGGCGGCCATGTCGCAGACCAACGAGGGCATGGTGATGAGCGTGATGCCGCCCGCCATCGACGATCTCGGTAACTCGTCGGGCTTCTCGCTGCGGTTGCAAGACCGCGCCAACCAGGGCGACGCCGCGCTGAAGGCGGCGCAGAACAAGCTGCTGGAACTGGCCGCCCACAGCAAGCTGGTCGCTGGCGTCTATCCCGAAGGCCTGCCGAACGGCGCCAGCATCCAGCTCGACATCGACCGCCAGAAAGCGGAAGCGCTGGGCGTGGCTTTCACCAGCATCAGCGAGATGCTGTCGGCCGCGATGGGTTCTCAGTACGTGAACGACTTCCCCAACCACGGCCGCATGCAGCAGGTGATCATCCAGGCCGACGCCGGCGCCCGCATGCAGCTGGACGACGTGCTGCGCCTGCATGTGCGCAACGCGGCCGGCGGCATGGTGCGGCTGAGCGAAGTGGTCACGCCGCAGTGGCGCGACACGCCGCTGCAAATGGTGCGCTACCAGGGTTATCCGTCGGCGCGCATCGGCGGCAGCGCCGCGCCCGGCACGTCCAGCGGCGAGGCCATGGCGGAGATGGAGCGTCTGGCCAGGCAGCTGCCGCCCGGTTACGCGGTCGAGTGGACCGGCATCTCGCTGCAGGAGAAGCAGTCCGCCGCGCAGGCGCCGATGCTGATGGCGCTGTCGATGCTGGTGGTGTTCCTGGTGCTGGCGGCGCTGTACGAGAGCTGGTCGATACCGTTGTCGGTGATGCTGGTGGTGCCGCTGGGCCTGATCGGCTGCGTGGCCGCCGTGCTGATACGCGGCTTGCCGAATGACGTGTTCTTCAAGGTCGGCATGATCACGGTGATCGGCCTGTCCGCCAAGAACGCGATCCTGATCATCGAGTTCGCCAAGCAGATGCACCAGGATGGCAAGGGCCTGCTGGAATCGGCCATCGAAGCGGCGCGGCTGCGCTTGCGTCCTATCCTGATGACCTCGCTGGCCTTCGCGCTGGGCGTGCTGCCGCTGATGCTGGCCGGCGGCGCCAGCTCGGAGACCCAGCACGCGATCGGTACCGGCGTGTTCGGCGGCATGGTCACCGCGACCATTCTGGCGATCTTCTTCGTGCCGGTGTTTTATGTGTTTGTGCTGGGTCTCGTTGAACGATACACAGTGAAGGAAGCATCATGAGAAAAATCCACATCCGGGCGGCGCTGACGCTGGCCTTGACCCTGCCGCTGCTGCTGGGCGGCTGTTCGCTGACGCCCGTCCTGGAAAAGCCCGCAGCGCCGCTGCCCGATAGTTATGGCACGGCCGCCGGCACGGCCGCCAGCGGCGCCGATCTCGGCTGGCAATCGATGTTCGGCGATCCGCGCCTGCAAGCCCTGATCGACCTGGCGCTGAAAAACAACCGCGACCTGCGGCTGGCCCTGCTCAACGTGCAGTCCGTGCGCGCGCAGTTCGACATTCAGGACAGCGCCCGCCTGCCGACCGTGAACGCCACCGCCGGCCTGGTGAAGCAGCGCAGCGCCGCCAACGGCGCGGTCGCGGCCTCGGTCGATAGCCAGAAGTCCGCCGGTCTCGGCATCAGCGCGTTCGAGCTCGACTTGTTCGGCCGCGTGGCCGCGCTGTCCGAGGCGGCGTTCGCGCGCTATCTCGCCAGCGACGAGAACCGGCGCGCCGTGCAGATCGCGCTGGTCGGCGCAGTCGCGGACGCCTACTTCGCCCAGCGCCTGGCCGAAGAACAGCTGCAACTGACCGAACGCACGCTGGCCGACTGGCAACGCTCACTGGAACTGGCCCAGCAGTTGAAAGCCGCCCGCCAGCGCAGCGGCCTGGACGTCGCCGAGGCGGAAGGCCAAGTCGCCACTGCGCAGGCGGACCGCGAAGCGCGCCTGCGCGCGGTGGCGCTGGCCGGCAATGCGCTGGATCTGCTGACCGGCATGCACGCGCCAGGCGGCCTGCCGGGCGGCATCGCGCTGGACCGGCAGCCAGTGCTGGTGCAACTGCCGGCCGGCCTGCCGTCCGAGCTGCTGACGCGCCGTCCCGACATCCGCCAGGCCGAACAGGCACTGGTGGCCGCCAACGCCGACATCGGCGCGGCGAAGGCCGCGTTCTTCCCACAGATCTCGCTGACGGCCAGCCTCGGCTACGCAAGCCCGTCGCTGTCCGGCATGTTCGACAGCAGCCAGCGGACCTGGTCGTTCGCGCCGCAGATCACGCAGCCGCTGTTCAACCACGGCAAGCTGCGCTCGGAACTGCGGCTGGCGGAACTGCGCAAATCCGCCGCCGTGGCGGAGTACGAAAAGGCCGTGCAAACCGCCTTCCGCGAAGTGGCGGACGGACTGGCCGGGCGCGCCACCTACGGCCGCCAGATCGAAGCGCAGACCCGCGTGGTCGGCAGCGCCGAACGGCGCCTGGCCTTGTCCCGGCTGCGCTACGACGCCGGTCAGGACAGCCGCCTGGAGCTGCTGGACGCGCAGCGCCTGTTGTACGCCGCCCAGCAAACCCTGCTGGAACTGCGGCGCAACGAGTTCGGCAACGCCGTGGCGCTGTACAAGGCGCTGGGCGGCGGCTTGAACGCGGGCTAAGGCCGCCGGCGGCGGAACTGTGGTGCGGCCCGGGAGTCTAACTGTCTAGCCTCACCACAGTACCGAGCAAGGAGCTGCCATGAAACTGGTTCTGATCGTGTATTACTCCCGCACCGAAGTCACCGCCAAGGTGGCCACCGAGCTGGCCCGGGCCTGCGGCGCGGATCTGGAACGGATACAAGACCTGCGTCCGCGCGCAGGGATCACGGGCTATCTGCGCTCGGCCTGGCAAGCATTGCGCGCCACGCCGGCCGAGATCACCCCTGCAACGCGCAACCCGGCCGACTATGCCTTCGTCATACTCGGCACGCCAGTTTGGGCGGGACGCATGAGCGCCCCCATGCGCAGCTACATCCTGCAACAGCGCGCCCATTTCCGCCGCATCGGCCTATTCTGCACCATGGGCGGCAGCGGCGGCCAGGACGTGCTGAGCGCGATGGCCGATCTGTGCAACAAACTGCCGGTCGCCAGCATGTGCCTGCGCCAGAAGGACGTGCTCGCGGATGACTATCGCACCGCGCTGACCAGCTTTGCCAACGAACTGGCCGTGCTGCAGGACAGCGAACTGCAGTCCGCGGCTGCCGAGGCGGTGGCAAAGCCGTCCTGATCCATCTTTCACGACACTGGAAAAGCCATGCAAGCACTGGACCGCACCCACCGCCAATTCATCCTCAACCTGCTCGCCGCCACGCATGACATGACGCTGGCCACGGTGCGCCCGGACGGTTTTCCGCAAGCGACCGTGATCAGCTTCGTCAACGACGGCCTGACGCTGTACGCAGGCATCGGCCTCGACAGCCAGAAGGCGCACAACATCCGCCAGAACGACAAAGTGTCCGCCACCATCACGCCGCCGTATGATGACTGGCGCCACATCCGCGGCCTGTCGCTGGCCGGCCATGCCGCCATCGTCGCCGGCGCCGAGGAGACGGCGCACGCGGCCGACCTGATGCTGTTCCGCTTTCCCCAGTTGCGCCAACTGGTGCCGGGCAACGGCCCCACCTGGCCGGGTGCAGTCTTCATGCGCATCGTACCGTCGATTATTTCCGTCCTCGACTACGAGCTGGGCTTCGGCCACACCGCACTCTTTGAGGTATTGCCGGATATTTGATTCAGATCATATATTTTGCGGATACCGTTTGTTAGCCTGAGTTTTTCACCTGTTCAGGAGAACGTCATGTCCTACAAAAGCATCCTCGTCCACGTCGACAACTCGGACCACGCCCCGGAGCGCATCGCCTTGGCCGCCCGTCTGGCACGCCAGCACGACGCGCACCTGATCGGCGCGGCCGCCACCGGGATCGCCGGGGAGCTGCTCCGCTCCAGCGCCATGATGTATGCCGGCATGGTGCCGCAGGATCAGCTTGATGAACTGGTCAGCAACGCAGAGCAGGCGTTGACCAAGTTTGAAACCCAGGCCCGCGCGGCCGACGTGCGCTACGAGCGCCGCATCAGCGACGACGATCCCGAGGATGGCCTGGTGCTCCAGGCCCGCTACGCCGACCTGGTGGTGCTCAGCCAGAGCGAGCCGGGCGACGAAGGCCTGCTGATGGGCCCCGGACTGGCCGCCCACCTGGCGCTGAACGGCGGCCGGCCGGTGCTGGTGGTGCCGTATGCCGGCACATACCCGCATATGGACCGGCACGCGCTGGTGGCCTGGGACGGCAGCCGTTCCGCCACCCGCGCCGTCACCGACGCGCTGCCCCTGCTGCGCCGCAGCGCCCGCGTGACGCTGGCGGTATTCGATGCGGAACACCAGTACGGCGTGCACGGCGCCGAGCCGGGCGCCGATATCGCATTGTTCCTGGCCCGCCACGGCGTCAAGGTCGAGGTGTCGCAGCAGCCCAAGCCGGAAGGCGCAAGCGTGGGCGAAGCACTGCTGTCGCTGTCGGCCGATCTCGGCGCCGACCTGCTGGTGATGGGCGCCTACGGCCACCTGCGCTGGCGCGAGACTGTGCTGGGCGGCGTCACCCGCACGCTGCTGGCGTCGATGACGCTGCCTGTACTGATGTCGCACTGAGGCCCGGCCATGAGCTATAAAACCATCGTCGTGCACTGCGACCAGTCGCCGCACGCGGCCGGCCGCTACGCGCTCGCGGCCAAGGTCGCCCTGGCCACCGGCGCCCACCTGACCGGTGTCGCGCTGACCGGCATTTCGCGCTATGCGGAATGGAACGACAGCCTCGGCGCCTGGCCGCTGCCGCCGCATGTGCTGGACCACCTGCGCCGCCAGGCCGCCGCCGCGCTGTCCAACTTCGAGCGCGACGTCGCCGCCGCGGGCGTCGAACTATGGTCCAGCAGCCTGTGCGAGGACGACGCCGAAAGCGGCTTGATACTGCACGCCCGCTATGCCGACCTGCTGGTGCTGAGCCAGACCGATCCCGGCGACATCCAGTTCGGGATCAGCCGCCCCTTGCCGCCGGAGCTGTTGCTGCAAGGCGGCCGCCCGCTGCTGCTGGCGCCGACCTCGGCCGCTGCCGCCAGCGCGCAGGAAGCCATCCGCCATCCACTGCTGGCCTGGGATGGCAGCGCGCAGGCGGCACGCGCCTTCAGCGACGCCCTGCCCCTGCTGCGCCTGGCCGAACGCGTCACGCTGCTGGTGCTCAATGCGGACCGCGACCCGGCCCGCCACGGCGCCGAACCGGGCGCCGACATGGCGTTATTCCTGTCCCGCCACGGCGTGCAGGTGGACGTCATGCGCGAGTTCACCACGGTGGAAATCGGCCCGGCCCTGTTGTGCGCCGCAGCCGAACGGCGCTGCGACCTGCTGGTGATGGGCGGCTACGGCCACCGCCGCCTGCATGAAACCTTGCTGGGCGGCGCCACCCGCAGCATCTTGCGCGAGATGACGCTGCCGGTGCTGATCTCGCACTGAGACCAGCCCCGCCTCAATGCTGCAGCACGAAGTTGCCTGGCGCCGGACCCAATACCCGGCCCAGGCCCATCGCCGGCGGCGCCACGCGTTTCCGCTCCCCATGGCGCACCAGCCATTGCTGCCAATGCGGCCACCATGAGCCTTCGGTGCGCTCGGCGCTGTTCAGCCATTCGTCCGCACTGCTGTAGCCCGCCGCCGTGTTGGCGGGGTGGCTGCGGTAGCTGCGGTTGGCGTGACCGGGCTCGGAAACGATGCCGGCGTTGTGCCCGCCGGAGGCCAGCACGAAATCAATGGCCGCGCCGCTCAGCAAGTGGATCTTGTAGACCGAGCGCCATGGCGACACGTGGTCGCGCTCGGTCCCGACGACAAACATCGGCGTGCGGATGTCGGACAGCGCGATCGGCTTGCCCTGCGCCAGATAGCGTCCCTCGGCCAGGTCGTTGTGCAGGAACAGCCCGTGCAGGTACTCGCTGTGCATGCGGAACGGCAAGCGCGTGCTGTCGGCGTTCCAGGACATCAGGTCGTTCGGCGCGCTGCGCTCCCCCATCAGGTATTCGCGCATCATACGCGACCACACCAAGTCGCGCGCATGCAGCAGTTGGAAGGACGCGGCCATCTGGTCGCCGTCCAGATAGCCCTGGTCCCACATCAGCGCGTCCAGAAAAGCCAGTTCGCTGTCGTCGATGAACAGGCCCAGTTCGCCCGGCTCGCTGAAATCGGTCTGCGCCGCCAGCAGCGAAATCGAGGCCAGCTTGCCATGCTGGCCGTGCTCGCCCGAATCGATGGCGGCGGCGGCGATCGCCAGCAGCGTGCCACCCAGGCAATAACCCACCGCATGCACCGGCGCGCCGCCACCGAGCCGGTCGGCCTGCTCCAGCGCGGCAAACACGCCGTGTTGCAGATAGTCGTCCATGCCCATGTCGCGGTCGTGCTGGTCGGGATTGCGCCAGGACAACATCAACACCGTATGGCCTTGCTGCACCATGTAACGCACCAGCGAATTGTGCGGCGACAGGTCGAGGATGTAGTACTTCATGATCCACGACGGCACGATCAGCACCGGTTCCCGGTAGACCTGTTCGGTCTGCGGCGTGTACTGGATCAGTTCGATCAACTCGTTGCTGAAGATGACCTGGCCCGGCGTGACCGCCACATCCTGCCCCGGCACATAGCTCGGCCCGGTCGGTTCCGGCACCGCCATGTCCGGCGGCGCCAGGTGGCGGCACAAGTCCCTGCGCCAGTTGAGCGCGCCGTCGATCAGGCTGCGACCGCCGCTGGTCACCGCAGCCTGCAGCACTTCGGGATTGGTCCAGAGAAAATTCGACGGCGAATACATGTCCAACAGCTGGCGCGCGGTGAACTCCACCACCTGCGCATGGTGCGGCGCCACGCCGCGCACGCCGGTGGTGGCCGCGCGCCAAAACTGCTCGGCTTGCTTGAAGCTGTTCACATACTGCGAAAACGGCCATTGACGCCAGGCAAAATTATCGAAGCGCTTATCTTCGCCGGTGACGGGCGCGGCCGTCGCGGCCAGCGCGCCCAGGCATTGGGCCGCCAGCTCGGTGCGCTTGCCCGGCGAGACGGCCAGGTGCTGCCACCAGTCCTGGAACGCGAGCGACATCGCGATCGGCGACACGCCGCCGGTCAGCCGCGCCACCTGGCTTTGCAGGTACAGGTCGAGCGCGTTGCCGTCCTCCCTGACTGGCGGCGTCGACGCTGCCGCCGCGCCCGGAACTAATTTCAACTGTGCTTTATTCACATGCCCTCCTGAATTGACGATGCACAGATTATGGTTGGCGGGCGTCCCGGAAGTATTTGATATGGATCAAATACTTCCCCGTCCGCGCTCACTAGACTGCCCTGCATCGCCCACCATATCCCCTATCATGAACGAATCCGACGACATCATTGAAAACATCACCTACGACGAATTGCGGGTGGGCCAGAGCGCGCGCCTGAGCCGCACGCTGAGCAAGGACGACATCGCCGCCTTTGCCGCCGTGTCCGGCGACGTCAATCCCGCCCACGTCGATCCGGAGTATGCCGGCCATACGCTGTTCCACGGCGTGATCGCGCACGGCATGTGGGGCGCGGCGCTGATCTCGCGCCTGCTGGGCACCTGCCTGCCCGGCCCCGGCACGATCTACCTGGCGCAGACGCTGCAGTTCCTCAAGCCGGTGCGCATCGGCGACGAACTGCGCATCACCGCCACCGTGACCGCCATGGAGCCGGCCAAGAAACACGTGCTGCTCGATTGCGAGATCAAGAACCAGACCGGCGCCGTGGTGCTGACCGGCGTCGCCACGGTCATCGCGCCGAGCGAAAAGGTGCGCCGTCCGCGCATCCATTTGCCTTCGCTGAGCCTGTCCCAGGTGCACGCCAATTATGCCAGCCTGATGGAGGCTGCGGCGCCACTGTCGGCGGTGCGCTGCGCCGTGGTCCATCCCTGCGACGAAGCCTCCCTGCGCGGCGCCCTCGACGCCGCCAAGCACGGCCTGATCGTGCCGGTGTTGGTCGGCCCGCTGGCACGCCTGCGGGCGCTGGCCGAGGGCGCCGGACTGTCGCTGGACGGCATCGAACTGGCCGACGTGCCGCACAGCCATGCGGCCGCCGCGCGCGCCGCCGCCATGGCCGCCGCCGGCGAAGTGGAAATGTTGATGAAAGGAAGCCTGCATACCGACGAGCTGATGGCCGCCGTGCTGGCCATACCGGGGCTGCGCACCGCGCGCCGGCTGTCGCACGTGTTCCGGATCGAAGTGCCGCTGTACGACAAGGTGCTGTTGATCTCGGACGGCGCGCTCAACATCCAGCCCACGCTGGCGGACAAGGTCGACATCGTGCAGAACGCCATTGAACTGGCGCATGCGCTGGGCACGGCCGAGCCCAAGGTCGCCATCCTGTCGGCGGTGGAAACGGTGACGCCGAAAATCCCGTCCACGCTGGACGCGGCGGCCCTGTGCAAGATGGCCGAACGCGGCCAGATCAGCGGCGCCCTGCTGGACGGCCCGCTGGCCTTCGACAACGCCATCTCGCCGATGGCCGCGCGCGCCAAGGGCATCGTCTCGCAGGTGGCCGGCCATGCCGACATCCTGATCGCGCCCGACCTTGAGGCCGGCAACCTGCTGGCCAAGCAATTGGAGTACCTGGCCGGCGCCGCCGTCTGCGGCGTGGTGCTGGGGGCGGCCGTGCCGATCGCCCTGACCAGCCGCGCCGACGACGCCGCCGCCCGCACCGCCTCCGCGGCGCTGGCGCTGATGCTGGCCCATCGCTACCGCCAGCAACGGCCGTAAGCGGCGCCCCTGGGACGGCGGCCCCCGCCTGCCGCCGTCCATTTGTTGATTTTTGATCTACATCAATTACACGCGCTTGACTGTCGCCGTACACTGCATTCGCCGCTTGACTGTCGGCATCACCCTGCACTTCTCAAGGAGTTTCACTATGTTCCAGCCTGTGCCGTTCGCAAGGCCGCGCACCGCCGTGACCACGGCCGCGTTCGCCGCATCGCTGCTGCTGCCAGGCTGCGGCTCGATGGCGCCGCCGTATGTCCGGCCGCCGCTGCCGGTGGCCGCTGACTATGGCGTGCCCGCCACGGCCGCCGCCGCGCTGCCCGAATGGCGCGGCTATTTTTCCGCGCCGGTGCTGCAAGCGCTGATCGTCGAAGCGCTGGCGCAGAACCGCGACCTGCGCATCGCCGCCCTGCGGGTCGAACAGGCGCGCGCGGCCTACGGCATCGAACGCGCCGCCCGCCTGCCGCTGCTGGCGGCACAGGCCAGCGGACAGCGCCAGCAAGTGCCGGCTGACCTCAGCCTGACCCGTCACGAGATGATCGCCAGCCAGTACCAGGCCGGACTCGGCGTGAGCGCCTGGGAGATCGACCTGTGGGGGCGCCTGTCCAGCCTGCGCGACGCCGCCCTGCAGGACTACCTGGCCAGCGACGCCGCGCGCCGCGCCGTCACCATGTCCCTGATCACCCATGTGGCCGAGGGCTATTTCGACGTCCGCGAAATCGACCAGCGCATCGCGCTGGCGCGGCGCACGCTGGCCACCCGGCAGGAAAGCTACCGCATCTACTCGCGCCGGGTCGCGGTGGGTTCCACTTCGCGTCTGAACCTGACGCAGGTCGAAACCCTGCTGCTGCAGGCGCAGGCGCTCACCAGCCAGCTGGAACAGGAGCGCGACCGCAAGCGCCACGCGCTGCAACTGCTGGTCGGCAGTCCCACCGCGCTGGCGCCGCTGGACGCCGAAGCCAGTAACTTGGTCGATACGCTCCCCGCGCTGGCCCCCGGCCTGCCGTCCGCCCTGCTGGAGCGGCGCGCCGACATCGTCGCCGCCGAGCACCAGCTGCAGTCCGCCAACGCCAGCATCGGCGCGGCGCGCGCCGCCTTCTTCCCGCAGGTCAGCCTGACCGCCGCGCTGGGCACGGCCAGCGCCGAGCTCAGCGGCCTGTTCGCCAGCGGCAGCCGCTCATGGACCTTCGCCCCCAACATCACGCTGCCGCTGTTCGACGGCGACCGCCGGCGCCAGAACCTGAGTCTGACCGAAGCGCGCCGCGACAGCGCCATCGCCAACTACGAGAAAACCATCCAGGGCGCCTTCCGCGACGTCGCCGACGCGCTGTCGGCGCAAGCCTGGCTGGGCCAGCAAGTGACCATCGCCGAACGCGCCTTGCAGGTGCAGCGCGAACGCGCCCGCCTGTCGCAGCTGCGTTACGACAGCGGCGCCGCCGCCTTCCTCGACGTGCTCGACGCCCAGCGCGACCTGCTCAGCGCCGAACAACAATTGATCCAGCTGCGCCGCGCCCTGCTGGGCGCCGGCATCGCCCTGTACAGCGCGCTCGGCGGCGACCCGGTCGTCGCCGCACCGCCGCTGGCCGCTTTCATCTACCTGCCCCGACCCCGCACATGACTCCTGACCTGAAACGCAAACTCGGCGCCGCCGCCGTCGCCCTGGCCCTGCTGGCCGGCGCCGCCTACGCCTGGCAAAGGCTGCATCCCGCCGGCCCCGGCCCCGAATTCATCAGCGGCAATGGCCGCATCGAAGCGACCGAAATCGACGTCGCCGCCAAGCTGCCGGGACGTCTACAGGACATCGCCGTCAACGAGGGCGACTTCGTGGCCGCCGGCCAGGTGCTGGCCCACATGCAGGCGACCTCGCTGCAAGCCCAGCGCGACGAGGCTGTGGCGCGCCAGGCGCAGGCGCAGACCGCGGTCGCCAGCGCCGACGCCATGATCGCCGTGCGCCAGAGCGACTACCAGGCCGCACAGGCACTAGTGGTGCAGCGCGAAAGCGAACTCGATGCGGCCCAGCGCCGCCTCAAACGCTCGGAAACACTGGTGCTCGAGGGCGCCTCGTCGGAACAGGAACTGGACGACGACCGCAGCCGCGTGCGCTCGATCCGCGCCGTGATCCGCGCCGCCCAGGCGCAAGCCGAAGCGGCCCGCAGCGCCATCGACGCCGCCCGCACCCAGGCCGGCGGCGCCCGCGCCTCGGTCACGGCGGCCCAGGCCACGGTCGACCGCATCGACGTCGACCTGGCCGACAGCGCGCTGACCGCGCCGCGCGCCGGCCGGGTGCAGTACCGCATCGCCCAGGCCGGCGAAGTGCTCGGCAGCGGCGGCAAGGTGCTCAACCTGGTCGACCTGGCCGACGTCTACATGACCTTCTTCGTGCCCGAACAGGCGGCCGGCAAGCTGGCGCTGGGCGCGCCGGTGCGCGTGGTGCTCGACGCCGCGCCCCAGTACGTGCTGCCGGCACGCGTGTCCTTCGTCGCCAGCACCGCGCAGTTCACGCCCAAGACCGTGGAAACGACCAGCGAACGCCAGAAACTGATGTTCCGCGTCAAGGCACAGATCGATCCGGCGCTGCTGCAAAAGCATATGAAACTGGTCAAGACCGGCTTGCCCGGCGTGGCCTGGGTGCAGCTGGACGCCAGGACGCCGTGGCCGGCCAAGCTGGAAATCAAGGTGCCGCAATGAGCGATACCGCAGCGGCCGGCGTCGCCGGTCTGCGCGGCGTGACACTGCAATACGGCGACACCTGCGCGCTGCGCGCCGTCGACCTCGACCTGCCGGCCGGCTGCATGGTAGGCCTGATCGGCCCGGACGGCGTCGGCAAATCGAGCCTGCTGTCGCTGGTGGCCGGCGCCCGCGCGGTGCAGCAAGGCGGCGTGACGGTGCTGGGCGGCGACATGCGCAGCAAGCGCCACCGCGACGCCGTCTGCCCACGCATCGCCTACATGCCGCAGGGGCTGGGCCGCAACCTGTATCCGACCTTGTCGGTGGAGGAGAACCTGCAATTTTTCGGCCGCCTGTTCGGCCACGACGCCGCCAGCCGCCGGCGCCGCATCGACGAGCTGACCGCCGGAACCGGCCTGGCGCCGTTCCTGCAACGGCCGGCCGGCAAGCTGTCCGGCGGCATGAAGCAGAAGCTGGGCCTGTGCTGCGCGCTGATCCACGACCCCGATCTGCTGATCCTGGACGAACCGACCACCGGCGTCGACCCGCTGTCGCGCGCGCAGTTCTGGGATTTGATCGCCCGCATCCGCCGCCAGCGCCCCACCATGAGCGTGGTGGTGGCCACCGCCTACATGGAGGAAGCCGACCGCTTCGACTGGCTGGTGGCGATGGACGACGGCCAGGTGCTGGCCACCGGCACGCCGCAGGACCTGCGCGCGCGCACCGCCACGACGACGCTGGAGCAAGCCTTCATCGCGTTGCTGCCGGCCGAGAAGCGCGGCGACCACCAGGCGGTGACGGTGCCGCCGTTCCAGCCGTCCCAGGGCGGCGACAGCATCGCCATCGAAGCGCAGGGCCTGACGATGGTGTTCGGCGACTTCACCGCGGTCGACCATGTGGACTTCCGCATCCGCCGCGGCGAAATCTTCGGCTTCCTCGGCTCCAACGGCTGCGGCAAGTCGACCACGATGAAAATGCTGACCGGCCTGCTGCCCGCCACCGAAGGCAGCGCCCTGCTGTTCGGCCGCGCGGTCGATGCCGGCGACATGGCGACGCGCCGCCGGGTCGGATACATGTCACAGGCGTTCTCGCTGTACGGCGAGCTGACGGTGCAACAGAACCTGGTGCTGCATGCGCGCATGTTCAGCGTGCCGGAGGCCGAGATCGCCGGGCGCGTGGCCGACATGGCGCAGCGCTTCGGCCTGGCCGGCGCGCTCGATACGCTGCCCGAACAGCTGCCGCTGGGCGTGCGCCAGCGCCTGTCGCTGGCGGTGGCCATGGTGCACAAGCCGGAACTGCTGATCCTCGACGAGCCGACCTCCGGCGTCGATCCGGTGGCGCGCGACCTGTTCTGGCGCCTGATGATCGACCTGGCCCGCAACGACCAGGTCACCATCTTCATCTCGACCCACTTCATGAACGAGGCCGAGCGCTGCGACCGCATCTCGCTGATGCACGCGGGCCGCGTGCTGGTCAGCGCCGCGCCGGCCGAGCTGCCGGCGATGCGCGGCGTCGCCACGCTGGAGCAGGCCTTCATCTCCTATCTCGAGGAAGCGGCCGGCAACCCGCCGCCGCCGGCCGAAGCGCCGCCAGCGCCGACGCTGGCCGCCGCCCCGCGCGCCAAATGGCGCCGCAGCCTGCAACGGGCCTACAGCTACACGCTGCGCGAAACGCTGGAACTGCGCCGCGATCCGGTGCGCGCCACGCTCGCGCTGCTGGGCACGGCGATCCTGATGTTCATCATCGGCTACGGCATCAATATGGACGTCGAGAACCTGTCCTACGCCGTGCTCGACCGCGACCAGAGCGGCCTCAGTCAAAACTATGCGCTCAACCTGTCCGGTTCGCGCTACTTCATCGAGCACGAACCGCTGGCCGACTACGACGACCTGGACCGCCGCATGCGCAGCGGCGAACTGGCGCTGGCGATCGAGATCCCGCCCGGCTTCGGCCGCGACCTGCAACGCGGCGCCCCGGTGACGGTGGGCGCCTGGGTCGACGGCGCCATGCCGATGCGGGCCGAGACCACGCGCGGCTACGTCCAGGCGATGCACATGGGCTGGCTGGCCGACCTGGCGCAGCACCGGCTGGGCATGAAGCTGGCCGGCGCCGGCACGCTGGAGACGCGCTACCGCTACAACCCCGACGTCAAGAGCCTGCCGGCCATGATCCCGGCCGTGATCCCGATGCTGCTGATGATGATACCGGCGATGCTCAGCGCGCTGTCGGTGGTGCGCGAGAAGGAACTGGGCTCCATCCTCAACCTGTACGTGACGCCGGTGACGCGGCTGGAATTCTTGCTCGGAAAACAGGTGCCCTATGTCGCGCTGGGCATGCTGAACTTCGCGCTGCTGACCGTGCTGGCGGCCACCGTGTTCGGCGTGCCCGTCAAAGGCAGCCTGCCGACGCTGACCTTGGCCGCGCTGGTCTACGTGATCTGCGCCACCGGCCTGGGCCTGCTGGTGTCGACCTTCACCCGCAGCCAGATCGCCGCGCTGTTCGTGACCATGATAGGCACCATCATCCCCTGCGTGCAGTTTGCCGGCCTGCTCAATCCGGTGTCCGGCCTGAGCGGCATCGGCGCGCTGATCGGCCGCATCTACCCGGCCACGCATTTCCTGACCATCAGCCGGGGCGTGTTCAACAAGGCTCTCGGCCTGGGCGAGCTGGGCGGCTCGTTGTGGCCGCTGCTGCTGGCGGTGCCGGTGATACTCACCTTGTCCGCGCTGCTGCTGGACAAACAGGAGCGATGAGCATGCGTATCCCCCTGAGCACGCGCGCGGCGCACATCTACCGCCTCGGCATCAAGGAGCTGTGGAGCCTGCTTCGCGACCCGGCCATGCTGGTGTTGATCGTCTACACCTTCTCGCTGTCGATCTACGTGGCGGCCACGGCGATGCCGGAAAGCCTGCACAACGCCGCCATCGCCATCGTCGACCTGGACGGCTCGCCCTTGTCGGCCAGGATCGCCGCCGGCTTCTATCCGCCGCACTTCCGCACGCCGTCGCTGGTGAGCGCCGGCCAGGCCGACGCCGGCCTGGACAGCGGCAACTACACCTTCGTGCTGGCCATTCCGCCCGACTACCAGCGCGACACGCTGGCCGGCCGCGCGCCGGCGATCCAGCTCAACATCGACGCCACGCGCATGAGCCAGGCCTTCACCGGCAACGGCTACATCCAGCAGATCGTCGGCGCCGAGGTAGGCGATTTCCTGCGTCGCCAACAGGCCGCCGCCGAGCCGCCGGTCGGCCTGGACCTGCGCATGCGCTTCAATCCCAACCTGGAACAGTCGTGGTTTGGCTCGCTGATGGAGATCATCAACAATGTCACCATGCTGTCCATCATCCTGACCGGCGCCGCGTTGATACGCGAGCGAGAACACGGCACCATCGAACACCTGCTGGTGATGCCGGTGACGCCGATGGAGATCATGCTGGCCAAGGTGTGGTCGATGGGGACGGTGGTGGTGCTGGCGGCTTTGGCGTCGCTGGTGTTCATCGTGCAGGGCGCGCTGCACGTGCCGATCACCGGTTCGATTGCGCTGTTCGTGCTGGTGACGGCGCTGCACCTGTTCGCCACCACGTCGATGGGGATCTTCCTGGCCACGCTGGCGCGCAGCATGCCGCAATTCGGCATGTTGCTGGTACTGGTGCTGCTGCCGCTGCAAATGCTGTCGGGCGGCTCGACACCGCGCGAGAGCATGCCGGCGCTGGTGCAGGACATCATGCTGGCCGCGCCGACCACGCATTTCGTGGCGGCCGCCCAGGCCATCCTGTACCGGGGCGCCGGCATCAGCGTGATCTGGCCGCAGATGCTGGCGTTGGCCGCCATCGGCGCGGCGCTGTTTGCGCTGTCGCTGAGGCGCTTCCGCAAGACCATCGGGCAGATGGCCTGAGCGGCGTCAGTCGTGGAAGGCGTCGACCAGCTTGCGTTGGCCGAGCATGAAGGCGTCGGCCACATGGCGCAGCGGCGCCACGTCGACGTCGGCGCGGCCTTCCTTGACCAGGCCGGCGAAACGCCGGTACAGCGACGGATATTCGGCTTCCTTGGCCAGCGGCTGTTCGACGCCGTGCACCCACAGCCGTGCGCCGCCGTCGCTCAGTTTCAGCTCGCCATCCGCGGTCTGGACCACGATGTCCCAGCTTTGCTTGCCGGTCTGGCGCCAGTCGAAGACGGCATGTACCGGCACCCCGTTGCCGTCCTGGAAATGCAGCTCGGCGGCAATGGGAGCGTCGCGGTTTTCGGGGAATTCCAGCGTGGCGCGGTTCAGGAAGATCAGCGACGGCAGGATTTCAGTGACGATGGACAGCGCATTGATACCCGGGTCAAACACCCCCAGGCCGCCGGCCTGCCAGATCCATTCCTGGTTCGGGTGCCATTGGCGCACGTCTTCCTTCCAGGTGACCTGCATGCCGGTCGGCGCGTGGGCGGCCAGGTAGGCCTTGGCCGGCTGCACCGCCGGCGCGTAGCGCGAATGCCAGCTGGTGAACAGGGTCAGGCCCCTGGCGGCGGCCAGCGCCTCCAAGTCGGCCACTTCGGACAGGGTCGCACCCGGCGGCTTTTCCAGGAACACGTGTTTGCCGGCGGCCAGCGCCACGCGGGCAGCCTGGTAGCGGTACTGCGGCGGCATGCAGAGCGACACGGCGTCGATCTCCGGCACGGCGGCCAGCATCTCCTCGATGGACTTGAAACCGGGCAGGCCGTCGACGGTGTTGTGCCGGCTGGCCGAGGCCACCAGCTGGAAATCGGCGTTTGCCGCGATGGCGGGCAAGTGTTGGTCGTGGACGATCTTTCCGACGCCTACGATCGCGAGTTTAATTGCTGACATCATCTGTCTTTCATAAAGTGGGAGCATGTGCGCCACCATGCTACGACGAACGATGCCAGCTTAACCAATCATTTTTATCGCTGCAAACATACCGAAATGGCATGGGAGTTTCGGAAACTGGCCCAATAATGCGAAAATGCTCGGCATTGCTACCGTCCAAAGATTCCGCATGCCCCTGCCCGCCGTCTCCCCCCTCCTCCCGCGTGACGCCCGCCGTATCGAACGCTATGCGGCAATGGCCGATACCGCCCGTTTCCTGCACCCGGTCCAGCAAGCCTTGCTGCACCGGCGCGGCTGGCTCAGGATGCTGGCGCCGCGCACCAGCGGCGGCGCCGAACTGCCTTTGCCGCAAGTGGTGCGCCTGGAGGAAGCGGTTGCCGCCGTCGACGGCAGCATGGGCTGGGTGCTCACGCTGTGCGCAGGCGCGGGATGGTTCGCCGGTTTCCTGCCGCCGGCGCTGGCGCGCGACATCATCGGCAGCAAGCGCGTTTGCCTGGGCGGCAGCGGCGCGCCAACCGGCTACGCCGACCAGGATGGCGATGGGGAAGCCGCAGGGTTCCGCATCACCGGCCGCTGGGATTACGCCAGCGGAGCGCCGATGGCCACCCACTTCACCTTGAACGCGGTCCTGCGCGCCGGCGGCCAGCCGCTGCTGGACGAACAAGGCGCGCCGCGCATCCGTGCCTTCCTGGTGCCGGCGGAGCAAGTGCAGATAGTGCCGTCCTGGGGCAGCATCGGCATGCGCGCCAGCGCCTCCCACAGCTACCGCATCGACGGCGCATGGGTGAGCAAGGACCACGGCTTCACGATCAGCCCCGCTACCGCAACGGCTGATGGTCCGCTGTATCGCTTTCCGTTTTATTCTCTGGCCTTTGTCACGCTGGCGGCCAACGTGGCGGGCATGGCCAGCCATTTCATGCACTTGGCTCGGCCTTGCATGAGCCGCCGCCGGCACGCCCTCAAGAATCTGCCGCTGCTGGAGGTCCCTGAAGTCGCCGCGCTGTTGCGCGACAAGGAGCAGGCCCACGCCACCGCCCGTGCGCGCTTCTACGATGTGCTGGATCGCAGCTGGGCGCTGGTGGAAAGCGGCAAGCCGCTCACCGCCGACGATATGGAGGCGGTGCAGGCCAGCTCTCTGGCATTGGTGGGCGCCTCGCGCGCGGCGGTCGATGAGTTGTATCCTTATTGCGGCCTGTACGCAGCGCACGAAGACAGCACCATCAACCGGGTCTGGCGCGACTTCCACACCGCCAGCCAGCACTCGCTGCTGCTGCCATAAGCCACGCCATGAAATCGCCCTCGTCGAGCATCGGACTTGCCTTGCTGTTGATGGCCTTGTGCGCCAGGGCTGGCGGTGCCACGCCGGGCGCGCACTGGACCGACATGCCGGAGCCAAGCGCGGCATGCCGCGCCGGCCTCGCCGAGGCACAGGATTATTTGAAAACACTGCCCAGCACCTCGATGATGGCGGTGCGCGACGGCCAGGTGTTCGCCAGCTACGGCCCGCTGGACCAGGCCAACCAGGTCTATTCGATACGCAAAAGCGTGCTGGCCATGATGTACGGCCCCTATGTCGCCGACGGCACGATCTCGTTGAGCCGCAGCCTGGCATCGCTGGACATCGACGATGTCGGCGGCCTGCTGCCGCTGGAACGCACTGCCACGGTGGGCGACCTGCTGGCGGCGCGTTCCGGCGTCTATCACGCGGCATCCAACCCCGGTGACGATGCCGATGCCGCGCCGCCGCGCGGTTCCCAGACGCCGGGCGCCTACTTCTTGTACAACAACTGGGACTTCAACGCCGCCGGCACCGTGTTCGAGCAACTGACGCAGCGTGACATCTACCAAAGCTTCGAAGACCAGCTGGCGAAACCGCTGCAAATGGAGGACTTCCGGCTGTCGCAGCAGCACCGCAACGGCGATCCGGCCCGCTCGCGCCATCTGGCCTATCACTTCCACCTGTCGACCCGCGACATGGCCCGCCTCGGCCAGCTGATGCTGCAACAGGGAAGCTGGAACGGCCGGCAGCTGCTGCCTGCCGACTGGGTCAGCCGCATCACCAAACCGGTAACGCCGGCGGCCAACATGCATCCGCCCTCCACCGCGCGGCGCCGGCTGGACTACGGACTTCTGTGGTGGATACCGGCACTACCGGCGGGATCACCGCTGGAGGGCGCCTATATGGCTTGGGGCTACTACGGCCAGTACATCCTGGTCGTCCCACGGCAGCATATGGTGATCAGCCATCAGCGCGTGGTCGACGCAGCGCAGGCGAAAACGGCGCGCAAGGTGAGTCCGGCCGAGTTCCTGCGGCTGGCCGAGCTGCTGGCACGGGCGCCCTGCTCGCCCGCCTTCGTCAAACCACCATCAAAATAACCGGCAGCAGCATGCCGGCGGCCAGCGTCAGGCCGACCGGGAGACGGATCCGCGGATTGCTGAAAGCGATGTATAGCCCTGCCAGCGACGACGCACATAAGCCTATCGCCAAGGCCACCACGAACAATTTCAGCGGCAGGCTGGAATGCTCTTCGGGCTGTTCCACTTCTGGTTTCGGTTTGGCGGTTTCTGCTGGTGTTGCGTTCACCAACTTGCTGGCCTGTGGCTTCGGCGCCGGCGCTTCGTAGAGCTCCTGATCCTGATGCAGCGACGCCATCGCCGCTATCCATGGATAAGTCGGCGGATCGCCACGGTGCGCGCCCTTATGCAAATTGAAGGTCTGCAGTGCACCCGAAAAAGCGAAGAACACTATGGCCGGCGTGAAGAACACGCCGAGGTAGCGATGCAGTTGTCGTATCGAAGGCATTTCACTGTCCTTATTAAAAATTAAACCACTGGTAAATAAACACTTACCACCAATCCTACCCCGCCATTGCTGGACAATTCGATTTCGGCGCCATGCCCATCGACGACGTTCCTGACGATGGACAGTCCCAGGCCGCAGCCCCAGACGGCGTTGCCATCGGGGCGATAGAAGCGGTCGAACAGTCGCCCGCGTTCCGCCTCCGGCACGCCGGGACCGTTGTCGGCCACCCGCAAACACGCCAGCCCGCGCTCCATGCCGGCCGTGACATCAACCTGCCCGCCTGGCTGCGTGTAGCGCACCGCGTTGTCGACCAGGTTGCTGAGCATGACCGACAGGCCTTCGGGATGAACCGGCACCCACAACGGTTCGCCGCTGCCCGCCACACCCAGATCTATCCCCCGATTCTCGGCGAGGATGCTGTGATCGGCGACCACCTGCCGGGCCAGCGCCAGGACATCGGTCGGCACCGGCGTTGGCAGCGCCTGATGCTGTTCGTGGCGGGCCAATGTCAGCAACTGGTGAACCAGATGGGTGGACCGGTCCAGCCGTTCATGCAAGCGATGAAAGGCGACGTTGCGCTGCTCATCGCTGCCGGCCCGCTCGGCCAGTTGCAGCTGCAATTTGAGCGCGGTGAGCGGCGAACGCAATTCGTGCGCGGCGTCGGCGATGAAGCTGCGCTGCGCCGCCATCGCGCTGTCTATCTTTTCCAGCAAACCATTCAGCGCGACCACAATGGGCAGCAGTTCGGGCGGCATGCCCCTGGTCTCCAGCGGCTGCAACACGCCCGGCGAGCGGCCACGCACGGCCTGCGCCACCTGCTCCAGCGGCCGCAACGCCATCCCCACCACGATCCAGATCAAAGCCGCCAGCGCCGGCAGCAGCACCAGCAAAGGCGGCACGATACGCAACGCCATTTTGGCGGCAATACGCTCCCTCACCGAGAACGGCTGGGCGATCTGCATGAAGTAGTCCGACCGCGATTCGTTGTACACGCGCCAGCGCTCGCCCTGATGGGTGATGGTGCCGAAGCCCGTCAGCGACTGGCGCGGCAAGGCCTGCGACGGTTCCGACACATACGCGGGCCGGCCCGCCCGGTCCCACACCTGGATCAGCACCGCATCGTCCTGGTCGTCGTCGCCGGGCAGCTGCACGCCATCACCCAGATGCGGCGGCAAGGCCCACGCCACTTGGCGCAAGCGCAGGTCGGACTGTTCGTCAGCCTCGTGATCGGCGCGCTGATAGACCATCAGGCCGGCGACCAGTGTGAAACAGAGCGTGCCAAACATCAGCCCCGCCAGCAGGCGCGCGCGGATCGACTTCATGTGATGCTGGCCAATTTATAGCCGACACCGCGCACGTTCTTGATAAATTCGCTGCCCAGCTTCTTGCGCAGATGGTGGATGTAGACGTCGATGGTATTGCTCTCGATCTCCTCGCCCCAGCCGTAGATTTTTTCCTCCAGCTGGGCTTTGGAAACCACGCTGCCCGGCACATCCAGCAAGGCGCGCAGCAAGGCGAACTCGCGGGAGGACAGGTGTAGCGCCACACCATTGAAAGTGGCTTCATGCGCGGCCAGGTCGACACTCAACGCGCCGTGCGTGACCAGCGAATGAAGATGGCCGCCGCGCCGGCGCAACACGGCGCGGATGCGGGCCAGCAGTTCGTCCAGGTCGAAGGGCTTGACCAGGTAGTCGTCGGCGCCGGCGTCCAGGCCCTCAACGCGGGAAGCCGTGGCATCGCGCGCGGTGACGATCAACACCGGCGTCTGGCCGCCCTGCGCGCGCAGGCGCCGCAGCACGTCCATGCCCTGCCGCTGCGGCAAGCCCAGGTCCAGCACCAGCAAGTCGTAGATATCCTGGCGCATCGACAGCTCGGCCGCCACGCCGTCGCGTACCCAGTCGACCGCATAGCGTTCGCCGCGCAGCGCTTCAAGCATGCTCTCGCCGATCATCGGATCGTCTTCTACCAATAGCAGGCGCATAATCTGTACGCTCAGGGTGTGGCCACGATGACCGTGAAGTGCTTGTCCACCACGGTCGGCAGATACAGGCTGCCGCTTTCATGGTCCATGGCCATGGTGCGTGCGCCCTTCTCGGTGCGCAGCGTCACCGCCTTGGCATAGTGATCGGCGTCGTCCTGGTGGATGACGCTGAGCGTGCCGTCGCCGTTGGAGGAAAACACCGTGGCGCTGGCGGCGTCGAACACCACCGCGTCGGAATTCTGGCCGATGGCGGCGCGCGTCACGGCCTTGCCGTTGCTGGTATCGGTGATGGCCAGCACGCCGTTCTGGCAGGCCGAGAACAGGCGATGGTGTGCGGCGTCGAGCGCCAGCCCGGTCGGCTCCTCGCAGCCGTTCAAAGTCCAGCGCGCGACCTGGCGATCGCCAGCGATGTCGATCACCGCGATCTCGCCCTTGTCCTCGATATTGACGTAGATGCGCTTGCCGTCGGTGACCGCGAATTCCGGCTTGCCGCCGACGGCGATGGTCGCCTTCAGCACCATCGTGGCGGCGTCGAACACCGAGACGTTGTTGGTTTTTCCGTTGAAGGCGTAAAGCTTGCCGCTACCTTCGTCAAACAGGAGGGCGTCAGGGTTGGCGCCCGACACTTTCACTTCCTGGCGGGTTTGCAGCGTCGTCAGGTCGAAGACGACGATGCTGTTGCCGCCGCCGCTGCTGGCAAAGCCCAGGTTGAGCTTCTGCGCCAACACCACACCATGTGCACTCTGCAGGCCGTCGATCTGGCCGGTCACCTTGCCCGATGGCAGATCGAGCACCTGCACCCGATCGCCGCGCGTCATGAACAGGCGATGGCGCACCGGATCCACCTCGAGATAGTCCCAGCGCCCTGCCTGGTCCAGCGTCCAGGTCTGCCGCACCGCGTAGTCTGCGGCCTGGGCCGCAGTCAGGGGAACGGTCAGCAGGCTAATGGACAACAGCAAGGTCGATATCGTTATTTTCATCGCTTTGTGTGCAAGTGAATGGGAAGTGAAGTGTATGCGGGCCTTCATTAAGTGGTCATTAACGTCGCGCCGCCCGCCACGGATAATAGCGACCTGGGTTCGGACGCACCACAGCGCTACGCGGCGATACCACAGAATTCAACTAGCAATTTGATCTACATCATTCAAATAGCCTGCGGACAACACCATAATATCCGAATTACGTCTGTTTCCCGCTAGAGAACACGTTCCGCTGACTTCCATGCACCGCGTCAATACCGTACGGAATATCTTGCTGTTCATCGTCGCAGCCCTGGTCCTGCCGGCGTTTCTGATCAGCCTTGCGTGGTCGCTCCAGGCGTTCGACGCCAGCCGCGCGCAAAGCGACGGCGATACACTGCACACCACACGCGAGTTGTTGCTGAATATAGACAACCAATTCAAGTCAATCGGCGCCATCGCCGGCACCCTGGCAACCTCGCCCGCACTACGGAACGGCGACCTGGTGACTTTTCACCGCCAGGGCGCAGCGGCCACCCGCTACACTACAGCCACCAATTTCGTACTGACGGACCTGCATGGGCAGCAACTAGTCAACACCCTGCGGCCACTCGGCACTGCGCTGCCCCCGCATGGCAATCCGGCGTTGCTGGAACGCGTCGCCGCGAGTGGCAGCTTGCAGATATCCGATCTCTATATCGGCCCCGACACCGGGGCGGCGGTGATGAGTATCTGCCTGCCGGTGCTGATCGACGGCAAACTGACCTACTTTCTCGACGTCGGCCTGGCCGCCAGCGAGTTCGCGACGCTGCTCGCCAGCCACAAGCTGCCGCCCGAATGGCTGGTAGCCATTATCGACCGCAGCGGCACCATTGTGGCGCGCAGCCACCTGGCGGCGCAATATGTCGGCCGCAGGGCGCGGGTGGACGGCCAGCAGCTACCTGCGAACGAACAGACGACTCATGCGCGAACCGTCTCGCTGGAAGGCATTCCCGTTTATAACGCCTTTGCACGCTCGGCGGACAGCGGATGGGCGGTCAGCGTAGACATACCCAGCGCTGCCGCGGACCAGCAACTGTGGCGCGCATTGGCATTCAATCTGGCCGCCAGCGCGCTGCTGCTGGCGGTCGGCATCGCCCTGGCCAGGCACGCCAGCAAGCTCGTCCAACAGGCCATGGCGCAACTGGTGGAGCTCTCGACTGCGCTCGGCTGCGGCGCGCAGCTGCCGCCCCATCGCATCAGACTGCGCGAAGCCGAGCAGGTCGCCGCCGCGCTGGATGAGGCGGCAGCACGCCAGCGGCGCAGCGATGACAAGCGGATCGAGGCCGAGACCAAGATTCGCCAAATCAACATCGAACTTGAGCAACGGGTGCAAGACCGCACCGACGATTTGCGGCAGTCGCGCCATCTCCTCGCCTCCATGCTCGACCATATGCCGGCCATCATCATGGTCAAGCATGCCGCCAGTCTGCGCTATGACGTCTTCAACCGCGCCGGCGAGCAGATATTCGGCAAGCCCGCCAGCGCAGTCATCGGCCAGACCGACATCGACCTGTACCCCGGCGCCGAAGGCGAAGCAAGAATGCAGTCCGACCGCCAGGTCATCGCTTCGCGCCAGATCCTGGACATCGCGCAGGAAGCCGTGCAGGACGCCAGCGGGCAAACACGCTATCTGCACACCAAGAAATTGGTTTTGCTCGACAGCGCAGGCCACCCGACTCATCTGTTGAGCATCTCGCTGGACATCACCGACAGCCTGTACGCGGCCGAACAGCTGCACATCGCCGCGGTCGCCTTCGAGTCGCAGGAGCCGATGATGATCACCGACGCCCAATCGACCATCCTGCGCATCAACTCCGCCTTCACCGCCAGCACCGGCTACAGCGAGAATGAAATCCTGGGCCGCACGCCGCGGGTGCTCAAGTCCGGGCGGCATGACGCGGCATTCTATGCCGACATGTGGGACAGCATACTCCACAGCGGTTCCTGGCAGGGCGAATGCTGGGACCGCCGCAAGAACGGCGAAATCTATCCGACCTGGACCATCATCAGCGCCATCCGCGATGCTCACGGCAGCATCCGCCACTTTGTCTGCACCCAAAGCGACATCAGCGCCCGCAAGCAGGCGGAGGAGGAAATCCGCCAGCTCGCCTTCTACGATCCGCTGACCAAGCTGCCCAACCGCCGCCTGCTGTTCGACCGCCTGCGCCACGCCATCGACAGTTCCGCCCGCAGCAAGCTGGTCGGCGCGCTGATGTTCATCGACCTCGACAATTTCAAGCAGCTCAACGATACGCTGGGTCATGACCAGGGCGACTTGCTGTTGCGCCAGGTGGCGCAGCGGCTGCCAGCCTGCGTGCGCAGCGCCGATACCGTCGCCCGGCTCGGCGGCGACGAATTTGTCATCATGCTCGAGGGTTTGAGCGACAGTCTGGACGAGGCGGCGCGCAAGGTGCAGGCCATCGGCGATGGTCTGCTGGCCGAGCTGAACCGGCCCTACCAGCTGGGCGAACGTCCCTATCACTGCACGCCCAGTATCGGCGTGACGCTGATCTCCGATCACCAACTGACGATCGAGGAAGCGCTCCAGCAGGCCGATCTGGCGATGTACCAGGCCAAGGCGGGCGGCCGCAATACACTGCGTTTCTTTGAACCGCAGATGCAGCAAGCGGCCAACGCCCGCGCCGAGATGGAACACGACCTGCAACAGGCCTTGCAGCGCGGAGAATTCGAGCTGTACTACCAGGCCCAGGTCGACACGACGGGGCGTATCGTCGGCGCCGAAGCCCTGCTGCGCTGGCACCATCCACGCCACGGGCTGGTGCTGCCCGACCAGTTCATCGCGCTGGCCGAAAGCACCGGCATCATCCAGCCGTTGGGGCAATGGGTGATGCAGGCCGCCTGCGACCAGTTGGCGGTCTGGGCGAAGGAAGCGCCCATGCAAGGCCTGACCCTGGCCGTCAATGTCAGTCCGCGGCAGTTTCGCCAGCCCGACTTTGTGGCCCAGGTCGACGCCGCGCTGTCCCGCAGCGGCGCCGACCCGCGCCGCTTGAAATTGGAATTGACCGAGAACCTGTTGCTGGACGACTTTGCCAGCGTGATTGAAAAGATGAGCACCCTCAAGCGCAGCGGCGTCGGCTTCGCCCTGGACGACTTCGGCATCGGCTATTCCTCGCTGTCCTACCTCAAGCGCCTGCCGCTGGACCAGTTGAAGATCGACCGCAGCTTTGCGCGCGACGTGCTGGTCGATACCAACGACGCCGCCATCGCCTGCGTCATCGCGGTGCTGGGCCACACTCTGGGACTGACCATCATTGCCGAGGGCGTGGAGACCGACGAACAGCATTCCTTCCTGGCGGCCAATTATTGCAACCTGTTCCAGGGGTACCTGTTCAGCAAGGCGGTCCCCGAAGCGGCGTACAGGGCCCTGGTCGCTGCAGGCAGCCTTTGATTTCGAACATATCCAGCCCGCTACAACCCGGCGACCAGGCGGGCGGCCGCTTTTCTGCTGAACCTCTTCTGACGCTACGGGCGGCTCGGCTATTCGCGCTCAGAATGCCCCGACGTAATTCTCCGCCAGCGCCGTCGCCATGGCGCGCGAGCTGACCACGCATTCCAGTTCGGCGCGCTGCACCTCGCGCTGGAAAGGCGTGGCGTCGGCAAAGGTGTGCAACAGGCTGGTCATCCACCACGAGAAGTATTCGGCCCGCCAGACGCGCTTCAGCGCCGCATCCGTGTACCCGTGCAGCCGCTCCTCGCTGCCCTGGCGGTAGAACTGCTCCAGCCCCTGCGCCAGCAGCGCCACGTCCGACACGGCCAGGTTCATGCCCTTGGCGCCGGTGGGCGGCACGATGTGCGCGGCGTCGCCGGCCAGGAACAGGCGGCCCGACTGCATCGGCGTCGAAACGAAACTGCGCATGCCGATGATATTTTTCTGGAAGATGCGGCCTTCGTTGACGCGCCAGCCATCGTTGTTCTCCAGACGGGCGTGCAGCTCGGCCCAGATGCGGTCGTCCGACCAGTTGTCGACATGGTCGGCCGGATCGCACTGGAAGTACAGGCGCTGCACGGTCGGCGTGCGCGTGCTGACCAATGCGAAGCCGCGCTCATGGCGCGCATAAATCAGCTCTTCCGACGATGGCGCCGACTCCACCAGCACGCCGAACCATCCGAAGCCGTAATCGCGCTTGAAGTCCTGCCGCCCTTGGCCCGGCATCGCCGGCCGCGTGACGCCGTGGTAGCCGTCGCAACCGATCACGAAATCAGCCTCGATGCGCGCCGCTTCGCCGCAATGAATGAAGCCGACCGAAGGCGCGGCGGTGTCGACGCCATGCAGCTCGACGCCGCTGACTTCGAACAGCAACTGTCCCTGCGCCGCCAGCCGCGCCGCCACCAGATCCTTGATCACTTCATGCTGCGGGTAGACGGTGATTGCCTTGCCCGTCAATTCGGTGAGGTCGATCCGGTGGCGCTGGCCGCCGAACGCCAGTTCTATACCGTGGTGCAGTGCGCCCTCGGCTTGCATGCGGGCGCCGACGCCGGCGTTGTTGAGAATGTCCATGGTGCCTTGTTCCAGCACGCCGGCGCGGATAGTGGCCTCGATCTCGGCCTGGCTGCGCGATTCCAGCACGATCGATTCGATGCCGTTCAAATGCAGCAGATGGGATAGCAGCAGGCCCGCTGGGCCGGCGCCGATGATGGCTACCTGGGTACGCATGATGTCTCCGTTATGGTGTTAGTGTGCTGCCATCGTAGCGCCGGCCCGTTGCAAAAAAAATGGATGAAACTTCTTAAAACTTGTACTATTTCGACACTCCATTCTTTTAAACGGCACGCCCTCTCCATGCCCCGCACCGTCCGACCAGCACTACCCGACGTCCCGCAGTTTGGCCTGTACGGCGAGCAAACACGGGGAGAAAACGCCGAATTCGTGCATATCGAGTTGATAGAGACCCGCAGCCGGGTGCACCACTGGCATATCGAAAAGCACACACATGCCGGACTGTTTCAGGTACTTTTCCTCTACGGTGGAGAGGTCCGCGCCAGTGTCGACGGCGCCGTCTGGGAATGCAGTGCGCCGACCGTCATCACACTCCATCCATCGGTGGTGCATGGCTTCGACTTCTCGGCCGAGGCGCACGGCTATGTGCTGACGGTGGACCAGAACGTGATGTATGCGGGCCACGGCGATTTGTATTCCTCGCTGTTTGTGGAACCCTTGGCGATCGACCTGGCCGGCCAGCCGGAACTGCGCGCACGACTGGAATCGCTGCTGAAAAACCTGCTCACGGAGGCGGCCTGGCCGCAGTACGGCCATACGCTGATGTTGGAGTGGCTGGCGCGCAGCGCCTTGTTGCTGCTGGTGCGGCTGCATGCGGAACGCCGCCTGGCCGACCAGTCGGGCCGCAGCGATTTCGAGCTGTTCAGCCGCTTTCGCGCCGAAGTGGAACGGCGCTACAAGGAGCAATGGCAGGTCGGCCAGTATGCCGAAGCGCTACGCGCCACGCCGACGCGACTCAACCGCCTGTGTCTCAAGCTCTCCGGCAAATCCGCGTTCGACATCACCCAGGACCGGCTGATGCTGGAAGCCTGCCGCAAACTGACCTATCTGCCTGCCAGCGTCGCCAGCATCGCCTACGAACTGGGATTCCAGGATCCGGCCTACTTCAGCCGCCTGTTCAAGAAGCGCATGGGCCTGACGCCGAAGGCGTTCCGGGGCGACTAGAACGCCGGCCGGCCTACAGCAAGGCGTTCAGCTCGACCTGGATCTTGATCAGCGCCGGCAGGCAGCGCTCCACCATCTGCTCACGTGGCATGCGGCCGGCATGGACGCTGATGTTCATCGCCGCCACCACCTCGCCTCGGAAATTCTTCAACGGCACGGCGATGGTGCGCAAGCCCAGTTCCAGCTCCTGGTCCACCAGCGCATAGCCTTGCGCGCGGGCGCGGGCGATCTCCAGCGCCAGGCGCTCCTTGCCGACGATGGTGTGTTCGGTGATGCGCTCCGGCTGGGCGCGTTCCAGGAAAGCGTCGATCTGCTGCTGCGGCAGGTGCGCCAACAGCACGCGGCCATTGGCGGTGCAATAAGCCGGCACGCGGGTGCCCGGCTGCAGCGTGACCGATACCAGTTGGCCGGCGCTGACTGCCGCCACACACACCAGCTGATCGTGATCGAGCACGCCCACCGACGCCGCCTCGCCCAGCGCATAGGCCAGCCGGTACAACAAGGGCTGGACGATGCGCGGCAGGCGTGCCGAATGCAGGTAGGACTGGCCGAGCCGCAGCACCATGGGCGTCAGTGCGAACAGCTTGTTCTCATGCCGCATATAGCCCAGGTGCGTGAGCGTGATCAGGTAGCGGCGCGCAGCCGCCCGCGTCAGGCCGGTGCGCTCGGCCACTTCGGCGATGCTCAGGCGGCTGCGCTCCTGGTCGAAGGCGGCGATCACCAGCAGGCCTTTTTCCAGGCCTGCCACCAGGTCGCGCTGGGCTGGGACGTCGTCTTCAGCAGTCATAACGTAGAAATTGATTGATTTGTGCGAGTATCGCACAAAATGTGCGCATAGCGGATATCACCGACCGTGCACGTATTGTGACGCGGCGCGGCCTTCCCTAACATCGTCTCCACACAACACAACAACCATCAGGAGGCCCGCCTTGAACTTCGATGCCATTCCATCCGGCGTCTACCCGGAACTGATCTACCCGCCCTACAAGTCCACGCTCAAGCGCGGCCCCACCCAGCCGCTGCTGCGCATCCGCGCCGACCAGCCGGTGCAGGACAACGTGATCGCGTCGCCGCGCATCCTGCTGCCGAACGATATGGACCTGACGGCCCACGGCCACGGCGCGCCGCTGGGCGAGAAGATCGTCGTCACCGGCCGCGTGGTCGACGAGGATGGCAAACCGGTACGCAATTCGCTGCTGGAAGTCTGGCAGTGCAATTCGGCCGGCCGCTATTGGCACAAGAAGGACCAGCACGACGCGCCGCTCGATCCGAATTTCTACGGCATCGGCAAGATGATGACCGACGGCGATGGCCGCTACCGCTTCGTCACCATCAAGCCCGGCCCCTACCCATGGGGCAATCACGACAAGGCCTGGCGCCCGGCGCACATCCACTTCTCCTTGTTCGGCAATGTGTATGCGCAGCGCCTGGTCACGCAGATGTACTTCCCCAGCGATCCGCTGTTCGACTACGATCCGATTTTCCAGAGCATCCCGGACCTGGCCGCGCGCCAGCGCCTGATTTCCCGCTACAGCCTGGAACACACCGACAGCGACAAGATGCTGGGCTATGAATTCGACATCGTGCTGCGCGGCCGCGACGCCACGCCCATGGGCATTTAAAGGAGCTAACGGCATGAGCCACATCACCACCTCACAGACCATCGGACCGTTCTCGCATGCAGCCTGGCAGTGGGCGGCCGACGCCAGCGCCGCCGGCCAGCTGGAAACCACGGCCCCCACCATCACCATCAGCGGCACCATCTACGACGGCGACGGCACGCCGATCAACGACGCCCAGATCGAAGCCTGGCAACCGGAGGCCGCAGGGGCGGAGGCGGCGCAGGCCTTGCCCGGCTTCCGCCGTGTGCCCAGCGGCGAACAGGGAGAATTCAGCCTGCGCCTGTCGCAATGCGCGGCGCCGGCCAGCGGCGCACCGGCCACCTTCATCACCGTGTTCGCGCGCGGCCTGGTCAAGCACCAGTTCACCGCCGTGTTCCTGGAGGACGATAGCGGACTGGCCGAATCGGCGATATTGCAACAGGTACCGGCCGCGCGCTGGCCTACGCTGGTCGCCCGCAAAACCGCGCCGGGGGTCTATCATTGGGACATCTGGATGCAGTCCGAAAAAGAGACCGTATTCTTCGAC
The DNA here is from genome assembly GCF_040364205.1 of Duganella rhizosphaerae. Taxonomy (NCBI): domain Bacteria; kingdom Pseudomonadati; phylum Pseudomonadota; class Betaproteobacteria; order Burkholderiales; family Oxalobacteraceae; genus Duganella; species Duganella rhizosphaerae. Next base: position 75,956 of record NZ_BPWK01000014.1, read on the forward strand.
TATGCCTGACCTGCCAGCGGAGTTCTCTTGAGCGTATCCATCTTCGACAGTTTTCTCACCACGCCGGACATGATCGCGGTCTTCGACGACGCCGCGATCGTGCAGGCCATGCTGCGCTTCGAGCAGGCCTTGGCCGAGGCCCAAGCCCGGCAAGGCATGTTGCCGCCGGAATCGGCGCGCGCCATTGCCGGCGTCTGCAACGCGCAGCTGTACGACATCCCGGCCATCGTCAGCGCCGGCCGGCGCGCCGGCAGCCTGGCCATCCCGCTGGTGCGTGAACTGACGCGCACCGTGGCGTTGTACGACGCCGAAGCAGCCGCCCGCGTCCACTGGGGCAGCACCAGCCAGGACGTGATCGACACCGCCATGGTGCTGGCCACGCGCGACGCACTGCAACTGCTGGACGACGGCTTGCACGACCTGACCGGACACCTCCTGCAATTGGCGGACCAGCATGCGGCGACGCCGGTGCTGGCGCGCACGCTGATGCAGCCGGCGCAGGTGAGCAGCTTCGGTTTCAAGATCACCGGCTGGCTGGCGCCGTTGGTGCGGGCCCGCGCGCGCCTGCGCGAGTGCGCCGCGCGCGCATTGCAACTGCAACTGGGTGGCGCGGTCGGCACATTGGCCGTGATGGGTGAGCAAGGCGCAGCCGTGGCGGCGCTGGTGGCCGCCGATCTGGGCCTGAAGCTGGCGGATGCCGCCTGGCATACGCAGCGCGACGAATGGGTGCGGCTGGGACTGGAGGTGGCGGTGCTGACCGGCAGCATGGGCAAGATCGCCACCGATATCAGCCTGATGGCGCAAGGCGAGATCGCCGAACTCGCCGAACCATCTGGCAATGGCCGCGGTGGCTCTTCCGCCATGCCGCACAAGCGCAATCCGGTTTCGGCGATGATCGCACTGGCTGCCGCCACGCGCACGCCGCAGCACGCCGCAGCGCTTCTGGCCAGCATGGGGCAGCAACATGAACGCGGCCTGGGTAACTGGCAGGCCGAACTCGCCGAATGGCCAGGCCTGTTCCTCAGCGCGCACGGCGCATTGCAGGCGCTGAACGACGCCTTCGCCGGCCTGCATGTCGATCCCGCGCGCATGCTGCGCAATATCGACGCCTTGCAGGGACTGGTGTTCGCCGAGGCGGCATCGGCATGGCTGGCCACCGCCATCGGCCGCCCGGCGGCACACAGTCTGCTGGAAAAAATGAGCGCCGAGGCGCTGGCCGGTGGCCGCCAACTTGCCGACCTGCTGGCGGATGCGGTGCAAGCCGACGAGCAGCTACGCAAGAAAGTCGACCCGGCCGCGCTGGCGTCGCTGTTCGATCCGGCCGTCGCTGCCGGACCGGCACAGCGCCTGGCGCAGCAACAGCTGCAAGGCCTGCGCAAGGACATCACCGCATTGAATTCCAACCCGTTCCATCACAGGACACCCGCATGAGCTTCGATCCGATCGACCACGACTTCGAACGTGGACTGAACAACCGCCGCGCCATCCTCGGCGACGCCTGGGTGGATAAATCCCTCGCCAATGCCAACAGCTTCAACGCGGAGTTCCAGAACATGATCACGCGCTTTGCGTGGAACGATATCTGGGGCCGCCCGGGCCTGGAACAAAAGACCCGGCGCGCCATGGTACTCGCCACCACCATCGCGTTGGGTCGCTGGGAAGAATACGAGCTGCACGTGCGCGCCGCGCTGCTGGGCGATGCGTCAAACCGCCTGTCGCCGGACGAACTGAAGGAAGTGCTGATGCAATCGGCGATCTACGCCGGCGTCCCCGCCGCCAACACCGCATTCACTCATGCGATGGCGATCCTGCGCGAGGTGGGGCCGCAGATCGGCTACACGCTGGAGCCGTCGGCGCCGGCCGCCGCCAGCCATCCCGGCGTCGGCCGCGAAGGCCGCAGCAGCGGCCAGCCCGCGCTGCACTACACTGTGCGTGAACCGCGCAACGGCAAGGCGCCGCGTCACACGGTGGTGCTGAGCCACGCCCTCGGCTGCGACCTGACGATGTGGGACGACCTGGCCAACCAGTTGGCGGCGGACTGCCGCGTGATCGCCTACGACCATCGCGGCCATGGCGGCTCGGCCGCGCCGCAAGGTCTGTACAGCATGGCCGATCTGGCCGACGACGCCGCAGCGCTGCTGCGCGAACTCGATACCGGACCGGTGGTGTGGGTGGGGCTTTCGATGGGCGGCATGGTCGGCCAGGAACTGGCGCTGCGCCATCCGTCGCTGCTGCGCGCTCTGGTACTGGGGAACACCACCTCCCGCTATCCTGATGCGGCACGCGAGGCCTGGCAACAACGCATCGTCACCGTACGCGAACAAGGCATCGCGGCGATCGCCGACGCGGTCATGGGACGCTACTTCCACGACGCCTTCCGCGCCGACCACGCAGCCACGGTCGCGCGCTTCCGCCGCCGCCTGCTCAGCACAGACAGCACCGGCTATATCGGTTGCTGCAACGCGGTCGGCACGGTCGACACCACGGAACGGCTGGGCGCCATCGCCGTGCCGACACTGATCATCGCCGGTGAGCTGGACCAGGGCACGCCGGTCGCCATGTCGGAGACCGTACAACAAGCCATCCAGGGCGCCACACTGGTCGTACTGCCCAATGCCTCGCACCTGGGCGCGGTCGAACAGCCGGCGCTGTTCGCGTCGGCTGTCTCCGGCTTCATCGCCGGCTTGTAGATCCGGGGCTACACGCCCGGATCGCGCACCTTGTCGGACTGGTCGAACTCGATGTTGTAGAAGGAGCCGGCGCTGGCTTCGGCCTTGCGGATGTACACGGTCTGCACGATGTCGCGACTGGCGGCATCGATGCTGACCGGGCCGCGCACGCTGGTCCACGCCATGCCCTTCATCGCCGCCAGCAGCTTGTCGCCGTCGCTGTCGCCGTTGGTCTGCTTGAGCGCCTGATACAGCAGATGCATGCCGTCATACGCGCCGACCGAATGGAAGTTCGGCCGCATGCCCGGGTTGGCCTTGCCGAAGGCCTCCACATATGCCTTGTTCTCCGCCGACGGATGGGCCGCCGAATAATGATGGCTGCTGACCACACCTGCCGCGGCAGGGCCGATGCTGGCCATCAGGTCGTCGTCCAGCACATCGCCGGTGCAGATCAGCCGTATGCCGGCGGCGGCCAGACCGCGTTCCGTGAACTGCTTCAGCACCGCTGCACCCTCACCCGATGGCACGAACACAAACAACGCATCCGGCTTCAAATCCCGCACCCGCGCCAGGAACGGCGCATAGTCCGGATTACGTAGCGGCGCACGCAAGCTGTCGAGCACCTTTCCGCCGCCTTCAAGCAAGCCCTTGACGAATACCTTCTCCGCATCCAGCCCCGGTCCATAGTCGCTGACCAAGGTCACCGCATTTTTAATCTTGTTTTTGACCGCCCATTGCGCCATCGGCGCCGTCACCTGCGCCAGCGTGAAGCCGGTGCGCACGATGTACGGAGAACGTTGCGGCACCGCCGACGCGGCGGCCGCCATCACGATCATCGGCACCTTGGCCTGGGTGGCGACCGGCGCGGCGGCGAAGGCCAGCGGCGTCAGGCCGAAACCAGCCAGCACCTGCACCTTGTCGCGCGAGACCATTTCCTGCGCCAGCCGCTTGGTCACGTCCGGAGACAGGCCGCCGTCGTCCTTGAGGATGATCTCGATCTGGCGGCCGGCGGCGCTGGCGCCGTTCTGCCGCATGTACAGCTTGACCGCCGCCTCGATCTGGCGGCCGGTGGAAGCGAACGGACCGGACATCGGCACGATCAGGCCGACTTTCAGCGGCTCGGCGGCCGCGTTGGCGACGGCGGGCAAAACTCCGGCCGACAAGGCGGCGGCGCCCAGCAACAGCTGGCGGCGTTGGTGATTGATATGGCCTGGCATTGTGTCTCCTTTTTTATAGGTCCAGCAGCAGCGTGCCGGTTTTGGAACGTGAACAACAAGGGGTGAATTGGTCATTGGCGGCTTGTTCCGATTCGTCCAGATACAGGTCGCGGTGGTCCGGCACGCCGTCCAGCACGCGCGTCAGGCAGGTGCCGCACACGCCCTGCTCGCAGGAAGCGGGAATGAACACGCCGGCATCGGTCAGCACGCGCAGCACGGTGCTGTCGGCGGGGATGGCGTACACCTTGCCGCTGGAAGCCAGCTTCACCTCGAACGGCAGATCGCCTCCCGCCGCCGGCACAGCGCTGGCGCCGAAGTATTCGAGGTGCATCTGGTCCTGCGGCCAGTCATGCGCCTTGGCCGTGGCCTTGACATGGTCGATGAATCCGGCCGGCCCACAAAGGTAGATGTGCGTCCGGCGATCCAGCCCCGCCAGCAGATCCGGCAGGTCCAGCTTCTGCGCGGCGTCGCCGCTGTCGTAGTGGAAGTGCACCTGGGGCGCGAACAGCGCGGCGGCTAGGCGCTGGCGGAACGCGGTACGTTCGGGTGAGCGCGCGCAGTAGTGCATCTCGAACGCCGCGCCCCGCGCCGACAAGGCTTCCGCCATCGCCAGGATGGGCGTGACGCCGATGCCGCCCGCCAGCAGCAGGCTGCGTTCGGCGTCGGCAAGTGGAAAGTGGTTCTTCGGCGCGCTGATGGTCAGCGTGGCGCCGGCCTGCACCTCTTCGTGCATGGCTTTAGAGCCGCCACGAGACGATGGGTCGCGCAGCACGCCAATCAGGTAGCGGTGTCGTTCCTGTGGCGGATTGCAGAGCGAGTACTGCCGCACCAGGCCAGCGCCAAGGTGGACATCGATATGCGCCCCCGCCGTGAAGGGCGGTAGCGGTGCGCCGTCCGCGTTGACCAGTTCATAGGTGCAGATATCTTCCGCCTCCACATGGCGGCGTTCCACACGCACTTGCAGCAATTCGGTGTTCATGCGCCCTGCTCCTTCTCCAGCCACTGATCCAGCACGCGGCGCGACTGCACGCCACCGGCGTCGATATTCAGCATCAGCAGCTTGCGTTCGGGATGGCGCAGGATGTTGGCCTGCTGTAGCTCCAGCATCTCGCGGTCCTCACCGAAGATCTTGCCCTGGCCGGTGCGTATGGTGGCGGTCAATTCCTCGTCGTCCGGCTTGAAGTTGCGCGCCATGCCCCAGAAGTACCAATGCGAAGTTTCGCTTTCCGGCGTAATGAAATCGACCACGATGCTGGATGCCTTGTGCTCCGGCGCGGCGTCGTAGCCACCCTTGCCCGCATGGGCCACGCCGACCTCGATCATCACATGGCTGGGTGCCGTGAAGCGGCAGATCTGCCAGCGGTCCACCGGCACGTCGTCGGCCAGGCCGTTGCCGCGCAAGGCCGCGCGCCAGAACGGCGGCGCCATGATGTTCTCCATGTAGCGGCTGGTGATCACCTCTTCGCCTTCGACCCGCGTGCTGACCGGCGCTTCATCGATCTCCTTCTGGCCGATGCTCGACGCATGCAGATAGGTTTCGTGCGTCAGGTCCATCAGGTTGTCGATCATCAGGCGGTATTCGCAGTTGATGTGATACAGACCGCCGCCGTAGGCCCAGGCAGGATTGTCGGCCCATTCCAGATGATGGATCAGCGCCGGATCGGCCAGTTCGCGTTCGCCCGTCCAGACCCAGATGAAGCCGTAGCGCTCCTCCACCGGGTAGCTGCGGATGCATGGGAAGCCGCGCACGCGCTGGCCGGGCATGCTGATCACCTTACCGTCGCAGCCCATCTCCAGGCCGTGATAACCGCACACCAGCTGGCCGTCGCGGACGAAACCCAGCGACAGCGGCGCGCCACGGTGCGGGCAGAAGTCCTCCACTGCAGCCACCTTGCCCTCCGCGCCGCGATAGAACACGATCTTCTCGCCGCAGATCTGCCGTCCCAGCGGCTTGCCATCGATTTCATCGGGCGTGCAGGCCACGTACCAGGTATTTTTTGGGCACATCTCGTCTCCTTGTTCGATTTTCAGTTTATATTCAGTGCACTGAATGTTGTAAAGTATAGACCGTAAACCGGTGAAGTAAACCGCCGGACGAATTCTTTTTTTATGCCGCACCACACCGCGCAAGCAGAGAGCACGCCATGCCACAAACAGAGAGTCAGTTGACCAACCTGTACGAACACCCAGGTCACTTGCTGCGCCGCGCGCAGCAAATCTCGGTGTCGATTTTTTACGACGAAATGGGCGACGAACTGACCCCGGTGCAGTACGCGATGCTGCGCAACCTGGAAAGCCATGCCGGCATCGACCAGGTATCGCTGTCGGCCATCAGCGGCATCGACACGTCCACCGGCGCCACCGTATGCGCGCGGCTGGAAGAAAAGGGACTGCTGAACCGCACCGTGATTCCCACCAACCGCCGCCAGCGCGCCCTGACCATCACTGCGGCAGGCGAACAGCTGCTGGCGGATCTGATCCCGGGCTCGCAGCGCTTGCGACGCCGTCTGCTGGCCCCACTCAGCGGCCCCGAACAGCTGAAATTCATGGAGCTGCTGACCAAGCTGGTACAGGAAAACAACGCACAAAGCCGCGCGCCGCTGAGCAGCGCCGTGCCCACCATGCGCGAGGAACGCTGAAACATATTGTGCGATGACCGCACAATAGTATTTTAATCGCACAATCCTGAGGTATCATGGACTGCCACCCGGCATCCGGGTGAGCCTATGACTACAACAGGAGACTTTATGAAACGCTACGCCCTCGCAGGCTTGACCGCCATGCTGCTTGTCCCCACCCTGCCCGCCTTCGCGCAAAACGCCGCCAGGACCGCAGCCATCGAGCTCGCGGACAAGGCGGCGGCCAACATCCAGAAAAAAGGCGTCGAAGAGGCCTGCAAGGAATTCGCCGACCCCAAGCAAGGCTATATCCAGGGCGAGGTGTATGTCGTGGTCCAGGACATGCAATGCAAGATGGTCTGCCATCCGCTGCTGCCGAAAATGAACGGCAAGGACATGACCGAGCTGAAAGACTCCAACGGCAAATACTTCACCCAGGAGATGAAGAAGGTCGCTCTGTCCGGAAAGCCCGGCTGGGTGGACTATGTCTGGCCTAACCCGGCGTCCAAGGCGCTAGAGCCGAAGTCCGCCTTTGTGCGCAAGGTGGACGAAAAATACATGATCAGCGTCGGCATCTACGACAAAAAGTAGTAAGCTGAAGGCGGCACGCCAGATGCCGCCATCGCCACAACAGGAGACACCATGAAACGCTACGCTATCGCCGGCCTGACCGCCATGCTGCTGGCTCCCGCCCTGCCCGCCCTCGCGCAAACCGCCACCAAGGCCGACGCCATCGCTCTCGTGGACAAGGCTGTGGCGAACATCCAGAAAAAAGGGATAGAACAGGCATGCAAGGACTTCGCCGATCCCAAGGGCGGTTTTATGCAGGGCGACCTGTACGTGTTCGTCCAGGACGCGCAGATGATGATGGTCTGCCACGCCGCCACACCCAAGATGAACGGCAAGGACATGTCGCAGCTGAAGGACGCCAACGGCAAGAAGTTCGTGCAGGACATGCGGGACGTGGCCCAGTCGAAGAAACCCGGCTGGGTCGATTACGTCTGGGTCAACCCCGTCACCAAGGCGCTTGAAGACAAGACCTCGTATATCCGCCAGGCCGAGGACAAATACACCGTCGGCGCTGGCATCTACAAGCCTAAATAGTCCTCAGGCCACGGCCACCAGGCGATCCAGCTTGCCGCCGTCGGCCAGCAGACTGGCGCTGTCCGAGTCGTGGACGATGCGGCCACGGTCCAGCACAATCGCCCGCTGGGTCAGCGACAACGCCAGCCGCGCATGCTGCTCCACCACGATCACCGACATGCCCTCCTCCTGCACCAGCCGCCGTATCACCCGCACCAGCTCCTGCACGATGATCGGGGCCAGGCCCTCCATCGGCTCGTCCAGCAGCAGGATGCGCGGGTTGGTCATCAGCGCGCGGGCGATCGCCACCATCTGCTGCTCGCCTCCGGACAACTGGTTGCCCATGTTGGCGCGACGCTCGGCCAGGCGCGGGAAAATCTCGTAGATCTTTTCCAGGGTCCAGCGGCCGGGCCGCGCCACCACCGTCAGATGCTCCTCCACCGTCAGCGACGGGAACATATGCCGTTCCTGCGGCACCCAGCCCAGGCCCGCGCGCGAGCGCCGGTGCGTGGGCATGCGCGCGATGTCGCTGCCGGCCCAGCGGATGCCGCCGCCGTGCAGCCGCGTCAATCCCATCAGCGTCACCAGCAGGCTGGTTTTGCCGACGCCGTTACGGCCCAACAGCGCCAGGCTGTCGCCCTCGTTCAGCGTGAACGACACATCCTCCAGCACGATAGACTCGCCATAGCCGGCGGTGACTTTATCGAGCGCCAGTAATTCAGCCATGTTCGGCCTCCCCAAGATAGACTTCCTTGACGCGCGGGTCGGCCGCGATCTCCGCCGGCGTCCCTTCGGTCAGCACTTTGCCTCCCACCAGCACCGTGATGCGGTCGGCGAAGCGGAACACCAGCCCCATATCGTGTTCGATGAACAGCACCGTCACGTCGCGCGGCAGCTGCGCCAGCACTTCGAACAGCTCCTTGCTCTCGGCTTGCGGAATGCCGGCGGCCGGTTCGTCCAGCAGCAGGATGCGTGGCTTGGTGGCCAGCGCCAAGGCGATTTCCACCAGCCGCTGCTTACCGTAAGCCATGCTGCGCGTGACGCTGTTGGCCTGGTCGGTGAGCTTGAGCGTGGCCAGCAAGGCCATCGCCTCGTCGATCACGTCGGCGTGCTTGGCCACCGTTTTGTACCAGACCGATTGCAGGCCGCGCCGCTCGCAGATCGCCAGCGCCACCGATTCCAGCACCGTCATGCCGGCGAACAGGGTGTTGAGCTGGAAGGTGCGCGTCATGCCGCGCCGTACCCGCTGGTGCTGCGGCAGGTGCGTGATATCCTCGCCACCCAGGTAGACCTTGCCGCTGCTGGGCATGAAACCGCCCGTCAGCAGGTTGATGAAAGTGGTCTTGCCGGCGCCATTGGGGCCGATCAGCGCGTGGCGCGCGCCCGGCTCGAAGGTCAGGCTGACATCGCTGTTGGCGACGAACGGCCCCCAGCGCTTGGTCAAGCCTTCCGTGCGCAGTGTGATGTCCTGGCTCATGCCTGCTCCTTCCGTTTGAAACGCGATGCCATCTTTTCCAGCCCACCCAGAATGCCGCCGCGCGCGAACAGCACGATCACCATCAGCAGCAGGCCGATATAAAACTGCCAGTACGCCGGATTAAGGCCCGCGATGTAGTCCTGCGCCAGCATGAACACGGCGGCGCCGACCAGCGCGCCGTACAATCGGCCCGTCCCGCCCAGCACAAGCATGATCAACAGCTCGGCCGAACGCGGAAAGCCTAGCGAATCGAGTCCGACGAACTGCGTGGTCTGCGCCAGCAGCGCGCCGGCCAGGCCTGCCACCGTGGCGGCCAGCGTGAACACGGCCACCAGACGGCGGTTGACGTCCACGCCCAGCGCCGGCATGCGGCGCGCGCCCTCGCGGATACCGACCAGGCTCAAACCGAACGGCGACTTCACCACCCGGCGCAGCACCACGAACACGATGAACAGCACGGCGAAGCTGTAGCAGTAAGCCACGTTACCGTTCAAATCGAATTCGAAAGCGCCGAACAGTTTACCGACCATCATGCCGGACAAACCATCCACGCCACCGGTGAGGAAGGAGGCCTTGTTGGCCGCTTCGAACAGCATCAGGCCTATGCCCAGCGTGACCATCAGGCGCGTCAGGTCCTGGCCACGCACCACCAGGAAGGACATGACAAAGCCGAACAAACCGGCCACCACGGCGCCGGCCAGCAAGCCGCTAAACGGCTCGCTCCAGCCGTGCACCGACAGCAGCCCGGCCGTGTAGGCGCCCAGGCCGAAGAAGGCGGCGTGGCCCAGCGAGACGATGCCGGCATAGCCCAACATCAAATCCAGCGACAGCGCGAACAGGCCGACGATCATGATCTGGCTGATCAGCACCAGATATCCGGGGAAGGCGAAATACGCGGCCACCGGCAGCAGCCAGAAGGCGATTTCCAGCGGCGACCAGCGGTCGTCGGGCAAACGGAGTAGGCTCATGCTCTGCACCTTGTTGACGGCGACAGGCGCCGGTTTGACTTCAGCATCGGCGAAGGCGTTCATGCTTTCCTCCTGATCAGGCCTGCCGGGAACAGGATCAGCAACACCACCATCAAGCCATAGATGACGAAGGCGCCAATCTGCGGCACGTAGTATTTTCCTGCGACGTCGAACACACCCAGGATCAGCGCCGCCAGCAGCGGCCCCTTGATGGTGCCGGCGCCGCCCACGGCAACCACCAGCAGGAAGTAGACCATGTACTTGATCGGGAAGGTCGGGTCCAGTCCCAGCACATCGATGCCCAGGCCTCCGCCCAAGCCGGCCAGGCCGGAACCCAGCGCGAAGGTCAGGCTGAACACCAGGCCGACATTGATGCCCAAGCCGGCGGACGCGGTTTGATTGTCCACCGATGCCCGGATCTGCGCGCCGAAGCGGGTGCGTTCGATCAGCAGTCCAAGTGCCAGCGTGACCAGCACCACCACACCAATCAGGAACAAACGATACGCGCCGACTTCCAAACCGAGCAGCGATACCTGCCCGCGCAGCCAGTCCGGCAGCGTGACCGGCTGCTGCGACGGGCCGAACAGCCAGGTCGCGCCGGCCACCGACATGAAGGTCAGGCCGATCGAGAACAGCACCTGGTCCAGATGGCTGGCCCGGTACAGGCGGCGGTACAACACCCGCTCAAGCACCAGCCCGGCCGCGGCGGAAGCCAGGAAGGCCAGAGGAAGCGAGGCCAGGAACGGCACGCCCAGCCGCGACAGCACCGTCACGCTGACATAGCCGCCCAACATGGCAAAAGCGCCGTGGGCCAGGTTAATGAAGTTCATCATGCCCATCGTGACCGACAAGCCGACACTGATGAGGAACAGCAGGCTGCCGTAAGCAATGCCGTCGAACAGCACACCGGCGAAATTGGCTAGCATATCCGCCTCCTCGTTTGAATTGTTTTATACATTTTTGTCTCCACTACTACTCTGCAAACTACATTGAATCACACTCTTTCGATAATCATCGCAATGCCCTGCCCTACGCCTATGCACATGGTGCATAGCGCATAGCGGCCGCCGCTGCGATGCAGCTGGTAGGTCGCGGTGGTCACCAGGCGCGCACCACTCATGCCCAGCGGATGGCCCAGCGCGATGGCGCCGCCGTTGGGGTTGATGCGTGCGTCGTCGTCCCGCAAGCCGAGTTGGCGCAACACGGCCAGTCCCTGTGCGGCGAAGGCTTCATTCAGCTCGATGACGTCCATCTGCTCCAGCGTCAGGCCGGTCTGGCGCAGCAGTTTTTGCACCGCTGGCACCGGGCCTATGCCCATCACGCGCGGCGCCACGCCCGCCGTCGCCATGCCGACGATGCGCGCCAACGGCTTCAGGCCGTGCCGCTTGGCGGCGTCGCCGCTGGCGATCAACAGCGCACAGGCGCCGTCGTTGATGCCGGAAGCATTACCGGCGGTGACGCTGCCCTCGGGACGCACCACGCCTTTCAGCTTGGCCAGCGCCTCGATGGTGGTGGCGCGCGGGTGCTCGTCCTGCGTGAACAGCAGAGGATCCCCTTTCTTCTGCAACACCGAAACCGGCACGATCTCGCGCGCGAAAATACCTTCGGCGATGGCGATGGCGGTCTTGCTCTGGCTGGCCAGCGCAAACGCATCCTGGTCGGCGCGGCTGACGCCATAATCCTGGGCGACGTTTTCCGCCGTCTCCGGCATGGTCTCCACGCCGTAGGCTTCCTTCAGCGCCTTGTTGATGAAGCGCCAGCCCATGGTAGTGTCCTGCAACGACGCGCTGCGCGAAAACGCCGCGTCGGGCTTGCCCATGACGAAAGGCGCGCGCGTCATCGATTCCACGCCGCCGGCGATCATCAGGCAGGCGTCGCCCGCCTGGATCGCGCGGGCCGCCGTACCGATGGCGTCCATGCCGGAACCGCACAGGCGGTTGACGGTGGAACCCGGCACCTCCTGCGGCAGGCCGGCCAGCAGCGCCGACATGCGCGCCACGTTGCGATTGTCCTCGCCGGCCTGGTTGGCGCAGCCGTAGATCACGTCATCGACCTGGTCCCATTGCACGTCGGGATTGCGGCGCATCAGTTCACGCAGCGGCATGGCGCCCAGGTCGTCGGCGCGCACGTCCTTCAACGCTCCGCCGTAACGGCCGATCGGGGTGCGCACCGCATCGCAGATATATGCTTCGTTCATCTCGTCCTCTCCTATTTCAGCGGCAGCAAAGGCGCGCCGGTCGCGGCTTGCAGCTCTTCAAAAGTCAATCCAGGCGCCATTTCGCGCACCGCCAGGCCGGCCGGCGTCACGTCCAGCACGGCCAGGTCGGTGTAGATGCGGTTGACGCAGGCCACGCCCGTCAGTGGATAGCTGCACTGGCTGACGATTTTGCTTTCACCAGTCTTGGTCTGGTGCTCCATCATGACGAACACCTGCTTGGCGCCGATCGCCAGGTCCATGGCGCCGCCGACGGCCGGTATCGCATCCGGCGCACCGGTGTGCCAGTTGGCCAGGTCGCCGTTGGCCGCCACCTGGAAGGCGCCCAGCACGCATACGTCCAGGTGGCCGCCGCGCATCATGGCGAAGGAATCGCCGTGATGGAAGTAGGCGCCGCCCGTCAGCAGTGTGACCGGCTGCTTGCCGGCGTTGATCAGGTCTTCGTCTTCCTCGCCCGGAGCCGGCGCCGGCCCCATGCCCAGCAGGCCGTTCTCGCTGTGCAGGAACACTTCGCGCTCGGCTGGCAAGTGATCGGCAACCTTGGTCGGCAGGCCGATGCCCAGGTTGACATAGGCGCCTTCGGGAATATCCTGCGCCACGCGGGCCGCCATCTGGTCGCGGGTGTATTTATTCGTCATGCCGCCTCCTTCACTACGCGCTGGACAAAGATGCCGGGAGTGATGATCGCCTCGGGATCGAGCTCGCCCAGCGCAACCACCTGCTGCACCTGGGCGATGGTGGTCTTGGCCGCCATCGCCATGATGGGGCCGAAATTGCGCGCCGTCTTGCGGTACACCAGATTGCCCCAGCGGTCGCCGCGCAGCGCCTTGATCAGCGCGAAGTCGGCATGGATCGGCGATTCCAGCACATAGTGGCGGCCGTCGATCAGGCGCGTCTCCTTGCCCTCGGCCAGCAGCGTGCCGTAGCCGGTCGGCGAGAAAAAGCCGCCGATGCCGGCGCCGGCGGCGCGGATGCGTTCCGCCAGATTGCCTTGCGGGGTCAGTTCCAGCTCGATCTCGCCGGCGCGGTACAGCGCGTCGAAATGATGGGAGTCGGCCTGGCGTGGGAAGGAGCAGATGATCTTGCGCACCCGCTTGGCCTTGAGCAGCGCGGCCAGTCCCGTTTCGCCGTTGCCGGCGTTGTTGTTGACGATGGTGAGGTCGCGCGCGCCCTGCGCGATCAGCGCGTCGATCAGCGCGGACGGCATGCCGGCGTTGCCGAAGCCGCCGATCATGACCGTCGCGCCGTCGTGGATGTCAGCCACGGCGCGCTCCAGTGATGCAAATGTTTTGTCGATCATATGCCTGCCTTTTCGGTTCATTGTGCGATTATCGAACTAATGATTGATTACCGCACACTCAGTGTATCAACGTAAGCTCGCCACGGTCAACAAAAAAAACCCCTATCGAACGCGCCGGCTGCATTAAAATCACGCCATGTCCAAGACCACCAAACCCAAAACCAGCGTCGCCGAGACTGAGCCGGAGCACGAACCGAGCATCTCCGAACAGATCGACGCCCTGACCGATCCCAGTTTCATGACCTCGCTGGCACGCGGCCTGGCCGTGGTGCGCGCCTTCAGCGATTCGCGCAAGCCGCAGACCATCGCCAACATCAGCCAGAAGACCGGCATTCCGCGCGCCGCCGTGCGGCGCTGCCTGCATACGCTGCGCGAGCTGGGGTATGTGGACGCGGAGCTGAACAATTTTTCGCTGCGCCCCAAGGTGCTGACGCTGGGTTATTCCTACCTGTCGTCGACGCCACTGACGGTATCGGCCCAGCCCTACCTGAACAACATCAGCCGCGCGCTGAACGAATCGAGCTCGCTGGCGGTGCTGGACGATGACGAAGTGCTCTACGTGGCGCGGGCCGCCACCTCGCGCGTGATGTCGGTGGCGCTGAACACCGGTAGCCGCCTGCCCGCCTACTGCACCTCGCTGGGTCGCGTGATGCTGGCGCACCTGCCGCTGGCGGAGCTGGACCAGTACCTGGCCCGCACCGCGCTGCGGCCGATGACCGAGAACACGGTGGTCAACCAGAAGCGCCTGCGCGAGATCCTGGCCGGCGTGCGCCAGGCAGGCTACGCCGTCAACGACGAGGAACTGGAACTGGGATTGCGCTCGATCGCGGTGCCGGTGCGCGGCGCATCGGGCACCGTGCTGGCGGCGCTGAACGTGGGCGCACAAGCCTCGCGCGTCAGCGTCAAGCAGTTGGAAAAAGAGTTCCTGCCCGTGCTGCTGCGCGGCGCCCAGGAACTCTCCATACTTCTACCTTAGAAGCTGTGGCGCAGGCCGGCCATGACGCCATTCTGCGTCAGGCCGACGCCGACGGTGCCACCGGCGTCCAGCGCCACTGCCGATACGCCGGAGTTCTGCATACGGCCCAGCGCTCCATACACGGCGGTGCGCTTCGACAGGTAGTAAGTCAAGCGGGCCACCACCATGTTGACGTCCGAGCTGCTGTTCTTGGTATCGCGGCGCGCCACCTGCACATCCAGCGTGGACAGCGGCGTAACCGGATAGCTCACACCCAGGAAGTACAGATCCGATTCGGTCACGCCGGTGACCGCGCGCGTGGTGCGGTCGACGATGCCGCCGCCGATCTTGGCCGCGCCCACCTTGGCATAGCCGTTGACGGTGATGCGCTTGTCGCTGTTGTCGCTGCTGGTCAGGCCACCGGCCGCGCCGACGTTTCCGTACATGATGTCGTAGGAAGTGTTCAGGCCATATTCCGGAGTCTCGTAGCCCACCATGCCGGTGATCTGGCGGCAGGCCTTGGAATTGCCGGCCACTTCACCAGGGCAGCCGGTGGCGGCGGGACCGCCCGCAGCCGACGCATCGCGGCCGGTGCTGTAGGTGGCGCCGACCACGAAGTTGTTGAAGTTGCCCAGATAGCCGATGGCGTTGTCGCTGCGCGCGTTCGGCAGATAGGCGTCGATACTGCCGATCGCGAACAGGTTAGGTCCCAGCACATCGCCCTTCATCGAGGCGATATAGGTCATGTTGATCTGGCGGCCCAGCGTCACCGTACCAAACGCGCCCTTCAATCCCACCGACGCCTGGCGGCCGAACAGGCGATTACCCTGGCCCATGGTGCCGGTATCCATCGACAGGCCCATCTCCAGCGTGAACACCGCCTGCAAGCCATCGCCCAGGTCCTCGCTGCCGCGGAAGCCCAGGCGCGACGGGAATGAACCCGTCAACGACGGCATCTTGGTGATGCTGGCGCCGGCCGCATTGGCGTTGTTCGTATAAACCAGGCCTGTATCGACAAGGCCGTACACCGTGACACTGCTTTGCGCCATGGCGCCGGTTGCGCTGACCCCTGCCAGCAGCGCCGCAGCGCATCGGATTGCGTTCTTCATTCCAGTCTCCTGTTGTTATTGAAAGCGTTATTTTGAGATGTGCGATTATCGAACAATAGGTTGTTAATCGCACATAGATTGGGATACTATGCATGAAGCGATGCGCTGTCAACCAACGCCGCGTGGCAAAATTGAGTCCCGCCGCCGCCGCCGATTGCCGCGACTAGCCATTCTTCATAGAGAAAACAGAAACGCACAGGAGACCAACATGACGTTGAAAAAATTTGTAGCAATCGCGACACTCGCCACCACCGCATGGTCCGTAATGCCGCTGGCGCAAGCCCAGGACACCATCAAGGTCGGCGTGATCGCCGCCTTCTCCGGTCCCTTCGCCGACTACGGCAAGCAGATGGAGGGCGGTATCAAGGCCTGGATGGCGCTGAACGGCTCCACGGTGGCGGGCAAAAAGATCGAGATCATCTACAAGGACACCACCGGCCCCTCGCCGGAAATCGCCAAGCGCCTGGCGCAGGAACTGGTGGTGCGCGACAAGGTCGACTTCCTGGCCGGCTTCGGCCTGACGCCGGAAGCGCTGGCCGTGGCGCCTATCGCCGAGCAGGCGAAGAAGCCGATGATCGTCATGAACGCCGCCACTTCCGTCATCACCACCAAGTCCAACTACATCGCGCGCTTCTCGATGACGCTGCCGCAGATCTCCGCGCCAATGGCGACGTGGGCGGCCAGGAACAACATCAAGAAGGTGGTGACGCTGGTGGCGGACTACGGCCCCGGCATCGACGCCGAAACGGCCTTCAGGAATGAGCTGGTCAAAGGCGGCGGCACGGTGACGGAAGCGATCCGCGTCCCGCTGCGCAATCCGGAATTCGCGCCCTACATCCAGCGCATCAAGGACGCCAAGCCGGATGCGGTGTTCATCTTCGTTCCGGCCGGAGAGCAAGGCATCGCCTTCATGAAAGGCTACCGCGAGCGCGGCCTGGCCGCAGCGGGCATCAAGGTGATCGCCACCGGCGACCTGACCGACGACCACGTGCTGCCGGCGATGGGCGACGCCACGCTGGGCGTGATCACCACCTTCCACTATTCGGCCGCGCACAAGTCGCCGGAGAACGCAGCATTCCTGAAGAGTTTTGCGACGGCCAATCCTGGCGCGGGACGTCCGAACTTCATGGCCGTGGCGGCGTATGACGGCATGGCCGCGATCTACGAAGTGACGCGCAAATTGAACGGCAAGATCGACGGCGACCAGGCCATGACGATCCTGAAGACCATGCAGCTCAACAGCCCGCGCGGACCGATCAGCATCGATCCGCAAACCCGCGACATCGTCCAGACGGTCTACGTGCGCAAGGTCGAAAAGGTCGGCAGCGAATTCTATAACGTCGAATTCGACCAGTTCACCAACCAGAAAGACCCAGGCAAGTAAGCCGCCCGTCCTTCTATTTGCAGCTGAAGTTGGCCGCATCTTCGATACTGCCGCTGCCGTTGTACTTCGCCACCTGCGGATAAGGACACAGCGGCCGGGTGCGGGTCGCCGACCATGATGCCGGCACGTCGGCATTGGCGCCGCCGGCGTTGCCCGCGCCGCGCGCGCTGGCCACCACGCGTTCCGGCGCCTGCCCCTTCTCGACCCAGTTGACCAAGGGCGTCAGCATGTCGAATTGGTCGGTCGCCGGTCCGCCGGAACAGTGGTTCATGCCGGGCACCCGGAAGAAGCGCGCAAAGTTGGAAGCGTCGCCGCCGTTCGCCGCACGCAGATTGTCGTACCACGCCGTGGTGTCGTCGCTGGAGAAAATCGGATCGCTGGTGCCGTGATACAGCATCATCTTGGCGCCACGGTTCTTCACCGTGCTGTAGTCGCTCAGGTGCGGCGGCAGCATGAAGGACATCGCGCTTTCCGCGTAGACGCCATCGGTCGCGGCGACCTGCGCCAGCAGCGTATCAATGCTGGACGTCAGCGCAAACGTGGCGCCGTTGAAGGTCGCGGGATTCACCGGCGGCACCTTCCAGATCATCGCCACCGCGCCGGAATCGAGCTGCAGTGGGCTGAAGAACTTCCAGAACGCCCAGTTGCCCGTGGCCAGGCCCGCATCGTAGGGGAAGCTTGAGTAGAACTTGCTTTTTCCGCTGGTGACTGCGCCGGCGAACAGCTGGCCGATGGCCGTCTTCTGCGCCGCGCTGAGGCAGGTGCCGTCGCGCCCTTGCGCGCCGCAGGACGGCACGTCTCGCTCCAGGCTGAAGGCGGCCTGGCAAGCGCCGGTATCCTGCACCAGGCCATCCTTGACGCCGTCCAGCGCATCGCATTTGTCCAGCACCGCGTTCGACACCAGCGCACGTTCGGCCACCGTGAAGCCGGTCGACAGGTCGCCCGGCGTGCTCGCCAGCGCCGCGTAGGACTGGCCGCCGGCGATATTGGCTATCGCCGCCAGCGGCAGCCGGAAGCCGGGATCGCCGACCAGGTAACCGTCGAACTGCTCGCCGTAGCGGGACGCCGCCACCATCGTGTGACGGCCGCCGTTGGAACAGCCGCCGAAATAGGAATGGTCCGGCCCTTTGCCGTAGGCGGTCTGGATCACGCTCTTGGCCATCGGCGCCAGCTTGCCCGAGGCCTGGTAGCCGTAATCCAGGCGCGCCTGCGGATCGAGACCGAACAGCGGCGTCGCCGCGCCGTGGCCGGCGTCGGAACTGATCACCGCAAAACCCTGGTTCAACGCATGGTCCAACTGCCCGCCGCCGCCGACTTCGCCCGTGGCCGTGAGGACCGCGCCGTCAAGGCCGCCGTTGGCCTGGAAGAAGAAGCGTCCGTTCCAGTCCACCGGCAGCCGCATCTCGAAGCCGATCGCGTAGTTTTGCCCGTCGACCGGGCCAACCCGTTGGTACATCGATCCCTTCACCAGGCAATGCGCCGGCACCGGCTTGTCGGCGACCGTCAACACACCGGCAGCCACCGATGCCGCACTGGCGATCGTCGTATTGGGATAGGCGATCTTGCCAGCCAAATCCGTGCAGGTGGAAAGCTTGGCGCCGCTAGCCACAGCCAGCTGCGGCAGCGCCGCCGCGGCGCTTGGAACAGTGCCGCCATCACCTCCGCAACCACTCAAGGCCACCGCGGACAGACAAAGCGCCGCCAGCGGCGTGCCGTTCAAGACACGTCGTTCGATCATCATGACAAATCTCCTTAGTTGGGGCTGACGTCGCGCAGCACGGCGATCGGTTCGTTCACCAGCTTGCCGTTGACCTTCTTCACTTCGCGGATGTACATGTTCTGCACAATGTCGCGCGTGGCCGGATCGATGCTGATCGGACCACGCGGACTGTCGCGCTTCATCCCGGCCAGCACCTGCATCGCCTTGTCGCCGCTGACGGCGCCGCCGAGTTTGCGGACGGTCTCGTAGATCATGCCCATGGTGTCGTATGCCGCGACGGTGACGAAGGTAGCTGGCGGCCGGCCCGGATTGGCCTGCGCATAGGATTTCAGGAAGGCCTTGTTGACGTCGTTGTCCAGCGTCGGCGCGTAGTTCAGCACCGTTACCGCGCCCAGTGCGCGGTCGCCCAGCGCCTCCAGCGTCGGCGTCTCGCTGGTCATGTCGCCCACGCCGAGGAACTTGATGCCCGCCTTGTCCAAGCCCTTGTCGCTGAAGGCTTTCAACAGGCCGATGCCGTCTTCCACGCCGGGCGCAAAGAAGAACAACGCATCCGGCTTCTCATCCTTGATGCGCTGGATGAAGGGGGAATAATCGGGATTGGCCAGCGGCGCCCGCGCCGAACCCACCACCTTGCCGCCTCCGGCGCTGAACTCCTTGGTGAAGCGCGCCTCCGCGTCCAGGCCGGTGCTGTAGTCGCTGACCAGGGTATAGACCTTGCCGATCTTGTTCTTCGCGGTCCAGGCGCCGAACGGCCCGGTCATCTGGTGCATCGTCATGCTGGTGCGCAGCATGTACGGCGACTTGGCGGTGATGCCGTTGGTGACCGCGTTCATCACGATCATCGGCATCTTGGCCTGGGTGGCGATGGGCGCTACCGCCATCGCGCTGGGCGTCAGCGAGAAGCCGATCAGGAAGCTGACGTGTTCACGTGTGATCAGTTCCTGGGCCGCCCGCTTGGACTGGTCGACATTGGTGCCGCCATCGTCGCGGTAGATGATCTCGATCTTCCGGCCGGCCACCTGGTCGCCATATTGCAGCATATAGGTCCTGATGCCGTCCTCGAATGGCTTGCCGGTGTTGGCGAACGGCCCGGTGAGCGCGGCAATAACGCCGATGCGGATCAGTTCCTGGGCCGAAGCATGGCCTGCGGCCAGTACGGTGGAAAGTGCGGTGGAAAGTACGGCGATAAGGGCGCTGCGTTTCATCGTGTCTCCTCGATGGATGGTTTTGAGATAATTAGTTATGTTTTATAATGATTATAGACTATACGCATTTTCAAGACATTGCAAGCATCGGGATGGCCGGGGCGGCGCTTCTTTGCTAGAATCGGACCATGACCACGCAGCCCAAAAAAAAGAAGCCAACATTAACCGACGCCGTCCAGGAGGCGGCAGAGCAGCCGCTGGACCAGAGCATGCTGCTCGGCCTGGTGGGCTATAACTGCCGCCGCGCCTACATCAACATCCTGCCTTTGTTTGAAAAGCGGATGGCGAAGTACGAGCTGCGACCGGTGGATTTCAGTGTACTCAGCCTGCTGAAGGCGAATCCCAACATCAACCAGAAACGGCTGTCGGATGCGGTGAACGTGTCGCCGCCCAACCTCGCCATCCTGCTCGACAGGCTGCAGGAACGCGGGCTGCTGCTGCGGCAGCGTAGTCCGCTGGACCGGCGCTCGCAGACGCTGGCGTTGACGGCCGCTGGCCTGAGCATGTGCGCCAAGGCGGAAAAGACCGCCAGCGAGTTGGAAGTGGATGCGACGTCCGCGCTGACCGATGCCGAGCGCGCGCAACTGGTCAAGCTGCTGCAGAAGATCTACCTGGAGTGACCGGGGCAGTTCACCACGTTCAGCCCTGCCGGAGCTTCTTCATCCGGTAGGATAGCTGCGGCCGCGTCAGGCCCAGCGTGCGCGCCGCCGCCGACAGGTTGCCGTCGGTCCGCTTCACCGCCGCCAGTATCAGCGTGCTTTCCAGATTGTCCAGCGACCAGTCCTGCCCATGTTCCGACGCCTGACGCAGCATCTCGGGCAGCACGTCGAGCAGCGCGCCAGCGGGCGCCGGCGGCACGGCCGGCATTGTGCTCCCTTCATGGCTGGTCAGGCGTCCAGTCTGGGCCAACGAAAAATACGAGGTCCGCGATTCCTCGCCACTGGTGAACAGGTGCGGCAAATCGATCGGGCCATCCTCGTCGGCGTAGATCACGCCGCGCTCCACCAGGTTTTGCAGTTCGCGGATATTCCCAGGGAAGTCGTAGTTGAGCAGCGCATCGACCGCGCGCGCCGTGAAGCCGGTCACGCGACGCTGGTGTTTTTGGCCATAGTGCCGCATGAAGTAACCCATCAACAGCGGGATGTCGTCGCGCCGGTCGCGCAGCGGCGGCAGGCGGATCGGGAACACATTCAGCCGGAAGAACAGGTCTTCGCGGAAGCGGCCCTGCCGGATCTCCTCGCGCAGATCGACATTGGTGGCCGCCACCAGCCGCACGTCCACCTTCACGCTGCGCACGCCCCCTACCCGTTCAATCTCACCCTCCTGTAGCGCGCGCAGCAGCTTACCCTGCGCCACCAAGCTAAGCGTTCCTATCTCGTCGAGGAACAGCGTGCCGCCGGAAGCGCGCTCGAAGCGGCCGGGCCGCGACTGACTGGCGCCGGTGAAGGCGCCGCGCTCCACGCCGAACAGTTCGGACTCGATCAGCGTCTCGGGAATCGCCGCGCAGTTGACCGCGACGAAAGGCTGCTCCTTGCGGGCGCCGATCTGGTGCAGCATGTAGGCGAACAGCTCCTTGCCAACGCCCGACTCGCCGGTGAACAGCACCGTGGCGGCGGTCGGCGCCACGCGCTTGAGCATATGGCAGGCCGCGTTGAAGGCCGACGACACGCCGACCATCTCCTTTTCGCCGTATGAGCGTCCGTCGTCGCCCGGCAGCACTGCCGCCTGCTGATGCTGCCCCGGCCCGCCGTAAGCGGTGGTGCTGACGAACGATTCCGCGTTCAGGAAGCGCAGGTCCTCTTCCACATTGTCCCATTCGTCGGCCGGCTTGCCGACCAGGCGGCAGTGCTTGTGTCCCATCGACGTGCATTCGACCTCGCGGTAGATGGTCAGCCGTCCGATCATCGCGCTGGTGTAGCCGATGGCGTAACCGGTCTGCATCCAGCAGGCCGGCTCCGTGCCGATGCCGAAATCCGCAGTGTGCACCTCGGCCTCGCTGGAGTGATGCCACAGGAATTCGCCATGATAAGTACCGCGTTCGAAGTCGAATTCGAAATGCAGCGGCTCCACCTTGACCGCGCCCTCCAGCGAATGCATGCGCGGCCCCGCCGCGAACAGCGAACCCGGTTCGGCGTCGGGCCAGCGTTCCCGCAACAGCTGCGCATCGCGCGCGCCGGCCGAATAGCCGACCCGCGTCAACAGGCCGCGCGTGCGTTCCGGGCCTATGCTCTCCAGCAGCTCGCGCCGCAACGCGCCGAGCGAGGTGATATGCAACAGCTGCATGCGCTGGCCGTTGAGCCAGATGCGGCCATCGCCGGGCGAGAAGTGCAGGCTTTGCGTCAGGTCGTCCAGCGTGGGCGCGGCGCCGGCTTTCAGGTGCTGGCTGTCGCCCTGCGGCAGCATCTTGCCGCTGACGCGCGACATCTCAGCCAGCGATACGCGAGGGGGTTTGCTCATGTCTCCACTTTCATCGTCTTTTATCAAATCATACATCGGCAGTTCTCCCATTTGATCATTTCATCAATCGCCAGCAAGGCTTCTTTTTTGCTGCGCTGCGCTACGACGGCGCCTCCAGCGCTGCGTCAACCTCCAGCGTAGGCGCCACATGGTGCGTCGCAATAACCACGCTGCACAACGAGCTGGCACACAACTTGTAATAGCTAAGGCAAGAGCGGCAAGCAGACCTTCATGCAACTAGCGTGCTAACAGGCTGACTTGCCCACCCACCCATCATCCAAAGGAGACAGCATGACCAACACGAATGCGCTTTTGCGCCCATCGATCTGGCAGGGCCACATCTTCAACGGCGACTGGATCGCAGCACACGGCGGCGTCCACACCTTCACCGAGCCCGCGACGGGCGAACAGCTGGGCCGCATCGGCCTGGCCGATGCCGACGACGTGGCCCGCTCCGCCACCCAGGCCCGCGCCGCGCAGGCCGCGTGGGCCTCCAGCGACTACAAGGAGCGTGCCGCCATCTTTCGCCGCGCCGCAGCCGTCATCGTCGAGCACCATGACGAACTGGCGACATGGATCGTGCGCGAGACCGGCGCGATCCGCCCCAAGGCCGATCTGGAACTGCGCGAAGCCGGCGCCCACCTGCTGGAAGCGGCCGCGATGCTCACCCAGCCCAAGGGCCAGCTGCTGGCCTCCGCCAGCGGCGAGATGAGCATCGCGCGGCGCGTGCCGCACGGCGTGGTCGGCGTGATCTCGCCGTTCAACTTCCCGCTGATCCTGTCGATCCGCTCGATCGCACCGGCGCTGGCCACCGGCAACGCCGTGGTCCACAAGCCGGACCTGCAAACGCCGGTCAGCGGCGGTGCGTTGATCGCCCGCGTCTTCGAAGCGGCCGGCTTACCGAAAGGCGTGCTGCATGTGCTGCCCGGCGGCGCCGAAGCGGGACAGGCGATGTGCAGCCATCCCGACATCGCCATGATCGCCTTCACCGGCTCCACCGCAGTGGGCCGCAGCATCGGCGAACTGGCGGGCCGCAACCTGAAAAAAATGTCGCTGGAACTGGGTGGCAAGAACTCGCTGATCATCCTTGACGACGCCGATCCCGACATCGCCGCAGCCGCCGTGGCATGGGGCGCCTACCTGCACCAAGGGCAGATCTGCATGGCCTCCGGCCGCATCCTGCTACAGCGCGGCATCGCCGACGCCGTCATCGAGCGCCTGGTCGCGAAGGCCGGCCAACTGCCCGTGGGCGATCCAATGAGCGGCAAGGTGGCGCTAGGACCGCTGATCAATGCGCGCCAGGTGCAGCGCGTGCACGCCATCGTGCAGGACAGCGTGGCCGCCGGCGCCACCCTGCTGGCCGGCGGCGCCTACGAAAACCAGTACTACCAGCCGACCGTGCTGACCGGCGTACGCCCCGGCATGCGCTGCTTCGAGGAAGAGCTGTTCGGCCCCGTGGCCTCGGTCACCGTGTTCGACACCGACCAGGAAGCCATCGCGCTGGCCTCCGCCACCACCGGCTGCCTGGCGCTGGGCGTGATCACGCCGACGCTGGCGCGCGCCATGTTCATCGTCGACCGCGTGCCGGCCGGCCACGCCCACATCAACGACCAGACCGTGCTGGCCGAAGCGCATGCGCCGTTCGGCGGCGGCGGCACCTCGGGCAACGGCGGCCGCCACGGCGGCAGTTCCGACTGGGACGAGTTCACCCAATGGCAGTGGCTGACGGTGAAGACCGAAGCGCCGCGCTATCCCTTCTAACGACACCACCAACAAGGAGACCACATGAAGTTACGTAACAAGACCATCGTCGTCACCGGCGCCGCATCTGGCATCGGCGCCGAAGTGGCGCGCCTGGCGCGCTTCGAAGGCGCCACCGTGATCGGCATGGACCGCACCGAGCCTGGCCTGACACTGGACGGTTTCGTCGCCGTCGACCTGGGCCAGACCGCCAGCATCGACGCCGCCGTGGCCCAGCTGCCGCAGCGCGTGGACGCGCTGTGCAACATCGCCGGTGTGCCAGGCACCGCCGACCCGGCGCTGCTGGCGCGGGTCAACTATCTCGGGCTGCGCCACCTGACCGAGGCCGTGCTGCCGCGCATGCCGGCCGGCGGCTCCATCGTCAACGTCGCTTCCATCCTGGGCGCGGAGTGGGCGGAGCGGCTGGACCTGCACAAGCAGCTGGCCGCCGTGCGCGGCTACACAGAAGGCCAGGCCTGGCTGGACGCGCATCCCGTACCGGCCGACACCTGCTACCAGTACTTCAAGGAGGCGCTGATCGTCTGGACCTACGTCCAGTCGCAGAAATGGTTCATGCAGCACTCGGTGCGCATGAACAGCGTGGCGCCCGGCCCTGTCTTCACACCCATCCTGGGCGACTTCATCTCCATGCTGGGCGAAGAGCGCGTACAGCGCGACGCCCACCGCATGAAGCGCCCGGCCTATGCCGACGAAGTCGCCGCCGCCATCAGCTTCCTGTGCAGCGACGAATCGCGCTGGATCAGCGGCATCAACCTGCCCGTGGATGGAGGGTTGGCTTCGACCTTTATCTGATGCCTGTCATCCGCCCGGCCGCGCGTC
The DNA here is from genome assembly GCF_040364205.1 of Duganella rhizosphaerae. Classification (NCBI taxonomy): domain Bacteria; kingdom Pseudomonadati; phylum Pseudomonadota; class Betaproteobacteria; order Burkholderiales; family Oxalobacteraceae; genus Duganella; species Duganella rhizosphaerae. The sequence continues at coordinate 100,913 of NZ_BPWK01000014.1, forward strand.
AGCGGCCATACAAAACTATAAACTAGGAGACTGACAATGCAAGCGAACAAACGCCTGAGTCCAACCCTGTTGGCATTGGCCGTGGCGGCCGCCATGCCGGCCGCCCACGCCTTCGAGTTCGACACCGACAATCCCGACCTCAAGATCAGCTGGAACAATACCTTCAAATACAGCAGCGCCTACCGCCTCAAGGACGCCGACGCGCGCCTGCTGGCGGGCGGCTATCCATCGTCCGGCGCCGGCGACTTCACCGGCTACAACATCGACGACGGCAACCAGAACTTCCGCCGCAAGGGCATCGTCTCCAGCCGCATCGACTGGCTGTCCGAGTTCGACGCCGGCACCCGCAACCTGGGCATGCGCGTCAGCGCCGCCGCCTGGTACGACGCCTCGTACAACCGCAGCAACGACAACGGCTCCTACGCCAGCAACGCCGCCACGCTGACCGGCAAGGCCGGCAACGAATTCACCGACGGCACCCGCCTGCTACACGGCCGCAACGCCGAACTGCTGGACGCTTTCGTCTTCGCCAAGGGCTCATTGGGCGAGCTGCCCGGCACCGTGCGCGTCGGGCGCCACACGCTGCAATATGGCGAAAGCCTGTTCTTCGGCGCCAACGGCATCGCCAACGCGCAGGGGCCGGTCGACCTGGTCAAGCTGCTCAGCGTACCGGGCGCGCAGTTCAAGGAGATCCTGCGGCCGGTCAACCAGGTCTCGGGCCAGCTGCAGGTGCTGCCCAACGTGTCGATCGGCGGCTACTACCAGTTCGAATGGCGCCCCACCCAGATACCGGGCGTCGGCAGCTATCTCAGCTCCTACGACGCCGCCGGCGCCGGCAGCAGCGCCTTCCTGGTGGCGCCGACCAACAGCGGCGCGCCGGCCTTCTACACCGTCGCCGACATGAAGGCCAAGAATTCGGGCCAGGGCGGCCTGCAAGTGAAGTTCTCGCCGGCCGGCTCCGACGTCGAATACGGCTTCTACGCCGCGCGCTACCACGATAAGACGCCCTACTTCTACCTGGGCTTCAAGCCCGGATTCCCGCCCGGCGCGCCATCCACCGTGCAGGCCGTGTACGCGGAAGGCATCCGCACCTTCGGCGCCAGCGCCAGCACCGTGCTGCTGGGCGCGAACGTGGCGGCTGAAGTCTCGGTGCGCCGCAACACGCCGCTGGTCAGCGACCCGACGCCCAACTTCCTGTCGCGCGCCGGCACCGGCGTGTTCGCCGACAACAGCGGTAATCCCGCCTACGCGGTCGGCAATACGGCGCACGTCAACCTGTCGGCGATCTACGTGATGCCGACCAATCCCTTCTTCCAGGGCGCTTCGCTGCTGGGGGAACTGGCGTGGAACCGCGCCACCAGCGTGACCTGGCAAGGCTCGCTCGATCCCAACACCACGCGCGACGCCACCTCCGCGCGCATGATCTTCGAGCCGGCCTACTACCAGGTGATCGATGGTCTCGACCTCTCGATCCCGATCGGCGTCGGCTACAACATCGACGGCCGCTCGCGCGCCGTATTCAACTTCAACGGCGGCAGTTCGCACGGCGGCGACTTCAATATCGGCGTCAACGCCACCTATCACCAGGACTGGAAGTTCGGCATCAGCTACGTGCGCTTCCTCGGCGCGGCAGGCACCTTCCTGAAAAATAATCCGGCCACGAACACGCCCATCCTGAGCTACGCCCAGTCGCTGGCTGACCGCGATTACATCTCCTTCAACATCAAACGCGCATTCTAAGGACAAAACTATAATGAAGACGACCCTGAATTTCGCCGCCGCCCCGCTGGCCCTGGCCCTGGCTTTCGCACTGCCGCATGCCGGCGCCGCTGTCACCGCCGACGAAGCAGCCAAGCTGCACTCCACACTGACGCCGCTGGGCGCCGAAAAAGCCGGCAACAAGGACGGCACCATTCCAGCCTGGGACGGCGTCTACACCAAGGTGCCGGCAGGTTTCAAGGTGGGCGACTTCCGCGCCGATCCCTTCTCCGCCGAGAAGCCGACGCTGGCCATCACCGGCAAGAACGTCGACCAGTATGCGGCCAAGTTGTCCGCCGCTACCGTGGCGCTGCTGAAGAAATATCCCACCTACCGCATCGACGTCTACCCGACCCACCGCACCGGCGGCGCGCCGGCCTGGGTATATGAAAACACCCTCAAGAACGCCACCCGTGCCAAGTCCATCGATGGCGGTTTCGGCGTGGAAGGCGCGTTCGGCGGCATCCCGTTCCCGATTCCTAAAACCGGCTACGAAGCCATCATGAACCACCGCCTGGCCTGGACCGGCGAGACCACCGTGTTCCCCCTGCGGACCACCATCGTCACGCCGGACGGCAAGCGCGCCACCGCCACCGAGGCCGAGCAGACCATCATGCGGCCTTACTACTTCAAGGACGGCAGCCTGGAAAAATTCGATGGCATCTATCAGTTCGGCCGCCTGATCACGCGCGCGCCGGCATCCAAGGCCGGCGAAGGCATCCTGGTTCACGACGGCATCAGCGAGACGCAACCGCGCGCCATCTGGCAGTACCTTGTGGGCCAGCGCCGCGTGCGGCGCGCGCCGTCGGTGTCCTACGATACGCCCGACTCGGTCACTTCCGGCATCGGCCTGTTCGACGAGGCGTTCATGCTGTTCGGCCCTATCGACCACCATGAGCTCAAGCTGGTCGGCAAGAAGGAGATGTACATCCCATATAACAACAACCGCGCCGCCTCTGCCAAGATCAGCGACCTGGTTGGGCCGCAGTTCCTCAATCCCGACCTGGTGCGCTGGGAACTGCACCGCGTGTGGGAGGTGGAGGCAAGCCTGATCCCCGGCAAGCGCCACGTGGTCACCAAACGCCGCTACTACCTGGACGAGGATACGTGGCAGATCATCATGGTAGACGGCTATGACGCGCAAGGCCAGATCTGGCGCGGCAACTACACGCTGACGCTGCTGGCGCCGGACGTCCCAGCCGTGGTGGGCAACGTCATGTGGGGAACCTACAACGTGCAGACCGGCGCCTATCTGCTGAACGAGGCATCCAACGACCTCGCGAGCCAATACAAGACCATCCCGCGCCTGCCGGCCAGCTATTTCGGCCCCGAGGAACTGGCCAACCAGGGCTCACGCTAAGTGAAGGGGCGCTCGATGAACAAGTTGAATCCACACGCGGCCCGCCGCGCGGCGCTGGCGGCGTTGTTCGCCGGGTTGTTCGCCGCCTCCTGCGCGTTGACGCCGGGTGCTCGGGCCGAAGGCGTCGCCGCTACGTCGGCCGTTCCTGCAGCGTTAACGCAGCCGGCGCTGGTCACGCCCAAGGCCTTGAACGCGGCCATGCTGTCCATCGCCGCCGCCGGCCAGCGGCTGGTGGCGGCCGGCGAGCGTGGCACCATCCTGTACTCGGATGATGCTGGCGTCTCCTGGCGCCAGGCCAGCGTACCGGTCGGGGTCAGCCTGACGGCCGTGCAGTTCATCGACGCCCGGCAAGGGTGGGCGGTCGGCCATCAGGGCGTTGTGCTGCATAGCGCCGACGGCGGCGCCACCTGGAGCAAGCAACTGGATGGCATCCAGGCAGCCGCGCTGGTGCTCAAAGCGGCCGCCGATGTCACGCCCCAGGACCGGGAGCGCGCCCTGGCCGACGCCCGGCATCTGGTGGCGGACGGCCCGGACAAACCCTTCCTGGACCTGCACTTCGCCAACTCCCGCAGTGGCTACGTGCTGGGCGCCTATAACCTGCTGTTCAAGACCGACGACGGCGGCGCCACCTGGCAACCGTGGCAGCAGCATGTCGCCAATCCCAAGGGCCTGCACCTGTACGGCATGCGCGGCGCGGGCAACACGCTCTATCTGGCCGGCGAACAGGGCCTGCTGCTGCGCTCCACCGACCAGGGGGCCAGCTTCAGCGCCCTCGCCAGTCCATACAAGGGCAGCTACTTCGGCCTGCTGACCACGCGCGGCGGCGCGCTGGTCGCCTACGGCCTACGCGGCAACGCCTACTGGTCCGGCGACCAGGGCGCCAGCTGGAGCAAGGTCGATACCGGTGTCCAGGCGTCGCTGGCCGGTGGCGCCGAACTGGCCGACGGCGCCCTGGTGCTGGTCAGCCAAGGTGGCGACGTGCTGCTCAGCCGCGACCAGGGGCGCAGCTTCGCCGCGCAGACCGGCGCCGCCCTGCCCCCGGCCTTGCCGCTGGCCGCCGTGGCGCAAGCCAGCGACGGCGCAGTGGTGGTGGCCGGGCTGCGCGGCCTGCGCCGGGTACCCGCGCCCGCACCCGCACCCGCACCACAGCGCTAGCACGCTCCCCCTTTACACGAATATGGCTGGAACATCATGCACACAGATCAAGATTTGGAACAACAGCCGGTAGTACGGCGGCTACAGGACTTCGACACCCGCTCCGGCAACCTGGGCGAACGCGCGCTGTTCAACTACCGGCCGCTGGTCATCCTGCTTTGCCTGCTAGCGACCATCGTGCTGGGCTACCAGGCCACGCGCATCAAGCTCAATGCCAGCTTCGAGAAGATGATCCCCAGCGCCCATCCCTACGTGGTCAACTACCTGGCCAACAAGGCCGATCTGAATGGACTGGGCAACTCGGTGCGCATCGCCGTCGAGGCGAACGGCGGCACCATCTACGACCGCGCCTACCTCGACACCCTGCAACGCCTGAACGATGAAGTGTTCCTGCTGCCGGGCGTGGACCGCCCCTTCATGAAATCGCTGTGGACGCCCAGCACGCGCTGGGCCGCCGTGACCGAAGAAGGCCTGGACGGCGGCACCGTGATCCCGGACGGCTACGACGGCTCGGCCGATAGCCTGGCGCAGCTGCGCGCCAACGTCGCCCGTTCCGGCGAAATCGGCCAGTTGGTGGCGGCCGACTTCAAGTCCAGCATCGTCTTCGTGCCGCTGCTGGAGCAGAATCCGCAGACCGGCCAGGCACTCGACTACGGCGCCATGTCGGAGCGGCTGGAGCAGATCCGCACCAAGTACCAGAAGGAAGGCGTACGTATCCACATCACCGGCTTCGCCAAGATCGTCGGCGACTTGATCGAAGGCCTGCAACAGGTGCTGATGTTCTTCCTGCTGGCGATCGCCATCGCCGGCGCGGTGCTGTTCTGGTACACGCGCTGCTGGCGCAGCACCACGCTGGTGGTCATGTGTTCGCTGGTGGCGGTGCTGTGGCAGTGCGGCCTGCTGGCGGCGCTGCACTATGAACTCGATCCGTATTCCGTGCTGGTGCCCTTCCTGGTGTTCGCCATCGGCATGAGCCACGGCGCCCAGAAAATGAACGGCATCATGCAGGACGTGGGCCGTGGCACGCATCGCGTGGTGGCGGCGCGCTACACCTTCCGCCGCCTGTTCGCCGCAGGCCTCACCGCGCTGTTGTGCGACGCGGTCGGCTTCGCGGTGCTGGTCAGCATCCAGATCAAGGTGATCCAGGACCTGGCCATCATTGCCAGCATCGGCGTGGCGGTGCTGATCTTCACCAACCTGGTGCTGCTGCCGGTGCTGCTGTCGTACACCGGCGTCAGCGCCAAGGCCGCCGCGCGCAGCCTGCAGGCCGACAGCGCCGATGGCGCGGCCCAACCCTGGCTGTGGACCTTCCTCGACCGCTTCACGCAGCGCCGCTGGGCCACCGTCACGGTGGCCGCCAGCATGCTGCTGGGCGGCCTGGGCTACCTGTACAGCCTTAACCTGAAGGTGGGCGACCTCGATCCCGGCGCACCGGAACTGCGCGCCGACTCGCGCTATAACCGCGACAACGGCTTCATGGTCGCCAACTACGCCGCCAGTTCCGACATCTTGGTAGTAATGATCAAGACCGCGCCCGACCAGTGCACCCGCTACGCCACGCTGGCCAGCGTGGACAAGCTGGCATGGCAGCTGGAGCAGTTGCCCGGCGTCGACTCGACCAACTCGATGGCGGCGTTGAGCAAGCTGGCCACCACCGGCTACAACGAGGGCAACTTCAAATGGTATGACCTGATCCCCAACGCCGGCGCGCTCGGCGCAGTGCAGACCAGGGCCCCGCGCGAACTGTTCAACCAGAGCTGCTCGCTGCTGTCGCTGTACGTCTACCTGAAGGACCACAAGGCCGCCACGCTGACCCGCGTGGTCGACGCGGTCGAAACCTTTGCCACCGCCCACAACACACCGGAGGTGCAGTTCCAGCTAGCCGCCGGCAGCGCCGGCATCGAGGCCGCCACCAACATCGTCGTCAAGCAGGCCATGCACGACATGCTGTTCTGGGTCTACGGCGCGGTGATCCTGCTGTGCTACGCCACCTTCCGCAGCTGGCGCGCGGTGCTGGTGGCCATCCTGCCGCTGGTGCTCACCTCCATCCTGTGCGAGGTTCTGATGGTGTTGCTGGGCATGGGCGTCAAGGTCGCCACGCTGCCGGTGATAGCGCTCGGCGTCGGCATCGGCGTGGACTACGCGCTGTATGTGCTGAGCGTGATGCTGACCCGCATGCGCGCCGGCGCCAGTCTGTCCGCCGCCTACCTGCATGCGCTGCGCTTCACCGGCCGGGTGGTGATACTGACCGGCGTGACGCTGGCCGTGGCGGTCGCCACCTGGCTGTTCTCGCCGATCAAATTCCAGGCCGACATGGGCATCCTGCTGGCCTTCATGTTCCTGTGGAATATGGTGGGCGCGCTGGTGCTGGTGCCGGCGCTGGCCTACTTCCTGATGCCGCCCAAGCCCGCGCGCCGGGACACGCCAGAGCAGGCGCAGGAACGCGCCGTGGCCGGGGCCCACTAGCGCCATGGCTACCTCCGACATGAGCATCGGCGCCCGCCTGCGCCTGGGTTTCGGCCTGATCCTGACGCTGCTGGTCGCCGTCGTGGCGCTCGGCTTGGGTCACATGAGCCAGATGAAACAACGCACCGACCAGATCACCCTGGTCGGCAACGTCAAGACCCGGCTCGCCACCCAGATGCGCGACACCGTGTACGAACGCATGATCGCGCTGCGTAACATGGCGCTGATCGGTTCCCTGTCCTACCTCCAGCCGGAGGCGGAACGAATGCAGGACCAGGCCAAACGCTACGCCAGCGCCGAAAAGCGTCTGCGCGAACTGCTGGCCGATGCCGCGACGGCGGAGGAAAGCGCCTTGCTGGCGCAGATCGGCCAGCAAAATACGGCGGCCCAGGCGCCGATCGCACAAGCGATGGATCTGGCCATGCGCAGCGAATCGGACCAGATCTACACCGTGCTGGTCGAACGCCTGCTGCCGGTCCAGACCCGCTGGATGGCGGCGCTGGAACAGCTGGTCGTGCTGGAGACCCGCCAAAGCGAACTGGCCGCATTACAGGGACGCTCGTCCGATGCCGGCGCGCGCGCCTGGATGCTGACGCTGGGTGTAGCGGCCCTGCTGCTGGGCGGCCTGCTGTGCTGGCGCCTGACGCGCGGCATACTCGAACAACTGGGCGGTGAGCCGGCCTACGCGGTCAAGATCGCCGGCCGCACCGCCGCCGGCGATCTGGCGGGCAACGTCAGCTTGCGCGGTGGCGACGCTTCCAGCCTGCTGTTCGCGATGCACACCATGCGCACCGGGTTGGCCTCGATGGTCGGCCAAGTGCGCCGAGGCGCCGACCATATCGCCGGAGCGGCCAGCGAAATCGCCGGCGGCCACCAGGACCTGACTCGGCGCAGCGACAGCCAGCGCAAATCGCTGCGCGCCACCGCCGGTTGTGTCGCGCAGCTGGCGGAGGCCGTGCGCGACAACGCCGGCCACGCGCGCCAGGCTACCGAACTGGCCGCCAACGCCAGCGCGGTGGCGCGTGACGGCGGCAAGGTGGCGGCGGAAGTGATCCTGACGATGGACTCCATCACCAGCTCGGCCCACCGTATCGGCGAAATCATCGGCGTTATCGACGGCATCGCGTTCCAGACCAATATCCTGGCCCTGAACGCGGCGGTCGAAGCGGCGCGCGCCGGCGAACAGGGGCGCGGTTTCGCGGTCGTCGCCGGTGAGGTGCGCAACCTGGCGCAACGCTCCGCCACCGCCGCGCGCGAGATCCGTAGCCTGATCGGCCACTCGGTGAAACAGGTCGAAGCAGGCAACCGGCTGGTCGCGCGCGCAGGCGCCACCATGAACGAGGTGGTCGATAGCGTGCAGCAGGTCAGCGTCATCATCGACCGCATTGCCGCCGCCAGCGTCCAGCAGCAGACCGGCATCGAGCAGGCCGGCGCCGCGCTGCAGGCGATGGAATTGGTGACGCGGCAGAACGCGGAACTGGTCGAACAGGCCACCGGCGCTACCGCAGGCATGCGGCAGCAGGCCGCTGAGCTGGCGCGACTGGTGCACGCCTTCAAACTCGACGACGGCGCCGGCCATGCCACCCCGCCCCGGCCCCAATCCGCGCTCTCACTACAAAAGGAATTCGATCATGCCTGACATCCTGTTCTATGCCGCCAGCGCGCTGGCCCTGGCCATCCTGCTCTGGCGCTTCAGCCGGCCTGCCGCCTCAATCGCCACAATCCCCGTGCCGAGCGCGATACCCTCCGCCGATGCCCTACGCCATATCGCGCTGGGCGATCTGGTGGGCCGCGCCGACCGCCACCAAACCCACGCCTGGCTGGGATTGCCGTACGCCCAGCCCCCGGTTGGCCCGCTGCGCTGGAAGGCGCCGCGTCCGCCGCAGCCCTGGTCCGGCGTGCGCGAGGCGTTGGCCTTCGGCGGGCCCGCACTGCAACTGGCCGGCGCGACGCTGGAATTACCGCCCGATCAGTGGGGCCAGGTGGCCGGCTCGGAAGACTGCCTGACTCTCAATGTATTCGCTCCACAGATGACGGCTGAAGCGGCACACGCCGCCGCGCTGCCGGTGATGTTCTGGATCCACGGCGGCGCCAACACCGCAGGCACCGCCGCCACCTACACCACGCTGCGCAATCTGGCCGGCCAGGACCAGGTACTCGTGGTGTCGGCCAACTACCGCTTGGGCATCCTCGGCTGGTTCAGTCTCGACGAGCTGGCGCAGGACGATGACAGCCCAGCCGACCGCTCCGGCAACTTCGGCACGCTGGACCTGGTCGCAGCGCTGCAATGGGTGCGCCAGCACATCGCGGCTTTCGGCGGCGATCCCGATAACGTCACGGTGTTCGGTGAATCGGCCGGTGGCCTGAATGCCTACACCCTGCTGGCAAGCCCACTGGCCAAGGGCCTGTTCCACCGCGCCATCCTGCAATCGCCGCTGACTGTCAGCTACACGCCGGCGCAGGCCCGCAACTACGCGGACGACATCCAGCCCGGCCACGCCCTCAGTTCGCGCGAGCTGCTGTGCCAGTGGTTGCAGCGCGACGGCCGCGCCGCCGACCGCGCCGCCGCCAAGGCCTTGATCGCATCCATGCCGGCCGCCGACATCGCCGCCTATGTGCGCGGCCTGCCGGCGGCAGCCCTGCTGGCGCCGATCACGCCGGGGGCACTCAGCTTCTACGACGCACCGTGCGTGCTCCAGGACGGCCACGTGCTGCCGGCCATGCCGCTGGCCGAGGTGTTCGCCGACCGTAGCCGCTACAACGCGGTACCGGTCATCATCGGCACCAACCGCGACGAATACAAGCTGTTCATGTCCAACAATCCCGATTATGTGCACATGCTGTTCGGCCGCATTCCGCTGATGCGCAACCGCGCCCGCTACCAGCGCCACGCGGCATACATGTCCGCGTTGTGGCAGGCCGCCGGCGCGCTGGAACCGGCCAGCGCCATGGTGGCCTCGGGCCACCGCGATGTGTGGACCTATCGCTTCGACTGGGACGAGCAACCTGCCGTTCCCTTGATCGCGCCGCGCGTGCTGCTGGGTGCAGCGCACGTGCTGGACGTCGCTTTCGTCCTGCGCGACCTCGATGGCGAGTTCGATCCATTCCGCTCCTTCAACGCCGCCAACCTGCCCGGCCGCAAGGAAGTCTCCGACGCCATGGCCGGCTACTGGACCCACTTCGCCCGCCACGGCGAGCCAGGCAGCGGCCCGGCCGGCGCGCTGCCGGAATGGTGGCGCTGGAGCGGCGACGCCAGCGCCGCACGCCTGATGGTGTTCGACACCAGCGCCGACGGCGGCACCCGCATGGTAGCCCACGAAAACAGCCTGGCCAAGCTGAAGGCGGAGCTGGCGCGCGACCCGGCGCTGCACGACGATCCGCGCGAGCGCTGCGAGCTTTACGGCCGCATGTTCCTGTGGTCGATCTTCGGCCGCTACGAAGCGCCGCACGCGTTGGAAGCCTTCGCCCTCGCCCATGGCTACACCGGCGCAACCGGCCAACTGCGTCCGAGCTACTGGCCATGAACAAGAACGCCAACCAGGGCTTCTTCCAGGGCTACGACGACCTGTGGCTGATCAACGGCCTGCGCACGCCGCTGGCCGACTACTGCGGCGCCTTCAGCCAGGTCTCGCCCACGGATCTCGGCATCAAGGCCGCGCGCGCGGTCCTCAAGCGCAGCGGCGTGCCGGCCTCCGACATCGGCTCCGTCATCAGCGGCAGCATGGCGCCGGGCGACTGCTACCAGTACATGCTGCCGCGCCATATAGGCCTGTACGCCGGCGTGCCGTTGACGGTGCCGGCGCTGAACGTGCAGCGCATCTGCGGCACCGGTTTCGAGTTGTTCCGCCAGGCCGGCGACCAGATCGCGCTGGGCTACACCGACGCCGCGCTGGTGGTGGGAACCGAATCGATGACGCGCAATCCGATCGCCGCCTTCAACCACCGCAGCGGTTTCAAACTGGGCGCGCCGGTCGGCTTCGAGGACTTCCTGTGGGAAGCGCTGACCGACCCCGCTCCCGGCATCACGATGCCGCAGACCGCCGAGAACCTGGCGCGCCGCTACGGCATCACGCGCGCCGAGGTGGATAAATTCGCCGCCATGTCGCACGCCCGCGCGCTCGACGCCAGGACGGCCGGCTTCCACGCTGGCGAGATCGTCGCCGTCGGCAACGAGGTCTTCACGCTGGACGACTATGCCGACCGCCGCATCCGCCTGAGCGGCCCAGTGACGGAACTGGCCCAGGACACCCATCCGCGCATCTCGCCGCCGTCGGTGCTGGCCACGCTGCGCCCGCTCTATCCGCACGGTGTGCAGACCGGCGGCAACAGCTGCGCGCTGGCCGATGGCGCGGCGGCGGCCATCGTCGCTTCCGGCGCCTATGCCATGCATGGCGGACACCGGCCGCAGGCGCGCATCGTCGCGGCGGCGGTGGTCGGCGTGCCACCCGAGGTGATGGGCATCGGCCCCGCGCCGGCGATCCGTTTGCTGCTCGACCGCTGCGGATTGAGTACGCAGCAAATCGGCCTGTTCGAAATCAATGAAGCGCAAGGCGCGCAGATCATCGCGGTGGAGCGCGAACTGAAGCTGGACCGGGAACGCCTCAACATCCACGGCGGCGCGATTGCATTGGGCCATCCGCTGGCGGCGACCGGCGTGCGCCTGACCATCACGCTGGCGCGTGCGCTCGACCTGCGGCGCCAGCGCTACGGCGTGGCGGCGGCCTGCGTCGGCGGTGGCCAGGGCATCGCCCTGCTGCTGGAAAACCCGCGCTGGCGGCAATTACAAGACGATGGCGCTCAGTGAACGCAGCAGCACGCGCAATTGCGCATGCAGTTCGCCGCGCTGGTCGGCGTCCAGTTCGGCCAGCATCGCGCGCTCCAGCTCCGCCACCGCGGCGTCGCCCTGGCGCAGCAAGGCGCTGCCTTCGTCGCTGAGGCGCAGATGGATGATGCGGCCATGATTGGCGTCGGCCTGGCGCACCACCCAGCCGCGCGCCTCCATCGCCTTGACCATCTCGTTGGCCGATTGCGGCGAGATCATCGAACGCTCGGCCAGCTGTGCGTTCGACAGCTGCTGCTGGGTGTCGAGCACCGACAGCGCCGTGTACTGGGCCGCCGTCATGCCCAGCAAACCGAGGCTGTCGCGCAGGCGCCGGCTCAGCACATGGTCGATGCGGCCAATCAGGTAGGCGATGCCGGTGGGTTTGTCGTGCGCGGCGGAAGGAGGTTTTTTCATCGTGATCCAGAATTCAAAAGAAAGCGTTCGAAAAGCGCTTGCATTACAGCCCAAGCAGCATATATTATAAGTCACGTATCAGGCAACCTGATATCAACCTAACATAAAGTGAGACCAAAATGAGCCAATACGACAACCGCTGGAGCACCGTAAAAGTCGACATCACCGGCGGCATCGCCTGGGTGACCCTGAACCGTCCCGAAAAGCGCAACGCCATGAGCCCGACGCTGAACCGCGAAATGATCGACGTGCTGGAAACCCTGGAGCAGGATCCCGAAGCGGAAGTGTTGGTGCTGACCGGCGCCGGCGACAGCTGGACCGCCGGCATGGACCTGAAGGAGTACTTCCGCGAAAACGACGGCAAGCCGGAGATCTACCAGGAAAAGCTGCGCCGCGACTGTTCGCAGTGGCAATGGAAGCTGCTGCGCATGTACAGCAAGCCGACCATCGCCATGGTCAACGGCTGGTGCTTCGGTGGCGCCTTCTCGCCGCTGGTCGCCTGCGACCTGGCCATCTCCGCCGACGAAGCCGTGTACGGCCTGTCGGAGATCAACTGGGGCATCCCACCGGGTAACCTGGTCAGCAAAGCGGTCGCCGACACCATGGGCCACCGCCAGGCGCTACACTACATCATGACCGGCGACACCTTCACCGGCAAGGAAGCGGCCGCAATGGGCCTGGTGAACAAGAGCGTGCCGCTGGCGCAGCTGCGCGAAGCGACCATCGAACTGGCGGAAAAGCTGCTGGCCAAGTCGCCGACCGTGCTGCGCATCGCCAAGAACGGTTTCAAGCGCTGTCGCGAACTGACCTGGGAGCAGAATGAGGACTACCTGTACGCCAAAGTCGACCAGTCCAACTACCGCGACCCGGAAAAAGGCCGCGCCCAGGGCCTCAAGCAGTTCCTGGACGATAAGACCATCAAACCAGGCCTGCAAACCTACAAGCGCGCATAAGACGCACATCACGCCAACAACACAGGAGATACGCCATGCTTGAAGCCCGTTTGCTGATCGGAGGCCTGGACCAGGCCTCATCCACCGGCGCCACTTACCAGCGCCTCAACCCGGCCACCGGCGACACCGCCTCGGTGGCGGCCGCCGCCACGCTGGACGATGCCGACGCCGCCGTCGCCGCCGCGCAGGCGGCCTTCCCCGGTTGGTCCGCCACCGCGCCGGGCGAACGTCGCCGCCTGCTGCTCAAGGCGGCCGACTGCCTGCAGGCGCGCGCGCCCGAGTTCATCGCGGCCGGCGTGGCCGAAGCGGGCGGCGTGGCCGGCTGGTACGGCTTCAACGTGATGCTGGCCTCCTCCATGCTGCGCGAAGCGGCATCGCTCACCACCCAGATCGCCGGCGAGGTGATCCCCTCCGACGTGCCGGGCCTGATGGCGATGGGCATGCGCCAGGCTTGCGGCGTGGTGCTGGGCATCGCACCATGGAACGCGCCGGTGATCCTCGGCACACGCGCCATCGCCACGCCTCTGGCCTGCGGCAACACGGTGGTGCTTAAATCGTCCGAGATCTGCCCCGCCGTGCATCGCCTGATCGGCAAGGTGTTCGAGGACGCCGGCTTCCCGCCCGGCGTGGTCAACGTCATCAGCAACGCGCCGCAGGACGCCGCCGCCGTGGTGGCGCGCCTGATCGCCCATCCGGCCGTCAAGCGCATCAACTTCACCGGTTCGACCAAGGTCGGTCGCATCATCGCCCAGCAAGCGGCACAGCACCTGAAACCGGTGGTGCTGGAATTGGGCGGCAAGAATCCGCTGCTGGTGCTGGATGATGCCGACCTCGATGAGGCGGTGCATGCGGCCGCCTTCGGCTCCTTCTTCAACCAGGGGCAGATCTGCATGTCGACCGACCGCATCATCGTCGACAGCAAGGTGGCCGACGCCTTCGTCGAAAAATTGCGCATCAAGACCGCCGGCCTGCGCGCCGGTCTGCCGGGCCAGGAAGGCGCGGTATTGGGCGGCATGGTCGACGCCTCGGCCGCCAGCCGCGTGGCCGCCATGATCGCCGACGCCCAGGCCAAGGGCGCGCAGATCGTCTGCGGCAGCGCCAACAGCGACGGCAACCTGCTGCAACCGGCCATCATCGACCACATCACGCCGGTCATGACGGTGTACCAGGAAGAGTCGTTCGGCCCCATCGTCGGCATCATCCGCGTCGATGGCGACGAGGCAGCCCTGGCCGAGGCCAATGCCAGCGAATATGGTTTGTCCGCAGCAGTATTCAGCCGCGACATCTCGCGCGCGCTGGCGCTGGCACGGCGCATCGAGTCGGGCATCTGCCATATCAACAGCTCCACCGTGGCCGATGAAGCGCAGATGCCGTTCGGCGGCGTCAAGGCTAGCGGCTACGGGCGCTTTGGCGGCAAGGCCGGCATCGCCGAATTCACCGACCTGCGCTGGATCACCATCCAGAGCGGCCACCGCCACTACCCGGTCTGATGGAGGAGCATGCAATGACGCAGCTCCCCACCAACTCCGCAGCGACGCTGGACCTGTCGCGCTATCGTCCGGTGCGCGTCGGCGGCGCGCCGGTGCGGATCGAGACCGACGCCCAAGGCAGCTGGCGCCTGGCGTCGGAGGAAGCACTGGGTGCCTATCCCGACCGCATCACCGATTGCCTGGTGCGCGGCGCCGAGCACCATCCCGACCGCACGCTGGCCGCGCGGCGCGGCGCCGACGGCGCATGGCAGCACCTCAGCTACCGGCAGATGCTGGAACAGGCGCGCGCCGTCGGCCAGGCATTGCTGGACCGGGGCCTGTCGGCCGAACGTCCGCTGATGATCTTGTCCGGTAACGATCTGCAGCACCTGCAACTGGCGCTGGGCGCGCTGTACGCAGGCATCCCGTATTGCCCGGTCTCGCCAGCCGCTTCCGGCGCCGCCACCGACCACGCCAAGCTGACCCATTTCGTGCGCCATCTGACGCCTGGCATGATCTACGCCACCGACGGCGGCGCCTGTGCGGCGGCGTTGGCGGCGGCGGTGCCGGACGACGTCGAGATCGTGATCGACCACGGCGACGCCGGCCGCGCCAGCACGTCGCTGGCGCAATTGCTGGCGACCGCGCCGCGCACGGTGGACGCGGCCAACGCCGCCATCGGCCCGCACACCATCGCCAAGTTCCTGTTCACGTCCGGATCGACCAAGCTGCCCAAGGCGGTGGTCACCACCCAGCGCATGTTGTGCGCCAACCAGCAGATGCTGCTGCAAAGCTTCCCTGCCTTCGGCGACAAGCCGCCGGTGCTCCTGGACTGGCTACCCTGGAGCCACACTTTCGGCGGCAGCCACAATGTCGGCATCGCACTGTACAACGGCGGCAGCTACTACATCGACGACGGCAAGCCCACCGCGCGCGACTTCGCCGTCACGGTGCGCAATCTGAAGGAGATCGCGCCGACGGTGTTCTTCAATGTGCCCAAGGGCTGGGAGCTGCTCACGGCCGCGCTGGACAACGACCCGGAACTGTGCCGCCACTTCTTCTCGCAAATGGAGCTGTTCTTCTTCGCCGGCGCCGGCCTGTCGCAGGCCGCGTGGGATGCGCTGGAACGCGTCAGCGAAAACCGCTGCGGCCAACGGATCCGCATCATGGCCGGCCTGGGCATGACGGAGACGGCGCCCTCCTGCACCTTCACCACCGGCCCGGTGATGATGGCCGGTTATGTGGGTCTGCCGGCGCCGGCCTGCGAGGTCAAGCTGGTGCAGGTGGAAGGCAAGTACGAGGCGCGCTTCCGCGGTCCGCACGTCATGCCAGGCTACTGGCGCGCGCCGCAAGCCACCGCCGACGCCTTCGACGAGGAAGGCTATTACCGCAGCGGCGACGCGGTGCGCTTCGTCGATCCGGCGCGGCCGGAGCTGGGACTGATGTTCGACGGCCGCATCGCCGAGGACTTCAAGCTTAGCAGCGGCACCTTCGTCAGCGTCGGACCGTTGCGGGCGCGTGTCATCAGCGCAGGCGCGCCCTACATCCATGACGTGGTGGTGGCCGGCATCGACCGCGACAGCATAGGCTTGCTGGTGTTCCCGCGCCTGGATCAGTGCCAGCTGCTGTCCGGGCTGGGCGCCGACGCTGACGCCGCCGCCGTCCTGTCCAGCGCCCCGGTGCGCGGCCACTTCCAGCAACTGCTGGCGCAATTGAACGCGGCGGCGACAGGATCGGCGTCCCGCGTCGAACGCATGCTGTTGCTGGAGGAAGCGCCGTCAGTGGCGGCCGGCGAGCAAACCGACAAGGGATCGATCAACCAGCGCCTGGTGCTGGAACGGCGCGCGGCGCTGATCGAGGCAATGTATGCCGGAGCCGGCGCCGCAATACTGAGCGCCTGAGTACAGGCGCCGCCTGCCGGCTACACGCGCACGATCTTACCCAGTTCGTGCATCGGCAGCCGGTAGGTCTCTCGGGCGGTCGCCACGGAGATCGCCGAGACCAGGCTGGTGACCGTCACGAAGGCCGCCACCGGTATCCATCCCCCTGCCCCCGGCTGCAAGATCGCCGCGCTGATGGTCGGCGCGAAGCCGCCCAGCGCGAAGCCGATCTGGGTGCCGATCGCCATGCCGGACAGGCGCACGCGAGTGCTGAACATCTCCCCATACAACGAAGGCCAGACGCCGTTGGCGGCGCTGTAAACCACGCCCGACAGCAGCAGGCCGAAGGTGAACACCAGCGGCAGGTTGACAGTGCTGATGCTCCACATGTAAGGCCAGATCAGCGCCGCCGATCCCAGCGCGCCGAAGATGAACACCGGCTTGCGGCCGACGCGGTCCGACAGCGCGGCGAACAGCGGAATCGCGCCCAGCGCCACCACATTGGCCAGCACCAGCACCGTCAGCATGGTGGTGCGCGGGATGTGCATGGTGTTGACGGCGTAGGACAGCGTGAACACGCTGAAGATCGTGCTCACCACCGACACCAGCGCGGCGAAGATCACCCGCAGCAGATTGGCCTTGTGATCGCGGAACAGCAGCGCCACCGGCATGCGGCTGGGCTGGTGGCCGGACTCCTCGGCGAAGGCCGGCGTCTCAGGCAAGGTGCGGCGCACCCACATACCCACCGCCACCACGATCGCGCTCAGGAAAAAGGGAATGCGCCAGCCCCACGACAGCAGCTGCTCCTCCGGCAGCGTGGACAGCGGCAGGAACACCAGCGTCGCCAGGATCAGACCCGCCTGCGTGCCGCTCAGCGTGAAGCTGGTGAAGAAGGCGCGCCGGTGCGCCGGCGCGTGCTCCAGCGTCATCGAATTGGCGCCGGCCTGCTCACCGGCGGCCGATATCCCCTGCAGCATGCGCAGCACCACCAGCATGATGGGCGCGGCAATGCCGACCTGCCCGTACGTTGGCAGCAGGCCGACCAGGAAGGTGGAAATCCCCATCAGCAGCAAGGTGAAGGTCAGCACCCGCTTGCGGCCATAACGGTCGCCCACGTGGCCCAGCAGCACTGCGCCTATCGGCCGCGTGACATAGCCGACGCCGAAGGTGGCGAAGGCCGCCACGGTGGCCGCCGCAGGGTCGAAGGCGGGGAAGAAGATTTTGCCGAACACCAGCGCCGCCGCCGTGCCATAGATGAAAAAGTCGTAGTATTCGACCGCGCTGCCGATCCAGCTGGCAAAGGCCGCCTTGCGCGGCGAACGTGCCGGCGCCGGTGCTGCCGTCTTGTCAATCTTGTCTCTCGTTGCTGCTGCTGTCATGTCGTCCTCCAGTTAGCTATTGTAGTTGGGTTAAAACTTGTGCAGGATGCCGGCCTGCAGGCCGGTCAAATGTTTGCCGTTGATGTCGGCGCCTGCCAGGTTGGCCGAGGGTCCGGCCGAGCCGCTGAAGCGGAAGCCGGCGTTGGCCTGGTTCTGCATCACGCTGGCGAAGCCGTACAACGTGGTGCGCTTGGAGAGCTCGTAGTAGGCGCCCGCGTTGGCGCCGCGCGCGCCGCCATCGCCGCCGGAGGTGTCCCTGACGACGCCATACAGCGCCCCCACCCGCAGCTGGCTGCTGATGCGATAGTCGGCCGACACCTGGTAGAAGTTGTAGTAGCGGGCCGCGTTGCGGTCGGTGCCGGCGAAAAAGTTGTTCGGGTTGCTGACGTTGTTGAGTATCACCCCGGCGTTCAAGCCGTTGGCGCTGGCGGTGGAGTTGTTGCTGCGCGCCGCCGCCAGGTAGATGGTGCCGCCGCCGTATTGATAGTCGGCGTAGACGTTGTGGTACACCACCTTGTCCCCCACGGTGGCGGTGACGGCGTTGGGGCTGGCCTGCAAGCCCGCGTAGCCGACGCGATAAGGGCCGTTGCGGTAGTCGAGCGCCAGCTGGTAAATCGGGCTGTTGCCGCGTGTGGCGCCGCCGTTTTCCGGCAGCGCGTAATGCAGCACCAGCTGCGCCCCGGCCCATCGCGGCGAGCGATAGGACAAGTCGTTGTCGTAGCGCGAAGGGATGCCGAAGGTGTTGAACAGCGAGCCAAACGTGGTGCGCTCGGTATAGTCGATGGCGCCGCCGATCAGGAAGATCTCCGTGTTCTGGCGGCCGATGCGGTATTCACCGCTCGGCGCTTCGATGCCGACCCAGGCCTGGCGGTCGAACAGGCGGGTGGTATCGGCGCCGGTGCCGGTATCGGCGTTGACGCCCTGCTCCAGCGTGAACTTCACCTGGTAGCCGCCGCCGATGTCCTCCGTGCCGCGCAAGCCCAGCCGGCTGCGCAGCACGGCGCCGTCGTTCAGGCCCGTGATATGGGCGCCGCTGCTGCTGCGGATATAGCCCACGTATTCGTCGAAATTGCCGTAGATGGCGAGGTTGGACTGCGCCTGGGCGGCGGCCTGCCATGCCGCCATGCAGGCCAGCGCGATTGCTTGCTTCTTCATTTTGTCTCCGTTTTATTCACATCGTATGGTTGCTGCGGGTTCCCCCGGTACTGCTGCGAAGCGAGGGGCTTCTGTTTTAAACCTGCGCCAGTGCGGCGATCGCCAGCGCGTAGCCCTGCACGCCGAAGCCGGCCATCACACCGTGCGCCACCGGCGACAACCACGAGTGATGGCGGAACGGCTCGCGCGCATGGACGTTGGAGATGTGCAGTTCGATCACCCGCACCTCCGCGCCCTTGATGGCGTCGTGCAGCGCCGCCGAGGTGTGGGTGTAGGCGCCGGCGTTGAACACCACGCCGGCCAGCGCGCCCTGTGCCTGCGCCGCGCCGGCGGCGTGGATGGCGTCGATCAGCACACCCTCATGGTTGGACTGGCGAAAATCGAGCGTGTAGCCGTGCCGCTCGCAGGCGGCGGCGCACAGGCGCTCGACGTCGGCCAGCGTGGCGGCGCCGTACACCGCAGGCTCGCGCTGGCCGAGCAAATTCAGATTGGGACCGTTCAATACCATCACGGTCTGGCTTGCGTGCTGCATGGTGTGGTCTCCGTTTCAGGCCATCGTCGGGCGGGATGCGGTCGGATGCCGTACTTCGAGGCTGCGCCGCAGCACCTGGTCCGTGACCCATTTGGCTGCGCGATGGGCGCGCTGGCCGACGATCTCCGGCGCCAGTTGCAGGTAGTCGTCGTTGAACACTTCGAAGCTGTAGTCGCCGCGATAGCCGCCACGGTCCAGCCGGCGCAGCAGGTCGGTCAGTTCGTCCGAGTGCGCGCCTTCGCCGGGGAACACGCGCAGATGGCGCGCCGTCTCCAGCCGTTCCTCGGCGCTGCGGATGTCGCGCCACATGAAGTCGGACAGCTGCACCATCGCGATCTTGTGGCTGGGGATGTCCTCCAACCCGTCCAGGCCGGCCCTGTTGGCCAGCATGTGGAAGGAATCGATCACCACGCCCAGGTTGGCATGGTCCGCCAGCTCCACCGCCTCCCACGATTGCTCGTACTGGTTGATGTGGCGCCCCCAAGACAGCGCCTCGTAGCCCACCCGCACGCCCAGCGGCACCGCCAGCGTGGCCAGCTTGGCAAGGTGGCGCGCGATCAGCCGCATGTCGCCGCTGGCGTGGCCGGAAGTGCTGGAGCAGACCATCAGCAGCGGCGCGCCGACCGCCTGGCATACCCGCAGCATCTGGCTGGCGATATCGAGCTTGTACTCGTGCAGCGCGCCGTCCAGTCCCTCGTAGTCGCGCATCACCTGGATGCCGGTCACGCGCACGCCGCTGGCGCGCACCAGCCGCACCGCTTCATCGAGACCGCCCGGATGGCCGGCCAGGTCGCGCGCCCACAGCATGATCTGGCTGAAGCCGGCCGCGCGCGAGGCGCGCAGCTTCGCTTCCAGCGGGCCGGCCAGGGTGATGCTGTCCATGCCGAAGTTGGAGAGATTCACAGGGCCTCCAAGGCGCGGAAGGCGTCCGACGACACGCCCGGCCAGCCGAACAGCTCCAGGTACAGGGGCGCCTGCTCGATCAGCATCTCCTTGCCCTTCTGGATGCGGCAGCCCAGTTCCTGCGCCTGGCGCAGCAGGCGGCTCATCTCGATCTTCATGCCGCAATCGGCGACGATGCAGTGCGGCGACACGCCGCGCAGGTCGATCGGCAGCGCATCGTCGGGATGCATGCCGAGCGGGGTCGAATTGACCACCAGCTCGAAGCCGGCGGCAAGCGGCGGCGCGATCTCGATCAGCGTGCCGGGGAACGCCAGCCGCAGGCGCTGCAGCAGGGCATGCGCCAGCTCGATGCGGGTATCGTAGATGGCCACCGCGCCGATGCCGCGCTCGGCCAGCGCATAGGCCACCGCGCAACCGACGCCGCCGCTGCCCACCACCAGCGCGCGCGACGCCGGCCAATCCAGCGGCGCGGCGCCGCAGGTGCGGTCGAAAGCGCGGATGAAGCCCTCGCCGTCGATCAGGTCACCCAGTATGCGGCCCTGCCCGTCCTTGTAGATGGCGTTGCAGGCGCCGGCCAACTGCGCGCGCGGGGTGGGCGCGTCCACAGCGTCCACGCTCATCGGCTTGTGCGGAATCGAGACGAAGATGCCGCCCACGTTGGGGAAGGACATCAGCAGCCGCACGGCGGCGGTGTAGGATTCGGGCGGCACCTTCAGCGGCACCACGCGCGCGTCGATGCCGTGGCGTTGGAAGTAGGCGTTGAACAGCGCCGGCGCCTTCACCTGTTCGACCGGCCAGCCGATCACGGGGAAAATGCGGGTCGTGCCGGAAATCTCAATCATGGTTCTTCTCCAGGTGGCTGACGACCAGCTCGAAGCTGACGCCACCTTTGTACAGTTGTGTCAATGCGCCGCGTTCGTTGGACTGCGCCGGTGCGCGGTCGATGAACACGATGCCCCTTTGTTGCAGCGCGCGCACCGCAGCCAGCACGTCCGGCGCGCCGAAGCCGACCCGTATCAGCTGCTCGCCCCACTGCAGGCCGGCCGCGCCTTCGGGCGGCTCGACCAGTTGCAGGTAGAAGCTGTGGCACGGGCTTTCCAGCAGCGTCCCTTTCGGCACCACGCCGAAGTAGCGGCCTTCGGGCAGCACCCGGAAGTCCATCAGCTGCTGGTAGAAATCGATCCACTCCGGCGCCCGGCCGGCGCCGATGGCCTGCACCACGCCGAAGAAGTGCATGCCCGCCAGCGCCGGCGGATTAGCCGGGGCGTTGGGGATCGGCTTGAAGTCGACGTCGTAGATCGAGAAATCGCGGAAACGGTCGACGAAATACAGGATCGAATCGCCGGCGCCGTGCACGCCGGGGATGTTCAGCTCCATCACGCCGGCGCGGGTCTGGATCGCCCAGGCGCCCATGTCGATCGCGTGGCGGTAGGCGGCGTCGGCGTCGCGCACCCGCAGCGCGATGGCGCTGATCACCGTCGATTGCGGATCGGTGCCCGATTGCGGCAAGGCGCGCGGGTCGGCGTTGACGATCACGTTCATGCCGCCCTGGCGGTACAACGTCACCTCGCGCGAGCGGTGGCGGGCGGTGGCCACGAAGCCGAACTGCTCGAGCAGCGCGCCGAAGGCCAGCGGCTGCGCGCTCGCATACTCGACGAACTCGATGCCGTGTATGCCCAGCGGATTGTGCGGTTCCGGGTTGTGTTCCTGTGCCGTCATGGTGTTCCTCGCTTGGTTGAATGAGGCCAGTGTAGAAAAGCGGGACGGCAAAAAACAGCCCGTAAAACGGTCAATATTGCGCTCAGCGCGCAAAGTGCGCGATAATCGCGCAAAACAAGGGGTGAGCGATGAAGAAGAGCGCGTTGCAGGATGTGGTGGTCGACAAGCGCGACCAGATCGAGGGCCTGATCAAGGGGCTGGAGGTGATACGCGCCTTCGACCACGAGTCGGTGCGGCTGACGCCAACGGAGCTGGGGGAAAAAGTGGGCCTGAGCCGCACGGCCGCGCGGCGCTATCTGCTGACGCTGGTGCATGTCGGCATGGCGGCCACCGACGGCCGCACCTTCTGGCTGCGCCCAAGCGTGCTCAGCATCGGCCATGCTTACGTGGATTCGGCGCGCTTGCCGCGCGCGGTGGTGCCCTATCTGCAAAGGCTGACCAACCAGCTGCAGGAATCGACCAATTATTCGGTGCTCGACGGCGACGACGTGGTCTATGTCAGCCGCGTCAACGCGCCGCGCATCCTGCTGGCGGGCTTCGATCCCGGCATGCGGCTGCCGGCCTACACCTCGACCGCCGGCCGGGTGCTGTTGTCCTCACTCGGCGACGACGCCTTGCGCGCCTACCTAGACCGCATCACCCTGATCGCCTACACCCACCTGACGGTGACCGACAAAGACCTGCTGTTCGGCGAGATCGTCGCCATCCGGGAAGACGGTTTCGGCTCGACCGAAAACCAGTATGAAATGGGGCTGCGCGGCATCTCGGTGCCGGTCAAGAATCGCGTCGGCGACCTGGTGGGCGCGCTGTCGACCTCGATGCCGGCCAGCCACGGCAGCCGCAAGGAGGCGATCGCCCGCTGCGTACCGGCCATGCAGGCGGTGGCCAACACGCTGATGCTGTGGGTCTGACTACTTGCCTTTGTAGATGCCGGCTTCCAGGATGATGTCGCCCTGCTTGACGAAGTAGGTCGATTTCTTCTCGATCTCGCCGGTGGCCGGATTGTTGTAGCGGTAATCCACCCAGCCCTTGCCTTTGGCCTTGGCCGTGTCGATGATCTCCTTGCGGAACAACTTGCCGTCCGCATCGGGCAGCACCACCATGTTCTTGCCGACCAGCTTGGGATTGGTCGGGTGGGCCAGCTGGGTGCCGTCCATCGCCCGCACCGTCAGGTAGGTGTTCTCGTTGATGAACTCCGGATTCTTGTTGTTGACTTCCTTGATCAGGGCGTCCTTGCCATTCTTCTGCAAATAGCTGGCGCCCTTGTCCACCATCGCCACGGCGGCGGCGGACGCGTCGGCGGCCAGCGCCGGCAAGGAGGTCAGCGCGCCGGCGGCCAACAACACGGATAGGATAGTATTTTTCATTATGTCTCCGAAAGTAGTAGATCGCCGCTGCACTGGCGGCAAGGTACTATAGCAGTTCTACGCCTTAGGCCGCTCACTCCCCGGCTACGTGATTTCCCTTATTGGCGATGGCCCGGCGCAGCCGCTCCAGCATTCCGGCTCTGCAATATTGCCTGCCGGCGGATTTCATTGTGCCGCTTGTTGGTTTTAGCAATTGCACAGCGCCACGCCGCTTCGCACAATAGCACCATGAAAAATCCCATTATCTGCTTTGGCGAACTGCTGCTGCGCATGTCTGCCCCGTCCGGCGAAATGCTGTTGCAAACGCCGCTCCTGAATACCTGCGCCGGCGGCGCCGAAGCCAACGTGGCCGTATCGCTGGCGCGCTTCGGCCACGCGGTGGCGATGGTCAGCTCCCTGCCCGACAACGCGCTCGGCGCCGCGGTGCGCGACTGCGTCCGCAGCCACGGCGTCGATACCCGCCCGATCCGGTTCGCCCCCGGCCGCATGGGACTGTACTTCCTGACGCCGGGCGCCGTGCTGCGCCCGGCGGAAATCGTCTACGACCGGGCCGGCTCAGTATTCGCCGCCACCGATCCGGGCGACTATGACTGGCCGGCACTGCTGGACGGCGCCTGCTGGCTGCATGTATCGGGCGTCTCGGCCGCCGTCAGCGACGCCGGCGCGCAGGCCACGCTCGAGGCGATGCGCGCGGCCCGCAACCTGGGCGTGGCGGTGTCCTTCGACGGCAATTACCGGCAATCGCTGTGGGCGCAACGGGGGATGGACGGCGGCGAGGTGCTGCGGGAGCTGATGCGGCACGCCGACCTGGCGTTCGCCGACCAGCGCGATATCGGCCTGGTGCTGAGACGCCCAGAGCTCGGATACGGCGACCGCGTCGGCGCCATGCAGGCCGCGTTCGACGCCTTTCCCAACCTGCAAAAGATCGCCGCCACCTCGCGCACCCAGCTCAGCAACGACCACCACAAGCTGGCCGCCGTGCTGCACACCCGCGCCGGCGCCCTTGCCACGCGCGCGTACGCGCTGCACAATATTGTCGACCGCATCGGCACTGGCGACGCCTTTGCCGCCGGCGTATTGCATGGACTGCTGCGCGGCTGGAACGATGGCGCCGCGCTCGAATTCGGCCTGGCCGCGGCGGTGGTCAAGCACTCCATCGCCGGCGACTTCAACCTGGTCAGCGCAGCGCAGGTGGAAGCGGTGCGCAGCGGCACGCTGGACGTGCGCCGCTAAGCGCGCCGACCGCGACGATGCGGTCGCAGGTGGCCGGCGCACTGGCTTCGTGTATTGAATTTTAATACAACACGTTCTTCGCTTCCTGCGTATCGACGTTTTGCCTGGTGACCATGACCACGCCGGTATTGACCAGCGGCGCCACTTTCTTGCCTTGGATAACGTTGACGGCGGCCGCGATGCCTTGCGAACCCATCGAATACGAATCCTGCACGGCGGTGGCGTGCAAGGTTCCGGCCTGGACGAAATTGCGCAAGTCCTGGTTGCCGTCGAAGCCCACGCCCACCACCTTGCCCGCCCTGCCCGATTGCGCCAGCGCGCGGCCCATGCCGACGGCGGTCGGCTCGTTGGCGCCGAAAATACCCTTCAGGTCGGGATGCGCGGCCAGCACGTCGATGGTCTGGTTCAGCGCGGTCGCCATCAGCGATTGCGAGTAATACGTGCCGACGATCTGCAGCTGTGAATGCTGTTCGATGTAGCGCTTGAAGCCGCCGACGCGGCCCGCTTCCGAGCCGCTGCCGGCCACATACGACATCACGGCGATCTTGCCGGTGGTGCCGATGCGCTCGATCAGCGTGCGCGCGCTCTGCTCGCCCGCCGCGCGGTTATCGGTGGCGATATACGACTGGTAGTACTGCTTGCCGGAACCGGCGATGGCCGAGTCGATGATGACCACCGGGATGTGCGCCTCCCACGCTTTCCTGATGGCGGGCACCAGCGCGTCGGGATCGGACGGCGCCAGCACGATGGCGGCCACCTTGCGGTGTACGGCGTTCTCCACCATGCCGACCTGGTCGGCGATGGCCGATTCCGAGGCCGGCCCCTGGAACGTCAAGCGATACGCCGGGGCCCCGGCCAGCGCCGATTGCGCGCCCTTCTGCACGTTTTGCCAGAAGTTGGAATTGCTGGTCTTGACGATCAGCGCGATTTCCTTGCCGGCGTCGGCCGCCGCCGCCGTGGCCGCCGTCAGTGCCCATGCCATCAGCGTCATAGCGGCCCGTTTGAATGTTTGCATTGCTGGTCTCCTTGATGAGATTGCCGCCCGCCACTCGGGGCGGGTCAGTTACGGTTGCGCTTCTGATCGATCCACACCGTCAGCAAGATCACCAGGCCGATGATGATTTGCTGGATAAAGCTGGAAATGCCGTTCATGTTCAGGCCGTTGCGCAGCACGCCGATGATGAAGGCGCCTATCATGGTGCCGCCGATGCCGCCGATGCCGCCGGTCAGCGAGGCGCCGCCGATGACGGCGCTGGCGATCGCGTCGAGTTCGTACATGACGCCCTCGTTGGGCTGGCCCGTCACCAGGCGCGACATCAGCACGCAGCCCGCCAGGCCGGACATCAGGCCCGACACCAGGTAGGCGGACAGCACGACCTGATCGACGCCGACCCCGGACAGGCGCGCCGCCTCGGGGTTGGAGCCCACCGCATACACATGGCGGCCATACACGGTGCGGCCCAGCACGATGGCCACGCCCACCGCCACCGCGATCATCAGCACCACCGGATAGGGAATGCCGGGGAACACCACGTCCGGGAACGGCCCGCCGGTGTCGCGCACGATGCGGAACAGCGAGCCATTGCCCAGCTCGCCAAAACTGTCGCCCAGCCCGGACACCGCGCGCGCGCCGGTGATCTGCAGCGCCACGCCGCGCGCGATCAGCATCATGCCCAAGGTGGCGATGAACGGCGGCAGTTTCAGCCAGGTGACCGCGAGACCATTGACCAGCCCGCACGCGCCGCCGGCCAGCACCGCCACCAGCATCGCCAGCCCGACCGGCATGCCCTGCCGCGTCAGCAACGCCGCCACCACGCCCGACAGCGCCAGCACCGAGCCGGAACTGAGGTCGATGCCGCCGGTGATGATGACCACCGTGGCGGCGATGCCCAGCAAGGCGATGGTGCTCACCTGCAGCGCCACGCTCATGCCGTTGTCGAGCGTGAAGAAGGCGTCGCTGCTGACGGCAAACACCATGGCCAGCATCAGCAGGCTGCCCAGCGCGGCGAATTTTTGCACCAAGTCTTTTCGTTTGTCGTTCATGGTTCAATCCCGTTGTTGGTCGACGTGTTGGTCGACGCAAGATGCATGATGTCTTCCTGCGTGCTTTCCCGCGTCGTCAACACGCCGCTGATTTTCCCTTCGCGGAACACGGCCACCCGGTCCGTCATGCCCAGGATCTCCGGCAATTCCGAGCTGATCAGCACGACGCCGACGCCCTCGGCCGCCAGCCTGTCCATCAAGGCATAGATCGCCCACTTGGCGCCGACGTCGATGCCCCGGGTCGGCTCGTCGAAGAAAATCACCTTGGCGCCACGGAACAGCCACTTGCCGATGGCGACCTTCTGCTGGTTGCCGCCGGACAGATAGCGGGCCGGCTGGCCCGGCGACGGCGTCTTGATCTCCAGCGCCGCGATGTATTGCCGGGCCACGGCGTCCTCGGCGCCGGCATCGATGAAGCCGAAGCGGTTGGACACGCCCGCCAGGTTCGCCATCGTCAGGTTGGCGGCCACCGACATGCGGATCGCCAGCCCCTGCTGCTTGCGGTCCTCCGACAGGTAGGCCAGGCCGCGCGCGATCGCTTCGGCCGGGGTGCGCGCCGTGACCACGCTGGCGCCGAGCCGGACCTCGCCGCTGTCGCAGCGGTCGGCGCCGCAAATGGCGCGCGCCACTTCCGTGCGGCCCGCCCCCATCAAGCCGGCAAAGCCCAGGATTTCACCCCGGCGCAAGCTCAGGTCGACCGGGCCGAACACGCCCCGGCGCTCCAGGCCGGCGACCGTCAGCAAGGCCGTGTGCTCCGGCGCCGAGGTGCGCACCGGGAATTTGTCCTTCAGCGCGCGGCCCACCATGGCCGCCACGATGGCGTCGATCGAGGTGTCGGCGAACAGCGCTGTCGACACGGTCTTGCCGTCGCGCAGGATGGTGACGCGGTCGACGATGTGGCGGAATTCCTCCAGCCGGTGCGAGATGTAGACGATCGCCGCGCCCTGCCGCGCCAGTTCGTTGACGATCTCGAACAGCCGCCCGGTTTCGCTTTCCGTCAGCGCCGAGGTCGGTTCGTCCATGATCAGCACTTCCGCATCGAGCGACAGGGCCTTGGCGATTTCCACCATCTGGCGCTGCGCCAGCGACAGCGTCTTCACCAGCGCGCGCGGATCGATGGCCAGCCGCAAACGCTCCAGCAGCAGGCCGGCCTCGCGCCGCAGGCGGGCACGGTCGACGAACGGCCCCTTCCTCGGTTCGCGCGCCAGGAAGATGTTTTCCGCCACCGACAAATGGGGAATCAGATTCAATTCCTGGTGGATGATGGCGATGCCGGCCGCCGCCGCCTGCACCGGCGACTGGAAATTGCATGGCTGCCCGCGGTACACGATCTGGCCCGCGTCCGCCGGCTGCACGCCGCTGAGGATTTTCATCAGCGTGGATTTGCCGGCGCCGTTCTCGCCGCACAGCGCGTGCACCTCGCCGGCGCGCAAGTCGAGGTCGACGCCGTCCAGCGCCACCACGCCGGGAAAGCGCTTGCTCACGCCGCGCACCGACAGGATGGTGTCGCCCGCCCGCATGCCGGCGTTCCGCCCCCTTCCCGTGGCTGTGTTGTCCCGCATCGGCGCCCCGTCAGCCAAGGCTCAGTCGTCCAGCAACGCGGCTTGCCACGCGTGCACGGTCTGGCGCTGTTCGCCCAGGCCGGCGATACCGAGACGGATGGTGTCGCCCGGCGCCAGATAGACCGGCTCCGGCTTCTGGCCCAGGCCCACGCCCGGCGGCGTGCCGGTGCTGATGATGTCGCCCGGATGCAGGGTCATGAAGCGGCTGATATAGCTGACCAGGTGGGCCACGCCGAACACCATGGTGTTGGTGTTGCCGTCCTGGTAGCGGCGGCCATTGACCTCCAGCCACATGCCGAGGCTTTGCGGGTCCGGCACTTCGTCCCTCGTCACCAGCCACGGGCCGATCGGGCCGAAGGTGTCGCAGCCCTTGCCCTTGTCCCACTGTCCGCCCCGCTCCAGTTGGTACTCGCGCTCGGACAGGTCGTTGACCACGCAATAGCCGGCCACATAGTCGAGCGCCTGGTCTTCGTCGACATAGCGGGCGGTCTCGCCGATGACCACGCCCAGCTCGACTTCCCAGTCACTCTTGACGGAGGCGCGCGGCAGCACCACGGCGTCGTTGGCGCCGATGATGCAGCTGGTGGCCTTCATGAACAGCACCGGTTCGGCCGGCACCGCCATGCCCGATTCGGCCGCATGGTCGGAATAATTCAGGCCCACGCAGATGAACTTGCCGACATTGGCCCACGGCGGCGCGATGCGGCCGGGTTCGGTCACCAGCGGCAGCCGGCGCGGATCCAGCGCGGCCAGGCGCGCCAGCGAAGCCTGGCGCAAGTCGGCGGCATGCAAGTCCGGCAAGACGGCCGACAGGTCGCGCACCATGCCCTCGCTGTCGAGCATGCCTGGTTTTTCCATGCCCTTCGGGCCAAAACGTAATAATTTCATGTGCTTTCCTGTGTGTCAGTTGCACCAGCCGCCGTCGATGACGTGCGTGGCGCCGGTGGTGAAAGTGGATTCGTCGGAGGCCAGGTAGACGGCCAGCGCCGCCACTTCCTCCACCGTGCCCAGCCGGCCCATCGGCTGGCGTTGTTTGAAGGCCTGGGCCACTTGCTCGATATCCTGGCCGCTGCCGCGCGCTTGCGTTTCCATGCGGTCGGCCAGCGACGGCGAGGCGATCGTGCCGGGGCAGATCGCGTTGCAGCGCACCCCAGTGGTGACGAAGTCCGCCGCCACCGATTTGGTCAGGCCGATCACCGCCGCCTTAGTGGTGCCGTAGATGAAGCGGTTCGGCACGGCGCGCAGGCTCGACGCGATGGAAGCGATGTTGACGATGGAGCCGCCGCCCTGCTCCACCATGCCGGGCAGGAAGGCGCGGATGGTGCGGTACATGGACTGCACGTTCAGGTCGAACGAGAAGGCCCAGTCCGCTTCCGAGCAATCCAGGATGCTGCCCGCGTGGACAAAGCCGGCGCAATTGAGCAGCACGTCGATGCCGCCCAGTTCCTGTTTCAGCGCGGCGACGGCGCCGGTATCGCGCACGTCGAGCCGGCGCGTCTCGCAGCCTTCCAGCGTCGACAGCAGCTCGGGCTTGATGTCGGTGGCGATCACCCGCGCGCCCTCGCGCGCAAACGCCAGCGCGGCGGCGCGGCCGATGCCCTGGCCGGCGGCCGTGACCAGCGCGGTTTTTCCCTGCAGTCGGTTCGTCATGTTCAATCCATATGAAAGACGGGCTCCATCAGGGCCCAGTGTTCACCTTCGGCGCGACTGGCCAGCGGCAGCTGGCACGGTTCGCAAAACGTCCACCAGCGCCGGGTTTCCGGGTCGGCCGCGATGGTGCGCATGTCCGCCTCGAAATCCGTGCCGTGGTACTCCCAGTAGCCGAACAGCAGATTCTCCGGCTCCCTTAAAAAAATCGTGTAATTGGCCACCCTGGCCAGCTTCAGCCGCGCCAGCACCTGCGGCCACACGGCCGCGTGCAGCGCCTTGTACTCGTCGATGCGCCCGGGCGCGATGCCGATCACCATTCCCATCCGTTGCATGCCCACTCCTCAATCGATGCGGTAAAAACGCTGCGCATTCAGGCCGAAAATGCCGCACCTGTCCGCATCACCCAGGCCGGCCAGCAAGGCCTCGCTGGCGGCCACCCAGTGTTCGTATTGGCCGGCCAACGCCAGCACCGGCCAGTCGCTGCCCCAGATCACGCGCCGCGCGCCGAAGACGCCGACGATATGGTCGACGTAAGGGCGCAGGCCGGCGACGTTCCAGACCGGCCCGGCCTCGGTCAGCAGCCCGGACAGTTTGCAATGCACGTTCGGCAATTGCGCCAGCCGCGCCAGATCCGCGCGCCAGGGCTCCAGCCTGCCCAGCGCCACCAGCGGCTTGGCGCCGTGGTCGATCACGATCGGCAGCTGCGGATGACGCTCGGCAAACGTGTACAGCGCCGGCAAATGGCGCGGCAGCACCAGCGCGTCGAAACTCAGGCGATGTGCCAGCATGGCTGCCACGGCCGGCGCCAGCGCGGGGTCGGCTATCCAGTGCTCGTCGGCCAGGTCCTGCAGCATCGGACGCAAGCCCTTGAGCAGGGGATCGGCCGCCAGCGCCGCGATGCGCCGCGGCGCCTCGCTGTGTTTCAGGTCCACCCAGCCCACCACGCCGCCGATGAAGGCGTGGCGGCCGGCCAGCTCCAGCATCGAGCGCGTGTCCGCCTCGTTCGGCATCGATTGCACCAGCACGGTCTTGGCCACGCCGTGGCGGTGCAGCAGCGGCGCCAGGTCCGCTGGCTGGAAGTCGCGATAGATGACGCTCAGCGCCGGCGGCGGCCAGGCGCCTTGACGGTCGGCCAGGCGCCAGAAATGTTGATGGGCGTCGATGCGCATCATGCGCCACCGTCGACCGGCGCGCGCTCGTCCAGCAAGCCGCGCCGCTTCAACTCCTGCCACAGTTGCGGCGGGATGGACTGCTCGAACCACGCGGCGTTCTGGCGCAATTGCGCCACCCCGTGCGCGCCGGGGATGCACGATACGACCGCCGGGTGCGCCATCGGGAATTGCAGCGCGGCGGCCGGCAGCGGCACGCCGAATTCGCCGCACACGGCCTCGATGGCGGCGACCCTGGCCAGCACCCCGGCCGGCGCGTCGGCATAATTGAACTTGCCATTGCCCGTCAGCACCCCGGAATTGAAGGGACCGCCGATGACGATGGCGTTGCCGTCCCGCGCGCAGGCATCGAGCAGCGGCGACAGCGAGGCTTGCTCCAGCAGGGTGTAGCGTCCGGCCAGCAGCGTGCAATCGAGTCCGCACTCCTGCATCGCCGCGTACACCACCTCCGCTTCATTGACGCCCAGCCCGATGGCGCGCACCCGCCCCTGTTCGCGCAGCGATTGCAGCGCGCGGAAGCCGCCGCCGTGGGTCAATTGCCGCCAGTAGTGCTCATGCAGGTCGGCGTGCGTCGCCAGGCCGATGTCGTGCACGAACAGCATGTCGATGCGCGCCACGCCCAGGCGCTCCAGGCTGTCCTCGTGCGACCGCAGGATGCCGTCGTAGCTGTAGTCGTAGGATGGCCGGAACGGCAGCGGATCGGCCCAGCCGCACTCGCCCGGGCGCACCGTCGGATCGAGCCGCAGCAGGCGTCCCACCTTGGTGCTGATCACATATTCCTGGCGCGCGCGCCCGGCCAGCGCCGCGCCCAGGCGCCGCTCGGAGCGGGAAAAACCGTAGTACGGCGCCGTGTCGAAATAGCGCACCCCCAGATCCCATGCGGCATCGATGGCGGCGCGCGCCTCCTGCTCGGACACGGCCTGGTACAGCCCGCCGATCGGCGCGCAGCCCATCCCCAGCCGCGTCAGCTGCAATCCGCCGCGCGGCAGCGCCGATGTGTCGCTCGCCCGCAAGCTCAGGCCACCTTCAGCGGAAAGCAGCCGGGGCCGCTGGCCTCGAACTGCTTGTAGGTCAGGATGAACTCCTGGTGGCCCAGCTCTTCGGAACGGCTGGGCGCGCCGTTGGCGACGCGCGCCACCAGCTCGACGATTTCCGCGCCGACCTCGTCCAGCGTGGCCGCCCCCGTCAACACCCGGCCGGCGTTGACGTCCATGTCCTCCGCCAGGCGTTCGTAGGTTTCGGGATTCGCGCACACCTTGATGACCGGCGAAATGGCCGACCCCACGACCGAACCGCGGCCGGTGGTGAACAGCGTGAGATGCGCGCCGCAGGCGATCAGCTCGACGATCTCCGCGTTGTCGGAAATATTCGGGAAGCCGAAGCGCGGCTCGCCGTCCGGCACCACGTCCAGCAGGTACAGGCCGCCGCCCGGCGGTTGGTCGCCCGGCTTGAGGATGCCGCTGATCGGCGAGGCGCCGCTCTTGGCGTAGGCCCCCAGCGATTTTTCCTCCATCGTGGTCAGGCCGCCGTCGGCATTGCCGGGCGCAAAGCTGCCGTGGCCCATGATGGTGTAGTAGCGCGCCGCCTTTTCCACCGTTTGCACGATGGCGTCGCCCAGTTCAGGCGTCACGGCGCGGCGCTTCATGTGGTATTCGCAGCCGACCAGCTCGCCGGTTTCTTCGAAGATGCAGGCGCTGCCGGCGGCGATCAGCTGGTCGAACGCGACGCCCACGGCGGGATTGGCGGTGATGCCGCTGGTGCTGTCGGAACCGCCGCAGATGGTGGCCACCACCAGCTCGTCCAGTCCCATCGGCACGCGCGGCTGGCGCACCAGGTCGTCCAGCGCCCAGCGCACCCATTCGATGCCGCCGTTGACGCTGGTGCGCGTGCCGCCGGACTGCTGGATCGTCACCGTGTGGACCGGGCGGCCGCTGTCGGCCACCGCCGCGCCCAGGCCGTTCTTGTCGAAGCTTTCGCAGCCCAGCGACACCAGCAGCGCCGCCCCGACGTTCGGGTGCGTCAGCACGCGGCGCATGACCTTGTCCGCATACTCGTTCGGGAAGCAGCCGGGGAAGCCGATCAGGTGCACCGGCTGTCCCGGAAACTGGTTGACGATCAGGCGCGCGACATGGTGCGCGCATTCGACCAGGTAGGCGACGACGACGACGTTGCGGATGCCCTTGCGGCCATCGGCGCGCAGGTAGCCCTTCAGTGGCGGCAGGTTCGAAATGGTGCTCATTTGCTGGGGTTCCCGATGAAATGATGGCCGTCCTGGTCCAGCGTGTAAGTGGGGATGTAGTCGCTGTCCAGGTTGTGTGTGTGCACGTGCGCGCCGATCGCGACGGGCGCGCTCACGGTGCCGATCAGGGCGCCGTAGCGCAGCACCTTGTCGCCGGGTTGCAGCGCGCGCCGCGCCACCTTGTGCCCCAGCCGGACATGCTCCGGCATGGCCACGTCGCGGCCGTCAATGAGCACCACGGTGCCGGCCGGCAAGTCCAGGCGGGCGATCAGGCAATTGTCTTCCGGCGACATCAGCAGCAGGCTCGACGCCTGTATTGGGCTGGGCATGGTTATCCTTCGTGAATGAGGGCGAGATCGAGCGCGGCGCGCAGGCGCGGCTGGGCGATGCCCAGGCCCAGCTGCTCCGCCTGCGCCACGGCGGGCAACAGGCGCCGCTGCTTCTTCTCTTCATGGTTTTGCGCGATGTCGGCCAGGCGGTGCGCCAGATAGGGATTGCTGAAGCGCTCGCGCACCTGGTTCAGGTAGGCGCGGCCGGCCGCTTCCTCACCCCAGGCGCCGAACAGCGGCATCACTTCGTCCTGCCACACCGCTTCCAGCGCGCCCCGCATGTCAGGGTCATGCATGGCCTGCAATACCGTCATGCCCACCGGACATCCCTTGCGCAGCCACAGCTCGGCCAGCCAGGTATGCGCCAGGTTCAACAGCAACAGCTTGCGCCGTTCGTACTCCGGCAGCCGGTCGGTGACGACCATCTGCGGATGGGTGCAAGGCAACACCATCTTCGGCTGCGCTTCGATGGCCCACAGCGCGTAGGGTTCGGCCACCGCGCCGGCCGGCTCCAGCGCGGCCGACACGATGCGGTCGACCAGCGAATTGACCCACACGCATTCGGCCCGCAGCCACGCAGGGAAGGCCGGCGGCAGCGACCACGCGGCGGCCAGCGCCAGCACGCAGTCGCGCAGCACGCTGCCATTGTTGGCCACCAGTTCGCACGGCAGGATGGTGATCGGTGCGCCGCCGCGCAGGTAGCGCGCGTGCAGCAAGGCCAGCAGCTTGGCGGGGAAGCTGCGCGGCGCCGTGGCGGACGCCAGGCAGCCAGCATGGTCGTGCGGCGACAGCTCGTAGCCGCGATCGCCGGTATTGGAGATGATGACCCGCACCGTGGTGGCGGCCTGTTCGCGGATGTCGAGCCAGTCGTGGTCTGCCACCAGCCCGGCGCGGATAGCGCCGACTTGCTGGATGCGGTCGACCACCTTGCCGTCCTGCACACCCCGGATATGGACCGGATAGCCGCCCGCCGCATTGAAGGCGGCGATGCGGCGCGCGCTCTGCTTGCTGGCGGTGGTCTGCACCACGGTGACCGGTCCCAGCGCGTTGCCCGCCACCAGCGCTTCGCTGACGAACAGGTCGGCATGGGCCTGCAGGAAGCGGCTGGTGCCGAATTGCAGTATCGGATGCATCTACACCTCGACGATGGCTTTGATCACGCCGCTGGCCGGATCCATCCATTGCGGCAGCACCTGGATGAACTCGTCGAACGTGGCGCGGTGGGTATTGATGGCGCCGGTGGGGATCAGGCCGGAGCGCATGGCCGCCAGCACTTCGCGGAAATCGTCCGCCGTCGCGTTGCGGCTGCCCAGCAAGGTGGTTTCGCGCTTGTGGAATTCCGGATCGGAGAACGAAATCCGCTCCGGCACGATCGACACCAGCACGTAGGTGCCGCCGTGGGCCACGAATTCCAGGCCGCGCTCCATGGCGCCGATATTGCCGGTGGCATCGAACACCACATCGAAGAAATCGCCTTCCGTCAACTCGGACAGCGCCTGCTTGTCGCCGTCGCCGACCAGCACCGTGTGCGGCACCCTCAATGTATCGATGCAAAATGCCAGCCGTTCGGCGCGGGCGTCGAGCATGGTCACGCGGCCGCCTTTGAGGCCGGCAAACAGCGCCGTGGCGACGCCGACAGGTCCGGCGCCCACCACCAACACGTTCTGGCCCGGCTGCACTGCGGCGCGGCGCACCGCGTGGGCGCCGATGGCAAGAAATTCCAGCATCGCCGCATCGTCCAGCGAAATGCCGTCGGCCGGGAACACGAACTGGGCCGGGATGGCGAGGTACTCGGCCATGCCGCCGTCGCGGTGCACGCCCAGCACCTGTATCCTGGTACAGCAATTGGTCTTGCCCTTGCGGCAGGCGACGCACTGGCCGCAGGACAGGTAGGGCATCACATACACCGGCGCGCCCGGCGCCAGGCCGCTGCCCGCTGGCGCGGACACCACCTCGCCGGACAGTTCATGCCCCATCACACGCGGATATTGCAGGAACGGCTGAGTGCCTTTCACGATGTGCATATCGGTGCCGCAGATGCCGATGCGGCGGACGCGCAGCAGCACGTCGTGTTCCCCGGCGGTCGGGATCGGCCCCTGCCCCATGAGCAACTGGCCCGGCGCTGCGCACACTATGCTTTTCATCATGCTGGATGCATTCATTTTTTGCTCACGCCTCGATGTGCTTTATTCAGTTGGACACCACACGATGAAACAGACGGACAACGCCCCTGCTGCTACCCTCGCTCGTTGCCGGCTGTTGATACCATTGTGGGAGCAGCTGCAACCCGCCGCAATTGTGAAAACCACTAAAACGACATATGAAATTGCGCAGCCCGCCGTGGTTGACGCAACCGTCAGTCCGCGACCCGCAGAGTACGGATGGCGGCGGCCGGCCCATCCAGCTGCAGCGCGATCACGGTATCCATGGCGTCGCGCGCGCCCGGCGGCACGCTCAACTCGATGCCGCTGCCGGACTGGCTGTAGCGCACGGCGCCGCCGGCCAGCAGCGTCGCGCCGGTGATCCGGGCTGGCAGCGCCGGCAGCTTGAGCGTATCCCCCGGCCATTGCAGTACGTGCACGTAGATCGTGTTGCCGCTGCGGGTGGACGCGCCGTAGGCTCCGGGCAGGAACGGGCCGCCGCGCGTGCCGTAGATGCTCTGGCCGTGCTTACCCAGCCACGCGCCGATTTCACGCAAGCGCTGCGCCTGTTCCCCATCGATCCGGCCATCCGGACCCGGACCGACGTTCAGCAACAGGTTGCCGTCCCGTCCCGCGACATTGGCCAGCAGCTGCACATAGTGCTTCAGCGGCTTGGGCTTCATGTTCGGCTGGTAGCCCCATGCGCCGGCAATGGTGGTGCACAATTCCCACGGATGCTGGTCGTCATAGTCGCCCAGCGCGCCATCGCCTTCGCGTGAATGAAAATCTTCCGGCATGTCGGCGCGGCCGTTGACCAGCAACTGCGGTTGCAGCTTGCGCAATTGGCTGTAAACCTGGTCCGACTGCCAGCTGAAGCCGCCCGCATAGTGCTTGCCGTCGGCGCGCTTCTTCCAGCCTGCGCCCGCCTCCGCCCCGCCCCAGTCGCCGGCGAAACTGAGCCAGTCCGCTTCACCGCCGTCGAACCACAGCACGTCCAGCTTGCCGTAGTTGGACGCCAGCTTCTCCATCTGGCGATGGTATTGCGCGCGCATGGCCTCGGCGTTTTCCCGTTGCAGGTCCGGGAAGAAGAAGCCGGGGTAGCGCCAGTCCAGCGGCGAGTAATACAGGCCCACGCCCAGGCCCGCCTTGCGCACGGCCTTCACGTATTCGGCCACGAAATCGCGGTGCGCCGCGCTGTTGACGCTTGAGAAGGGATTGTCGCCATCGTCGAACATGGCGAAGCCGTCGTGATGGCGCGCCGTCAATACCGTGTACTTCATGCCGGCGGCCTTGGCCAGCTGCGCCCAGGCGTCGGCGTCGAAGTGTTCCGGCTTGAACTGGTCGGCCAGCTTGGCGTATTCGCCCACCGGGATGCGCTCGTTCCATTGCACCCACTCGCCACGCCCGGGGATCGCGTACAAGCCCCAGTGGATGAACATGCCGAAGCGCGACTGCCGCCACCAGTCGATGCGGGACGCCGCTTCGGCTTGCGCGACCGGCTGGTCCCGCTTCAGCAAGGCTTCGATATCGGGACGCATCGCCGCAGCGAACACCTTGTAACCCTGTTCCGACATGTGCAGGAAATCCGGTTGCAGCGCGGCCGACAGCGTGCCGTCCGGCGCCACGAAGCGCGCGCCGTAGTCATGGAAGAACACGGTCCTGTCGTCGCCCAGCGTTTGCACCATGCGGTTCAGCGCCAGCACGCGCTGGCGTCCATCCTCGTCCGGCGTCCGGCCTTCCGGCAGCACCGCGTTAAGCAGAATGCGCGCGGCGGGATACTGGGCGCGCAGCCGCGCCACCACCGCCTCGATGCCGGCGAATACCTGCTGCGGCTGTTCGTTGCACAGGTTGATGTTGTTCACGCCGATCATCAGCACCACCAGCTTCGGCTTGACGCCGGCGATGGCCGGTTGCTGCAAACGCCACAGCACGTTGCCCGTATGGTCGCCGCCGATGCCGAAGTTGGCGGCCTTCATGCCGCCGAAATTCGCCTCCCACTGCGCTTTCGGCCACATTTCAGTGAGCGAGTCGCCGACGAACATCACGTCGATGTCGCCTTGGGCGGCGCGGTTCACCTGTTCGTCCAACATTTGATGCCAGCGCGCGACCGACATCCACGGATACTCGACGGTGCGCGGCGCCGCAGCGATCGCGCAAGGCGGATCGACGGCGGCGTGCGCGGTCGTTGCGGCGGCCCAGGCCAGCAGCGGCGCCAGCACGAACGGCGCCATCTGTCTGCAGAGTCGACGCATCATGCCACCTTCAGCGCAAAGGCATAGGGCAGCGCCGGCCGGTTGGGCGGCAGCGTCACCTGCAGGCCGTCGGCGGTCTGGCTGAAGACCAGCGCCCCGCCCCGGCCCAGCAGCTCGACCCGCTGCACGCGCTGCTTCAGGTGTCCGCCGCCGGCCCGCATCGACTTGATCAGCACCTTGCCGTCGTCCGGCCAGCCCATGACAAACGCATACACCGCGTTCTTGCCGGCCGTGAAGCGCACATCCGCCGACGAAAACGGCTTGCCCTTGCCCTCGTTGAAGCCCGCGCCCGACATCGGCGCCGCCGCCTCTTCCATCACCGGGCCTTCGCCGAACACCGACCATGGCCGGGTGTCGTAGATGCCTTCGCCGTTGGGCGCCATCCAGCGGCCGATTTCCTCGACGATGGCGCGCTCCTGCTCGTCGATGGTGCCGTCGCCGCGCACCGGCACGCTCAGCAGCAGGTTGCCGTTCTTGCTGACCACGTCGATCAGCGTCTGCACCACCGTCTGCGCGCTCTTGTAAGCCTTGCCGTCATACACGCGCCGGTCGTAGTGCCAGCTGCCGATGCAGGTGCAGGTTTGCCACGGCAGTTCTTCGATCTTGTTGCTCTGGCCCCGCTCGATGTCCCACACCATGGACTTGCGCTGCACCTCGTTCAGGATCTTGCCGTTGACGACGGCCTCCAGCTGGCCTTTGCTGGCGATGCTGCGGTTGTACATATGCGCCATCAGGCGCGGGCCGACGTCGCTCCTCACCGGCCACAGCGGCAGCACGGTGTCGTCGTAGTACACCAGGTCGGGATCGTAGGAATCGATCAGGTCGACCGTGCGCTGGTACAGCTTGTCGCCATACGCCTGGTCCGGCACCGCCGCGCCGCCGCCCCAATGCCACTGTTCTTCATACACGCCGCCGTCGCCCCCGGCCTTGCTGCGCGGGTGGCGCTGCGCGTACAGCGCCTGCGGATCGCGGCCGTCCCACCACTTGCCGTTGCCGTCGGCGCGGGTCAGGTTGCCATCGTAGGGGACGCCGGCATATGCGCCGCTTTTGTCCGCTCCCTGCGCCACTTCGTACCAGGTCCATGCGTGGGCGGCGTGCACGCTGACGCCAAAGCGCAGGCCATGCTTGCGGGCGGCCTTGCTCCAGCCGCCGACCAGGTCTTTGCGCGGTCCTACGCTGGTGGAGTTCCACTCCGGCTGGTGCTTGCTGCGATACAGGTCCAGATTGTCGTGGTGGTTGGCCAGCGCGACAAAGTATTTCGCCCCGGCTTTCTTGTACAGCGCCACCAGCGCATCCGG
The DNA here is from genome assembly GCF_040364205.1 of Duganella rhizosphaerae. Lineage (NCBI taxonomy): Bacteria > Pseudomonadati > Pseudomonadota > Betaproteobacteria > Burkholderiales > Oxalobacteraceae > Duganella > Duganella rhizosphaerae. Next base: position 140,161 of record NZ_BPWK01000014.1, read on the forward strand.
GTCCCAGCGTTCCGCCTTCCACTGGTGGATCACGTCCTTGAAGCCGAATGCGGACGGATGGCCGTATTTGTTCAGGTGGTGGCGGTAGGCGTCGCTGCCTTCTTCATACATGCCGCGCGCGTACCAGTCGCCGAACTCGGGTTCGCATTGCGGCCCCCAGTGGGCCCAGATGCCGAATTTCGCGTTGCGGAACCAGTCCGGCGTCCGGTAGGCCGACAACGACGTCCAGTCCGGGGTAAATGGCCCCTTGGCCATTGGCAGGCGCTGGTCGGCGCCGGCGTCGGCCTCGGCGGCTCGTACGTACGGCAACATGGTCGCCGCCGGGATGGCCGCCGCCAGGTGTTGCAGAAGTTTTCGTCTCTTCATGATTTCCTTTTTTTTGCGTCTCTCGCCTGGAGATATACCGCGATGTTGCCCTGAGCAGCCCACCCGCGCAATTATGAAAACCACCAAGCCCGCTCATGATTCCTCTGCAACTGTGACGAATTTCATTCCGCCAGTTGCTGATTTTCGCAATTGCTGCGCCGGCCCGAAGCACTGAGAATCGATCCAAACAAAAAATAACATCAGGGAGATCCAATATGTCCGGACAGAATCCGATCCGTAAAATCGTGATCGTCGGCGGCGGCACCGCCGGCTGGATGACGGCAGCGCCGCTGACGCTGGGCGTGGGTCTGGCATGCGACATCACGCTGGTGGAGTCGCCCGATATCGGCTCCGTCGGCGTCGGCGAGGCCACCTTGCCCACGCTGCGCCATTACAACCAGGTGCTGGGCATCGACGGCGTCGACTTTGTCAGGAAGACCCAGGCGACGTTCAAGCTCGGCATCGAATTCAAGGACTGGGGCCACCTGGGCAACCGCTTCTTCCACGGCTTCGGCGACTACGGCCCCAAGATCAGCAACGACTCGCCCCACATGGTCTGGCTGCGCCTGGCGCAAGCCGTCAAGGACATGCCGCCGCTGGAGGCATGGTCGACCGCGGCCGCCATGGCGCGCGCCATGAAGTTCGCCGAACCCTACGGCGACCAGCCGGCGGCCAGCAACGCCTATTCGTATGCCTTCCACTTCGATGCCGGCCTGTACGCCGCCTATCTGCGCGACTATGCGGTGCAGCGCGGCGTCAAGCGCATCGAGGGCACGATCGTCGACGTCGAGCAGCACCCGGAAACCGGCTTCATTACCGCCGTCAAACTCAAGGACGGGCGGCGTTTCGAAGGGGATCTGTTCATCGATTGCTCGGGTTTCCGCGGCTTGCTGATCGAGGGCGTGTACCAGGCCGGCTACGACGACTGGAGCGCCATGCTGCCATGCAACAGCGCGCTGGCGGTGCCATGCGCCAGCGCCGGCGTGCTGACGCCCTACACCACCTCGACCGCGCAGAGCGCGGGCTGGACCTGGCGTATTCCGCTGCAGCACCGCACCGGCAATGGTCACGTCTATTGCAACGGCTTCACCAGCGACCAGGACGCGGCGCAGACGCTGCTCGCCGGCCTGGACGGCCGTGCGCTGGACGAGCCGCGCCAGTTGCGCTTCACGACAGGCCGGCGCCGCAAGTCGTGGATCAAGAACTGCGTGGCCATCGGCTTGTCCAGCGGCTTCCTGGAACCGCTGGAATCGACCAGCATCAACATCATTGAAAACTCGGTCGGCTGGCTGCTGGAAAATTTCCCCGACCGCGACTGCAGCCCCGCGCTGGCGGACCAATACAGCCGCCTGATGTCGGAGCGCTACGAGTTCGTGCGCGACTTCATTGTCCTGCACTACAAGGTCACCCAGCGCACCGACTCGGAATTCTGGCGCTATTGCGCCGACATGGCCATCCCCGACACGCTGCGCCACCAGATCGAACTGTTCCGCGAAACGGGCCGTGTGGCGATTTACGACGCCGAGGGCTTTTCCGTGTCATCCCATCTGGCGATCCTGATGGGGCTGGGCGTGACGCCGAAGCGCTACCACCCGCTGGCCGACACGATGGACGTGCAGGCGCTGTTGAACCATTTCGTGCGGGTGCGCCAGACCATACAACAAACCGTGGCTGCCATGCCGGACCACGGGCAATACCTCCGTCAATTGACGGCGGCGCCGGGCAGCAAAAACTGATCGGTGCACACACCCTGGTTGTATCGACCAATAAATAAGGAGGAGCGCTTTATGAAGAAACAACTTGCTTGCTCGATCGCCGTCGCGTCCGCACTGGCGCTGGCCGGGATCGTCCCCCGGCCGGCGCAGGCGGCCAGCTATACCTGGAACAATGTGAAGGTGGTGGCCGGCGGCTTCGTCGACGGCATCATCGCCCATCCGGCCCAGCAGGGCCTGTTCTATGCCCGCACCGACATCGGCGGCGCCTACCGCTACAACAACGCCACCAGCAGCTGGCTGCCGCTCAACGACTGGACCACCCCGTCCAACTGGCACGAGATGGGCATCGAGTCCATCGCCGTCGATCCCCACAATGCGAACATGCTCTACATGGTGGCCGGCATGTACACCCAGAACTGGGACGGCAACGCCGCGGTGCTGGTGTCGTCCAACCAGGGCGCCAGCTTCAGTTCGTTTCCGCTCAGCTTCCGTACCGGCGGCAACGATGACGGCCGCAACGCCGGCGAAAAACTGCAGGTCGATCCCAATCTCGGCTCCGTGCTGATGTACGGCACCTTCAACGACGCGGCCCAAGGCGCCACCAACGGCATCTGGAAGAGCATCAACAGCGGCCAGAGCTGGACCCGGCTGGGCGGCTTTACCGCGCTGAGCAACGACGGCAGCGGCGCCGGCGTGGCCTTCGTCACCTATTACCAGCCGTCGGCCGGCACCGGCAGCGCGACCCCGACCGTGTTCGCCGGCGTCTCCACCGCCGGCGCCGCCTCGGCCGGCGTCACGCTGTACAAGAGCACCGACGGCGGCAGCCACTGGTCGGCGGTTGCGGGCGGCCCCAGCGGCCAATATCCGAACCACGGCCAGGTCGGCCCGGACGGCAATCTCTACATCAGCTACGGCAACGCCATCGGCCCCAACGGCATGACGACCGGGCAGGTATGGAAATACAGCATCGGCGGCAACACCTGGCAAAACATCACGCCGCCCAACCCGAACAACTACTCGTTCGGCTACGGCGGCCTGGCGATCGACCCGAAGAAATCGGGCGCGCTGGTGGTCATGACCATGGACCGCTGGTGGCCGGGCGACACCATGTTCCGCAGCACCAACGGCGGCTCCAGCTGGACCGACGTGGGCGCCGCATCCACCCGCGATCCGAGTCTGTCGCCATGGGTGAAGTTCGGCGCCGCCACGGCCGGCTTCGGCAACTGGGGACAGGTCGCGATCGATCCGTTCAACTCGGCGCATGCGATCTACGGCACCGGCCAGACCGTGTGGGCCACCAATAACCTGACGGCGGCCGACAGCGGCCAGGCCACCAGCTGGACCATCGGCGCCAACGGCATCGAGGAAACCGCGACGCTGGCGCTGATCTCGCCGACCGCCGGCGCGCCGCTGATCAGCGGCCTGGGCGACATCTGCGGCTTTGTCCACACCACCCTGACGGCGTCGCCGCCGGCCGGCATGGTCAGCAACCCGATCTGCGGCAACGGCACCGGCCTGGACTACGCCAAGTCGCTGCCGGCCAAGATCGTCCGGGTCGGCACCGGCGGCTCCGGTGTGTTCGGCGCCGTCTCCACCAACGGCGGCACCAGCTGGACCCCGTTCGCCAGCCAGGCCGGCTCCGCCAACGGCGACGGCACCGTGGCCATCTCGGCCGACGGCGGCACCATCGTCTGGGGACCGAAGGACGTCGCCCCGGCGTACTCGACCAACAACGGCGCCAGCTGGACCTCGACCGGGCTGCCTGTCAGCGCATCGTGGCAAATCATGTCGGACGGCCTGAACGGCAACCTGTTCTATGCCTACAACGCGGCCACCGGCATCTTCTACGCCAGCGCCAACAAGGGCGTCAACTGGTACACGGCCGCCTCCGGGCTGGCCAGCGGCGGCAAGGTGACGGCGGTGACCGGCAACCAGGGCGACGTCTGGCTGGCCAGCTCGTCCGGGCTGTACCGCAGCACCAGTTCCGGTTCGGGCTGGAGCCAGATGTCCGCCGGCGTGGTGACGGCGGCCACCTCGGTCGGCTTCGGCAAGGCGGCCGCCGGCGCGTCCTTCCCGGCCATCTACCTGGCCGGCACGGTGAGCGGCGTGACGGGCCTGTTCCGCTCCACCGACACCGGCAGCAGCTGGGTGCGGATCAACGACAACGCCCACCAGTGGGGCGGCTACAGCCTGGTGGTCGGCGACCCCAGGACCTTCGGCACCGTGTACGTGTCGCCTAACAGTGGCCGCGGCATCCTCTACGGCACCTCGCCCAATTAAGCGGCGGCCCGTCTGAGCCAACCCCGTACCGTCGCGCGCCGACGGTACGGGGTTTTTCATGGCCGCGCCCGACCGCTGTTACGGCAGCTTCTCGAGGATCACCGCCGCGCCGCCGGCCGCCGCAAGCCGCAACGACAGCACATCGCCGGCCTTCAGCTTGCGTTCGACGCGCCGCACGTCATTCGGCGAGCTGCCGTCTTCCCACACCATGGCGCGGTAGCGTCCGGGCGGCAGGAAGTCCAGCGCCACGCGCTCGACGCTGCCGCCCTTGGCCAGGTCCGCCGTCATCGCGCCCAGGTACCAGCTGCTGCCCTTGCGACGCGCCAGCACGATGTCGCGCCCTGGCGTGCCGGAGATGAAACGCGTCTCGTCCCATGCCGTCGGCACGCGCTGGATGAAATCGAATCCGGCGGCGTCGCGATACGCGTCCGGATCGTCGGACACCATCTGCAGCGGGCTGTCATACACCACGTACATGGCCAGCGCCTGGCCGCGAGTGGTCTGCGACTGCGGCATCAACTCGCGCACCGCGAAGCTGTCCGGCGTGGCGTTGTGGAAGCCGCCGGGCGTGTAGTCCATCGGGCCGGCCAGCATGCGGGTGTAGGGCAGCATCAGGTTGTGCTGTGGCGTGATGGTCTTGCCCATCTTGTTCCACTCCGCGCCGCGCACACCTTCCTGCGTGATGAAGTTCGGGTAGGTGCGCTGCAGCCCGGCGGGAACATAGGCGCCGTGCAGGTCCAGCAGGAGTTTGCGCCTGGCCGTGGCCTCCGCGATGCGATGGTAGAACGCGATCATATCCTGGTCGTCGCGGTTCATGAAATCGACCTTGACGCCCTTGATCCCCCAGCGGACATAGGTATCGAGCACTTCGTCCATGCGTGGCGCGACATGCTCCCAGTGCGCCCACAGCAGCAAGCCGACGCCCTTGGCGGCCGCGTAGCGCACCAGCGCCGGTATGTCGATGCCCTCGGCGGCACGGGTGATATCCGTGGTCGGCAGCGCGACCCAGCATTGGGGACCGGAGCCCAACGCCCAGTTGGCGTCGATCAGGTAATACGGCAAGCCAGCGGCGGCGGCGAAATCGATATACCGTTTATAGCTGTCCATGTCCGGCTTCATGCCGGCCAGCGGGCCCGAATACCAGTCCCACGCGGCCTTGCCCGGCTTTACCCAGCTGAAGTCTCCCGTCGGCGGCGGATTCAGGTTGCCGATCAGATTCGACGCGATCAGGTCGCCTTCGCGGTCGCCCATCATCACCACACGCCAGGCCGTGGTCAGCCCGGCCGCGGACTCGAACGCAGGCGCAGGCCGATTCGGCGGCACCGACAGGCGTACCTGCAACGCATCGCCCTCGCGCCACAGCGACGCGCCGGTGTAGCCGGCCAGGTTGGCCTGGGTGATGGCGTAGGCGGTGCGCCCGGCAGGCGTGGTGCAGACCATCGGCACGTCGTAGGCCTGGCCGCTGCGCAGCTGCGTCACCTTCATGCGTTCGAACGGGGATTCGTGCGCGCCGTCGACCACCGACACCAGGCATTCGGGATCGCCGGCCGGGACGAAGGCGGTTCGTTCGCCGCGCAGGCGCACCGGTTGCGTATCGTCGAGGCGATAGCGGAAGGCGACGCCATCGTCGTAGGCCCGCACGTCGATCAGCAGGCGACGGCCGTCGGCCGAGCTTTCGCGGAAGGCCAGCGTGGCGCCGCGATAGCGGTCCGGCGCCGCGGCGGCCTTGGTGGCGACCAGCGGGATCACCTGGTCGACCTCAACGTCGTCGCGCCGCTCCAGCGCCAATGTGCCGAACGCGGGCGCGCCGTCCAGCTCAAGGCCCAGCGGCGACGAAGCGATGACGGTATGGCCGCCGCGTTGAATTGTGAACCTGCTGGCGTCTTCTTCAATCTGGATGGCGATACGCCCGTCCGGCGACGAGACGACCACCGGCGCCGCGACCAACTGCGGGAACATGGAAAGATCCGGCAGCGGCGCCGCGTCACCGATGGACAACACCGTCGCCATCGAGCCGTCGAATATCGGCCATGCGGCCAAGCCTTTTCCAGACGGACTTCCGGTGCGCGCAAACTGGATCACGGTGTCGGCAAGTTGCGCCGCCAATCGTCGATCTGCCGGCGACCAGGCGCGCCCATCGACGTCCAGATTGTCGAGCAGGTACTGGATTTCGACGCCATGGCCCACGCCGCAACCCCAGTTGCAAGGCGTCGATGGCTCTGCCGGCCGGTGCGCAAAGAAATAGACGTAGGACCGGGAGCGGCCGTATTTCGATTGCAGCGCCGCCCAGTACGCCATGCGCCAGCCCCACCAGTCATTGATGAGCTGATGGATGGAGGCTTGCGCCTGGGCGTCCGTGACGCCGGGATAGGCCGTCAGCAGCCTCTCGGATGGCGCATAGCCCAGCAGATTCGTCACCTGTCCGCGGTGGCCGGCCGCCGTGAAATCGCCGGTACCGAGGATTTCCGGCGCCAGGTCCTTGCCTTCCTCGGCCACCCATCCCGCCAGCAAGGGCACGTCATTTTGGCGGTGGTTGCGATAGATGGTGGCCATATCCTCGTGCAGCAGATGGCCGTCGACATAGGTGCGCGGCAACCATGCCGGCTTCTGCAGGTCCTTGACGCTCATCTTGCGCAGATCCGCCAGATGTTGCGCACCGACGGCCTGGGCGAGAGCCTGGCCTTTTGCTTCGGCGGCGGCCTTGTGGTCGAAGCGGTGATCGTCGCCGGGGTTGATGGGCAGGGCGTCGTTGCCGCTTTCTGCGATGGCGCGATGAAATAGTCCCTTGGCCAAAGGCGACGCCACCAAGATCGCCACCGATTCACCGCCGGAGGAGTTGCCCATGATGGTCACGCGGTCAGGATCGCCGCCAAAGGCCGCGATGTTGTTCTTCACCCAGCGCAACGCTGCGATCTGGTCAAGGATGCCCTGGTTTCCGGACACGTGGTCGGGCGATTCCGCCGACAGTTCCGGATGCGCAAAGAAGCCGAATATGCCCAGCCGATAATTCAATGTGACTACGACGGCCCCGCGCTGTGCCAGATTGGCGCCGTTGTGCAGGGGTTGCGCGGCGGTGCCGCCGTATAAACCGCCGCCGTGTATCCACACAATGACCGGAAGTTTTTCGGCGCGTTCAGGACTCCAGACGTTGAGATAGAGGCAGTCTTCGCTTTTAGGATTCGAAATCCATTCAGCGGTCTGGGCACAAGCAGGGGAAAAGTTGCGGGCTTGCTTGACACCCTTCCACGGCACGACCGCTTGCGGCGCCCGCCAACGGAAAATCCCGACCGGCGGCGCCGCGAAAGGAATCCCCAGATAGGTCTTCAGCTTGCCGGCTTGCACGCCGACGACGTCACCGCCGGTGACTTTCACCGGGCCCGTCAGCTGGGCGGCATGCCCGAAGTGGGCCGCCAGGCACAGTGCGGCCAGGATGAGCGTACGAAAATGCATCATCATTACTCTCGTGAAAACGGCAATGGTACTAGCTATCCATTGCCGAAAAGGTATGATTTTCGACAGCCGTGATTATGGAATCTATCAATCGGGCCAGATCAAGTTCCGGGATTTCAGTCATACTCGGTCCCGCTCCCGATCATTTGCGAGGCCCCATGCTCCAGCCACCTCCCCTGCCGCCGTCCGACACCATATCCCGGGTTGTGGTGCGCTCCAGCATGGGCCGGGCGTGGAACGGTTACGGCGCGGAGTTGTTCACCGTCTCCGTCGGGCTGCACGCGATCGCGGCACGCCCGCATCACCGCGTCGCCGTGCATGTCGGCGCGGCGGTCAAGGCGAGCTGGCCGACATCGCCGCCCTGAGCGTGCCGCACTTCAGCGCGCTGTTCCGCCATACCCTGGGCATGCCGGCACATCAGTACGTGGTGCGGCGGCGCGTCGAACGCGCCCACGCCCTGCTCCTGCATAGCAAGCTCAGCCTGAGTCAGGTGGCGCTCGACGTCGGCTTCGCCCATCAGAGCCACCTGGCCCACTGAATGAACCGCATCCTGGGCGTGACGCCCGGGGATGTTCAGCAGGCTGCCTGAGGTCTTGCCCAGGCGGCGATGACGTCGATGACTATTCATGTGCTGTGCCCCCTGTTAAACAAAACCCATCATAGGCCAACGTCGTCAGGCTGCGCCGCAAATGGTTCTCGCCGCCCTACCCGGCCGATACCGTCGTGGAGGTGTCGGCCCTGTACACGCCGGAAGCCCACATCGAGATCGAAGCCATCGCCGCGCTGCGCGAAGGGCCGGCAAGATGAGGACTCCGGCTCACCTCAAGGCTCCCAGTAAAAGTACAGCTCATGCGCGCCGCGTCCCCTGACGTCGGCGGTTTTCGACAAGGTGTCGCCGTGCACTGTCGCCGAGATGCGGTAGCGGCCGGGCTCGAGGTTCAGATAGCAAATGGGTCCGGGCGAGGTAAAACTGGCGACGGGCTTGCCGGCCTTGTCGCTGACCGTCACCGCGACATCGGCCTGATACTCGCCCGTCCCCTTGGTCGCAAAGGTCAACAGCAGGTTGTGATCCGGGCGTTCCACGGCCATCGACTCCCGCTCGTCCAAGCCGACTCCGCTGCCGCCTTCACACGCCCCCGATTGCACGGCCTGATTGACATCTGCAGACTTCGCTATGCCGCAACACGCGCAACCCAGGACCAACGCCATACTCATCAAGATTCTCATGATTGCTCCTCCCTGTATAAGTCCCAGCGGCGACATTCTTCACAATAGGTCAGCGAAGAAAATACGGAAGATGGCGACTTTGATACAGGTCAAAACGACACCGGTACGCAGCTTCATTTCTGGGTGCCCTGACCTAGCATTCATCGTGCGGCACATATTTTTAATCTCTTTCGACGCGCTCACCCGGGGAGCTTACTCATGCAACGCACAGCGCTCGTTACAGGCGGCAGCCGCGGATTGGGCCGCGCCATCTCCATCGCATTGCATGCGGCCGGCCATCGGGTCGCCGCCGTCTACCTGAGCAACGAAGGCGCGGCGCAAGCGTTCTCCGACGCCACGTCGATACCCGTGTTCCGCTGGGATGTCGGCGATTTCGATGCCTGCCGCAAGGGCGTCTGCGCGGTCGAGCAGCAACTCGGGCCGATCGGGATCCTGGTCAACAATGCCGGCATCACCAGCGACGCCGTGCTGCACCGCATGACACCCGATCAGTGGACGCGGGTTGTTGATACCAATCTTGGCTCGGTGTTCAATATGTGCCGCCACGTGATCGAGGGCATGCGTGCGCGCGGATACGGCCGTATCGTCAACATCAGTTCGGTCAACGGCGAAAAGGGACAGTTCGGGCAGGCCAACTACGCGGCCGCCAAAGCCGGCATACTCGGCTTCACCAGGGCACTGGCGATCGAGGGGGCGCGCAAGAACGTCACGGTCAACGCGGTGGCGCCGGGCTACTGCGATACCGACATGGTGGCGGCGGTTGCGCCCGACATACGGCAACAAATACTGAACGGCATCCCCGTCGGCCGGCTCGGTACGCCCGACGACATCGCCCGGCTGGTCGCCTTCCTGGCCGACGATGCCAGCGGCTTTATCACCGGCGCCACCTTCGATGTCAATGGGGGACAATATATGGGTTAGCGTTGCACACAGCTGTTTTAAAATGATCAAGCTCACCGTGAACGGCATCGCTGTCGAGGTCATCGACGGCGCCACTTACCTCGACGCCGCGAACGCCGCGGGCGTCCACATCCCCACGCTTTGCTATCATCCGAGGCTGCCCTCGCATGGCGTCTGCCGCATGTGCCTGGTTCAGGTCGAAGGCCAGTCCCGCGCCCAACCGGCCTGCATTACCAAGGCAAGCGCGGGCGATGTGGTCGACACCGCATGCGCCGACCTGCAGCGCTTCCGCGACCAGGACGCGCAATGGCTGTTGGCGCGCCACCCGAACGACTGCATGCGTTGCGAAGTCAACGGATCCTGCAGGCTGCAAAACCTGGTCAGCGAAAACCAGTGGGAGGATCGCTGGGAAAAGATCCCCATCGGTTCCGTCACCCACCCGGAACATCGCCTGAGCGACCACACTTCGCCCAGCATCTGGCGCGACTTGTCGAAATGCGTTGAGTGCGGCCTGTGCGTGGAGGCTTGCGGTGTGCATGGACAACAGCAGTACGTGATCGGCTTCGCCGAGCGCGGATCGGACCGCTTGCCTGTCACCGTGTTCGATCGCCCGCTGGCCAATACCGGCTGCATCTCGTGCGGACAGTGCACGCAGGCCTGCCCGGTCGGCGCGCTGATCGAAACACCGCACTGGCATCAGGTCCTGCAGATCCTGGCGCAGCGCCGCCGCACCTCCGCCGTGCAGGTTGCCCCCGCCACCCGCGTCGCCATCGGCGAGGAATTCGGCATGGCGCCCGGCACGATCAGCACCGGAAAGATGATCAGCGCGCTGCGCCAGCTGGGTTTCGACTACGTCTTCGACAGCAATTTCGGCGCCGACCTGACGATTATGGAAGAAGCGACGGAGCTGCTTGAGCGGCTGAAAACGCCAGACGCCGGGAATGCGAAACTGCCCTTGTTTACTTCCTGCTGCCCAGGGTGGGTGAACTGGGTCGAAATCAACCGCCCCGATCTGCTGCCCCACCTGAGCACGACCAAGTCGCCGCAGCAGATGCACGGCGCGCTGACCAAACGCGGCGCCTTCGCCCGCTCGCTCGGCCCGGCATTCGCGGCAGGCCAGGCGGAGCCGTACGTGGTCAGCGTCATGCCGTGCACCGCCAAGAAGGACGAGGCGGTCCGGCCGGGCATGTCGGGCGACATCGACCATGTGGTGACCACGCGCGAACTGGCCAGGATGATCAAGGCGCGCGGCATCGCCTTCCATGCGCTGCCGGACGACGGCGCCTTCGACCATCCCTTGGGCGCAAGCACGGGCGCCGCGCAGATCTTCGCCGCGTCGGGCGGCGTGATGGAGGCGATGGTGCGCACCGCGGCGCACTTGCTCGGCATGGAACAGGCCCTGCCGCTGGAGTGGCAGCCGTTGCGCGGCGTGGATCAAAGCGTCAAGTCGGCGGAGATACCGGGCATCGGCCGGGTCGCCATCTGCAACGGCATCGCCGCCGCGCAGCGCATGTTGCAGACCGAGACGTGTCGCCAGCAGTTCGTCGCCGTCGAAGTCATGGCCTGCACCGGCGGCTGCCTGGGCGGCGGCGGCGAACCGAAATCGATGGACCCGCTGGTGCTGGAAAAGCGCATGCGGGCCGTCTACGCCATCGATCAACAGGCGCCGCTGCGTCGCTCGCACGAAAATCGCGACGTGCAGGCGCTGTACGCCGGGGAGCTGCACGCGCCCGGCTCCAAACGCGCACGGGAACTGCTCCACACCAGCTACGCCGCGCGCCGTTCCACGCGCCTGTTGCTGATGCGGTTTCTCGACTGCGTCGACCGCCGCGACGGCGCCGGCGCGGCCGCCCTGTGTCATCCCGATGCGACATGGTCCACCGCCTCGCCGTTCGGGGAAATCCGGGGGGCGGCAAACATCCGCGCGCTGATCGATACGCGCCTGCCAGCGCGCAAGTATGGGCCGGACTATGCCCGCCACCGGATGGCGTCCGCGGCGGATACGGAAAATCTCGACGTCATCACGCCGGACGGCGGGCGATGCGCGTTCCGGCTGGCGGTACAGCATACGGCTCAAGATGGCGAATCGCCGCTGGTGATCACGCGCCTTGAGCGGCTGCCGTGAGGCCCGCCTCCGGCACCAGCACGGCGGCGCCATCGAACGCGCCGGCGCGCAGGTCGGCCACCGCCTCGTTTGCCCGCAACAGCGGATAGACCACCGGCGCGGTGCGCAGCGCATGCTGTTCGGCCAGTTGCATGAAGGCGACGCCGTCGGCGCGCGTCAGGTTGGCCACCGAGCGCACGCTGCGTTCGCCCCACAGCAGCGCGTAAGGCATGGACGGCAGGTCGCTCATGTGGATGCCGGCGCAGACCACGGTCGCGCCCTTGGCACAGGCGGCGAGCGCGCGCGGCACCAGCGCACCGTCGGCGGCAAACAGGATGGCCGCGTCCAGCGGCGCCGGCGCCGGCCCGTCGGAGGCGCCCGCCCACACCGCGCCGAGCGTGCGCGCGAACTGCTGCGAGCGCGTGTCGCCGGGACGGGTAAACGCGTACACCTCGCGCCCCTGGGCCGATGCCAGCTGCACCACGATGTGCGCGGCGGCGCCAAAGCCGTACAGACCCAGCCGGCGCGCCGCGCCCGTCATCGCATACGCACGGTAGCCGATCAAGCCGGCGCACAACAGCGGCGCCGCATGCGCGTTGTCGTAACCCGCTGGCAGCGGCAGGCAGTAGCGGGCATCGGCCAGCGTGTAGCCGGCGTAGCCGCCATCCCTGTCGTAGCCGGTGAAGCGGGCTCGGTCGCACAGGTTTTCGCGCCCGGCGCGGCAGTATGTGCAGGTTCCGCAACTGTGGGCCAGCCACGGCACGCCTACCCGCTGGCCAACCCGCAGGCCGCCCGCGTCCTCACCCAGCGCGCGCACCTCGCCCACGATCTCGTGCCCGGGCACCACTGCGTGGCGGTGCGGCGGCAGCTCGCCGTCCAGCAGATGCAGGTCGGTGCGGCAAACGCCGCAGGCCAGCACGCGCAGCAGCACATCATGGCCGCGCGGCCGCGGCACCCGGTGCTCCCGCGCCTGCAATTGCGCGCCGGCGCCGGGCTGCTCCAGCACCATGGCCGTCATATGCCCGGGGATGCGGGCCGGCGCGCTCAATGAGGAGCTGCCCATGGGCGCTCCGATCCGCCGGCGCTTCCCCACTGCGCCAGGCGCAAGCTGCGCAGCATCGACTGCTTCTTCGACTGGTGCTGCTGCATGCGCCGCAGGATATCGTCGAGCATGCGCACCGCGTCCAGGACGTACGGTCCCTTGTTGAGCATGACGCATTCGGCGCGGTCGGACATGGCGGCGTCCGTGACCTCGGCGCGCGACGGCATGCCGCGCTGCGCCAACGACTCCAATACCTGGGTCGCCCAAATAACGGGCACGTGCGCCGCTTCGCAGATCCATAATATCTCTTCCTGCACTTCCGCCAGACGCTCGAAGCCGCATTCGACCGCCAGGTCGCCGCGCGCGATCATGACGCCGCAGACCGGCGAACGCAGCGCCATCAGCAGCATCTCGGGCAGGTTCTGGAAGCCGCGCCGCGTTTCGATTTTCAACACCAGCGGCAACTGCGGTCTGCCCAGTCGCGCCAGGTGGCGCTGCAACAGGGCGACGTCGTCGGCGGTGTTGGCGAACGACAGCTGCACGATGTCCGCGTGCGCAGCGATGAACTCCAGGTCCGCCAGATCCTTCGCCGTCAACGCCGCCAGTTGCAGCGCGCTGTCCGGCAGATTGATGCCCTTGTCCGCGCGCAAGACCGAGCCGCCCGGCGCCGCTTGCGTGACGAGCACCTGAACGAAGCCCGCCTCCACTTTGTTGACGACGCCGCCGATCTTGCCGTCATCGAAAAAGATGGCGTCGCCGGGCCGCACCTGCTCCAGCGCCTGCGGCAGCGTGCAGCCTATGGCCGCGGGCGCCGCGTGCCGGCCGGCCTGGCCGGTCTGCGCTTGACGTCCCGGCGTGGAGTTGGGCGCGACGATCAGGCGGTCCCCCTTGCGCAGCCGGATGCCGCCCTCCGCCTGCGGCAGCGTCCCCAGGCGCGCTGCTCGGCGTTTGCGCGGCACGTGGCGGCCGGCGTGGCGCAGCACGGTATCGGAGGTCAGATACATGGTGCGGTCGGCCTCGGCCCAGCAGCCGCCCGCATCGACCGCGACGACCGTCAGGCTGCGCCTGCGGCCGCGCGCGTCGGTCAGCTTCACGCGGGCGCCGACGCGCAGCCGGCGCAGCCACGCCTGCGGCAACGCCAGGTTCGCCGCAGCCGCCGTTGCCGGCCGGGCCGCGGTGTCCACCGCCAGCCATACGCGCGACTTTGCCGTCACGCGGCCGTATGCATCGCGCACCGGCCTGATCTTGACCACCGCAGGCCCCGCCGCCACCGGGCCGGTGCGCATTTTCGGCCCGGCCAGGTCCATCGCGACCCGGCAGCGGCGGCCAAGCGCCTGCCCGGCACGTCGCGCATGGCCGATGATGCGCGACCAGCACTCCGCGTCGTCATGCGCGCAGTTGATGCGCAGGCACTCCGCGCCCGCCGCCAGCAGTTGATGGACCAGCTGATAATCGTCGGCCGCCGCCGCCGGCATGGTGACCATGATGCGCACGCCGCGTTCGGGCGCCGCGCCGCCCAGCAGCGCCTCGGCCTGCTCGCGCAGCAGCGCGGAACCCCGGTCGAAGTCGCCGCAGACGGACGGCGACGGCTGCCATGGACGCCCCAGCGCGCGGTGCAGCATGGTGAGCACGGCATCGACCGTGGCCAGCACGTGCGACTCCGCCCGCCCCAGCGACGACAGGCCCATGCGCGCCAGGCGCTGCTGCAACGGGCGCAAGTCGCGCCGCCGCAGCGCCAGGTAAGCCGCCAGATTGGCGGCGCCATGGCGCTGATTGTCGTGCGCCGCAGCGATGAGCGGCTGCTGTAACGCAGCCTCGTCGACGATTTCTGCACGCAGCTCGACCAGTTCCTGGGCCAGCGCGTCGAGCGCGGCCATGTCGCGTTGATCGAAATCGCCCATCGTGGCCTTTCAGCGATGCCGTTTGCGCTCAACGCGGCAGCGTCGGGTTTTCACTATCGGTAACATGGCATCCTCTCATTCAAGCGGTATCACGGAGTCGCTGGCCATGTCGGACGCATGCCATGCGACTCGCCCATACTACCGTCGCGCCTCCCGCATCGTTGCCAACCTGCGTCAATTGGGAGCGCCGAACCGATTGCCGGCGCTGCGGTCCCATTGCCCTGCCGGCGATGCGCGATGAACTCCCGCAAACAGGGCAGGTCCAACCTTGATGACCAATTCCGGTGGAGAGCCATCATGACCAACACCATCAAGCTTGAACGGGCGGCCTGGAAAACATATTTTGACAATATTTCGAAACAGCTGGCCGGCGGACAGGTCGAAATTGAAATCGCGTCTCTTGATCTGGGCCACCAGATCGCCGCCGAATGGCTGCCAATGCTAGGCGTGACCTATGATGAGAAAAACGACCTGCTCGCGATCATGGCGGAAGGCCTCGACCATATGATCCGCCATCCGCGTGAAGTGTTTGTCGAGCGCGAGGGCGTCAGTCTGCGCTCCATCAACGCGATCGACAGCGACGGCGCGAGCCAGATCATCCGGTTCAGGGAACCGCTCGCGCTGCCGGCGGCCTAGGCCCCGCCGCCGCTGATTTGGCAACGACCATATTGTGGAGCGCGCCATGCCGTGCACGCGCCTGCTGATCTCGCTGACCACGGCTGGCTTCATGCTTGAGCTGGCGCTGGGCGAGAGGTTCGGCATCGCGCTCGCGTTGTGGCCGCTGGGCCACGGCTTTATGCCCTGGCAGTTGGTGACCTATTGCCTGCTGCACGGCAGTCTCTCGCATCTGCTGTTCAATTTGCTCGGTTTATGGATGTTCGGCCGCGCCCTGGAGGCGGAGTTCGGCCCGTCCTTCCTGCTGGTCACATACTTCGCGAGCGTGCTGTCGGCCGGCGCGACGCAGCTGCTGTTCAACAGCCTGAGCGGCGCGACCATGCCAACCATAGGCGCATCGGGGGGCGTGTTCGGCTTGCTGCTGGCGTTCGGCGTGAGTTTCCCACGGCGCGTCGTGGTGCTGCTGATTCCACCGCTGCCCTTGCCGGCCTGGCTGGCCGTCGCGCTGTATGCGGCCGTGGAGCTGCTGCTCGGCGTCACCGGCCGCACGCCCGGCGTTGCGCACTTCGCCCACCTGGGCGGCATGCTCGGCGCTTACCTGGTGGTTCGCCGCCGACGGCGTGCCTCGGGTGAGCCATAGGCCAAGCGCCAGGCAGCGCACCATGAAACAACGCCTGCTGTCGGCCGGGATGGTGATACGGCGCCGCGACGCCAGCGGCTGCCGCTTCCTGCTGCTGCGCTGCTATCGGAACTGGGAGTTCCCCAAGGGCCTGGTCGAACCCGGTGAAGATCCGTGGTCCGCAGCCCGTCGGGAGGTGCTGGAAGAAACCGCGTTGAACGAACTCAGTTTTCCCTGGGGGCGCGCATTTCACGAAACACCGCCATATGGGCAAGGCAAAGTGGCGCGCTATTACCTTGCGCTGGCCCATTCCGACGTCGTACACCTTCCCGTCAATCGCCAGCTGGGCCGCGCTGAACACCACGCGTTCCGCTGGCTGAGCTATGACGACGCACGCAAGCTGCTTCCCTCCCGGCTGCAAACAGTGCTCGACTGGGCCCATGCGATGGGCCCGTCATAGCCGCAGCCGCGTGCCCAGCGCCGCCACCGCTTCCATGCAGGTGCGTGCGCGCGCCCGGGCGTGCGCGCCATAGGCGTCGGGCGTGTCGGCCAGCACCTCGGCCCGGGTGCTCAGCACATGGAACGGCGTGGTCACGTGCAGCACCGTGAGCCTGGCGCCGATGTCATGGGCGAACCGCACGCACGGTTCCGCGGCTGCGATCGACGGCGCCTCGCCGTCGGTGGGAAACAGGATATGCCGGAACATGGCGGCCTCCCTAGCTGACCGGCACTAGGCCGCGCGGCCGGCCGGCCTTGGGCAGCACCAGTTTGAGCACGCCATGGCGGAATTCGGCGCTGGCCTGCCCGGCATCGACTTCCTGCGGCAGCCGCAGCATGCGGTAGCGATGCCCCGCGTAGCGTTCGTGCCGCAGCAGGCTGCGTCCTTCATGCTGGACGTGGTCGGCCTTGCCCTTGGCACGGATACGCACGCGGTCGCCTTCGACCGCCACTTCGATGTCGCCTTTGCCGGCGCCCGGCAGCAGCGCCAGCACCGTGTAAGCCTTCGGGTCTTCGCTCAGCTGCACGCGGATCTGCTGGTTCAACTGGCGCACCGCGTGCCGGAAGCGCAGCCGCTGCCACGCTTCGCCCAAGCCGCGCAAGGGGTGCAACCGGGTCAGCGCGCGGCGCGCTGACCCATCTGGCAATGCGGGATTCATGGCTGCTCCGTGCGTCGCGGTTACTGGATCGTCAGCCGGGTGCCGCCGGCGCCCGGCTTCTTGGGCAGCGTCAGGTGCAGCACGCCGTCTTCGTAACGCGCCTGGGCCTGGGCCTCATCGACCTCCTGCGGCAGCGTGAAACTGCGGTAGCACTGGCCGGCGTGCCGCTCGCGCCACAGCAGGCCGTCCTGCTCCTGCTCCGTCGTTTGCTCGGACTGGGCGCTGAGCGACACCTGGCGGCCGTCGATCGACACTTTGATGTCTTCCTTTTTCACGCCCGGCATGTCGGCCTGGACTTCGTAGGCCTGTTCGTTTTCCTCGACATCCATGCGGATGCTGGATCCCTGCGCCGCCGGCCAGAACGACTCCATGCCGCTGTCGCGGAATGCGTCCTCCAGTGCCCGCAGCGGCGCGAACAGGTCGAGTGCGGCGGCGGGAGCGAAGCGGGTCAACGAATTGTTTGCCATGGTCGTTCTCCTTCAAAATCGTGGATGGGAATGACCAATATTGGCATCTGCATGCGGCGTTTCCCTGCGCTGGATCAAACGGGCGCGGATCCGTGCCGCCAACGCTTCAGCCTCGACGGCACTCCATCGGCCGCTGGTATCGACAAACAATGCCTGCGCCTGCTCGTCCGCCTGCAAGGACTGCAGCGTGCGCCGCTGGTGAGCCACCAGTTCGACGCCGGCGTCCGACGCCTGCGGTGGTTCGCCGTCACGGGCCGCCAGCCGCGCGAACAGGCTCACGTCGTCGGTCGCGGTGGCGAGCAGCAGGCAGCCTGCGTGCAGACGCCTGGCCAGCGTGAACAGGCGCCGCCGCTGCCAGCGCTGCAGGAAGGCGGCGTCCAGCAGCACCGGCAGCCCGGCAGCGGCCGCGCCGCACGCCAGACGCAGCAGCCGGGCGTATGCCTGTTTGTCGGCTACGGCGGTGTAGATGCCGGCGCCGGGTCCGGCCGCCGCGCGCTGGTCCTCAGCCAATCCGTGCAGGCGCTTGCGTTCCACGTCCGAACGCACCCGCACGCCCGCCAGCGGTTCGACCAGACTGTCGCACAGCGTCGACTTGCCGCTGCCGGAGCGGCCGTGAGTGGCCAGCAGCACCGCCGGCGCCGGCTTGGCGGCGCGCAACGCCCAGTCCAGGTAGCGGCCGGCCTCGGCCGCGCCGGCGCGACCTCCATCCGGCATGTGCCGGCCCGCCAGCAGCGCCACCTTGGCCCGCACCAGCGCCCGCTGGCAGCGGTAGTAAGGCAGCAGCGCCAGACCGTCGTAGTCGCCGCCGCGTTGCAGATAGGCGTCGAGCAGCCGGGCGGCCAGGTCGTCGCGGCCGTGGCATTGCAGATCCATGCACAGGAACGCCAGGTCCTGCTGCACGTCGATCCAGCGCAGGCCGGGATTGAACTCGACGCCGTCGAAGGCCAGCACCCGGTCCGCCAGCGTCAGCACGTTGCCGCAATGCAGATCGCCGTGGCATTCGCGTACCCAGCCCGCCGCCAGGCGGCGCGCGAAGCGGCCGGACAGCCTTGCCTGCTGCCGCGCGAGCCAGTCGGCCAGCGCGTCCAGCGTCGCGTGCGCCGGTGACGCCGGCGCCAGCAGCGCGCGCACTTCGTCCAGATCGGCGCCGGTGCGCGCGCCGATGGCGGCCGCGTGTCCCCAGGGCGAGCCGGCCGGCGCGCGCGCGGCGGCGGCGTGAAAATCCGCCAGCACCGCACCGAAGCGCCCTACTTCGCCGGCAGTGAGCTGCCGCTGCGCCAGGCGCCAGCTCCACAGCGCGCGCTGGTCGAAGCGACGCATGCGCACCGCGTAGTCCAGCACGGGTTGGCCGCCGAACTGCGGCGCGCGCCAGTGCCCGCCGACCTCGGCCAGCCCCAGGTACAGCTGCGGCGCCAGCCTCCGGTTCAGCCTCAGCTCTTCCTCGCAGCAACGGCGCCGCGTGGCCGGATCGCCGTAGTCCAGCCAGCTGTTGCGCAGCACCTTCTTGAATTTGCAGGCCTGCGCTCCCGCCAGCAACACCCACGAGATATGCGTTTCCATCAGCGAGCCGTGCAGCCGCCGCGCCAGCGCATGCAGCATGCGCCGCTGCCGCAGCGCGGCGCGTTCGAGTGGCGCACCGCCGTTCATGCCCTGGCGGCGGCCGGCGCGCGCTGACGACGATGGTCAGGGGTGGAGCGTGGCATCGATGCTGATGCGGTTGTTGACGTGGGTGACGCCGGGCGCCAGCCAGGCGGCCCGCTCGGCCGCCTCGCGTTCGCTCCACGAGCGCACGCTGCCATCGAGCGTCACCTCGCCACCGCTGGCTTCGACGCGCAAGCGCGCAGCGTCCACCGCGGCATTGCGGTGGAAGGCGGCAACGATCTTGCGCTGCACATCGGCCGGCGCCACCGCCGGCCGCAAATGAATCAGGTTGCTGACCGCGCGCACGCCGCGTATGCGCCGCACCGCCTGCTCGGCCCGCTGGCGCTGGTAATTCCACTCGACCGTCCCCTCCAGCTTCAGCGTGCCGTGGTCGACCACGACCTTGATCGTTTCCACCGAGTGCGGCAACTGGAACGTGAGCGCGGACACCGCCTCGCGCGCGATATCGGCGTCGAGCCGGCTCTCGCCGGCCAGCCGCACCTCCACGTCGTTGGCGACCCCGGCCACGCCGACCACGCGCTGCGCGGCGCGTTCGGCCGCCACTTTCTGGCTATAGCTGCGCACGAAACCGCTGAGCGTGACTATTTTCTCCCGTACCGACACGCCCAGCCCGGTGGCGCTGAGGTCGGCCTCCCACGCCAGCTCGTGCTCGACGTTGCGTTTGATTTCACTATCGGTCAACATGATGTGCTCCTTTCCGAAAAATCATGGGGGCAGCTCATCGAGTGACGGTGGATGCCTGCCCCAGCGCCTGCTGCAGCGGCTGCGCCTGCGGATTGCTGACGCTGCCATCGGCGATGTCGCGCGGCGACAACGTGCGGCCGTAATAGGCATTGGTCAGCGCCTGGTTGAAACGGACATCGTTCAGGCCGACCGCCACGGCGTCGCCGAACAAGCCCTTGGTGCCGCTCCAGGCCACGACGTCGCCGGTCCCGGCCGAACCCTGCGCCAGCTTGGACCAGTTGAGCACCGTCAGGCCGGCCTCGGCGCTGAGCGAGAAGTTATTCTTCTTCATGAACTCGTTGACCGCCTTGTCGTTGTTGAGCACCATCGCGATCGCACCGCCTTCGGCGCCCGCCTGCAACCCCAGCGTCAAGCCGCCCAGGTCGTAGAACGCCGGTCCGCTCCAGGCGCCGTCGGCGCGCTTGAGCAGCAGCAGGCCGGCGCCGCCATGGGCGCCGACGCCCAGCGCCGCGCGGCCGTATGAAGGCACGATCAATACGCCCTTGGCCTGCTGCAGCAACTGCTTCATGCGCGGCTCGGCTTCAAGCTGACGCACCACGGCCAGCGCGTCGTTGACGCGCCGGGTGGCGCTTTGCGCCGGCTTGGCGGCGAGATCGGTTTTCTCCTGCTGGCCGGCGGCGCTCTGGGCGGACGCGACGCCGCACAGTCCCACGGTGGCCGTAACGACCGCCAGCGCGACGCGGAACTTGTAATCGATAGACATGTTTTTTCTCCTGTGGGTTGGAATATGCTGCGCTCCAGGTACAGGATCATGCTAGCGCCGATGCCCGCAGGCCGCGTTTGATCTCAATCACGGTGTGCGGCGGAACCGCGAAAAAAAGATTGGACGGCCTCGAACAGCCCGTTTCAGAAGGCGCTCTTGATCACGCCGCCGTCGACACGCAAGGCCGCGCCGGTGGTCGCCGACGCCAGCGGACTTGCCACGTAGGCGACCAGCGAGGCTACCTCTTGCGGCGTGCCGAAGCGTTTGATCAACGATGTCGGCCGCACGTGGTCGAAGAACTCCGCCTCGACCTGCTCGAAGCTCTTGTCGGCCGAGCGCGCCATGCCTTCAACGAAGTCGCCAACGCCACGCGATTTGGTCGGGCCGGGCAGCACGCTGTTGACCGTGATGCCGGTGCCGGCAACCGACTCCGCCAGTCCGCGCGACACCGCCAGTTGCGCCGTCTTGGTCATGCCGTAGTGGATCATCTCGGTGGGGATCTGCACCGCGCTTTCGCTGGAGATGAAGATGATGCGCCCCCAGTTCGCGCGCTTCATCTCCGGCAGCACCAGGCGCGCCAGGCGGACGCCGCTCAGGACGTTGACCTCGAAGAAGCGCCGCCAGTCCTCGTCGGGAATGTCCTCGAAGGCCTTGGGCTCAAAGATGCCGAGGTTGTTGACCAGTATGCTGATGCCCGGATGACGCCGAACCACCTCCTGCGCGGCATCGGGCAGGCTGAGGTCGCCCGCATAGCCCTGGACCATGCCGCCCGTCTCCGAACGCATGCGATCCACCGCCTCATCCACGCCGGACTGGGTTCTGCCGTTGACGATAACGCTTGCGCCTTCCTGCGCGAGCAAGTGTGCGATGGCGTAGCCGATGCCGGCCGTGCTGCCACTGACTAAGGCGATCTTGCCGCCGAGTTGCAATTCCATGTCGATACTCCTTGCCTGTGAAAAGTGAAGTCTAGTTTTCCCAATACCCACGGTGCAGGGCGATCGTCACGGCATGGGTACGATCGCGCGCGTCGAGCTTTTGCAGGATGGTTTTCATGTGCGCCTTGATGGTGTCTTCGCTCAAGCCCAAGCGGTCGCCGACAAGCCGGTTGGAATTGCCGTCCGCGACGTGGCGCAATACTTCCAGCTCGCGCTTGCTCAGCGTATCTTGCCGGAAGTTGTTGGCCAGGCTGCTGACCACTTGTCGCGGCAGCTGCCACTGTCCGGCGTGCACGGCAAGGATGTAGCTGCTTAATTCGGTACGCGCCAGGTTTTTCAGCAGATAGCCACTGGCTCCGGCCTTCAAGCCGCGCGCCACGCGTTCATCGCCGGCGTAGGTGGTCAGGATAATGATGCGCGCCTGGGGATTGAGACTGCGGATGGCCCTGGTCGCCTCGATGCCGTTCCGTCCCGGCATTTGCACATCCATCAGCGTGATGTCGGGACGGAAGCGTTGGTATTGCTCGATGGCATCATCACCATCCGCGGCCTCGGCCACGACCGAGAATGCCGGATCGGCCGACAGCACGGCCGCTATCCCGCTGCGCAACAAGGGGTGATCGTCCGCGATCATCACCCTGATCATTTCGCCTCCGCTGCTTTCCATAACCGCGCTCCTTTAATATCTTGGACCAGCGTATCACCGGAAGGCCATGCCGGCATCACCCTATTGGGTATATGCCAGGGCCGCCGGCAGCGTCAGCTGCCACTCGGTGCCGGTCTCGGCACTACTGCGCAA
The DNA here is from genome assembly GCF_040364205.1 of Duganella rhizosphaerae. Classification (NCBI taxonomy): domain Bacteria; kingdom Pseudomonadati; phylum Pseudomonadota; class Betaproteobacteria; order Burkholderiales; family Oxalobacteraceae; genus Duganella; species Duganella rhizosphaerae. The sequence continues at coordinate 162,847 of NZ_BPWK01000014.1, forward strand.
CAAGAGTTTGGCGTTGATCCTTGCCGCGCGCTCAGCCATGCCGCGCATGCCCCAGTGATTCCGGCGCCCGCCGTCGCTCAGGATTTCCGCGGGGATGCCGACGCCGTCGTCACGCACGATACAACGGAATTCCCGCAGGCCGTATTGAAGCTCCACCTCGATCCGCTGCGCCCTGGCGTGACGGCAGGCGTTGGCGATCGCCTCGATGGCGATCGCCATGGCTTCCTGGTAAATCGCGCTGTCCAGCTGGCGCAGCGAACCGCACATCTTTAACTGGATGACGTTTGCTTCGCACAGCTGCAAGCGGTGCGCGGCGGCCAGCAGCGCGTCCGGGAAGCTGAGTTTGTCGTCTTCCCCGCGCAATTCGCGTATGCGGCCGCGGCCTTCATCGACCACGTCGTCGGCCTGCTGCAGCGCATGCTCCAGCTGCGTGCGCATCGCGTCCTTGGGCGGCAGCTTCATGACGGCGGCGTGTATATGCAGGATCAGGCTCTGCACCGATTGCAGCAGGGTGTCATGCAGCTCCCGCGCAATGCGCTCGCGCTCGCTCACCCGCTCCTGCAGGCGATGCGCCATTTGCCGGGAGACGCGGTTGATGTGCCAGCGGTAGGCCAGATAGGCCGCCGACAGCAGCAGTACCCCGCACAGGGCCTTGAACCACCAGGTTTCCGTCATGGATGGGGCGACCGTGAAGTGCACCACGGTGGGTTGACCGGTCCATAGTCCGTTGTAGTCGGAGGCGGCGACGCGAAAACGATAGTCGCCAGGCGCCAGATTGCTGTAATACGCGTTGCGGCGCGCTCCCACGTCCTGCCAATCCGCATCGACGCCCTCCAGCCGATAGCGAAACCGCACCCGCTCCGGCATCGCCAGCAAGGGAACGGAGTAATCGATCTGCAATGCCGAGACGCCGGGAGCAAATTGCGCATGCTGCTGCACCGGCTTGCCTTCTCCCGGCGGTCCGATCGTCTTGATGATGGCGGGCTGTGCCGGCGAATGCGGCAATTGCTCCCTAGGATCGAGTCGAAACACGCCGGTCGACCGGACTATCCACAGCAGGGAATCGGACGACAGCACCAGCGACGGCGATGGGACAACGCGCGGCGCCGTCCCCTCCAGGCCGTCAAGCTGATCCAGGCGCTCGTACCGCACCCGGTAATCCGGGGCGCGTTTGAATTGGGCGATCTCCTCGCTGGCGATGCGGAACAGTCCCGCCGAGGCATTCAGCCACAGATCGCCGTTCTCCAGTTCGACGATGCCGGAGATGCCGTCGAAGGTCTCGCCATGCAAGCCGTTGACCTGCTTGAACCGGCCTGCTTCAAACAGCGCGAGTCCGTTGTCCCCGCCGGCCCACAGATGCCGGCCGTGCGGATGCAGCGCCATCACCAGGCCCAGCGTGAGGCCGTCGGCCTGGCCGTAACTGCGCCAGCCGGCGCCCTCGGCGTGCGCCACACTGCCGGGAAAGTAGCCCAGCCAAAGGCCCAACGCATCCGAGCGCGCCATCACACTGACTTCGCCGCCGTTTCCGGCTTTCTCCCACTCGCCGCTGGACCTGCGCCGATACAGGCCCAGCTGTTGTACCGCCGCCAGCAGGTCGTCGTTCTGGTCCGCCAGCACGCTTTTGACGACCAGCTTGCCGATCGCGGCAGGCAGTTCAATTCTGCGGCTGTCCTTGCCCTGGATGCGGCGCAGCGCGCCGTAGGACGAGCCCCATAGCGCGCCGTCGCGGGTTCGGGTAAAGCCGGTCAGCATATTCGCCCAGCCCTGCTGCCTGGCCGGCCACAGTGGCGTGATGCTGGCCTGGCCGGCATCGTTGGCGGCAACGTGGAAGCCGCCAATCCAGGCGCCGCCGCTGTCATCGGCCATGATCGCGGCGCCGATGGCCGATTCGGGGACCTCGATTCTGGCCAGGCGCCGGCTGCGGAAACGATCGATCCCGGAGGAGGTGGCGGCCCAGATATTCCCTTCCCTGTCCTCGAACATGGCGCCGACCGCAGGACCGCTCAAGCCTTGCGGCGGCGTGGTCCGGCGGGGAGCGCCGTTCGCGGTACGGTATTCAAGCCCCCCTTGCAGGCCGATCCAAAGATCGCCGCGACGGTCGAACAGCAAGCTGGCGGGATCGCCCAAGCGCTCCCACTGCCGCGGATAGCCGCCCTGCGCCGGCCCGGCAAGCCGGTTGAAACGGCCATGCCCGGCGTCCCAGCTCACCACGCTGCCGTCGGGCAGGTTAAACAGCACGCCGGTGCCGCTGTCGACCGGCGCCTTAGCGAACTGTTGATTGCCCGGCCGGAGCAAATAGACGCCGGTGTCGCCTTGCGCCCACAGCGCACCCTGGCGGTCGCGCATCAGCGTCTTGTACTGGCCGCCGGGTACTTTCCACGAGCTGGCGGGCGCATGCCAGCGTTCGTTTTCAAGGTAATACATTCCCTGCGATGTCGCCGCCCAGACGCGGCCGTCGCCGTCCTGCTCCACGCCCCAGACCGAACGGCCAGGCAAGCCGTCCCGCTCGCTGTAGTTGCGGATGCGTCCCTGCTGCAGCCGCGCGGCGCCGCCGGTGCGATAGCCTATCCACAGGGAGCCGTCGGCAAACGCGTTGACCATGCTGACATTCCTGGTCAACAAAGGCGCGTTGGACGGCGCGTACTGTTCGAACTGCATGCCGTCAAAGCGATACAGGCCGGTCGGGCCGCCCAGCCACAGCCAGCCATCCTTGGTCTGGGTGATGGACAAGATCATCGCCGGGGCGCCATCGCGAACGGTCCAGCTGGCGTGGTGCAGATTGATCGGCGCGGCCGAAGTGCTATCGGCCCGGGCGCTTACGCAACAGGAAAGAATTACCAGCAAGGTAAATACCCTGCCGTAACTCATCAATGGACTTTTCATGGAAAACAACCGGCAATGAAAGGTGAATCCGGGAATTTTTTACGACCGTTAACATTGTATAGAAATAAACCACCCGATAGTGTGTATGTCCGCGCCGGTCACTTGGATATCCTGTTGGTTTAACCACGGGAGATCATCATGTTACGAACTGTCACCAGCTTGCTCTGCACGGGCTTACTGATGTTTTACGCCTTCATCGGCACAGCGCAAGCGCAAGCCCCCAAGAGTAATTTCGCAGAAGTAAATGGCGTGCGGATCCACTACCTCTCCGCCGGCAAGGGCGATCCTGTGTTACTGCTGCATGGCTATACCGAGTCCAGCCACATGTGGCTGCCGCTGATCGCGCAACTGTCGAAAGACCATCTGGTCATCGCCCCCGATTTGCGCGGCTTCGGACAATCCGGCCTGCCGCAGGGGCCTTACACCAAATCGGTGATGGCGCAGGACGTCCACGCGCTGGCGGTCAGCCTCGGCATCAAGTCAGCCAAGGTTGTGGGCCATGACATCGGCCTCATGGTCGCCTACGCCTATGCCGCCCAGTATCCGCAAGAGGTCAACAAGATCGTCCTGATGGATGCGTTCCTGCCAGGCGTGGGCAATTGGAAGGATGTCTGGCTGCTGCGCGACTTGTGGCATTTCCACTTCTATGGCGAGACACCGCTGGCGCTGGTGAAAGGACGCGAACGCACTTACTTCGAACATTTTTGGAACGATTTCGCCGCCGACAAAACGAAATCGCTGAGCGAAGCGGATCGCAAATTCTACACCGCCGAATACGCCCAGCCAGGTCATATGCGCGCCGGCTTCGAAGTCTTCCGTGCCTTCAGCCAGGATGCGGAAGACTTCGCCCAGTACATGAAAACACCGCTGACCATGCCGATGCTGGTACTCGGCGGTGAGAAGGCATCGGGCGAATTCCTGATACAGCAGGCCCGCCTGGTCGACACCAAGGTCGAAGGCGTGGTGATCAAGAACAGCGGGCACTGGCTGATGGAAGAAGCCACTGCCGAGGTGGTGCCCAAGCTGGTCCAATTCCTGAAGTAAGCGAATTCGGCGGGCTGTTCAAGTCATCGCCGGCATCGCGAATTCCGCTTCCATCAAGGCGTCGACCGTCGGTCCGAGGTCGGCATCGGGCATGACCGCCATGTGGTTCCTGCCCCTCTGATCGGGGGGCGGTCGCGGTCCACCCTTGAGATGCTAAACTCGCTGGGAACTCAATAGACGAAAGCGCGGTTCCGTATGCAGCAATCCATCATCCATATTGCACTGGTGGTACGTGATTATGACGAAGCTATCGACTTCTATGTCGGCAAGCTTGGTTTCGATTTACTGGACGACACCTACCAGCCGGCGCAGAACAAGCGTTGGGTCGTGGTTGCGCCGCCTGGTGGTGCGGGCACCACGCTACTGCTGGCGAAGGCGTCCAACCCCGAGCAGGAACCTTTCGTTGGCAATCAAGCTGGCGGCCGCGTATTCCTTTTTCTAAACACGGATGATTTCTGGCGCGATTACGAACGGCTGCGAGCCCTTGAGGTCACATTCATTCGCGCGCCCAAAGAGGAAGAGTACGGAACTGTCGCCGTGTTTGAAGACCTGTACGGGAACCGCTGGGATCTGCTGCAACTGCGTCCTGATCACCCGCTCGCCGCACGGGGACGAATGCGTTGAGGTGAGCGCGTAAAATCCGGGGCTTTTTCCGGTCCGCGCCTACCTTCTTCAATACGGTTCAAACTGAATGCCCGCTTTTCGTAGCTGGGACACCAGCAAGCTCTTCCACGGCCCTTCCGGCGACCACACCCGCGCGACCGATTCATAGGCGAGCTCGGGCTTCTCGTGAAGGACGATGGCGCGATACAGGAAGGTCATGCTGGAGGCGCGCATATTGACCTGGCAATGGACCAGGACTTTGCGCTCACCCAGTCGCGCCATGGCCACCACGAACGACTGGAAGTCGGCTTCGGTGGGCTTGCCGAAGCCGATAGGAATATTGATGAACTCAAGACCCTGCCGGCGAACGATCTCCGCTTCGCCGGCAATGGCGTCCGGCACGGTCGGCGGCGCCAGGTAGATGACTGCGCCAAACCCCTGCGCGGCCAGGCCGGCCAGAGCCTCGGCGCTTGGCTGGCCCGACGTGACGAGCTTGGGCGAGATCGCGACCACGTTCGGGGCCTCGATCAGTACGCCAGTCGCCGACGCCGCGCCGCATGCCAGCAGCCCGGTGAGCAGCACGAGCACCGCCATTGCGCGCCTCGTTTCAGCCACGATAGGGCCCCTTGACCTCGCCCCAGCCCCACTTGGGCATGGGTGCATCCTGATCGGCTTGCGCCCCCGGCTGCGAGTTGATGACCGCCAGACGCGAACCCCATTCGAGATAGCCGACCAGCGCAGAACGGAATTCCGGGTCGTCGGGCATGCCTAGTTCATCGGCCGTTTCCAGCAGCAGCGCGACCCAACGGCGCCGCTGCTCCTGGACCAGATGCCGGTTGAGATGCTGCTGGATCATATGGGGGTGCCCGCCATGCTGCTCGGAGTAGGTGGTGGGCCCGCCCAGCACCTCGGCAAGGAAGGCGGCCACGTGCGCCGGATGATCGTCGCCCATATGGGCAAACACAGGGGCCAGCAAGGTATCGCGCTTGACGTGTTCGTAGAAGCGCGAGGTCAGACGGCGCAGGGCATCGATACCGCCCAGCCATTCGTACAGCGTAGGAATGTTTTCGGACATGCGGAACCTTTCAAAATGCGGTCTACGGCATCCAGGGGACCAGGTCAATCAACGCGCGCGGCACATTTTGCGCACTTCACGAGTCCCGTGCGGCCTATCGTCCAGCCGCACGCCCTCGCCGCCACCGCCGCCCTGCTGGCCCACTCTTCCATCGGATCATTGGCGACTTCTTCAAATTCAAAGAACGCGCGGCAATCATGGGATTCACACACCAGCATGAATTCACAGAATAGCATTTCTTCGAGCAGGTTATTCATCATTGCGATGACCTCTTAAATGTGGAACAACCTCTATTGTACTGGTGGGACCGTACCGGCCACGCCTCGATGCCTGGTTCGACGCCGCGCGCCAGCGCAGCGTGCCGCCAGCCTTCGCTAGGCCAGCCGATCCATAACGGGCTTGCGGTAGCGCCTGCTCATGCGCAGGCGCCGCATGTTGTCAAGGACGATTTCATATTCGCCGTCCGGGCACAGTTCCAGCGCACGGATGCGGTCGAGATTGACGATGGCCGAGCGGTGAATCCGGCAGAAGCCAAAGGGCGCCAGCAGCACCTCCAGCTCGGCCAGGCTGCGGCGCAACATATGGGCGCGCCCGCCGGCATGCAGGGTCGAGTAATAATCGCTCGCTTCGATCCAGTCGACGTCCGCGTACTTGACCACGTCGAGCACATTGCCATTCCTGATCATGAACCGTTGGCTGGCGCCCGGAATCCGCAGGCGCTCCTTGACCCGTTCCAGCACGCGCTGGAAGCGCAGGTCGTCGAACGGTTTCATCAAGTAGTCGAGCGCGCCCACCTCGAAAGCGCGCAAGGCGAATTGGTGATGGGCGGTAACGAAGACGATGGCAAACGGCAGCACCGGCCCGAGACGGTCGAGCAGTTCGAAACCGTCGCACTCGGGCATTTCCACATCCAGAAAAACCAGGTCCGGTTTGCAGGCGGCAATCGCGGCCATGGCGTCCTCGGCGGAACCGCATTGGCCGACCAGCTGTATCCCGGCGTCACGCGCCAGCAGCGCGGCGATATTGCTGCGCGCGAGCGGCTCGTCGTCGACAATCAGGGCGCGCAGTGCAACGGTGCTGTGATCCATCAATCCTCACGATATGGCAGGGTAATTGTGGCAAGCACGCCCAGCTCGTCACGGTTGTTGAGCGCGAACGTCTGCGCGCCGCCGTACAGCGCGGCCAGGCGTTGCCGCGTATTGTCCAAGCCCACGCCAACGCCTGTCTCCGCAGGCAGAAGCGGACCGTCGTTATAGACGGTCAGGGTCAGAACCGGGCCCGCGCGCGCCGCCCCGATGCGCAGCGCACCGCCCTTGGTGCGCTTGCCGATGCCGTGCTTGATGGCGTTTTCCACCAGCGGTTGCAGGATGAAGTCAGGCACCCGGGCCGCCAGCAATTGATCGGGAATGTCGATATCGTAGCGCAAGCGCTCGGCGAAACGCATCTGCTGCAGCGCCAGGTACTTGCGCAGGAATGCGATCTCGTCTTCCAACGCGACGTATTGGCGGTCGGAGTGGTCGGTCACCCGCCGCAACAGGTCGCCCAGCGCGGCGATCATCGCAATCGCATCGTTGCCCCGCTCCTCGCGTATCAGCCCGGTGATCGCGTTGAGGCAGTTGAAAACGAAGTGCGGCTCCAGCTGGAGTTTGAGCGTGGCCAGTTGCGCCTGCGCCAGCACTTCAGCCATACGCGCGCTCGCGGCCTGCTGCTGCGCCAGGCGATTGTGGGCCTCGACCGTATGGTTCAGCGCCACGATGGCGCCATACAGTATCCCTCCGACGATGAGCATGCCATAGAATTTCGGATACCAGAGCACTGAGAATGCGGTCGGACCGGCGGGATTGGCCAAGGGATTGGTCAGGTGTTCAAGCAGCGAGGCCCACGTGGCCCACACCAGGCAGATGACGGCGCAGGTCGCTGCATGCGCCAGCCACGGCAGCGCCGACCTGGACGGCAGGCGCAAGCGTTGCAGCAAAACCAGCACGGCGGGAGTGAACACGGGCCACGCGGCCCAGCTGGCTGCCGTCACCACAAACAGGGTGGCCCACAGGTGATGCATGCCCATCGCGCGCATGCTGATCACCGTTTGGGTCGCATCGACCAGGGCGATGGTCAGCCAGACCGCGGCAATCTGCAACCATAGTTTCGATGTGACATGTGCGCTTTTCATGGCCACATCATAAGCGAACCAGGGGCGCACTGGACGGCTTTGCAGCCAATCCACGGCGGGCTGCAGCCAAGCCCCTCGCGCGGGCTCCCGGACGATGGGAGACTGGTTGCCTCTTCACTACCGCTCAAGGATCACCATGAACCACCTCCCGACGGCCATCGGCACCGGCGCCCCGGTCAACGCCGGAAGCGTCGCATCGCCTTCGCTCGCGCGGCGGCGCACGGCCCACATGTTGGCCGTGGCATGCGCGCTGGCGCTGTGTGGCGCGCTAACGTCTGCCGCGGCGGCCGACATGGTCGCGCAGAAAAAGCCGGTCTATGTCTGCCAGATGGCCAGCCACGCCCACATGGCCGGCCATCCGGTCGCCGAGTATGACAAGCCAGGGATATGTCCGACCGACGGCATGGAACTGATCGATAAGTCCCAGCGCCTGCGCGTTGCCGTGTTGATCTTCAATGGTGTGCAGGACATCGACTATTCCGGCCCGATGGAAGTGTTCGGCCAGTCCGGCGCCACCATCTTTACTGTTGCCGGCAGCACCAACAGCGTACATTCGGCCTGGGGCTTGCAGATGACGCCCGGTTACGACCTTGAGCACGCGCCACAGGCCGACATTGTGGTCGTCCCCGGCGGCGACGTGGGCAGCGTCATCCGCGATCCCAAGGCACTCGACTGGATACGCGCGCGCGCCGTCGACAGCCGCGCCGTGCTGTCGATTTGCACCGGCGCCTTCATCATGGGCAAGGCCGGCTTGCTCGATGGCCAATCGGCGACCACCATCGTCGGCGCGACGGAACAACTGGCGGCGATGTTTCCAAGGGCGAAGGTGGTCAACGACCGGCGCTATGTCGACAACGGCAAGATCGTCACCACCGGCGGCCTGTCCTCGGGCATCGATGGCGCGCTGCACATGGTGTACCGCGAACTGGGCGCCCTGCGAGCCGAAAGTGTCGCCCGCGGCATGGAATACGAATGGCGCGAAGAAGGCAAGCTCGCCTTCGGCCAGCTGGCTGCCTATCAGATGCCCGACGTGGCCGAGTTCGTGCCCAAGGGCGCTATGTGGGAACGCCTGATCGACACCGGCGATGTCAACCAATGGGAAGTGGGCGGACGCATCGAACTGGCGGCCGGCGCCCCGGACTTCCTCGACCAGAGCGCGATCAAGATGGGCGCGGCCGGCTGGCGCGAGCTGCCCGCAGCCGGCAAGCTTGGCCGCAGCTTCACCAAGACCAGCAAAGGCAAGACATGGCAGGTGGCCATGGCAATCCAGGACGCTGACGCACCGGCCGTCTACAAGCTGACCATCAAGATCAAGCAGGCCGGCGCGTAGAACGATGCGCTCTGGCGCGTCGCGCGCGGCGCCGGCGCATGAATGCGCTAGAATACCCGCAGTTTCTAACGATGCGAGGGGCTCTGCTTGTCGCGTCACGACCTGGTTGGACCCACCGCATGCACCTGCTTTATCCCGATGTAAAACTGATGACCGGTGGACGCGCTCGCCGCCCTGTTGCTGCCGGCCCGTCCCGGCCCCGATGGCATGGCGGCCTGACGGCCGGCGCGCTGGCGATGGCACTCAACGCCGGCGTGGTGCTGGCGCAAGTGCCGCAACAGCCGAAGGCGCCGCCGTCGGCTGCCACGACAGAGCTGCCACGCCCGCCCGCGGACACCGTGACGGTGCAGCGCGGTGATCTCCAGCAAACGGTCGACGCCATCGGAAAATTGCAATTCCATCAATTCGCGGACGTCGACATCCCGGTGGCAGGCCAGGTAAAAGAGATCCTGGTTGCCGTCGGAGATACTGTGCAAAAAGGCAAAGTGGTGATGGAAATGTCGCCTGCGGTCCAGGCAAACCAGATGGCAAGCAATCGCGCTCAAATGGCGCGCCTGCAGGCCGAACTGGCAGACCAGCAGGCGCAGACGGACTTTGCCGAGCTGCAGTTCAAGCGCCAGACCCAGCTCAAGGCGCAAAACGCCACGCGCGAAGAAAGCTTCGAGTCGAGCCGCATGAGTCTGTCTTCGGCCCGCGCCCGGGTGGACTCCATCAACGCCCAGATCCACCAGCTCGAGGCGACGCTGAAATCCGATGAGGAGAGCCGCCAGCACACGCAGGTGCTGGCGCCGATTTCCGGAACCGTCGTCGCCGTGAATGCGCGGCCCGGACAAACGGCGACTGTCGGGCAAGCCGCCGTGCCCTTGATGCGCATCGCGGATCTGTCACAAATGACGGTGCAGGCACGCGTGGCCGAGATCGACGTGACGCTGCTGCGACGCGGCATGCCGGCCAATTTCAGGACGCCCGGTTATCCTGGCCGAATCTGGTCGGGCAAGCTGCGGCAGGTACTTCCGGTACCTGCCGAGGGCACGGGCGAACAGGGCAAGCAGACTTTTTACAACGTCCTGTTCGAGGTCAACAATCCGGAGCAGGAGCTGATGAGCGGCATGACGACCCAGGTGCAGTTCATCGTCGCGCAGACCAGGGACGCGGTGCTGTTGCCGCTCAATTTGCTGGGCAAGTGCGATGCTGAGAAATTATGCGAGGTCAACGTGTTGACCGCCAACGGCCAGGTCGATGTGCGCAAGCTGAAACTTGGCGTGCGCAATCAGCAGCAGGTGCAAGTGCTGTCCGGCCTGGAAGCCGGCGAGCAATTGCTGGCCGGCCCGGCGCCGGCCGTCGCGCTGCGGCCCAAGCCGGCCGCTGCGGGCGCCGCTGGCGCCACGCTGCGCTGATGGGAACGCCATGAAGCGCCGCGCCCTGTTCTCCCCGCTGTGTCTGGCCGGCGCCTTGCTGGCTGGCTGCGCGCACACGATTCCCGTGGCGGAAGCGCCGCCGGCACTCGACTTGCCGGCCGGCTGGTCGCAGGCGGACAAAGCGCGCGCCCAGGAATGGCCCGATGCCCAATGGTGGCAACATTTTGGCAGCGCCGAGCTGTGCCAGCTGGTAGGCGAGGGACAAGAAGGCAACCTGGAACTGGCCGCCGCGCTGTCGCGTGTGCGCCAGGCAGAGGCCCAGGCCCGCATTGCGGGGGTCGCCCTGCTGCCATCGGTCGATGTGTCCGCAGGCGCCAGCCGGGATCTGCCGCTCGGCAGCCATCACAACGCCAATGTGTCGTCCAGCGGCCTGTTGCAAGTGTCTTACGAAATTGATTTCTGGGGCAAGAGCAAGGCCGGCATCGCGGCGGCCGAGGCATCGCTGAGGGCCAATTTCTATGATCGGCAAACCGTCGCCTTGACGGTGACGAGCGGCATTGTGTCGACCTATCTGCAAGTGCTGTCGCTCCACGACCGCCTCGACGTGGCGCGCGAGAACGTCGGCAATGCCGAACGTGTGCTATCGCTGGTCGAGGCGCAGCGCAGCGTGGGGGCCGCCACGTCGGTCGACCTGGCCCGCCAGCGTTCCGCCGTCGCCAGCCAACATGCCACGATCCCCGATTTGCAGCAACAGGAACGCGAAGCGCAATCGGCGTTGGCCATCTTGCTCGGCCGCCCGCCGCAAACCTTCCGGATCGGGCATGGCGGACTCGACACCATCAGCTTGCCCGAGGTCACGCCGGGCCTGCCATCCGAACTGCTGTCGCGGCGGCCGGATATTCGCCGTTCAGAAGCGACGTTGGCGGCGGCCAGCGCCAACGTGGACGCGGCGCGCGCGGCACTGTTTCCCAGCATACGCCTGACCGGATCGACGGGCACGCAAAGCAGTGCCCTGCTCTCGCTGCTCAATGGCCAGAATTTGTTCGCCAATGTCGGCGCCTCGCTGATGGCGCCGATTTTCGACGGCGGACGTCTGCGGACCGAACGTGATCTGGCCATCGAACAAAAACAGGAACTGGTGAAGGCGTATCGCTCGACCGTGCTCGCGGCGCTGGCGGAAGTAGACACCGTGCTAGGCCAGATCAGGAGCATCGATGAGCAGCGCCAGCTGAAACAGGTCGAACTGGAACAGACGCGTCTTGCCTTCAATTTGTCGGAGATCCGCTACAAGGCGGGGGCGGAAGACTTGATGACCGTGCTCGATACCCAGCGCAACCTGTCGGACGTGCAAAATGAGTTGGGAATACTGAAGCTCAAGCGCCTGCAGGCCACCGTGTCCCTGTATAAAGCCCTGGGCGGCGGCTGGACGGCCGGCTGACGTGCGTTGCTTGCCGTTCCCATGATGGGCTGTTTCCATTGCGATGTGTCAAGCCACCTATACTGCCGGCGGCACTAGCTCCCTTGATACACACCGACACAGACCATGGAGTTACCCGCGCCCTGTTCACAGTAGGATTTCTTCAACTCATAACTGGAAGTGGCAATATTATTGAATTTATACGGGCCGTACCAGCCCTTGCCCTTGGACTTGACCATATCTATCATATCCTTGATAAACGGTTTTCCATCTGCGTCTTTCATGATGTACAAATTCTTGCCCACCATCTTGGGATTCGCGCCTTGCGCGAGGCAATTACCATCGAAGTCATACACGAAGACGTATAAATCCCGATCCTTGAAGGCCCCGTTCGGATGCTCGGTAAAGCTCTTGTACGCTTTCTCGGGGCCGGCAGACTTGACCAGTGCGACCGCCTGTTTCACCATCGCTTCTGCTTCCGCCGGGTCGCCGTGCACGTCAGCTGCCTGGACGCCGACAGCGATACCGGCTTGAAAAATAAGCGTCGAGATAAAAGTCGTTCGAATACGCATCGCGGATCTCCATTTCGTCGTTGATCGTGTCTGTGGTTTCAATCAGCGCGCCGTCACCGTCACCGGGATCGTCAGCTGGGCGCTGCCTCCGGCATTATCGGTCACCGCCACCTTCATTTGATAGCTGCCGGCCACCGGCGCGTTCCAGTACGGCATGACGCTCAGGCCGCTGGACTGGAACATCATGCCCAACGGCACCCCGGAGATCGTGATCGACACCGAACTGGCGCCATTGTCCACGATGGTGATCAAGCCCGTCATCGGCTTGCCCGCCACGCCAGTCATGGCCGCGGCCGTGATCACCGGACCACTGGTGGTGATTTGCACCGTGTACCTGGCCTGGCCGCTCAAGCCCGTCTTGCTGTCCTTGGCGGTGACGGTGACGGTGTAGGTCCCCGCCACCGGCTTGGCCCAGCTGACCAGGCCCGCTGTGCTGATCGCCATGCCGGACGGCGCGCCGCTCAGCGCGTAGGTGACCGGATTGACATTGCTGGCCGCCGCCGAGAACGACAGCGCCACGCCCACCTTGCCGCTGATGGTGCCCGACGTCAGCACCGGCGCCGACAACGGCGCGATGACGACGCTGTACACGCCTTGCCCGCTGAGGCCGGTCTTGCTGTCCTTGGCGGTCACGGTGACGGTGTAGGTCCCGGCCACCGGCGCTGCCCAGCTGACCACGCCAGAGCTGCTGACGCTCATGCCGGACGGCGCCCCGGTCAGTGTATAGCTGAGCGGATTGGCCGCAATGGTGGAAATCGTGAACGTCAACGCCGTCCCGACCGTGCCCTTGATGCTGGCCGAGCCCACCTGCGGCGCGGTGGCGATGGTCAGGCCCGACAGCGTCGACAGCAGGCTGGACACGTTCGGCGTGCCCAGGCCAGTCAACTGGTCGTAGCCGGTCTTGGCGGTGCAGGCAGCGCAGCTGCCGTCGCTGCCGGCGGTGATATCGGCAAAGGCGGCTGCGTAGCTGCCCGGAACGGCGGCGATCCCGCCGTACAGGGCCGCGTGCGGCGCGCCCATTGCCGCCTTGCCGTTCAGCGCGCGGGTGGCGTTGGCCACCGCGATCAGGCCGGCCCACTGCGGCGTCGACAGGCTGGTGCCGCCCACGCTGCCCCAGCGCACCGTGCTGCTGCCGGGCGCGATCATCGCCACGTACTGGCCGGACGATGGATCGGCGTTGAAGGCGACGTCGGCCACCGTGCGGCGCGCGGGCGTGCCCATGCCCGGCACGGCGCTGGTCTGGTAGCTCGGCGTAGCGGTGTACAGGCTGACGCCGCCGCCGGTGCCGGACCAGGCCACTTCGGAACGCAGTCCGCTGCCGCTGTAGCTGAGCGTGGTACCACCGACCGCCAGCACGTGCGGCGCGACCGCTGGCCACGACACGCCTGCGCCGGAGTCGCCGGTGGCGGCCAGATAGGTCATGCCGCTGGCGGCGAATACGCTGTCGGAGGAAACGGCACCGCTGCTTTCAGCGCCGCCAAAACTCATCGAGACGATGCCCGGCCCCATGGCGTTGGCCAGCCTGGCGCCGCCCAACAGATTGTTGTAGCTTGCATCGGCGGTTTCGATCAGCACGATGCGCGCCAGTGGCGCGGTGGCGTGCGCCCACTGCACGTCGAGGGTGATTTCGCTGGCCCAGCCGGCGTCGTACGCGGGCTGGGTCGCGGTCATGGCGCCGCTGGCGGTGCTGTACACCACGGCCAGTTCGCAGCCGCTGGTGGAGGCGGCGGCCAGCGGCAGGCTGGCCGTGGCAGCGATGGTCTTGGTGGTGCAGGCCGGCAGGCCGAATTTGGTGTTGAACGCGGCCAGTTCGGCGGCCACGTTGGGGTCATGCTGGGCGTCGAGGATGTAGATGGTCTGGCCGGCGCCCAGCTGGGCCGCCTGGGCCGCCGTCAATGCGCCGCCGGCCGCCGGCAGCGCCGGCAAGCCATAGGCGGCGCGGATCTGGGCCGGCGTGTAGGTCGCCACCACGCCGCCGGTGGCTGCCGGCGCTGCGGCCGCTTCCGGGCTCAGGCTGCGCATGGCTTCCAGGTGACGGCCGCGCAGCGCCTGCATGGTCAGGCGGCGAGTCGAAAGACGCTGGAATTCGGTCGGCACAGCCTGTGTGTGCACCGGCGTGGTGGCGCCGTCGGCATGGTCGTCCGGCGCCTCCAGTTCGACCGGCGCCATGTGGAACGACGGCAGCGCCATGCGCTGGGCATCTTCGGCCGGCAGCGTGCCGGCGTCCAGCAGCAGCGTGGTCGAGCCGGTAGCGAGCGGCGCTGCGCCCTGCACCAGGCGCGGTTCAGCGGAGTTGTCGGTGCCGCCCGCGCCGCATGCGCTCAGCAAGGCAGCCGTACACAGCGCGAGCGCCGGCAGCGCAACCGCAGATGCGTTAAATTTTGTTAAATATTGATTTTTCATCATCCGCCTTCGCGCCGCCATTTTGTATCCGCACGGAAATTATCGCACACTATTTATGCATTGCAAGTTTGGGAACGTATCCATGGCGGGGCAGAAACAAAAAGGAGGACGCCATCCCTATACCCACCGCTAGGCAAGTGAGGCACCGGGGCGGATCAGGTTGACAGCAGGCCCAGCGCGATCGCGCGGCTGATCGCATGGCGCGTCGTATAGACATTCAACTTGGTCGCCACATTACTGAGATGGAAATACGCGGTGCGTTGGGAAATGCCCAGGATAAGACCGATCTCGCGGCTGGTCTTGCCTGCGGCGCTCCAATGGATGCACTCCAGCTCGCGCTTGGACAGCAAGGCGGGCGGTTGCGGCGCCCGCTCGCGCCACAACATCTCCGCGCGGTCATGCAAATACAGGCCGAGCAGCACCAGCGACGCCTGCTGCACGTACGTGGTGGCGAACGGCTGGACGCGGTCGTCATAAAAATCGATACGGCTGGCCGCTTGCCCGCTGCGTACCATCAGACTGAGCGCGTGGATTATCCCCGACGTGTCGAGCAACTGGTAGATCGTCGGCGCCGGCCCGGCGACCTTCGCGGGCTGCCAGCGCAAAGGCAGGCTGGACGCCAGCAACTGACGGCCGATAGGGTCCGAGGCCGCATGCTCGCGATTGGCGAACAAGTTGAGCATAGGAGCGGGCAAGGTACCGATGACATGGCTGAGCGAGCCCTCGCCGCCCTTGACATCCAGCTTCAACATGAACTGGGCAACCCCCAGCCGCGCCAGCACACTCTTGACGCCGGCCTCCAGTTGCCGCCAGTCGGCCGCACCGGCGACGACGGCCACATCGTCATCGGTCAGCCCTTCACTCAGTTTGGAATCCAACATCAGTGTCCTCTCGCTATTGGCGTTTGGGCCGGTCACTCAGAAAATCCGCATACGAATAGATTGGTCCGGGTAAATAGCGGCATGGCAAATCAAACAGGGCCCAGAAATAATCCTGCTGACCCTGGCAATGCTGCGCCGGCAGGCAATACGCCTGCCAGCTGTCTTCAATGGCATCGACGTACATGCCGGTATCGGAAAAGAACGGCACTATCTGCATCGCCTCCAGCCCGGCCACCAGTCCGGCCGGGCCGCCGGCGTCGCGCGCGGCCTCGAAGTGGGCCAGCATGCCAGCCTCGGTCTCGATCACCATCAGCGTCGGTGTACCGTGAAAATCAAAAAACAACAGGCCGGTCGGATTGAGGAACAAATAATATTCCACAAAGTCGTACTGCTTGCGCAAGCGCCCGATCAAGTCAGTCATCACCGGATCGAACAGGAAGGAGTGCGACTGCCGGCCCAGCAAATCCTTCAGCGTGCTGGACTGGTCGACGAAGAAGGCGTTCCCCAGCGTCTTAATGCCGACCGCGAGATGATCCAGCACCGCATGATCGTTTTTGGTCAGGAAGTGGTCGATCAGCCCCTGATTGAACGCATCGATGGCGACCTTGTCGTCGGCCTGCCCGGTAAACATGATTTTCTTGCAAGGCAGATTCCCTAGCGCCTCGCAGACCGCCACTCCGTTCATTTGCGGCATCGCGTAATCGACTACCAGCACCGACGGCGTCAGAAACCGCTTGGGGTTCATCACCCGCCGGTAAATCTGCTCCAGGTCGACCGACACCACGCGCCGCTCCATGGACAGGACCTGCTCGTCGTAGCTGACCTCGATCGACAGGCCGCGGCCGGCGAAGTTCCGGTTCGCTTCGCGTATCCAGCTGATCGCCTCGCCGGCGTTTTGAAACGTCTTGTGGGCGATGCGTGGATCCAGCTGAAACGACAGGCTGTCCAGGAAGCGCTGATTGTCGTCGATGAAGACCGTGGTAGTCGGGTGCTGATAAACACTAAGAAATTTTTCCATTAATGGCAATAAGTAGTCTATGAATGTCGTCACCGCCGGTCCGCAGCTAACACTGCGGATTCGGCTGTGACGGCGCAAACTCCAGGACGAACACGGTGTAATAATGCAATCGCGAAACGCAGCGTATCTGCGCGCCCCACGCGTCGAGCACATCCTTACAAAATGCCAGACCGATTCCGGCGCCGTTCCCTGCTGGGGAAGAGTAAAAGCGCTGGAAGATATTCCGCAGATTCTGGGGCGCAATACCGCATCCGGTATCGATGAACAGCACCCTGGGCCGGGCCCGCGCGCCGTCGATGATGATGCGTATGCGCCCCTTGCCCGCCCGCTGCACCGCGGCGGCCGCGTTGCGCATCAAATTGATCAGGATCATCGAGCACAACTCCGGCTGGCCCTGAAACTGAAAATCCGCGCGCAGCGTCAGCGAGATCATATCCTGTCCCGACGAATTAGTAAAAAAATATCTTTCCTGCGCGGATAAAACCATCGCCAGCATGGAAAGCTCCTGATTCCCCTGCAGATTTTTGTTGCCGGACGTCACCCCCAACAACAGCAAGTCGATCGTCGTGTTCATCATCCGGACTTCGGAGGACACCCGCGTCAGCGCGCCGTCGAAGGCTTCGTGGCCGGCGTCCGGCAGTCGGGCCTCGTACAGGATGCGCCGCATGCCGCGCGAGTTGGCGTCGATGCTGAGCAAAGGCGTGCGCAGTTCGTGCGATACCGTGGCCAGCGCGCTGGCCATGCCCGCAAGGCGTTCGCGCGCCAGGACGTCGCGCCCCACCTTGACCAGCGACACGCAGCCGATGGCAAACACATGGATCGGCCATTGCGTCAGTTCGTCCACATTGAAGCGGGCGTGGGCCGGGCCACCGGCGCCGATCCACCAGTGTTCGCTGTAGGCCAGGTAGGCCAGGCCGGTACCGACCAAATAGACCAGGAACGCGCTGACGGTATCGAAATGGAACAGCACGATCACCGCCACGAGCAGCGACTGGCTCCAGATGTTGTTCCCGCCGTTCATCAGGTACATATAGGTGAAGAAGAACGGCAACATATAGGTCAGGCCGACGAACAGGTAGGCCGAGAGCCAGCGCCGGTCAGCGTAGCGGCGCGCCATGATGCCTGGCACGCACAAGGCGAAACCGATGCCGCGCAGCATGGGGCTTTCGTAGGGCTGCGGTATCCAGCTCCGCCACAGAAAATAAAACAGCGGCATGCCTACCAGGCCGATCCAGGACAGCGCCACCACCCGCTTGACCAGGATGTCGTTGTCATTATTATAATCAATCCACCAACGGCTCGAATCCTGGCGGTACGCCGCCAGGCGCGCGCGCAGCGTCGGCAGCGCATTTTTGATCATATCTTTTTTACAATGTTGATGAAGCAAGTTGTAGGATAGATGCCGTGCGCGTGACAAACGCATGGTCCGGATGCTAGCCGGGCATCGACAACGTAGCAGTAACTCACGGATAACTTCATTAATTTATAAATATCTTAAGCAAGGAACACACTATGGAACAAGCAATCGCCCCCGCCAGCAAACTTAAACTTGCCGCCGAGCAAATTTTACCGAATTTTGTTAACACGCGCATGGACCAGCACTTCTTCGAGCGCGTCGAACGCTTGCTGGGTGGCGAGCACATGCATCAGTGGCGCGCGCCCGGCCCCGACGCCATCTACGTCGCCAGCAACGATTATCTGTGCATCACCTCCGAGCCCGAGCTGATCCTGGCGCAGGTGGCGCAGCTGAAATTCGGCGGCGACATGCTGATGTCCTCGGTGTTCCTGCAGGCGGGCAGCGTCCAGCAGCAGCTCGAACAAAAATTCGCCGCCTACCTGGGATCGCAGGACAGTTTGCTGACCCAATCGGGCTGGGCCGCCAACGTCGGCCTGCTGCAAAGCATCGCCGCGCCCGGTGTGCCGGTGTATCTCGACATGATGGCCCACGCCTCGCTGTGGGAAGGCGTGCTGTCGGCACAAGCGCGCGCGCTGCCCTTCCTGCATAATGATGCAAGCCATTTGAAGCGTCAAGTTGCCAAGCACGGGCCCGGCGTCATCGTGGTGGACTCGGTGTACAGCACCAATGGCAGCCTGTGCCCGCTGCTCGAGGTGCTGGCCGTGGCCGAGGACAGCGGCAGCATCCTGGTGGTCGACGAATCCCATTCGCTGGGCACGCATGGGCCGGAGGGCGCCGGCCTGGTCGCCGCGCTTGGCATCACCGAGCGCGTGCATTTCCGCACGGCGTCGCTGGCCAAGGCCTTCGGCGGGCGCGCCGGCCTGGTCACCTGCTCCAGCAAGTTCAAGAATTATTTCCTGTCGTCGTCGCGTCCGGCGATTTTCAGTTCCTGCCTGCTGACGCACGAGCTGGCGTGGTTCGACGCCGCGCTCGACTTCATCCGGGCGGCCGAAGACCGGCGCCAGGCGCTGCGGCGCAATACCCGGCGCATCCGCGACGGCCTGACTGCGCTGGGCTACAATGTCGGCGACGGCAGCGAACAGATCATCGCGCTGGAGGCGGGCACCGAGCCGTGCACGCTGGTGCTGCGCAAGGCGCTCGAGGAACAGGGGATTTACGGCGCGGTGTTTTGCGCGCCGGCCACCGCCAAGAACCGCTCGCTGGTGCGCCTGACCCTCAACGCCGGCTTGACCGACATCGAAATGGACAAGCTGCTGGCGGTGTGCGCCGACATCCGCGAGCGCGTGGCCCTGTCGTCCTGGTCGTCGACACGCCGCCGTGCACGCGGCGCGGCGGCCTCCGCACCGCAGTGATCGCGGCGCCGGCAGGGCCGGTGCGCACGCGCACCGGCCTCACTCATAGCGCAGGCATTCGACCGGCAGCAGCACCGAGGCGCGGCGCGCCGGATAAAAGCCGAAAAACACCCCGACCAGGCTGGAAAATCCGCACGCCACCACCACCTCCCGCAGCGACACCCAGACCCCGAACTTGCTGTTGGCGGTGATCAGCGAGGCGGCCCCGGTCGCCAGCAGGATGCCGACCGCCCCGCCCGCCAAACAGATCACCACCGCCTCGGTGAGAAACTGCCACAGCACGTCGCGCGGCTTGGCGCCGATCGCCATGCGGATGCCGATCTCGCGGGTGCGCTCGGTCACCGAGACCAGCATGATATTCATGATGCCGATACCGCCAACGATCAGCGAGATGGCGCCGATCAGGCCCAGCAAGGCGGCGATGCCGGTGCTGATCTTCTGCGCGGTTTCCGCGAACGAGGCCAGGTTTTCAATATGAAAATCGTCGGGTTGCTCATACTTGATGCGGTGCCGGTCGCGCAGCGTGTCGTTGATATCGGCGATGCCGTCCGGCAGCGCGAGGCCGGAGCGCCCCTGGGCCACGATGTAATGCACGTTGTCCGGGACCGAACTGCGGATCAGGTTGGCGCGGGCGGCGCTGATCGGCACCAGCACCAGCTCGGACAGGTCTTCGCCGCCGTCGACCTGCTTGCCCTCGCCGTGCAGCACACCGACCACCTGGAAGGCGACGTTCTCGATGCGGATAAACTTGCCGAGCGGATCGACTTTATAGAAAAACTGGTCGGCCAGCTTGCGCCCGATGATGACCATGCGCGCGGCCGCGTGCACGTCGGCGTCGCTGAACAAGGTGCCCTGCTCCAGCTTCCAGTTGCGGATCTTGAACATGGTCGGGGTAATGCCGCGCACCGCGGTGTTGGTCGTTTCATTGCCCACCGCCAGATTGAAGTTGGCCTGCAGCACCGGCGCCGCCCCCACCAGGCTGGGCAGGCTGTTCATCGCCGCCGCGTCCTGCATCGTCAGCACCGGCACCGCGTCCACCCGCGCGCGCTGGCCGCCGGAGCGGTCGCCGCCGGGCACCACGAACAGCATATTGGTGCCCAGCTGCTCGAGCTCCTTGCCGATGAAACCCTGCATGCTGGTGCCCAGCGCCAGCAGCAACACCACCGACGTGATGCCGATAATGATGCCCAGCATGGTCAGCACGGTGCGCAAGCGGTTGGCGTTCATCGAGCGCAGGGACTCCACCACGATCTGCAAGAAATTCATCTGTGTGTTCCGATCCGGTCGCCGGAGGCGACCTTATGCATAGTTTGGTATGTGCGCCGCCGGCGCGGCCAGTTCGGCGTCCGGCGCGCCGTCGTACAGCACGCGGCCATCCTTGAGCCGTATCAGCCGCTTGCTGTAGGCCGCAATATCGGGCTCGTGGGTGACCAGCAGGATGGTGATCCCCCGTTCCCGGTTAAGCTGCTGGAACGAGGCCATGATCTCGATGCTGGTTTGCGTGTCCAGGTTACCGGTCGGCTCGTCGGCCAGCAGCACCGGCGGATCGCCGACCAGGGCGCGCGCGATCGCCACCCGCTGCTGCTGCCCGCCGGACAACTGGTTGGGCGTGCGGCCGGCATAGTCCTTCAGGCCGACCCGCTCCAGTTCCGTCAGCGCCTTGGCGTGCGCCCGGCGGCGCGAGACGCCGGCATAGATCAGCGGCAACGCCACGTTCTCCGCCACGCTCATGCGCTTGATCAGGTTAAAGCTCTGGAACACGAAGCCGATGGTGCGGTTGCGGATGGTCGCCAGTTCGGCGCGCGACAGCGACAGCGTATCGACGCCATTCAACAGATAGGTGCCGCCGCTGGCCTGATCCAGGCAGCCGAAGATATTCATCAAGGTCGACTTGCCCGAGCCGGACTGTCCCATCACGGCGACGAAATCGCCGTGCGGAACCAGCAGGTCGATGCCGTGCAGCACCCGCGTTTCCATGCCGCCGGAGAAATAGCTTTTGGTGACCTGGCGGATGTCGATCAGAGCGCCGGCCGCGGCGCTGCGCGCGCCCATTACAGCAAGCCCGGACTGCCCGGCGTCAGCGCGCGGACGACCACCTTGTCGCCCGGCTTGATCGCCCCCGAACGCACTTCGGTGTAGCGGAAATTCGACAAGCCGATCTGCACGTCGACCGGCACCGCCTGGTTGCGCGCGTCGAGCTTGTAGATTTTGAACGAGCGCGCGGTCTCGCTCTTGCTGAGGAAGGCGACATCGTCCCCGCTCGCCGCCGGCGCGGCCGGCGCCGCCGCGCCGCCACGGCGCTCTTTCTGCAGCCTGGCCTCCTTTTCCAACTCTTCGTCCGACAGCCGGAAACGCAGCGCCGCGGTCGGGATGCGCAGCACGTGCTGGCGGTTGCCCACCACCAGCCGCACCTGCGCCGTCATGCCCGGCTTGAGCAGTTCGTCGCGGTTGGCCACGTCCAGCACCACATTGTAGGTGACGACATTTTGCGCCACCGTCGCCGCCAGCCGGAACTGGCGCATGGTGGCGTCGAACTCCTTGTCGGGATAGGCGTCGACCACAAAGCGCGCCGCCTGCCGGTCTTTCAGCGCGCCGACGTCGGCCTCCGAGACGTTGGTGTCGATCTGCATCTTGGTCAAGTCTTGCGCGATCTGGAACAGATTGGGCGTGGTGAACGCGGCCGCCACCGTCTGGCCGAGTTCGATGGTGCGCTTGATCACCACCCCGTCGATGGGCGCGCGGATCACGCTGTTGTCGAGATCGGCCTGCGCGTGCGCCAATTCAGCCTTGGCCAGTTCGAAATTGGCTTGCGCGACGTCGAGTTCACGGCGCGCCTGGTCGAGCACCAGCGCCGACATATAGTTTTGCGCCACCAGGCGTTCGTTGCGTTCGAACGTGGCCTGCGCCAGCCGCAGCGACGCCGCCGCCGACGCCAGCGCGGCCTGCGACTTGCGGACGCCGGCGTTGAAGATGGTCGGGTCCAGCTTCAGCAGCACCTGGCCCTTCTTGACATGGTCGTTGAAGTCGGCGTTCAGCTCCGCCACCGTGCCCGACATCTGCGAGCCGACGTTGATCAGGGCCACCGGGTTGATGGTGCCGGTGGCCGTCACGGTCTGGGTGATGTCGCCGACGTCGACGGTGGTCGTATGGAATTTCGACACCGGCACCACCGCTTCCTGGTTGGCCTGCAGATAGGAGGCGCCGCCCACCACGGCGGCCAGCAAGCCGGCGCCGAACGCCAGGCGTTTTTTGCCGCGCGCGCGCATCTAGCGCTCCCGCCCGCGCGGGCCGGCAAGCCGGCAAGCATCGGAAGGCGGCCTGGCCGGGCTGGCGGCGGGGGGATGGCGGCGGGTAGGCATAGCGAGTTCTTTCATTGTCGGGGTCGGGTGGCGTGGCCGGCGCGCTGGCGCGCCCTGGCCGCGCATGGCAAGCAAGGAGGGACTCAATTACTCATCGAAACCAGGATTTTGCGCGCGCCGGTGAACGGCGAGCGGCCGTGGGCGGTCAGCATATTGTCTATTATCATCATGTCGCCGGCCGCCCACGGGAAGGCCACGCTCAGGCGCGCCATGCCGTCGCGCACCGCCGCCAGCATGCTGTCGGGAATCGGCGTGCCGTCGCCGAAGCAACCGTATTGCGGCATCTCGAACGGATCGTCGCCATAGATTTCCATAATGGCCTGGTAGACATCAGGCGGATTGGTCGACGGGTGGAACTGGTCGACCTGGTTGAACCAGACCCGTTCGCCGGTGAGCGGGTGCAGCGCGGTGGCCGGGCGCCGCTGGATCAGGCGGATGCCGCCATCGGGCTTCCATGCATACTCGATCGCGCCATCCCTGCAGTACTGTTCGACCACCGAGCGCTGCTCGGTTTCAAAGGTCTGCTGCCATGACTTGCCGATGGTCGCGCCGGCGCCGCCGTGCAGGTTGCGGACATAGGTCACGCCTTTTTCCTCGAATGCGGCCAGCACTTCCGGAGGCAGTTCGCGCAACAGCGCGCGGCTGTCGGCGATCAGCGTGCTGCCGCCGCTGCGCGGCGCCGTGATGCAGCAAAAATACAGGCGCGCCGGCCACGCATGGCTGTACGACAATTCGTTGTGCATCGAAATGCTCAGCTCGGCCGGATACTCGGTCGAGGTGTAGATACTTTCGCTGAGCTTGGTGCGCGGCGAGTTGCCGTCGATGTAGGCGGCGGCGGCGCCGGCCAGCAGCCGGGTGCAGCTCTGGAACTTTTCCATCGTGCCGACGTCAAAATGTCGTAACAGAATCGCGCCATGCTCCAGCAGCAGGCGGTCCAGCTCTGGCCGGCGGTTCTGCAACAGCTCGTGGATATCGGCGCCATCGGCGCCGGCCGGCCATACATAGGGCAATACTTGCGACATCAGAATCTCATCCTTCAGTGGTTGGGAGACGGCCGCCATGCTAGGCGGCAATCGAATAAATATTGCCGCGCGCCGAAGCCAGGCGGTCCAGGCAGTGCTGCGCCAGCACCTTGACCGGATCGATGATCTGGAAGCCGGCCCAGCGATGCCCCTGGATGGCGAACGACAGCTCAGTACACCCCAGTATCAAATGGGTGGCGCCGGAACGCTCGCGCAAGCGGGTGGCGACCTCGATCAACACTTCGATCGCCTTCATGCTGGGCAAGTTGCCGGTGGCCTTGATGCCGAACTCCGTATCAAAAATGGCGGCCATCAAACGCGCCTGGTCGTCGTCGTCGGGGATGGCCAGCGAGCGGTTCAGCTTGCTGAAGTGGCGGGCGTACAAGCCCGACTTGACCGTCGCGGTGGTGGCCAGCAGGCCCACCCGCGCTTGCGGGAAGCTGGCCTCGATATGCTCGACCGCGTTCTCGACCATATTGATCAACGGCATCTTGACCTGGTCGGAAATTTCATCGAAATAAATGTGCGCGGTGTTGCAGATGACGACGCCGAAGTTCGCGCCCAGCGTGGCCAGCTTGTCCAGCGACGTCACCACCGACGGCGCCGGATTGGTGCTGCGGTTCAGGAACGCCTCGACCCGGTTCGGGATGTGGGGATCCGAATACAGGATGAAGGGCACATGGTCGACGTCCTGCTTGGCCGTCGTGTTGAGCGCGATAAGCTGCTGGGCGAAATACAGGCCTGCAGCCGACCCCATGCCACCCAAAATTCCTATTTTTTCCACCATGAAGAGACTCCGATCTGGTCTTGCCGCACTGATTGGGGAGAGGCGTCGGCGCGCCAGGACGGCAGCCGCGCAAGCCGGTCCGACGACGGACGGGAGAATTATCATGCAAGCCGGCACGCATCAAAAAGCACCTGGTTTTCTTTGCGTTTTTGTCATCCTGGTGCATACTTAAAGGTTTGGCAAAATTAAAGGGCGGCTGCGGCGGCCGATCGGCCACGGCTGGCCGCCGCCACGGCGGCATTAAATAACTAGCAATATTGTCAGGTGTCGAAGCACGGCGTTTTCATTACAATTCTGCCATCGTCGAAGAACGGTCATGGTTACAGACCATCGGAAAATTCCATCCGTTTTTAACAACAACGAAGCTTTCTCTCCATGTCAGTCACTACCTACGCCTATTCCGCTCTAGAGCAAATTCACGCCTGCAACAGTCCGGCCGAACTGACCGCCTTCACCCAGCGATTGATCTGCGACCTGGGGGCCACGTCCTACGTCTACTCGATCCATATCACCGACGACCACATGCCGGAGCAGTTCAGCCAACGCCATGTCATGAGTTCCGACGATGAATGGTGCGAGCTGTACAACAAGCGCCGCTGGTTCATGAACGACCCGTTTCTTGAATACGCCAAGCGCAACTCATCGCCGGTGTGCGGCAGCGCGGTGCTGCCCAGAACCCAGGGCCAGCAAGACATGCTGCAGATGGCGGGGAAATATGGTTTTCTCAGCGGCATGCTGGTGCCCACCCACAGCAGCAACAATGTGGAAGAGCGTCTCAGCATGCTGTACGTCGGCTCCGACGCCCCGCCGGAAGTGGGCGAGCCGCTGCTGAAGACCTTCCGCATCTTCTACCGGGCGCTGGGCATGGAACTGATGGACTGGTGGATCAACCACCTGCGGGAAAAGGCGGCCGAGAAATTCAAGCTCAACGAGGAAGAAATCCAGCTGCTGCAGCTGTCAAAGAACGGCTGCGTAGTGTCCGAGATCGGCGCCAAGCTGAGCATGAAACCCAGCAATCTGTACCGTAAATTCGACATCATCAAGGACAAGTTCAACGTCGAAAAGATCGGCGAAGCGGTGCGTGCCGCCAACCGTTGCGGCCTGCTGGGCTAGCCGCGTAAAGGGGGCGGCGCCAGCGCCGCCGCCCGGCGGCGCCGTGCTCAGCGCGATTCCGGCCGCGCCAGCTCCTGCAGCAGGCGCTCGCCCAGCAGGCGCTGCTCCGCCAGGATTTCCTTCAGATGCACGGTGCTGGTATTGACGTTGCTCAGCACGATGCGCAGCACATCGATGTCGCCGCCGTGGCGGGTCGATTCCAATATCGTCCGCGAAACAAAGCTCAGTCCGGTTTCCTTCTGCCGTGTCTGCAACGCGATATTCAGCGCATTCAGATACCCGTTGAGCGCGGCCGCCTGGTCCAGCCGGCCTTGCTCGGCATAGGCGGCCAGCTCCCGCTTCATGCGGTAAGGCACGTAGCGGTAGGTCAGGATGAACGTCGGCGACGCCGAGATCAATTCAAAGTCCTCGTCGTTGCCGATCAATTCCTGCATCGACTGCGCCAGGCGCGCGCACTGCGCCAGCAGCGCCGCGTAGCCATTGGTGCCCAGCAACTTGAACGAGAGCCACAGCTTGAGCGCGTCGAAGCGGCGCGAGCCCTCCAGCGAGGTCTGCCCGAGGTCGCCGGAACTGCTGCGGATGATGTAGTTGGCATGGTGTTTCAGGGAATTGAGGCTGGCGCTGTCCTTGAACAGCACCACGCTTTGCGCCATGCTGACCCACAGCAGCTTGTGGCCGTCGATCACCACCGAATCGGCCAGCTCGACGCCGCGGTACAGCGCGCGATGCGCCGGCGACAGCATCAGCGCGCCGCCCCAGGCCGCGTCCACGTGGAACCAGGCGCCTTCGCGCCGGGCGATGCCGGCCAGCGCCTCGAGCGGGTCGATCGCCCCGGTCTCGGTGGTGCCGGCGATCCCGACCAGCGCCAGGATCTGTATGCCGCGGCTTTTCAGCACGGCGATCCGCTGCTCCAGCGCCGCCAGGTCGACGCGGTTGTCGGCGTCCACCGGCACCGCGTGGATCGCCTCCTCCCCCAGCCCGAGGGTGGCCAGCGCCTTCTTCATCGAGTAGTGGATGCGGGCCGAGCCCAGCACCGCGAAGCCGGCGCAGTCGGCCTGGCGCATGGCCGCATACAGGCCGTGCTTGCGCACGCCCGGCAGGCGCCGCTCCAGCGCCACCGCCATCGCGGTCAGGTTGCCGGTGGTGCCGCCGCTGACCATATTGCCCAGCGCCGTGCTGGTGGCGTTGAAGGCGTCGGCGTAGTACGCCTCGCTGTTCTGATAACACAGCTGATGGAACCAGCCGATCACCTGCTTTTCGATCAGTGTCGACACATACGCGGTCTCGACCTTCACCTGGTTCTGGTTCAGGGCGCCGATGAAGGCCTCGGCCAGCACCGAGATCCACGGCAGCGCCTGGGTCATGTGGCCGATGTATTTCGGATGGTTCAGCTGTATCGAGTGCTCGAACACCTCGCTCTCCAGCGCCCGCAGCAAGGCTTCGGGCGGCATGCCTTCGGCCGGCATGCCGGCGCAGTCGAAGCGCTGTTTCAGCGCCGCGATCGACAGCGTCGGATAGGGCTGCGGGCGGGTACCGGCCAGCCAGTCGCCCATGATGCGCAGCGCGCCAGACAACAGTTCGGGCGCGTTGGCCAGGCTATCGACATCAAAATATGCTTGAAATTCATTTTTCATCAAAAGTTCTCTCATCTGCGACAGCAAGCTCGGTGCGGCATCGACGGCGTCGATGCCGGTAGGCGCCGGCGGCGCGGGCGCGGACGCCGCGCCTAACCCCGGCTCAGGCGGAACTTGACCGGCACCAGCGCGTACACGCTGAGCGCCTTGCCGTTTTCCATATAGGGCTTGAACAAGGCCCCCATGACGGCCACGCGCGCCGCCTCGTCCAGCCGCGCCGAGCCGCTGGACTTCTCCACGCTGGCGCGCAGCGGCGCGCCAGCCTCGGACACCAGCACCAGCATCAGCGTGTCGCCCTCCTCGTGCTCGCGGCGCGCCTTGGCCGGGTATTCCGGCGACGGCTTGCGCAGATACTCGACCTCCGAACTGATGGTCTTGATCCGCCCGCCCTCGCCGCCGGCGGCGGCGCCGCCCTGGGCGCCGGCGCCGCCGCCCTGGGCGCCGCTCTGGGCGCCGGATGCCGGCGCCGGCGCCGCCACCGGCACCGGCGCCGGTGTTTCCACCACCACCAGCACCGGCAGCGGCGCCGGCACCGTCACGCGCGGCGCCTCCACCAGGGGCAAGGCCGGCGGCGCGGCGTCGGCGCCGCCGGCCGGCGCGGACGCCGCCAGCAGCCGGACCGTGACCTCGCTGTGCGCGGCCGGGACGGCGCGCCACATGCCGGCCCCCTTCAGCAGCCATAACAGCAGCAAATGGACCAGCAACACCCAGGCCAGCGGCGCCAGGCGCCGCACGCCGCGCTTCAGCGCCGCTTCATGCATCAATGTCCTCGCTCTCTGGCGGGCCGGCCGACCGCGTCAATGGTCCGGCATCCCGAAGGTTTGCAGGAAGATGCCGAAGGTTAGCACCGTCATCAGCAAATCGCTGTCAAACGGCAGGTTCAACTTGAATCCCGGACGCGAATACACCTTCCTCAGACGCTCCACCGTCTCCGGGTTGAAATACCCCTGCTTGGCGATCACTTCCGGCGACAGCAGCTCGTTGACCCAGTCGATGTTTTGCGCCAGCAGGGCCGGACTGCCGGGCGCGACGAAGTGAAACTTCTCGCGCTGGAAGATCGACGCCGGCAGATAGCGCTTGGCCACCTCCTTGACGATGTATTTCTCCACCAGGCCGTTGAGCTTGAGGCGCGGCGGCAGGCGCGCGGCGAATTCCACCATGCGGATGTCGAGGAAGGGATAGCGCGCCTCGATCGAGTTGGCGTACGACACCCGGTCGCCGTGGTCCGCCAGCAAATGGTCCGACAGGCGCAGCTTGAAGTCGACATACGAGCGCTGGTGGATCGGGTGGCGCCCCTTCATCTTGGCGCGCTGCAACAGGTCGCTGCGCACCGCGTTGAACTGGCCGAAACGCGCGCCGACCGCCGGGCTGTACAGGTCCAGCTTGACCGCCTTTAGCGCCAGGTAGTTTTTCTCGTAGAAGAAGCTCTTGCTGCCCCATAAGGTGTTGCGTTCCTCGTCCTCCAGCATTTCGTCCAGTTCGCGCACGCCGTCGACCTGGCCGGCGCGCATGGCGTCGAAGCGGTAGCCGACATAGCCGGCGAACAATTCATCGGCGCCCTCGCCGGTCAGCACCACCTTGACGCCGCTGTCCCGCACCAGCTCGGACAGCGCCAGCGAACAGGTATTGTACGATTCCTTGAGCGGCGCCTCCGAATAATACACCGCCGAGCGCAGGCGTTCGGCCACCTGCTTCCAGTCGAACTGGATTTCGTGGTGGGTGGACGCGATGTGCTGGGTGTAGGCGCGCTGGAAGGAGCGCTCGTCGTGCTCGGCGTCGTCGAAGGCGATCGAGAACGAATGGCGCAGCGGATCGGGCGCCACCGCTTGCGCCACGCTGCCGATCAGCGAGGAATCGAGTCCGCCGCTGAGGTAGTAGCCGACCGGCACGTCGGCGTTCAGGCGGTCCTTGACGGCGCGCCGCAGGATCTCGTCGAATTCGTCCAGATACTGGCCGTCGTCGCCGTGGTCGGGCGTGGTGGTGGCGAAATTGAGGTCCCAGTACTCCTTTTCCTGCATCGCGCCGTTGGTCTTGACGAGCAGGTAGTGGCCGGGGCGCAGCGCCGAAATATTCTCGAACATGGTGGTCGGGCTGACGCTGCCGGGGAAGCTCAGCACCTGGTCCAGGCCGCGCAGATTGACCGCGCGCTTGACCGCCGGATGGGCGATCACCGCCTTGATCTCGGAACCGAACACCAGGCTGCCGGCCGCCACCGTATAGAACAGCGGGCAGATGCCGACGTGGTCGCGCACCAGCAGCAACTGCTTTTGCGCATCGTCGAAGATGGCGAAGCCGAACTGGCCGTTCAGCTTTTTCATGAACTCCAGGCCGTATTCCTGGTACAGCGGGATCAGCACCTCGACGTCGCATTCGGTCTTGAAGCGATAGCCCTTTTGCTGCAGCTCGTGGCGCAATTCGCGGTAATTGTAGATCTCGCCGTTGCAGATCGAAACGATGCGGCCGTCTTCGCTGAAGAACGGCTGATTGCCGTGCTTCAAGTCGATGATGGACAGGCGCCGGAATGCCAGGCCCACTTCATTTTTCAGGCAGTAGCCGGCATCGTCCGGTCCGCGGTGGATCAGCTGATTGGCCATATGGACCAGCATGCCCTCGGTGGTCGCGCGCTGGTGGTTCAAATCAAGAGTGCCTGCAATGCCACACATAAAAACGTTCCTTCTGGCGGTGGAGAAAATAGCCGGTGCGCCCGGCGCGGCCGGCTTACGGTTCGATCGCGCGCGGGGGCCATGGCCGGCCGGCGTCATGGCGGGCCATTGTCTTACAGACGACGCGCAACACCAACGGCGCAAATTATTTGCAGACTTCGCGCTTTCATGCTCAATTGCGGCGCGCTAGGCGCGGCAGCTTGCCGTCAGCAGGCCCAGTTGCGCTCCGACAAACTCGATCACTTGCTCGCGGCACTGGTTCAGGAAGAAATGGTCGCCCTCGTACCACTCGATGTGGCACGGCTGGCGCGACTCCAACTGCCAGCCCTCCAGCTGCGCGGCGGTGGTGTGCTCGTCGTCGCGGCCGGCCAGCACCGAGACCGGCAGGTCCAGCGGCGCGCGCGCCTGGTAGGCATAGGTCTCGGCCAGCAGGAAGTCGGCGCGCACCATGGGCAGCAGCAGCGTCATCAGCTCGCGGTTGGCCAGCACCTCGGGCGGCGAACCGTTGTACTCGCGCAGCGACTCGATCAACTCGGCGTCGCCCATCAAGTGCAAGTCCAGCGACGGGCTGCGCCGCTGCGGCGCGTTGCAGCCGGAGGCGAACAGATGCACCGGCGCGGTCCAGCCGCGGCGCTGGCGGTAGCCGGCCACCTCGAACGCCAGCAGCGCCCCCAGGCTATGGCCGAAGAACGCGAACGGCATCGGACTGTCGCGCTCGATCACCTCGGCGATGGCCGCCACCAGCAGCGCCATGTCGCGCCACGGCGCCTCGCCGAAGCGCGCGCCGCGCCCCGGCAGCTGGATCGCGCACACCTCGATCGCCGGATCGAGCGCGGCCTGCCACGGCGCGTACACCGCCGGTCCGCCGCCGGCATAGGCGAAACAGTACAGACGCAGGCGGCGCCCGGGGGCCGGCCGGCGTATCAACCACGGATTGCTCATATCGCTCCTCATGCTACGTGCAGCGCGCCGGGCGTCGCGGCGTGCTCGCCGGCCACCGCCTGCAGCTGGCCGTCGGCCAGCTTGATGATGCGGTCGGCGCAGTCGAAATAGCCGTCGTCGTGGCTGATCACCAGCACGGTCTTGCCGCGCGCCTTCAGCTCCGGCAACAGCTCGGTGTAAAACACCCGCTTGAACGCCGGGTCCTGGTCGGCCGCCCATTCGTCAAACAGATAGACCGGACGGTCTTCCAGGTAGGCCGAGACCAGCGCCAGCCGCTTGCGCTGGCCGGTCGACAGATCGCGCGTGGAAAACTTGCCGTCCTCGATGCTGACCTTGTGCGCCAGGCCGAACTTGGCGATGAACTCGGTGGCGCGCGCCTCCAGCGCGGCGCCGCGCTCGACCAGCAGATGCTCGAACAGATGGAAGTCGGCGAACACGGCGGAGAAATGCTGGCGGTACTGGTCGACGTTGTCGGCCGTGACGGCCTCGCCGTTCAGCGCGATATGGCCCCCCTCCGGCAGGTACAAACCCAGCAGAAGCATCGCCAGCGTGGTCTTGCCGCTGCCGTTGCCGCCGATGATGAACACGCATTCGCCCTGGGCGATCGTCAGGTCCAGCGGCCCGAGCATGAACTGGTGGTCCTCGGTCAGTCCCGGATAGCGGTGGCACACCTGCCGCAGTTGCAGGCGCAGCGGCGCCTGGCGCGCGAACGCCGGCGCGGCGGCGCCCGGCGCCGGGGCGTCCAGCGCGCCGTTCAGCTGCTCCACCTTGTCCATCGATATGCCGGCCTGGCGCAGCGCCGGCACCATCGCGGTCATGTCGGCGATCGGCTTGATCAGGTACATCAGGATCAGCGTGGTCGTGGCCAGCACCTCGGCGCCCTGCGGCAGCCAGAGCGGCACCAGGAACAGCAGCACGCCGATGATCAGGTAGAACAGGATCATGCCGACGTTGTTGACGGTGGTGTAGCCGATCATGGCGGCGCTGTACGCGTGGCGAAAACGCTCGGCCGACGGCGCGATGACATCGTCGACAAACCGCGTGCCGCGCCGGGCGTTGAGCTGCAGCTCCTTGCTGCCCTCGATGAGGTCGCGGAAATACGCATATAGCTGGTCGATGTGCTGGCGCACCCGCACCAGCTGCGCCATCGGCCGGCGCTCGGCGAGCGTGAAGCCGGCCACGCACACCACCAGGCACACCACGTAGATCAGGAACAACTGCCACGACAGCCAGGCCATGTAGGCCAGGCAGGCGGCGATGACGATCAGGTTGCCGAACGCGGCCGGCAACAGCTGGAACGCGCCGATGACGATATCGATGTCCTTGGTCAGGATGGTCAGCAGCCCCGGCTTGCCGAGCTCCTGCAGCTTGCGCAGCGGCGTCGCCAGCAGCTTGCGGCTGATCTCGGTGCGCATATGGAAAATCGCCGTCTGCGTGGTGCGCAGCAGCGCCACTTCCGCATACGACTTGCTGGCCACGTTCAGCACGCACAGCGCGAAGAAGGCGCCCGCCAGCGGCAGCAGCGCCGCGCCGTCGCCGGCCAGTCCCTTGCCGATGACGCCGACCAGGGCGGCGCCGCTGATGCCGCTGACGATGCTGCTGAGCGTGGCCAGCAGCAGCAGCCGGCCGGCGTGACGATAGATATAAGACAGTAATTTCATGAGACCCCACCCGTGGAAAGTGCCCGGCGTCCGCCCGGGTGTTACTTCTCGCCGATTTGCAGCGCGATATCCTGCAGCTGATACTTCCTGACGACGCCGTCGGCGCCGAAGATGATCTTCAACTCCTTGATCGTCCTGCCGTTGTTGGCCAGCCGGCCGACCAGCGGAATGAAGGAGGCGAATCTGGCGGCGCCCTCCTCATAGCTGTAGACCCAGACCTCGGCGCCGCTGGCGAACGGCGTCACCTCGCCCTCGCCCAGCGCGGCGCGCACCTCGGCCTTGGTGGTCTTGCCGACCACCAGCACCCTTGCCGCCTGTTCCTGGGTCAGGTCGCGCACGCCGCCGGCGCCGCGCGTGGCGCAACCGCCCAGGCCGGCGGCCAGCGCGCCCATCAGTACTATCGCTGCTATCTTCATCGTCAGGCTACTCCTTGGGTTGGCCATGGGCGGCGGCCGCCGGCCCGTTCAGCGCGTCGTCGACGTAGGTCAGCTCGACCAGCGTGTCGTCGGGCCAGCTCTCGTCCCACAGCGGGATGTAATACAGCCGGTCGCGCAGCAATTTCCAGTCCAGCATGTCGGCGACGAAGTCGGGACTCTTGCTGCCGAACAGCGCGAACGCCGGCAACTCCTGGCGCCGCTTGCCCGCCACCAGCGCCACGCCGAACACCGGCCGTTCGCCGAAATACAGCATGCTGACCCCGCGGTTGTTGCACGGGTCGACGCCGGCGGCCACCAGCAGGTGGAAGGCCGGCGTCTTGATGCCGGCCGCCAGGTCGGCCGCCATCAGGTCGACCTTGCACTCGAGCCGCAGATCGCCGAGTCGGCGCGCGTTGGCCGGCACCCCGGGGCTGCGGACGTCGACCCGCCAGGCAAAGCTCTTGGCCGGGCGGTTGGTGCTGACGAAGGCGCCCTCGGCGGCGGCGGCGGCATCGCGCGGCAGGCTGAAGCCGAGCTGCGCGTCGAGCGGCAGCGTCTGGTCGAGCTTGTCGCCGCTGAGCTTGACGACCAGCCCCGCCGTGTCGAGCGGCGCCACGCGCGGATACAGCCGGAAGCGCAGCGCCGCCGCCGGCGCCAGCGCGTGGTGGCGCTGGAACAGTTCCATGCCCTTGTAAATCTTGTCGTAGGGCTTTTCGTCCACCTCGCGCAGCGCGCTGACGTCGACCTCGCCCAGCGTCGCCACCGGCTTGGCCGCCTCGCTGGCGGCCGGCGGGCTGGCCTGCTGGGCGGCCGGCGCGGCCCGGGCCAGGCCCAGCGCCGCCATCAGCAGCGCGCTTGAAATACTCCGGTGCTTCATGTGTTCTCCTGTGAAATGTGATGCCGGCCGCTCACGCGGCCAGTCCGGCGCCGTGGCGCGCCGGCGGATGCGCGCGCAGGCAGGCTTCGATCGCCGTCAGCGCCTGCGCCACGCCGTCCTCGCCGGCCAGCAGCGCGGCCATCGCCGCGCAGCGCGCCCGGTAACCGTGGTCCGCCAGCGCCGCGCCGATGGCGTCGGCCAGCGCGCCGGCCGTCAGGCCGAGCCGCTGCAGCGGGCGCGGCCCCAGATGCGCCTGCGCCAGCACGTTGCCCCAATAAGGCTGGTCCAGCAAATGCCACACCACCACCGACGGCACGCCGGCGCGCAGCGCCGCGGCCGTGGTGCCGGCGCCGCCATGGTGGACCACGCAGGCGGCCCGGGCGAACAGATAGCCGTGCGGCGCATAGTCCAGGTGGTACAGCGTCGGCGGGCCGGAACGGACATTCCAGCGCGCCCAGCCGCCCTGCACCACGGCCCGCCGTCCGCTCAGCCGTATCGCCTCCAGCAGCAACTCGCGCGTTTCGTCGGCGCGCCCGCCCATGCTGCCGAAGCTTATCACCAGCGGCGCTTCTCCGGCGTCCAGGAAATCGCGCAGCCCGTCCGGCGGCGTCCAGCCACGCTCCTCGCGCAGCGGCCAGAAGCCGGTCACCTGGTGGCCGTCCAGCGGCGCCGGCAGCAGGTGGCGGCTGACCGCAACCAGGCTCAGCGCGCCGCGGTACTGGTAGGCCGTCACGGAATCGATCGCCGCCAGGCCGGCGCCGGCGCGGAAGCGGCCGACGGCGTCGCCCCACAGATGGTCGGCAAGTTCACGGCCAATGTTGCGGCCGACGCCGGCGCCGCCGGGCCGCTCCTGGCAGGCGACCGCGGCCGGGTTGAGGGTGACGGTGACGCAGGGCAACCCGGCCGTCTCGGCCGCCATCAGCGCCGCCAGCTGCATCCAGTGCGCCACCACCAGCCGCGCGCCGGCCACCGCCCGCAGGCTGTCGTTGTACTGGCGCTCGAGGTCGGGCAGCAGCGTGTCGCGCAGCAGCATCTGCATCTGCTTGCGCGGATTCGGCTCGTCCACCAGCGTGTCCATCAACTGCTGGTAGCGGGCGCTGGCCAGGTCGCTGCCGACCGGCGCGTAGGCCAGGCCATGGCCGCGCACGAAGCCGGCATGCATAGGCTGGGCCGCCAGCACCACGTCGTAGCCGGCATCGCGCAACGCCTGGCCCAGCGCGACAAAGGGCACGACGTCGCCGTGCGAGCCCCAGGTCAGCAGCGCGATGCGCGGCGCGCCATCCATCGTCAGTTGGCCGCCGCCAGCCCGGACGGGGTGGACGCGTCACCCGCCATTTTCTGGCGCAGCATGGCGCTGAGCGCGCCCACGGTGTTAATCTCAAGCATTTCCTGGGTGCCTATCGTCACGCCGAACTCATCCTCCAGCGTGTACATCAGCTGCACCAGCGACATCGAATCGACGCCCAGCTCCTGCAGCGTGGCGGCCGGATCGACGGCGTCGAAATCGAGCTTGAGGCCGATCTCCTGGCAGAACCTGCTCATCACTTCATTGCTTACACTCATGACTCTTCCTTCTCACATAATTTGGAACACGCCGGACCGGCTGGTCTCGTTCTCGTGCAGTTCATTGCAGCCGACGCAGGCGCTGGGCACCACTTTGCGCAGCAGCGAGTCGCGGATGTCTTCGATCGAGGTGAACTTGCTGGCGTCCTTGATGTAGCAGCAAGGCATTTCCACGCCGTCGATGTTGAAGAAGCGCATCACCGGCTGGTCGATATAGGCGCAGTTGTATTTCAGCTTGTGGAACGTCACCGGCAGCTGGCCCGGATAGCGCTTGGCGTAGTCGTCCTTGACCTGCAGCCCCTGGACCACGTGCTTGTTGATCTTCAGCTGCGCCAGGTACTCGCGCAGCGCGTCGAGCGGCTGGCCGTAGTCGACCGTGTGCACCACCACCCGCCAGGGCTCGTAGATCTCCAGCAGCTCCTCCAGGTTGCGCAGCACCTTGGCCACGTTGTGACGCTTGATGCGTTCGGCCTCGTCGGGATCGATGGTGTCGATCGAGATGCCGATGCGCGGAAAATACTGCGCCACCTTGTCCGGCTTCATGCGGCTGCCGTTGGTGATGGTGTACGGCGTGTGCCCGAGCGCGGCGACGGCCTGCACCATCTCCCAGAACTTGGGATGCATGGTCGGCTCGCCCTCCCCCTGCAGCGAGACCCGGTGCTGCCCCGGCGGCAGGCGCTGGTGCAGGATCTGGTCGAACAGCGCCATATCGATATCCCGCTGCTCCATATCGCGTCCGGCGCAGTAAAAGCAACCGTAGTTGCAGATGGTGGTCAATTCTATTTGAATATGCATCTCGGCATGGCCTGCAAAGAGAGGTGGGGAGGGTCGGCGGCGCCTCGCATCCGGGCGTGGCCGGCGACGTTGCGGCCGGCACGTGACAGCGACATCATAGGCAAGCGGCCGGCTAAGCGATAGCGCCGGAATTTCTAGGCATATCCGGATTTTTAACGCATAATTGCCGCTTTTTTTTTAAAAAACCCACGCCGGCGGCAGCGCCGGCTATAAGCATGAAACGCCGCCGGACGCAAGAAATCCGGGCCGTTCCGCTTGCGCCGCCGCGCGCCGATAATGACCGGCCGGGCGCTACGTCCATGCCGCCTCCCACCGGCCGGCGCTCCCTGTCCATCCACCAGAGAACATGTTGCGTACACTAGTCGACCTTCTGAGGCGTGCCGCCTCCGACGCGCCCAGCGAGGCCGTCATCCACATCAGCCGCGACGAGAGCGAGCAGGCCCACAGCTACGCCGCGCTCTACCGCGACGCGCTGCGCACGCTGGCCTTTCTGCAGGGGCACGGGCTGGCGCCCGGCCGCACCGTGCTGCTGCAGATCGCCTGCGAGCGGCGCCAGCTCGAATTGTTCTGGGGCGCGCTGCTCGGCGGCATGGTGCCGGTGATCCTGCCCAAGGTCGGCGCCTGGGTGCGCGATTCCGAAGCGGCGCAAAAACTCAACAGTGTGTGCCGGGTGCTGCAGGCGCCGCTGATCGTGCTTGACGCCGATCAGGTCGCCAACTACGCGGCGCCCGGGCTGACGCCGGCCGCGCACGGCGTGGCCTGGCTGGCCGACGCGCCCGGCCAGGGCCTGGCGGCGCTGGCCCGTCCCCACCAGGGCGAGCCGGACGACCTGGCCTTCCTGCAGTTCTCCTCCGGTTCGACCGGCGTGCCCAAGGGCGTGCGCCTCAGCCACCGCAACCTGCTGTGCAACGTGCGCGAGATCGCCGAGGCGGCGGCGCTGCAGCCCGGCGAGCGCATGCTGAGCTGGATGCCGCTGTTCCACGACATGGGCCTGATCTGCTTCCATCTGGTGCCGCTGCACGTGGGCATGACCCAGGTCAAGATGCAGCCGGCGCACTTCATCGCCGATCCGCTGGCCTGGTTGCGCAAGATCGGCGCCCACCGCGCCAGCGTGACCGGCAGCCCCAACTTCGGCCTGCAGCACGTGCTCGACAAGCTCGACAGCGCCGCGGCCGGCGCCCTCGACCTGTCCAGCCTGCGGCTGCTGTTCAACGGCGCCGAACCGATCTCGCCGCAGGTGGTGCGCAGTTTCAGCGCGCGGCTGGCGCCGCACGGCTTCCGCGCGGCGGCCATGTGCCCGGCCTACGGCATGGCCGAGGCCTGCCTGGCCGTGACCATGGCCGTCAGCGCGGCGGCGCCGCTGCTGCATCGCTTCGCGCGCGAGCGGCTGATCGCGCAGGGCGTGGCCCAGCCCGCCGGCGACGGCGACGACGCGCTCGAATACGTCGACTGCGGCGCCGCGCTGCCGTCGGTGCAGCTGCGCATCGTCGGCGACGACGGCGCCGTGCTGGCGCCTATGCGGCTGGGCGAGGTGCAGATCCGCGGCGTCAACGTCACCAGCGGCTATGTCGGCGGGGTCGACGCCGACCGGCTGTTCTCGGCCGACGGCTGGCTGCGCACCGGCGACCTGGGCTGCCTGTGCGACGGCCGCCTGGTGATCACCGGACGCCGCAAGGACGTCATCTTCGTCAACGGCCGCACCGTCATGACGGCCGACCTGGAGCGCCACCTGGCCGAACGCCACGGCCTCAGGGACGGCGCCGTCGTCGCCTGCGGCCTGAGCGACGCCGCCAGCGGCCGCGAACGGGTGCTGCTGTTCGCCACCTTGCGCGGCAAGCAGACCGACTGGCCACGCTTGCACCAGCTGCGCCAGAGCGCCCAGGATTACCTGGCGTTCCCGGTCGACGCCGCGCTGCCGGCGCGCCGCATCCCGCGCACCACCAGCGGCAAGCTGCAGCGCTACAAACTGGCCGAACAGGTGCGCGACGGCGAGTTCGACGCGCTGCTGGCGCAATTCCACCAGCACGCCCCGGCCGCCGCGCCGGAGGCGGCGCCGGCCGACGCCGGCCAGCGCGCGATCCGCGCGATCTGGGCCGCCGTGCTGCGGCGCGAGGCCGCCACGCTGCCGCTGGACGCCGCCTTCACCGCGCTGGGCGGCACCTCGGTGCAGGCGATCGAGATGCTGGCCAAGGTCGAGCAGCACGCCGGCCGCGAGTACGGCTACGCGCTGCTGCTGCAATGCCGCAGCATCCGCGAAGTGGCCGAGTATCTGGCGCGGGCCGACGCGGCGCCGGCCGCGGCCGGCCCCATCGCGGCGCCGGCCCCGGCCGCGCGCGCCGGCGACATCGCCATCATCGGCATGGCCGGCCGCTTCCCCGGCGCCGCCACGCTGGCGCAGTTTTGGGACAATCTGTGCGCCGGCGCCAGCTTCACGGCGCCGGTGCCGGCGGCGCGCTGGACCAGCCCGCGCGGCAGCTTCCATATGGCGGCGCTGGCCGACGCCGAGCTGTTCGCCGCCGACTTCTTCGGCATCGCCGAGGACGAGGCCTGCATCATGGACCCGCAGCAACGCCTGATGCTGGAGCTGGCGTACGAGGCGATGGACAACGCCGGTTGCAACGGCGCCCGCCTCGACGCCCGGCGCGAGGTCGGCATCTATCTGGGGGTCAGCCACAACAGCTACCTGGAGGAGATCGCGGTGCGCCGCCGCCGGCAGGACTTCAGCGGCGCCCAGCACACCCGCCTGATGCCGGCCAACCTGCTCAATATGGTGGCGGCGCGGATCGCCCACACGCTCGACACCACCGGCCCGGCGCTGACCTTCGACAGCGCCTGCTCGTCGTCGCTGGTGGCCCTGCACTACGCCTGCAACGACCTGTTGCAGGACAACTGCACGCTGGCCATCGCCGGCGGCGTCAACCTGATGTACACCGCCCACGCCCACGAAATGTTCGCCCAGGCCGGCGCGCTGTCGCCCGACGGCGTCTGCCGCACCTTCGACAGCGCCGCCAACGGCATGGTGCCGGGCGAAGGCGGCGGCGTGGTGGTGCTCAAGCGACTCGAACGCGCCCTCGCCGACGGCGACCGCATCGACGCCGTCATCGCCGCCAGCGCCATCAACAACGACGGCAAGTCGATCGGCATCATGGCGCCGGCCCCGGAAGGACAGGAGCAGGTGCTGCGCCGGGCCTACGCCCGGGCCGGCGTCAGTCCGGCCCAGGTCAGCTATATCGAGGCGCACGGCACCGGCACGCCGCTGGGCGACCAGATCGAACTGCGCGCGCTGACCCGGGTCTTCGGCGCCGAGGCCGGCGCCGGCGCCGGCCAATGCGGCATCGGCTCGGTCAAGACCGGCATCGGCCACCTGCTGGCGGCCGCCGGCGTGGCCGGCCTGCTCAAGGTGGCGCTGGCGCTGCGCCATCGGCAGCTGCCCGCCACGCTGCACTTCCAGAGCAGCCATGCCCGCCTGCGCTTCGACGCCAGCCCCTTCTATCCGGTGCGCGCGCTGACGCCGTGGCCGGCCGGCGCGTTGCCGCGCCACGCCGGCGTCAGCGCGTTCGGCTTTGGCGGCACCAACGCCCACGCCGTGCTGCGCGAGGGCGTGAAGCGCAGGTCGAGGTCGCCGGTCTTGGCGGTGAACTCGCACAGCGCGCGCACGGCGATCGTGTAGCTGGGTGCGCTCATGCCGCCCATTGCAGGTAGCA
>NZ_BPWK01000015.1:0-202757 GCF_040364205.1 Duganella rhizosphaerae
GGCCGGAGCGGGGCGGGCCGCCGGCAGCGCCGCCCTGGCGCGCGCCGGCGCCGCCAGCGCCGGCTGCTGTCCCTCGTCGCCCAGCTTGAACGAGGCCGCCACGTCGGCCAGCCGCGCCGCCTGGTCCTGCATGCTGGCCGCCGCCGCCGCCGCTTGCTCCACCAGCGCCGCGTTCTGCTGCGTCACCTGGTCCATCTGCGTGATGGCGGTGTTGACCTGGTCGATGCCGATGCTTTGCTCGCTGCTGGCCGAGGTGATCTCGCCCATGATGTCGGTCACGCGGCGCACGCTGGCCACCACGTCGCCCATGGTGGTGCCGGCCTGCTGCACCAGCTTGGCGCCGATGTCGACCTGCTCGACCGAATTGCCGATCAGCTCCTTGATCTCCTTGGCCGCCGCCGCGCTGCGCTGGGCCAGGTTGCGCACCTCCGACGCCACCACCGCGAAGCCGCGTCCCTGCTCGCCGGCGCGCGCCGCCTCGACGGCGGCGTTGAGCGCCAGGATGTTGGTCTGGAAGGCGATGCCGTCGATGACGGAGATGATGTCGACGATCTTGCGCGACGAGGCGTCGATCGAGCCCATGGTGTCGACCACCTGGCCGACGATGGTGCCGCCGCGCTCGGCCACGTCGGACGCGGCCTGCGCCAGCTGGTTGGCCTGCTTGGCGTTCTCGGCGTTCTGGCGCACGGTGCTGGTCAGCTGCTCCATCGACGACGCGGTCTCCTCCAGCGAGCTGGCCTGTTCCTCGGTGCGCTGCGACAGGTCCATATTGCCGGCCGCGATCTGGTTGGACGCGGTGGCGATGGTGCTGGTGCCGCTCTGCACCTGGCTGACCACATTGCGCAGCGCATCGTTCATGCCCTTGAGCGCGGTCATCAGCTCGCCGATCTCGCACTTGCTGGTCTCGGCGTCGAAGCGGGTGGTGAGGTCGCCGTTGGCCACGGTGGCGGCGATCTCCACCGCCGACTTCAGCGGCACCGTGATCGAGCGCGAGATCACCCACGCCGCCAGCGAGCCGATCGACACCATCAGCACCGCCAGCACCATCAGCAGCATGTTGCTGCGGTCGTTGGCGGCGTCGATCGCGCGGGCGGTGTCGTCGATCGCCTTGCGCTGCATGGTCAGCAGCGCCTGCACCTTGTCCTGGTAGGCCGTGGCCGACGGCATGAAGACCTCCTTGTACAGTTTTTCCGCCTGCTCGGCGTTGCCGGCCTTCTTGGCGTTCATGATGTCGGTCTTGGCCTTCTGGTAGGTGGCGCGCAGCGCGCCGGAGGCCTCGAACACCGCCTTTTCCTCGTCGCTGGCCATCAGCTCCTTGAGCTTGCCGATCAGCTCGCCGCCCTTCTTGCTGCTGTCGGCGATGACGTCGGCGAAGGTGGTCGACAGCGTGTCGTCGGTGCTGCGGGCGATCAGCGCGGTGCGCGCCACGGCCGAGTAGATCAGCACGTACCAGTCGGAGGCCAGCCGTTCCTTGGCCAGCGGCTTTTCCATCATGTGGCGGGTGGCCTCGGCGTTGGCGCGGGCGTTGACCAGCGCCACCGAGGTGGCGCAGATGGCGAGCAGCAGGACGATGGCGAAACCGAGCGCGAGGCGGGTGCCGATGCGCAGTTGAGACAGTAGATTCATGATGGACGCTCCGAAGTAGCCCGGGAATGGCTGCGCAGGCGCGCCGGACGGCACGGCTGGCAGGCTACAAGTATGCACCCGCCGCACCGTGGCGGTCATGCAACTTCAAGCCGTGGCGTTGCTTTTTCGAAACAATTAAAAGGCGGCGGCCTGCGCCAGGTCGGGCTGCTCGCACCAGCGGGCGAAGGCCTCGGCCAGGCGTTCGCTCTCGGCGATGGCGCGGGTCCAGTCGCGGTTGCGGGCGGCGTGGTCCTGGCCGTAGAACCGGAAGTCCTTGCGGTCGGGCAGTTTGCCGTTGGGCAGCCTGGCGACGAACCCGGCCGACGGCGACACCAGGATCACATTGTCCAGCGCCGGGTTGTGGGCGCCGGCGCGGGCGCGGCGCCACGGCATGCCCTTGTCCAGCCAGCCGGGCACGAGGTAGTCGTTGAAATGCGGGTACAGCACCAGGCCGGGATCGCGCTGGTAGGGCAGGTGCAGGTGGTAGTCGATCAGGCCGCCGTCCCAGTAGGCGCCGTCGGGCGCGCCGGCGATGCCCGACACCGCCTCGAGCAGCAGCGGGATCGAGCCCGAGGCCAGCAGCGCGTCGCGCAGGTTGGCCTCGCTCAGGCCGACGAAATGGCCGGTGAAGGCGTCGAACTGGCGGCGCAGCCAGTCGGCGTCGTCGCGCGTGTTGTGGAACACCACCCGCTGCATCGCCCCCGCCAGATGGCGGCGCGCCAGCGCGTTGCCGGCCGCCGCGCGCATGAAGCCGGCCACCTCGCGCCAGCGCTGGCCGTTGGTGCGGGCCAGCGGGCCGACGCCGCGCATGGTCAGCACCGAGACATGATGGTCGGCATGGCGGACCGGTTCGGCGGCGCGGCCGTCGAGCAGTTCATCGAGCAGCGCGCGCACGGTCTGGCTGACGTAGGCGGGCGTGACCTTGGCCGGATAGCGCTGGCCGGCGTACAGGCGGGCCAGGCGCCGGTGGGCGGCGAGCGGATCGTCGAAGGCCGACGCCGCCATGCGCCAGGCGCCGATCGAGGCGCCGACCAGCTTGCGCGGGCGCGGCGCGGCGCGCAGCCAGTGGCCGAACATCCAGCAGTCGAGGCCGTGCAGGATCAGGCCCTTCGGCCCGCCGGCGGCGGCCGGCACGATGGCGACATCGGCCGCCCGCAGGCCCTCGGCGGCGATGCGCTGGCGGGCGCGCGCGCCCAGGCGGATGGTGATCGGAGAGGTCATATACAAGTGGGGTCAGATCTGACATTCGGACACGGACTCTGCCGTAGTGGCCGTTACGGTGGAGCCCGTGTCCGAATGTCAGATCTGACCCCCGGGGTTATTTTACGCCGCCGCCGAGGGCGCGGTACAGGTCGATGGCGCTGGTGGTGCGCAGCAGGCGCGCTTGCACCAGCGTCTGCTGCGCGCTGAACAGCTCGCGCTGCGCGTCCAGCACGTCCAGCGAGCTGGCGACGCCGTTGTCGAAGCGCAGTTGCAGCAGCTTCAGGCGGTCGGCCTGCGCGTCCTGCACGGCGCGCTGCGCCGCCACCTGCTCGCCCAGGTAGTCGCGCGCGGCCAAGGCGTCGGCCACTTCGCGGAAGGCGGTCTGGATGGTCTTCTCGTAGTCGGCCACGGCCAGGTTCTTGCGCACTTCGGCCAGGCCCAGGTTGGCGCGGTTGCGGCCGGCGTCGAAGATCGGCAACGTCAGCTGCGGCGCGAACGACCAGCTGCCCGAACCGCCGTCGAACAGGCCGCCCAGCGACGGGCTGCTGCTGCCCAGCGCGGCCGTCAGGCTGATGCGCGGGAAGAAGGCGGCACGCGCGGCGCCGATGTTGGCGTTGGCCGACTTCAGGCGCTGCTCGGCGGCGCGGATGTCGGGCCGGCGCGCCAGCAGGTCCGACGGCAGGCCGGTCGGCAGCGCGCTCAGGGCGTCGATCTGCCGGTCGCTCGGCATGGCGCCGGCGGGCGTGCCCGACCCCGCGCCGGCGCCGACTGCAGCGCCGGTAGCTGTGGCGGCAGCGGCGGCGTTGGGCGCGCCGGCGCCGGCGCTGGCCGGCTGGCCGACCAGCAAGGTCAAGGCGTTGTCCGCCTGCGCGCGCTGGCGCGCCAGCGTCAGCGCGGCGGCGCGCGCGGTTTCCATCAGCGTTTCGTTGGAGCGCAGGTCCAGCCGCGACGAGGCGCCCACTTCGGCCCGCTGCTGCGTCAACTTGTAGGTGCGGGCGCGGGCGTCGTAGGTCTGCTGCGCCAGTGCGTACTGCTCGGCGTAGGCGCGCTCGGTGTAATAGGCTTGCGCCACCTGCGCCACCAGGCTGATTTGCGCCGCCTGGCGCGCTTCGTCGGTGGCCAGGTAGGCCGCCAGCGCGGCGTCGTTCAGGCTTTTCACGCGGCCGAAGAAATCCAGCTCGAAGGCCGATAGCGCCAGCCCGGCGTCGTAGCGCTTGCCGATGCTGGTCTGGCCGCTTGGCGACAGGAAGGCCGGCGTCTTGGCCTTGGTGGTGCTTGCGTTGGCGTTGAGGTTGGGCAGGCGGTCGGCCGACTGGATGTCGTACTGCGCGCGCGCCTCCTCGATGCGCAGCGCGGCGGTGCGCAGGTCGCGGTTGTTTTCCAGCGCGGCGGCGATCAGCTGCTGCAGGCGCGGATCGGCGAAGTACTCGCGCCAGCCGGTATCGACGGCGTCGCGCGCGCCGGCCGCCAGCGGCAGCGGCACGCTGGTGCGCGCGGCGGCGCCGGCGCTGTCGGCCGGGAAGGCGGCGGCC
Source organism: Duganella rhizosphaerae (assembly GCF_040364205.1). NCBI lineage: Bacteria > Pseudomonadati > Pseudomonadota > Betaproteobacteria > Burkholderiales > Oxalobacteraceae > Duganella > Duganella rhizosphaerae. Next base: position 4,362 of record NZ_BPWK01000015.1, read on the forward strand.
ACCGGCGCGGCGGGGCGCTGGTAGGTCGGCGCCATCGAGCAGGCCGACAGCAAGGCCGCCAACAGCGTTGCCGGCACGGCCAGGGGCAGGTTAGGCTTATGGGCGGGCTTATGGACAAACTTAATCATAGGTTTCATGGTTCTTATCGTTCATTTCATGTGCGGCCAGTTTGCGCTGGCGTTCGCTGCCCTTGAAGATCTTGCGGATCACGACGAAGAACACCGGCACCAGGAACACCGCCAGCACCGTGGCGGTGATCATGCCGCCCATCACGCCGGTGCCGATGGCGCGCTGGCTGGCCGAACCCGCGCCGGTGGCGATCACCAGCGGCAGCACGCCGAGGATGAAGGCCAGCGACGTCATGATGATCGGCCGGAAGCGCAGGTGCACCGCCTCCAGCGTCGCCTCGACCAGGCCCTTGCCCTGCGCCTGCAGGTCCTTGGCGAATTCGATGATCAGGATCGCGTTCTTGGCCGACAGGCCGATGATGGCGATCAGGCCGACCTTGAAGTACACATCGTTCGGCAGCCCGCGCAGGGTGGCGCCCAGCAGCGCGCCCAGGATCCCCAGCGGCACCACCAGCAGCACCGCCACCGGGATCGATTCGCTTTCATACAGCGCCGCCAGCACCAGGAAGGCAGCCAGCAGCGACAGCGCGAACAGCATCGGCGCCTGCGAGCCGGAAGTCTTCTCCTCCAGCGACTGGCCGGTCCATTCGATGCTGAAGCCCGGCGGCAGCTGCGCCGCCAGGCGTTCCAGTTCGGCCATCGCCTCGCCGGTCGAGCGGCCCGGCGCGGCGTCGCCAGTCAGCTTGATGGCGGGGTAGCCGTTGTAGCGCACCAGTTGCACCGGACCCTGGATCCAGTGCGAGCTGGCGAACGAGGAGAACGGCACCATGGTGCCGGCCGCGCTGCGCACGTTGAGCTGCATGATGTCGGCCGGTTGCAAGCGGCGCGGCGCGTCGGCCTGCACGATCACGCGCTGCTGGCGCCCGCTGCTGGCGAAGTCGTTGACGTAGGACGAGCCGAGCGCGGTCGACATCATCGAGTTGATGTCGGCGAAGGTCACGCCCAGCGCGTTGGCCTTCTCGCGGTCGATGTCCACTTGCAGCTGCGGCGCGTCTTCCAGGCCTTCGGGACGCAGGCCCTTGAGGATGGCGCTCTTGCCGGCCATGCCGAGCAGCTGGTTGCGCGCCGCGATCAGCGCGTCGTGACCGAGCGCGCTGCGGTCCTGCAGGCGCGCGGTGATGCCGGTGGCGTTACCCAGCTCGCGGATCGGCGGCGGCGACAGCGGGAAGATGACCGCATCCGGAATGCTCGACAGCGCGCCGAACGCGCGCTGCGCGATCGCCTGCGCCGACTGTTCCGGCCCGCGTTCCTTCCAGTCCTTCAGCGGAATGAACACCAGGCCGGCGTTCTGGCCGTTGCCGGAGAAGCTGAAGCCCGCCACCGCGATGGTGCGGGCCACGCCCGGCTGCTTGCGGAAGTAGGCGTCGGCCTGCGCCAGCACGGCCTGCGTGCGGCTGCTCGAGGCGCCGGCCGGCAGCTGCACGTTGGCGATCAGATAGCCCTGGTCCTCGTTCGGCAGGAACGACGACGGCAGGCGCGCATACAGCCAGCCCACCACGCCGCAGATCAGCGCGAACACCACCAGGTAACGGCCGGTGCGCTTGATCATCTTGGCGATCACGCCCTGGTAGCCGGTGGCGGTCACCGCGAACTTGCGGTTGAACCAGCCGAAGAAGCCTTTCTTCTCATGGTGATGGCCGGCTTCCACCGGTTTCAAAATGGTGGCGCACAGCGCCGGCGTCAGGGTCAGCGCCATCAGCGCCGAGAACAGCATGGCCGACACCATCGCCAGCGAGAACTGGCGGTAGATCGCGCCGACCGCGCCGCCGAAGAAGGCCATCGGAATGAACACGGCGATCAGCACCAGCGTGATGCCGATGATGGCGCCGGTGATCTGGGTCATCGCCTTGCGGGTGGCGTCGCGCGGCGACAGGCCTTCCTCGCTCATGATGCGCTCGACGTTCTCCACCACCACGATGGCGTCATCGACCAGGATGCCGATCGCCAGCACCATGCCGAACATGGTCAGCACGTTGATCGAGAAGCCGAACAGCTGCATCGCCGCGAAGGTGCCCATCAGCGCCACCGGCACCACGATGGTCGGGATCAGGGTGTAGCGGAAGTTTTGCAGGAACAGGTACATCACCAGGAACACCAGCAGCACCGCCTCCAGCAGCGTCTTGACCACTTCCTCGATCGAGATCTTGACGAACAGCGAGGTGTCGTAAGGGATGGTGTACTTCACGCCCGGCGGGAAGTACTTGGCCAGCTGGTCCATCTTCTCGCGCACGGCGGTCGCCGTTTGCAGCGCGTTGCCGGTCAGGGACAGCTGCACCGCGATGGCGGAGAACGGCGCGCCGTTCAGGCGCGCGTTGATGTTGAAGCTGGCGCCGCCCATCTCGATGCGCGCCACGTCCTTCAGGCGCACCAGCGAGCCGTTGGGATTCGCGCGCAGCACGATCTGGCCGAATTCGGTGGTGGACGACAGCTGTCCGGTCACCACGATGGGCGCGGAGAAGGTCTGCCTGGCGGGGCTGGGCAAGTCGCCCAGCGTGCCGGAGGTGACCTGCGCGTTCTGTGCGCGGATGGCGGCGGTGACGTCGGCCATGTTCATCTTCAGGCCGATCAACTTGGCCGGGTCGACCCAGATGCGCATCGCCCGTTCGGTGCCGAACAACTGCGCCTGGCCCACGCCCGGTATGCGCTTGACTTCATTGACCACGTTGCGGGCCAGGTAGTCGCCCAGGCCGGTCGGGTCGAGCCGGCCGTCGGTCGAGGTCAGGCCGACGAACATCAGGATGTTGGAACGCGCCTTGTTGACCTGCACGCCCTGCTGCGTGACGGCGGCCGGCAGGCGCGACTCCACGCGCTTGATGCGGTTCTGCACATCGACCGCCGCCAGGTCCGGATTGGTGCCGGGGACGAAGGTGACGGTGATGGTGACGGCGCCGCTGGCCTCACTGGACGATTCGACGTACTGCAAGCCGTCGGCGCCGTTCATCTCCTGTTCGATCACGCTGGTGACGGCGTCGTCCAGCACCTGCGCGGTGGCGCCGGGGTAGTTGGCGGTCACCACGATCGATGGCGGCGCGATGGTCGGGTACTGCGACACGGGCAAGACCGTGATCGCCAGCATCCCGCCCAGCAGTATGAAGAGTGCGATCACCCACGCAAACACGGGGCGGTCGATGAAAAACTTGGCCATCAGGATACCCCAGGGTTATTTGGATGCTGCGGAAGCGGCCGGCGCCGGCGCCGGTGCTGCTGCGGGAGCTGCGCCGACCGGGCCTTTCCATGGCTGCGGATTGACGGTGGTGCCTGGCTTGGCCTTCTGGAAGCCTTCGACCACGATGCGCTCGCCGCCCTTCAGGCCGGAGCTGACCACCCAGTTCTGGCCGTCGTTGGCGGTGGCGCTGACCGGCTGCGCCAGCACCTTGTTGTCGGCGCCGACGATCAGCACCGACGAACCTTCGGGGCTGCGCACCACGGCCTGCTGCGGCACGGTGATGGCGGCGTCGCTGACGCCCTGGTCCAGCCGCGCGCGCACGTACATGCCGGGCAGCAGGGTGCGGTTAGGGTTGGGGAACTCGGCGCGCATCGATACCGCGCCGGTGCTCTCGTCCACCGACACGTCCGCGAACAGCAGCTTGCCGGCCTGCGGATAGGCCTGGCCGTCCTCGGTGATCAGGGTGACGCGCGCCTCGTTCTTGCCGGCGCCCTTGATCTTGCCGCTGGCGAGCGCGCGTTGCAGTTGCAGCAGTTCGGTCGAGGACTGGGTGATGGTGACGTAGATCGGGTCCAGCGTCTGCACGGTGGCCATCGGCGTCGCTTCGCCCTGGCCCACCAGCGCGCCCTCGGTCACCAGCGCGCGGCCGATGCGGCCGGAGATCGGCGAGGTCACGGTGGCGTAGCCCAAGGTCAGGCCGGCGTTGGTGCGCGCGGCCTTGGAGGTGGCCAGGTCGGCGGCGGCCTGCTTCTGCGCGGTGACGGCGTCGTCGTACTCCTGCTGGCTGACGGCCTGCGCCGCCAACAACGGTTTATATCGTTTTACCTTTAAATCGGCCTGGGCCAGGTTGGCCTCGGCCTTGGCGACGGCCGCCTGCGCGCTGTCGTAGGACGCCTGGAAGCTGGCGGGGTCGATGCGGAACAGTACCTCGCCGGCCTTGACGTCGCCGCCTTCCTTGAACACCCGCTGCAGCACGATGCCGGCGGTGCGCGCGCGCACCTGCGCGATGCGCGACGCTTCCGTGCGGCCCGGCAGTTCGGTGCTGAGCGTGACGGAGGCGGGCGCGACGGTGATGACGGCGACGGTGGCGGGCGGCGGGGCGGCGGGAGCGGCGGCTTTATCGCCGCAGGCGGCCAGCAGGGACAAGGTGACAACGGCGGCAGTGTAACGAGGTACTAATCTCATGGATGGTTCTCGTAAAAGAGTGATGTGTAGCGCTGGATCGGCCAGCTGGGGTAGGCTGGCTAAGGTCGCAACATTGTAATACAGCCAGTAATGTAACGTTTTGTATGGCAACAAAGTAAAAAAGGCGGCAACACAGCTTGCGCCGCGTTACCGCCTTGGTGCCCTGGCCGGCGCTGGATCAGCGCATGCCGGAGATGATTTGTTTCAGCTTGCCCGAGTCGGCGCAGAAGGCGCGGATGCCTTCGCCCAGTTTCTCCGAAGCCATCTGGTCTTCGTTGAGCTGGAAGCGGAAGGTCTTCTCGTCCTGCGACAGCTTGATGATGCCGGCCGCTGGCGCGCTGTCCGCGCTCAGCTTGCGTTCGACCGGGGCGTTGGTGTCGGCCAGCTTTTGCAGCAGGTCCGGGCTGATGGTGAGCAGGTCGCAGCCGGCCAGTTCCAGGATCTGGCCGGTGTTGCGGAAGCTCGCGCCCATCACTTCGGTCTTGTAGCCGAACTTGCGGTAGTAGTTGTAGATGCGCTTGACCGACTGCACGCCCGGATCTTCGGCGCCGACGTAGTCGATGCCGGTGGATTTTTTATACCAGTCGTAGATGCGGCCGACGAACGGCGAGATCAGCTGCGCGCCCGCTTCGGCGCAGGCGATGGCCTGGCCCAGCGAGAACAGCAAGGTCATGTTGCAGTGGATGCCTTCCTGTTCCAGGATCTCGGCGGCGCGGATGCCTTCCCAGGTGGCGGCCATCTTGATCAGCACGCGCTCGCGCTCGATGCCGGCCTGCTCGTACAGCTTGATCAGCTCGCGGCCCTTGGTCACCGAGCCTTCGACGTCGAACGACAGGCGGGCGTCGATTTCGGTCGACACGCGGCCCGGGATGATGCGCAGGATCTGCTTGCCGAAGGCGATCAGCAGGTGGTCGATGGTGTCGGCGATCGAGTTGTCGAGGTTGTCGCGCACGGCTTTTTCCAGCAGCGGCTTGTATTCTTCCTTCTGCACCGCCTTCAGGATCAGCGAAGGATTGGTGGTGGCGTCGCGCGGGGTGTAGGCCTGGATGGACTGGAAATCGCCGGTGTCGGCGACTACGGTGGTGAATTTCTTGAGCTGTTCGAGTTGGTTCATGTGCGCTGCCAGTCGGTTAAGGGGAGTGAGGCTTGCCTTATTGTACTCAACCATGAACAATTGTTAAAGAATGCGAAATTCAACAGTCTCTATATTGACACGCAATAAAGCTCAGTTTGCCGTTTAGGCAAGCTCATTCCCGGTTTTATTCCAGCCGGGCCAGGATGCGGTAGGCCGCCGTGATCCGCGCCGCGCCGGGATAGCCTTTGTTGGCCAGCATGACGATGCCGGTTTTCCGGCCGGGGCTGAAGAGCACGTAGGCGCCGAAGCCGCCGGTCGATCCGGTCTTGTGGAGCAGCACATCGGATTGCGGCGCCAGCGGCGGCGTCAGCGGCGTGACCGGATTGCTCTGCCAGACCATCTGTTCGGACGCGCTGACCAGCAGGCCGGGCAGGCCCGCGGCGGCGGGAAATTGTTCCCAGATCAGATCCTGGGTCATCTTGCCGGCCTGGAAGTAGCCGATATGCGTGGCGTCGACTGCCAGGCGCAGCGAATCGTCCAGTTGCGCCTGGCCCAGGTTGGCGTCGACGAAGCGGATCAGGTCCGCCGCCGTGGTCTTGACGCCGTAAGCCTCGGACGCCAGCACGCCGGGATGGACGCGCACCGGCGCGTTGGCGTCGTTGTAGCCCTGGGCGTAGTGCTGCATCTGGTCCGCCGGCACATTGATGTAGGTTTGGTGCATGCCCAGCGCGGGCAGCAGCCGGTGTTCCATCGCGTCCGCGAACGGCAGCCCCATGCTTTGGGCGCTGATCATGCCCAGCAGGCCTATGCCCAGGTTGGAGTAGGTCCGGCGGACGCCGGCCGGCTGTCGCCAGCCTCGGTAGTAGTCCATCAGCTGATCGTAGTTCTTGATGTCGTCGGGCACCTGCATCGGGAAGTCGCCCGCCGTGTGCGTGCCCAGGTGAATCAGGTTGACGTGGTCGAAGCTGCTGCCGCGCAGCGCCGGCATATGCTGGCTGACCTTGTCGGACAGCGCCAACCGGCCCTGGGCCTGCGCGTAGCCGGCCAGCGTGGCCACCAGCGTCTTGCTGACCGAACCGATTTCGAACAGCGTGTCGCGGTCGACGGGCTGGCGGGTCTCGCGCGAGGCGAGGCCGTAGTTGAAGACGTAGTGTTTACCGTGATCGGTGAGCGCCAGCGCCATGCCGGGGACATCGTATTTTTTCATCAGCGGCTTGATGGTCTGGTCCACCGTTGCCCTGAGCTGTGCCTCCTGTTCCAAGGAGCCCAATAACTGCGGGAGTTCCTTGAGCAGCGCCTCGCGCGCCAGCACGCCGGCCGGGACATCGTTCGGCTGCGTGCCATCCCTTTGCATCAGGTGCGCGAAGCTGAAGCTGCGCTTGCCCTTCGTGGCCCAGCCCACGTACCAGCCGTAGCCGGAGGCGGAGCCGGTCTTGCCGTGGATGCGCCATCCGGCCAGCGGCTGCCCGGCTTGCGTCAGGCGCGCCGTCATGTCATAGGCGCGGGCGCTGACGCCCAGCTGGCGGTTGACTACCTTGTTCAGGAAGGCCAACTGCTCCAGCGGCGAGATCTTCAGTGACGACGAGATCCACGACAAGGTCAGGCCGTCATGTTCGGCGTCGCCCGCGACGTCGGCGTTCCCGTACTGGAATTTGCTGGCGTAGCCGGCGAAGCGCCGCATGCCCAGCGACTGCGTCACCTGCTGCGAGTACCAGACCACCGAGTCTTTCATCCACTTGGCGGGATCGGTGTCCTGGCGCCAGTCTGCGCGCCAATCGACATAGCCTTCGCGGAACGGCAGTTTCGGCGCGTGCTGGTCTTTCAGGATGCCGGTGTCGTAGCCCATCAGGCTGATGGCGATCTTGAAGGTCGATGCCGGCGTCACCTGGCGCTGGCAGTCGCCTCGCTGGAATAAGGTCGGGCCGTTGCTGTCGGCAAGCGCCATGCACACCTCGGTGGCGTGGACTGCGGAAATCGGGACGAGACTAGCCAGCGCCCCCAATATGATGTGGCGAAAATTCATACGACTCCTTTGTGTTTGCGTGTGTTTAGAGCGTGTCCAGTTGCGCAGGCAGGTCGCGCAGGAACGCATCCCTGGTTTTGGGGCCGGCGGCGCGTGCCTCTTTGTCTTCCAGCACCAGGCGGGAAAAGACCACGGTGCGCGCGCCCTTGCTGGCCCAGCCGACAAACCAGCCGTAGCTATGCCGCTGGTCGTCGCTGCCGTCCGCCAGCACCGGCGAGGCGGTGCCGGTCTTGCCGTGGATTTGCCAGCCGTTCGGCAAGGTGCCCAGTGCGGTGAGGCGGGCGGTCATGTCGTAGGCGTGGGCTGACAGCGGCAACTGCCGGTTGACGATCTTGCGCAGGAAGGCCGCCTGCTCGGCTGCCGAGATCTTCAGGCTGGACGCGATCCAGGACATCGCCAGGCCGTTGTCCTTGCCGGCGTCGCCCGAGACATCCAGGTTGCCGTAGCCGAAGCTGGTCACATACTGCTGGAAGCGGCGCGCGCCGAGACTGGCCGTCACCTGCTGGGCATACCACACGGTTGAGTTGCGTATCCAGCTGGTCGGGTCGGTCGTCACGCGCCAGTCGGGGTTCCAGTCGATATAGCCGGGTTTGAACGGCAGGCTGGGGGCGTGGGCGTCGTGCAGTATGCCGCTGTCGTAGCCCATCAGGCTGACGGCGATGTTGAAGGTGGATGCCGGCGTGACGCGTTCGTCGCAATGGCCGTCGTGCACCAGCCGCACGCCGCTGGCGGCATCGACCATTTCCGTGCAGCTGAAGGTAACCGGCGTTGCGGCGCGGTCGGCCAGGGCTGGTTGGAATGCCAGGCTTGCGGCGAAGATGCCCGCCAGGCCGGTGACTGCGGCGCCGCGTGCCCACGGCCCGTGCGGTGTGGCGGCCGGTTCGCGGATCAGGCCAATGCGCGCCGCCACCGTGCGGGCGCTGACGCCGCCGAACGCCAGCGCTGTCTTGGCCCGATGCATGACCGGATGCGGTTGCAGCCGCAGCTGCGCCACCAGCGCCGCCGCATACGCTTTGCGCTGCGCCGGCGGACGGTTGCGCAGCACGTCGCTGTCGCAACCGAGTTCCTGCGCCCAAGCCAGGTTGTCGCGCAGCAGGCGCATGAAGGGATTGAACCACAGCAGCGTTTGCAGCACGATGCCTGTGCTCATCCATTGCAGGTCGTGCCGGCGCAGATGCATGAGTTCGTGTTCGACGATCATTTGCTGCTGCAAAGGGTCGAAGCTGCGCAGATGGCGCGGCAACAGCAGGCGCGGGCGGAACCAGCCGAACAGCATCGGTGATATCGGTGCATCGATTTCGATCACGGTGAGCGATGGCGCCGGCGTCGCGGCCGCGTCCAGGCCATGATGCAGGCCCGGTGCGGCCAGGCGTTCGCCGGTGGCGGCCAGGCCGTCCAGCGTGCGGTGCGCCTGCAGCACGCGACCGGTGGTGTAGGCCAGTCCCAGCAAGTAGAGCGACAGCCAGGCTTGCGCGCCACCGGTCAGCCAGGCGCGGTAGTCCGTTGCCGCATCAGCGCCATCGGCCATGGCGGCGGTCGGCGCCGGCATGGCGGCATGCTTCGGCGCGGCAGCAGCGGACAGCAAGGTCTCGGGAAGTTCTATCGGAGGAAGCAGGCGCAGCCGCTCACTGTGCGGCAGCAGGATGACCAGGAAGGTCGCGATGATCGTCATCTGGCCCAGCAGCCAGGTGGAGCGCTGCATGGCGACCTGGGGCAGGTAGCGGCGGCAAGCCGCAGTCAATGCCCACACCACCAGGCCGGCGGCCACGCAGCCCAGGCTGGCAAGCAGAAAACGACAAATCAACAGGGTGGAAATCAGCATGCGACGCCTCTTTGCGACAGATGTCACACATTATGTGACACGTGTCGCATGGCGTCAAGAGCCTTTGTTGCCCGGGGTGCTCAGCCGATGAAGGAATCGAACTGCAGGTCGAACTCTTGCAGCGCCTTTTGGGCGTTCTGCATCTTCTTGCGGAATTCGGGGCCGCGTTGCAGCGCCAGTCCTACCGCCAGCACGTCGATCACCACCAGGTAGGCCAGGCGCGCCGAGATCGGCGTGTACGGGTCGATGTTGAAGATCAGGTCGATCGGGATCAGCACCGTCGCCATGTCCGCCAGCGGCGTGCCGGACGGCGCCAGCACGATGACGTCGGCGCCGCCGCGGCGCGCCAGCTTGATCGAGCGCACCAGCGACGGGCTGTTGCCGCGCTGCGAAATGGCCACCACGGCGTCGCCGGCGCGCAGCAGGGCGGCGGCGATGCTGTGGATGTGCGGGTCGGCATAGGCCACCGTCGGCACGCCGGAACGGAAGAACTTGTGCTGCGCGTCCGCCGCCACGATGCCGGAGGTGCCCTGGCCGTAGAACTCGATCTTGTTGGCCTTGGACAGGATGTCCAGCGCCCGCTGGATCGCTTCCGGGTCGAGGTTGTTGCGCAGGTCCAGCAGGGTGTTGATCGAACGGCTGCAGATCTTGTTGACCAGGTCGGCCGCGAGGTCGTCCTGGGTCGGCTGCTCGTTCAGGCCGGGCAGGGCCAGCGCCAGGCCTTGCGCCAGCTTGAGCTTGAACTCATGCCAGCCGTCGTAGCCCAGCGTGCGGCAAAAACGCACCACGGTCGGCTCGGACACCTGCGCGCTCTTGGCGAGCGCCGTGATGTTCTGGCTGACCGTCTGGCCCGGATGATCAAGCACGGCCAGCGCGACCTTGCGCTCCGATTTGGAGAGCGAGTCGAGCTGGGTGCGGATGGAGTCTAAGAGCATTGCGGCTTAATCTTCAGGAAGCGCTTCTTCGCGCCATTGCAAACCATCGCGGCCGATCAGGGCCGACGCGGCGGCCGGGCCCCAGGTGCCGGAGGCGTAAGGAATCGGGAAGCTGTCGTCCGCTTCCCAGTTGTTCAGGATAGGCTCGACCCATTCCCACGCCGCCTCCAGCTCGTCGCCACGCATGAACAGCGTCAACTGGCCGCGCAGCACGTCGAGCAGCAGGCGCTCGTAAGCATCCATGCGCGGCGATTTGAACGATTCGCGGAAGTCCAGCTCCAGCTCGGCCTGTTTCAGGCGCATGCCGTCGCCCGGCGTCTTCGCCATCAGGTTCATGCGCAGGCCTTCGTCCGGCTGCAGGCGGATCACCAGCGAGTTGGGCTGGAAGCTGTTGGTCGGCTGGGCGAAGATCGAATGCGGGATCTGCTTGAAGCGCACCACGATCTCGGCCAGGCCGTCGGCCATGCGCTTGCCGGTACGCAGGTAGAACGGCACGCCGGCCCAGCGCCAGGTATCGATTTCCGCCTTCATCGCCACGAAGGTCTCGGTGCGCGAATGTTCCGGCGCATCCGGCTCGTCGCGGTAGCTCGGCACGGCCTTGCCATCGACGTGGCCGGCGCGGTACTGGCCGCGCACGATGTTCTGCGCCAGCGTGGTCGGGGTGAATTTTTTCAGCGAACGCAGCACCTGCAATTTCGCATCGCGCACGGCGTCCGGCGCGATCGAGGTCGGCGGTTCCATGGCGACGATGCACAGCAGTTGCAGCAGGTGGTTCTGCAGCATGTCGCGCAGCGCGCCCGAGGTGTCGTAGTAGCCCATGCGGTTGCCCACGCCCAGCTTCTCGGCGATGGTGATCTGTACGTCGGAGATCCACTCGCGGCGCCACAGCGGCTCGAACAGGATGTTACCGAAGCGCAGGGCCAGCAGATTCTGCACGGTCTCCTTGCCCAGGTAGTGGTCGATACGGTAGATCTGCGATTCCTCGAACACCTGGCCCACTTCGGCGTTGATCTGCTTGGCCGAAGCCAGGTCGCGGCCCAGCGGTTTTTCCAGCACCACGCGCGAGTTCTTCGTCACCAGGCCGTTGGCCTTGAGGTTCTCGCAGATTTGCGAGAAGATCGCCGGCGGCGTCGCCAGGTAGTAGACCTTGGTGATGGCGTCGTCCTTGCGCAGCGCCTCGACCAGCGTCTTGTAGCTGTCGGAGTCGGTGGCGTTGAGCGACACGTAGACGATGCGGGCGGTGAACTTGGCCCACGCGGCCGGCGTCACGGCCGGCGACTTGATGTGCGGCTTGGACGTGGTCTCTACCGTATGCAGGAAGTCCTGCTGGCTGGCGTCGGCGCGGCCGACGCAGATGATGCGGGCAGTTGCAGGCAAGTCATTGGCGACGTCGCGGGCGTACATCGCGGGCAGCAATTTGCGCATCGCCAGATCGCCGCTGCCGCCAAACAGAACCAGGTCAAAATCGGTAAGAGCCATAATTATTCGCAGTATGTAGAGTGCTGAAAGAGGGATTACTAGTCGTGACTGTAAATTTACTACACGATTTGTCGTTTTGCAAGAAAATTTACTACATATGCTGCGACTGCAGCATATAGTTTATTCGATATAGGCCGGCTCCGTGCGGCCGGCCACGTCGACGCGGAGGGACAGCAGTTTTCCGCTGAGCGGGAACTGCGCCAGTTCCGGCGCCGGACGGGCGCCGGCGCTGGTGACGTACAGCGTGCGCAGGTCGGCGCCGCCGAAGGCCATCATGGTCGGGCAGCGCACCGGCAGCGCGATCTCGCCGATCAATTCCCCGGTGGGCGACAGCTTGACCAGACGCGCGCCTTCGAACATCGCCACCCAGTAATTGCCTTCGCTGTCGACCGCGGCGCCGTCGGGACGGCCGCCGTAGTTGTTCTCCTTGTCCATCGAGAACTGGTGCAGCAGGCGCTGGTTGGAAGCGAGGCCGGTGGCGACATCGAAATCGAGCTTGGTGACGCGGTGGGCGCTGGTGTCGGCGTGGTACATGGCGCTGTAGTCCGGGCTGAAGCCCAGGCCGTTCGAATTGGTCATGCCGCCCGACCAGGCCTTGCGGATCGCGCCCCGTTCCAGCACGAACATCTCGGCGGCCGGCTTGTCGCGCGGCTCGTAGATGGTGCCGACCCAGAAGCGTCCGGCGCCGTCGACGTGGCCGTCGTTGAAGCGGGTGATGGCGGTGTCGTAGGGCGCGGCGGCGATTTCGGTCAGGCGCACTTCATCGCTGCTGGTGTCGAGGTGCGCGAAGCCGCTGCGCATGGCGACCACCAGGCCGCCCTGGTCGCTGACGGCCAGCGTGGCCGGCTCGCTGGAGAGCTTCCACGAGCGATGCGCGCCGGTGGCGGGATCGAGCCGGTGCACGGTGAAGGCGGGGATGTCGACCCAGTACAGCGCCTGCTCCTGCGCGTGCCACAGCGGGCACTCGCCGGTTTGCATGACGGCGTCGTAGGCTACTTCGATTGGATAGGTACTCATTGCATTGTTATCCGATGAGCCGTCATTCCCGCGTAGGCGGGAATCCATAGAACGCCTGTTGCATAGGCTCAGTATGGATTCCCGCCTACGCGGGAATGACTGGCGGTTAAATGTGCTGGGCGGCTTTGGCCATGATGATCAGGCCATTGGTGGAACTGTCGTGGCGTTCCGGCTTGATGTCGCCGGTCAGCTCCGCGTGGATGTTCTTGGCCAGGACCTTGCCCAGCTCCACGCCCCACTGGTCGAAGCTGTTGACGTCCCAGATCACGCCCTGCACAAAGGTCTTGTGCTCGTACAGTGCGATCAGCGCGCCCAGCGTGGACGGCGTCAGCTGGTCCATCAAAATGGTGTTGGATGGACGGTTGCCGGGGAAGGTCTTGTGCGGCACCAGCTCGTCGATTTCGGCTTCGCTCAACTTCTGCGCGGTCAGGTCGGCACGCACTTCGCCGGCGGTCTTGCCGGTCATGAAGGCTTCCGATTGCGCGAAGCAGTTGGCCAGCAGCGAATCGTGATGTCCCGCCAGATCATGCGTGGCGCGCAGCGCGGCGATGAAGTCGATCGGCGTGACGTCGGTACCCTGGTGCAGCAGCTGGAAGTAGGCGTGTTGCGCATTGGTGCCGCACTCGCCCCACACCACCGGGCAGGTCGGCGTATCGACTTCGGCGCCGCCGCGCGTGACGCGCTTGCCGTTGCTCTCCATGTCCAGCTGTTGCAGGTAGGCCGGGAAGCGGCTCAGGTCCTGGTGGTACGGCGCGATCGACAGCGAAGCGGCGTTGAGGAACTGGCGGTTCCAGAAGCCGATCATCGCCAGCAGCACCGGCATGTTCTGCTCCAGCGGCGCCTCGCGGAAGTGTTCGTCCATCGCATGCGCGCCGCCCAGGAAATCGGTGAAGTAGCCGTAGCCCACCGCCAGCGCCAGCGCCAGGCCGATCGCCGACCATACCGAATAACGGCCGCCGACCCAGTCCCAGAACGGGAACATATTGGCCGGATCGATGCCGAAGGCTTCCACCGCTTCGGTGTTGGTGGAGACGGCGACGAAGTGGCGCGCCAGGTCTTCCTCCTTGGCCGATTGCAGGAACCAGGTGCGGGCGGTGCCGGCGTTGAGCATGGTCTCGGCGGTGACGAAGGTCTTGGAGGCGATGATGAACAGCGTGGTCTCGGGATTGACCTGGGCCAGCGCGGCGTCCATGTCATGGCCGTCGACGTTGGAGACGAAGTGCATCTTCAGGCGTGGATGCGCATACGAGCGCAATGCCAGCACCGCCATCTTCGGGCCCAGGTCCGAACCGCCGATGCCGATGTTGACGACGTCGGTGATCGGCTTGCCGGTGTGGCCCAGCCAGGCGCCGCTGCGCACGCGGTCGGTGAAATCCTTGATGTGGTCCAGCACCGCATGCACGTCGTGCGCGATGTCCTGGCCGTCCACCGTCAGCGCCTTGCCGCGCGGCATACGCAGGGCCGTGTGCAGCACCGCGCGATGTTCGGTAAGATTGATCTTCTCACCACTGAGCATGGCGTCGCGCTGGCGCTCCACGCCGCGTTCGCGGGCCAGGTCCAGCAGCAGGCCGATGGTGTTGGCGTCCAGGCGGTTCTTCGAATAATCGAGGAACAGACCGGCCGCGTCCACCGTCAGTTTGGGGAAGCGCTGGGCATCGGCGGCGAACAGCTCGCGCAATTGCCAGTATTTCGCGGCGGCGGCATGGGATTCGAGGGCTTGGAAGCTGGGAGTGGAGGTCAGTGCTGGCTGGCGCATAATTGAGTGGCGTCGTTAAGTCTGAGGGAGGGGATGCGTGAATGATACATGAAAATCAGGTAAATTCACTACGGTTCCGTGAAAACTATGCTTTCCGGGCTGCGCGGCGTGGGTGGCCAGATACCTCGGACGCCAGCGGGATAAGAAAAGTAGGTTGAATTCGAAATTTTGTAGTAAAATTTCACGGAATTCATTCATAAGGAACGATCATGGCGTTGCATCCAGTCCTAGAAACCGTCACCGCACGCATTATCCAGCGCAGCAAACCATCGCGCGGCGCTTATCTGGCCCATCTTGAAGCCGCCCGCGTCAAAGGCGTGCAGCGCGGCGCCCTGGCCTGCACCAACCTGGCCCACGGCTTTGCCGCTTTCCCCGCCAACGACAAGCTGTCGCTGAAGGAGCTCAAGAAGCCATCGGTGGCGATCGTCTCGGCCTACAACGACATGCTGTCGGCCCACCAGCCCTTCGAAGGCTTCCCTGCATTGATCAAGGATGCCGTGCGCGAAGTCGGCGCGGTCGCCCAGTTCGCCGGCGGCACGCCCGCCATGTGCGACGGCGTCACCCAGGGCCAGCCGGGCATGGAGCTGTCGCTGTTCTCGCGCGACGCCATCGCCATGGCCACCGCCGTCGCGCTGTCGCACAATATGTTCGACTCCGCCGTCTACCTGGGCGTGTGCGACAAGATTGTACCCGGCCTGCTGATCGGCGCGCTGCACTTCGGCCATTTGCCTGCGGTGTTCGTGCCGGCCGGCCCGATGACCACCGGCCTGTCGAACTCCGAGAAAGCCAAGATCCGCCAGCTGTACGCGCAAGGCAAAGTCGGCCGCGCCGAACTGCTGGAAGGCGAATCGCAGTCTTATCACAGCGCCGGCACCTGCACCTTCTACGGCACCGCCAACAGCAACCAGATGCTGATGGAAGTGATGGGCCTGCACCTGCCGGGCGCCGCCTTCATCACCCCGAACACCCCGCTGCGCGATGAGCTGACCAAGGCCGCCGCCAAGCGGGCCGCCGTCATCACCGCGCAATCGAGCGAATACCTGCCGGTCGGCCATGTGGTCGATGAGAAGTGCATCGTCAACGCCATCGTCGCGCTGCTGACCACCGGCGGTTCGACCAACCACACGCTGCACCTGGTGGCGATCGCCAAGGCGGCCGGCATCGTCATCGACTGGAACGACTTCGATGAACTGTCGAAAGTGGTGCCGCTGCTGACGCGCATCTACCCGAACGGCAACGCCGACGTGAACCACTTCCACGCCGCCGGCGGCACCGGCTTCGTCATCCGCGAACTGCTCGATGGCGGTCTGCTGCACGACGACGTCACCACCATCCTGGGCAAGGGCCTGCGTGCGCACTGCGCCGAGCCGTTCCTGGGCGAGGCAGGCAAGGGCGTGGTCTGGAAGGATTCGCCGACCGAGTCGGGCGACGAAGCGGTGCTGCGCAAGATCACCGCGCCGTTCTCGCCGGACGGCGGCACCGTGCTGGTACAGGGTAACCTGGGCCGCGCCGTGATGAAGGTCTCGGCCGTCAAGCCTGAGCATCAGACGGTGGAAGCGCCGGCGCTGGTGTTCAACTCGCAGGAAGATTTCATGGATGCCTACAAGGCCGGCACGCTGGACCGCGACTTCGTCGCCGTGCTGCGCTTCCAGGGCCCGCGCGCCAACGGCATGCCGGAACTGCACGCGCTGACGCCGGCGCTGGCCAACCTGCAAGACGCCGGCCGCCACGTGGCGCTGGTCACCGACGGCCGCATGTCGGGCGCGTCGGGCAAGGTGCCGGCGGCGATCCACGTGTCGCCGGAGATCCTGGCCGGCGGTCCGCTGGGCCTGGTGCGCGATGGCGACATCATCCGCGTCTGCGCCCGCAGCGGCACGCTGGAAGCGCTGGTCGAATCGAGCGTATGGCATTCGCGCTCGCTGGCCACGGCCGACCTGACGCCGAATGGCGTCGGCATGGGCCGCGAGCTGTTCGCCATGTTCCGCAACAGCGTGTGCGAAGCGGAGAAGGGCGCCACCACCTTCGGGCTGCCGTCGCCTATCCCCACCACGGTGGGCCTGCATGACAAAGACCCGGTCGGCAATACCGTGCCAGGTTCCGATGAAGATTACTCGATGAAGAAAGATGCGTAAATCATGACCATGACTCTGCTCGACATTATGCGTACCTCGGCCGTGATCCCAGTGATCGCGATTGACGAACCTGAACATGCAGTACCGCTGGCGCGCGCGCTGGTGGCCGGCGGCATCCGCGTGCTGGAAGTAACGCTGCGCACCAAGCACGGCCTGGCCGCGATCAAGGCCATGTCGGAAGTGGAAGGCGCCATCGTCGGCGTCGGCACGTTGACGCAGCCGGAAGAATTCGCCGCCGCGCGCGATGCGGGCGCGGTGTTCGGCGTGTCGCCTGGCTTGACGTCGGCGCTGATCGCCGCCGCCAAGAGCAGCGGCCTGCCGCTGCTGCCGGGCGTGATGACGCCGTCGGAAGTGATGGCGGCGCGCGAGCACGGCTTCCGTCAGTTGAAGCTGTTCCCGGCGGTCCCGGCGGGCGGTATCGGCATGCTGAACGCGATCGGCGGTCCGCTGCCGGACGTGATGTTCTGCCCGACCGGCGGCATCTCGCAAGAGACCGCGTCGCAGTTCCTGTCGCTGAAGAACGTGGCCTGCGTAGGCGGCTCGTGGCTGACGCCGAAAGACGCCATCGCCGCCGGCGACTGGGATCGCATCACGGACCTGGCCAAGGCAGCCAGCGGCCTGCGCTGATAGAAGAAAGACGCCGCTGGCGTCTTTTTTTATGGAAAATCAGGCAGGTTTCTCATTTTTCCGAAGCATCGAAAGTTCTTCGCGGATGACTTTTCGGAGAGCTGCTGCGGTAATTGGCTTGCCGGGTTCGGCAGGTGGACTCATTGCGCTCCGCAGCGCGGTATTGATCATTGTTTGATAGCCGCTACCTTGCGCTTCGGCCAAATTTCGAAAATGTTGGATGACGTCGTCATCGAGCATGATGGTAATGCGCGTTTTTCCAGTTGCAGCGATAACGGCGCCGCGCTTTCCCTTGCTGAAATCATATTCTTTACGCATGGTATTGCTCCGCTTCGCCTTTGCTTGCCTTGCGCGCGGAAATCAGTCGAGTGCGATCTCCGCGAGGTGTATGAACGATGACCAAAATTCGTGCCTTGGAATCTGCACCGATTGTGACAAAGCGTTGCTCATCCAATGAGTCGATGTCTTGAATCGTGACGGCCATTGGATCGTTTAGTGCCTCTTCCGCTTGGGCAAAGCTAACCTTGTGCTTGTTCAGGTTTGCTCTTGCCTTGACCGGGTCGAATTCGACATCTGTATAAGGATTATGCATATCCTATGCATATAAGGTCAAGCGAGGCATGCGCCTTGATGTAGCGCAGCCTCGGAGTAATCAGCGGTTGGGATTCAGGCAGAACAGACCCGCTTTGGCGGCGAGTTCCAGTATCGGCGCTGCTTGCTCGCGGTTTTTGAAGTACAGGATATTGGTGTCATCCCAGCCCGCCGCGTAGATGCAGCCCAGTTCGGGCAGGATGATGAATTGCGAAGGCACGCCGTAGTCGTCGAAGCGCGACTGGCGCAGGAAGCCTTCGCGGTCGGTGTAGCGCTTCAGCACCGGCTTGGCCTTGGCCGGCCAGCGGCCGCGGTAGCGCAGCGTGTAGACCGGCGTCAGGTCGAACAGCGCCGCCCAGTGCTGTTCGAATTTCTTGTTGCGCTGTACGCGCTCCTGGCCTTCGAAACAGTCCAGCAGATGCCATTCGCTCTCGTCGTCGAGCCAGTGGTCGAACACGGAGATCGCCAGGCGCTCCATGCCGCCGTCCGAGTCCAGCTCCCTGATTTGCTTCAATTGCGGAAACTGCCGATTGATTTCGGCAGCGACGTTCGCGTCAACGCGAGACAGCATCTTCATATACATCCTTGATTGGTGACGGGGCTTTCAGCGCCGAAGTATATACCTCAAGCCACCGCGCTGGCGATGTGCTCGCGCAGCCACTGGTGCGCCGGATCGCGGTGCGAACGCTCATGCCACAGCATCGCCATCTCATAGCCCGGCACCTCGACCGGCGGCGCCACGCTGCGCAGCCCGGGATGCCCACGCACCAGCCGCTCCGGCAGCATCGCGACCATGTCGGTACTTGCTAGCGCCGATATCACAAACAGGAAGTGCGGCACCGACAACGCCACCCGCCGCGACATTCCCGCCGCCGCCAGCGCTTTATCCGTGACGCCGCTGAATCCTCCGCCGTCTGGCGATACGATGACGTGCTCCATGACGCAGAACTGCGCCAGCGTCGGCCGCCGTTTCAGGCGCGGATGGGCGCTGCGCCCCGCCAGTACGTAGCGTTCCCGGAACAGCAGCCGATGACGCATGCCGGGCGGCGCCTCCTCGCTGGTGTGGAAGGCCAGGTCGATCTCGCCCGATTCCGCCTGCCTGGCGATGCGCGGCGGGATCAGTTCCAGCACCGCCAGCCGCGTCCCCGGTGCCGCCGAGCGCAAGCCCGCCAGCGCCGGCAGCAGGATGGTCGATTCGCCGTAGTCGCTGGCGGCGACGCGCCAGGTTTGATTCGCCTCCAGCGGATCGAACGGACTGGCCGGCGACACCGCCCGGCCGAGCGCCTCCAGCGCCAGCCGCAAGGGCTCGCGCAATTGCTCGGCGCGCGCGGTGGGGCGCATGCCGCGCGGTCCGGGCAGCAGCAGCGGATCGCCGAAGATGTCGCGCAGCTTCGCCAGGTGCACGCTGATGGATGGCTGCGAAAAGTTCAAGCGTTCCGCCGCCCGCGTTACGTTGTGCTCCGAAAGCAGCACGTCCAGCGTCACCAGCAGGTTGAGGTCCAGACGACGGAGATTATTCATGACTATACCTGGAATATTGGAAATTCATTTCTAATATACCTGACGCGGTCCTATGCTGGTGTTTTCCAATCCAGGAGTAGCGTCATGAATGTTCTGATTGTGTATGCCCATCCCGAACCGCAGTCCCTGAACGGTGCGCTGAAGGACTTTGCGGTGCGGCGTCTTGAAGCGGCGGGACACGCCGTCCAGGTGTCCGACCTGTATGCGATGAAATGGAAGGCGCTGGTCGATGCCGACGACATCGTCGGCGGCCCGGTCGGCGCCCGTTTCGATCCAGTGATGGATTCGCGTCACGCCTACGCCAACAATTTGCAAAGCGCCGATATCGCCGCCGAGCAGGACAAGCTGCGCTGGGCCGACACCGTCATCTTCCAGTTCCCGATGTGGTGGTTTTCGATGCCGGCCATTATGAAGGGCTGGGTGGAGCGCGTCTATGCGTATGGCTTCGGCTACGGCGTCGGCGAGCATTCGGAGGTGCGCTGGGGCGACCGCTACGGCGAGGGCACGCTGGCCGGCAAGCGTGCCATGCTGGTGGTGACGGCGGGAGGATGGGAGTCGCATTACGGTCCGCGCGGCATCAACGGGCCGATCGACGATCTGCTGTTCCCGATTCACCATGGGATCCTGTACTACCCGGGCATGGAGGTATTGCCGCCGCTGGTGATCTATCGCAGCGATCGCATGGACGATGCCAGGTTTTCCGCCATCCGCGACGAATTCGGGCAGCGTCTCGACACGCTTGCGCAAACCGCGCCGATACCGTTCCGCCGACAGAATGCCGGCGACTATGAGATCCCTGCGATGACGCTGAAAGCCGATATCGCGCCCGGGCTGTCGGGCTTTGCCGCGCACCTCGCTGAGCCGCCCATCTTGTTGTAACGGATGCGCGGCCAGTGACTGGCTATTGGAACGTGGCGAGATATTTCGCCGGCACCGCAACGTCATACAGCGCGCCGGAGAAGGCCGCGACGATCAGCGTGGCGGCCGTGACGCCGGAGACCACCAGCAGCGTCGTGGCGATGCGCATCGCCCCAGCGCTCAGGCGATCGTGCGCCAGCCAGTGCAGCGCCCGCGCCAGATGGACGGTGATCGCCAGCACGGCGAAGAAGTAGTAGGGCATGAAGAAGTAGCGATACGGCAGCACATACATGCCGGCGGCGGCATAGTAGAAGTTCGTATCGAGCCCGAACTGCATGCGCCCGGCCAGCACCGCGCCCACATGCACCAGCAGGAAGAAGGCCAGGTACAGGCCTGAACCGAGCTGCAACAGGTCGAGTCCTTCATGCCGGTCGCGCCAGCGGCGGCGGACGAAGGTCAGGCCGCTGGCGGCCTGGCTGGCGACGCACAGCAGCAGGATGACTTCCACCACCCGGTTGCGGTACACGGCCCGAAACGCCTCCATGAAGTGGATGTGCGCTTCCGGGCTGCGGATCGCCAGCAGGTGGTTGAACAGATGCAGCGTCAAAAAGGCGCCGAGTACACCGGCGCCCGCGCGATGGATCTTGTGCAGCATGCGGCTTACTCGATGCGGTCGCGGTCGCACAGCTGCATGCGCAGGCCGACCGGCGACATCGTAAATGCCATCAGCTCCTCCGGTTCCTTGCCGTCTTCCGTGTCGAGCGAGGCGATGTCGAAGCTGTTGAGCAGCATGGCGCCGGCCAGTTTGATTTCCAGCAGCGCCAGATAACGCCCGGGACAGGTGCGCACGCCGGAGCCGAACGGCATCGACACATGCTTGTCCATCGCGCCGTCGCCTTTTTTCAGCCAGCGGTCGGGATCGAACTGGTCGGCCTGCGGCACGTGGCGATCGCTGACGCTGTCGTTGCGCATCACGCACCACACCATGCCGCCCTTGGGGATCTGCACGTCGCCGATCACGCTGTCGCGCAATGCTTCCAGCGGCAGGAAGGGCGCCACCGGTTTCAAACGCATGGCTTCCTGGGCGCAGGCGTCCAGGTAGTCCAGCGCGTCCATCTGTTCGATGGTGAAGGCGGCGGTGTCGGGCGCGATGCGCAGCACTTCCTCGCGCGCCTTGCGCAGCGCGGCCGGGTTCTTCTGCAGCAGGTACAGCATCCACGCCAGCGTGTTGCTGGTGGTGTCCTCGCCGGCCAGCAGCATGGTGGTGACGTTGCCCGCCACGGCGACGTCGTCGAGGCCGCTGTCGCCTTCGTCGGCCGCGCAGATCATCGATTCCAGCAGGTTGGTGGGACGTTCGCGCCGCTGCGGCTCGGCCGCCAGGCGGACGCGCGCGGTGGCGATCAGCTCATCGACTGCCTTGTCCAGTTCCCGCACGCAGTGGTCCAGGTGGCGGTCGCGCGGCAGCTTGACGTAGCGCCAGTAGGGGAACAGCGCGAACGAACGGCGCGACACTTCCGGCAGGATGGTGTCCATGTGGCGCTGGATCACGTCGTCGCCGCCGTCGATGGTGTTGACGTCGTTGCCGAAGGCCAGGCCGGCGATCACGTCGACGCTGAAGCGCTTCAGGTCCTCGGTCAGGTCGATCGCGCTGCCGTCGCGCGCGGCCTGTTGCCAGCGGCGTTGCAGCCGCAGGCCGACCGACACCAGCGAAGGAAAGTAGGCCTTCACCGCGTGCGGCGCCAGCGCGGTCATCACCATGCGGCGCTGGTTGCGCCAGGCCGCGCCTTCGGCCAGGAATACGCCGGGGCGTCCGCCCATCTCGTTCGACACCTCGGCCGTGATGGAAGGGCGGCGGAAACCGTCCGGCCGGTCGCGCAAGGCGGCGTTGACCAGTTCATGACCGGCCAGCACCAGCATCGGTACCGGACCGATGTTGATCTTGAACATCCGCCCGTAGCGCTTGCTCCAGTCCTCGACGTTGCGGTGGATCTGATCCAGCTTCATGTTCGGCAGGTTGCCCATCAGCGGCCAGGGGCGCGGGCCGGGCAGGCTGGCGATGGTGCGCAGGCGGGTGGCGGCGGGGGCTGTGATCGTGTTCTCCATTTCGGCTTCCTTTCGTGATGATGCCTCACTATGCCGGGTCGCCGCCGGCGCGTATTGAACGTTTGCGACAGCTTTGGTATAAACTTTACAAATGTCCAACACCGAACCTTCCCTGACGCGTTTGATCGTGCCGCCCTTCGCGCTGGCTTCCTGCGTGCGCGCCTACATCACGCGCAGCACGGTGGAAGCGCCGCTGACCGATCCGGCCGACCGCTTCAATCACTTCCCGGCCACGCCGCATTGCTCGATCACCTGGTTCATCGAGGGCGAGGCCGAAGTGGTGCAGCCGACGGGCATGCCGAAGACCGAAATCCGCGCCGTGTTCGTCGGCCCGCAGACGCGGCCGATGGCGACCTACAATCCGGGGCCGGTGCGCATCTTCATGGTGATGTTCTATCCGCAGGCCATGCACGCGCTGAGCGGCATCGACGTGCCGGCCTGGGTGAACCGCTGGGACGATGTGGGGCAGGTGCTGGGCCCGGAGTGGGGCGCGATGTCCGAGGCACTGCTGGCGGCCGCCGACGACGCGGCGCGGATGGCAGTGCTGGAAGCCTTCCTGACGCCACGCTGGCAGGCGGCGCGTCCAGGCGGGCCCGGCGCGACGGCGAGCGACTGGGTGCGCCACCTGGCGTGGCAGGTGGCCGATACCGCGCTCGGTCGCGGCGTGCGCAGCATCGAGCGCCACATCAAGGCGCGCGCCGGCCAGCCGATGCGCAAGCTGCTGCGCCTGCAGCGCGCCGAGCAATCGTTCTTCGACGCCCGCGACGAGTTCCTGGCGGGGCGGGTGGTGTGGTCCGACGTGGCCGCGCGCGGCGGCTATTCCGACCAGGCCCACCTCTGCCGCGAAGCGCGCGAGATCACCGGCCACAGCCCGCACGAACTGGCGCGCATCATGAAGTCCGAAGACGAAAGCTACTGGATCTACCGCATCTGGATATAACACCGGGGTCAGGTCTGATATTCGGACACGAGCTCTGCCGTAAGCTGCATTACGGCAGAGCTCGTGTCCGAATGTCAGACCTGACCCCGGGTTAAGAGAGCGTGCCGCCCCAAGCGGCCGGATCGACGTCGGCGATGGTCTGGGTGAAGGTCCACACATGCCCGCCCGGATCGGCCACCGAATACCGGCGCTCGCCGAACGGATAGCCGGTCGGCGGACTGAGCGAGCGCGCCTTGGCGGCCATGGCGCGCTTGTAGTGCTGGTCGATGTCGGTGATGCGCACCATGATCGAGTGGCAGGGATGCGGGCAGGGCGGCGCCGGCGCGGGCCGCTGCGCCACCACCACCGCGCCGGCGCCGCCGGCGATGTCGAGCTGGATGCGGTGGTCGCCGATGCGCAACCGCTCGCTGAAGCCGAACGCCCCGCACAGCCATTGCGCCGCCACCGCCACGTCCTGGTAGTGCAGCACCGGGATCACCATCACCTGCTGGATCGAACGGTTCGGGGCCAGCTGGGTCATGGTGCGCCTCTTGCAATGGAGATGGTTATCGTGCCGGGATTTTCAGCTTCAACTCTTCCCAGGCGGTGGTCAGCAGGCAGGTGATCAGCAGCGCGCTGTACTCCCAGCCGCCGGTGCCCGGCCCGACCACGAAGAAGCCGTTGTGGCGGTGGAACAGGATGATGCCGGTGCTGTAGATGATAGTCAGCGCGGCGCACACCGGCAAGGTAAATAAACGCAGCGCCAACAGCGCCGAGCCCAGCGTTTCGACCAGGTTGACCGCGTAGGCCAGCGCGGTGCCGCTGCCGGCCGGGAAGCCTTCCTCCTCGAGGATCTGGCCCAGGATGGGGCTGCTTCCCTCGTAGAAGCGGTAGGCGCCGTGGGTGAACAGGATGGCGCATAAAACCAGGCGCAGCAGGTCGGTGCCGGCGCTGGCGCGTGCAAAGATCTTCATCTTACGTCTCCGGGAATATTATTGTTTTTGCATGCCTGCGCAGGCACTCTAGCACAGGCGCGCCGCGCTGGATATCAGACCGGCAGCAACGCTTCGGTGCGGTTGCGGCCGTTGCGCTTGGCCAGGTAGAGCGCGCGGTCGGCGGCGCCGATCAGCGCTTCGATCTCCGCCGTCGCGTCGAGCTTGCGCGTGGTGATGCCGATGCTGATCGTGACCTGCCGCGCGTCGCCGCCGTCGCGCTCGTGCGGGATGGCCAGCTCCTGGACCCGGGCGCGGATCGCCTCGGCCATCACGGTGGCCTGCTCGACGTCGGTCTCGGGCAGGATCATGGCGAACTCCTCGCCGCCGTAGCGCGCCATCAGGTCGCACGGGCGCTTGAGCATGGCCGCCAGCGCGGCCGCCACCTGGATCAGGCACTGGTCGCCCTTCTGGTGGCCGTAGTAGTCGTTGTAGGCCTTGAAGTGGTCGATGTCGATCATCAGCAGCGACAGCGGCGTGCCGCCGCGCTTGGCGCGCCGGTGCTCCTTTTCCATCGCCACGTCGAAGTGGCGGCGGTTGGCGATGCCGGTCAGGCCGTCGGCGAAGGTTTGCGAGCGCAGCACCATGGCCTGCTCGCGCAGCAGCTTCTCGCGGGCGACCGCGATGCTGACGTCTTTAATCTGGATCAGGCAGTGGCGCGGCGCGCCCTCGACCGCGATCGGCGTCACCTCCACCGCCTGCTGGATGCGCTCGTTGCGGGCGGCCGCCGCCGGGCTGGCGTGCAGCGCGAACGGCGCCTTGTTGAGCGTTTGCGACAGCAGCGAAGGGAAGTTGTTGTACAGCGCCTGCTGGATCGCCGCCTCGACCCGGCCGCCGCGCAGGCTGGGGCAGACGCTGAAGAAATCGGCGCCGATCACCTTCTCGTGGCCCAGGCCGGAATGCTTGATCATCCAGGAATTCCACAGCACGACGCGGCGTTCGTTGTCGAGCACGATGGCGCCCAGGTTCACCGCGCACAGCACGCTGTGCAGCAGATGCAGGCGGTGGGCTTCGGTCAACGGACTCATCATGCCTGGCCCATGGCGCGGGCGATGTAGAGGTTGATCTGCTCCTTCAGGTCGTGCAGCGCCGAGACGTCCAGCACGAAGGCGACGTAGCCGTGGATCTGGTGCTTTTCCAGCAGGAAGTCGATGTGCAGCATCAGCACCACGGTGTCGGGCAGGCTGCCGGAGGCGACCAGGATTTCATCGCTGGTGCCGACATGGTATTGCGGCAGCGAGCCGTGCAGCTCGCGCTGGAAGATGTTGGCCAAGGTGCCGACGCAGGAATTGAGGATGATGTTGCCGATCTCGCACATGGCCTCCTGCTCCATCTCGGTCAGCTCCTTCAGCGGCACCGATTCGCCCACCATCAGGCGCACGATCTCCAGGCTTTTATCCTCGGGGAACATGAGGATGGCCTCGGTCGCGAACGCGCCCTCGTAGTGCTGGCTGACGCCGCAGATGCTCTCGGCCTCGGGCGACTTGCCGTCGAGCAGCCGGGCGGCCTCGGTGCGGTTGATGAAGCTCACCGACGGCACCGACATGCGCACCGTCTCGTTGACGATGGCGCTCATCGAGGCGGCCGCCTGGCCGACGCCGATGTTGAAGATCTCGATCAGCGCGTCGTTTTCCAGTTCGGTCAGGGAGAACATGATCAGGCCGCTTCCAGCGTGGACAGCAGCTGCGCGATGCGCGCTTCGGTGATCGGCTTTTCCATGAAGCCGATGCCGAGCTGGGTGGCGCGTTCGCGGGTGGAGGATTGCACATTGGCCGTCAGCAGCGAGATCGGCACGGCCGGGAATTCCTGCCGCAGCAGCTCGGCGGCGGCGATGCCGCCCATGCCGGGCATGTTGACGTCCATCAGGATCAGGTCCGGCGGCGTGGCGCGCGCCTTGAGCAGCGACTCCTCGCCGGTGCCGGCCTCCTCG
This sequence comes from Duganella rhizosphaerae, assembly GCF_040364205.1. Lineage (NCBI taxonomy): Bacteria > Pseudomonadati > Pseudomonadota > Betaproteobacteria > Burkholderiales > Oxalobacteraceae > Duganella > Duganella rhizosphaerae. The sequence continues at coordinate 30,621 of NZ_BPWK01000015.1, forward strand.
ACGATCCAGTCGGCATGCAGGCTGGTGATGTACTGGCGCGCCATCAGGCGCGAAACGCGGCTGTCATCGACTATCAAGACTGTTTTAGTAGGCGTCATATGTCATCCCCGGCGATCGTTTTTCGGACCTGTGTGGTGATCATTCTCGCATATCCCGCCCGGTCGCTGGCAACCATCGTTGCGTGGCCGCAGCGCTTGTGCCAGTCTGCGACACCGGCGCCGGATTGGTGTTGTCTCGGCGCAATTTTTGGCCGAAATCGGTGGCGGGCAGGGGCGATCCGTTAAAATAGCGGAATTGAATTCCCCTCTCTTATAGAAACATCATGACCCAAGACGAACTGAAACAAGCCGTAGCCCGCGCCGCCATCGAATACGTGGTGGAAAACGAGATCATCGGCGTCGGCACCGGCTCGACCGCCAATTTCTTCATCGACGAGCTGGCCAAGATCAAGCACCGCATCAAGGGCGCGGTGGCCTCGTCCGAAGCGACCGCGGCGCGCCTGCGCGGCCACGGCATCGAGGTGTTCGACCTCAACGACGTGCCGGAAATCGCCGTCTACATCGACGGCGCCGACGAGATCACCAATGCCGGCGCCATGATCAAGGGCGGCGGCGCGGCGCTGACGCGCGAGAAGATCGTCGCCTCGGTGTCGAAACAGTTCGTCTGCATCGCCGACGGTTCCAAGCTGGTCGAGGTGATGGGCAAGTTCCCGCTGCCGGTGGAAGTGCTGCCGATGGCGCGCGCTTCGGTCACCCGCGCGCTGGCCAAGCTGGGCGGCACGCCCAAGCTGCGCCTGAAGCCGGGCACCGAAGAGGCTTTCATCACCGACAACGGCGGCATGATCATCGACGTGGCCGGCCTGGCGATCGCCGATCCGGTGGCGCTGGAGCAGCGGATCAACCAGATCGTCGGCGTGATCGCGGTCGGCCTGTTCGCCGCGCGCGGCGCCAACGTCTGCCTGCTGGGCACGGCGGACGGCGTCAAGACGCTGAAATTCTAACCCGCAAGGCGTGGTGGGGTCAGACCCCTGCGGGGTCTGACCCCTATGCGGCGGAGCTGGCTCCGCCGGGCATGGTTGCGGGGTCAAACCGCCGCCAATTACTCTGAGAGCTCCCCCTATGAAACGATCGCTGGTATTGCTGTTGTGCTGCGCCTCGCTGCTGAGCGCCTGCTCGGTGCTGCCGTCGTTTGGCAAGCGCGACGAGCAACCGCCGCCGCGCAAGCCGGCGCCGCGCACCACGGCCGATGACGGCACGCCGCTGGGCTATGTGGACGGCGTCGAAATCCAGAAAGTACCGTTCCGCGCCGGCGTCTCGTCGGCGACGGTGGAAAGCCTGGCCAAGCAGCAGGGCTGCACGGGCGGCTGGGGCGCGGGATTGGTGAGCGAACCGGGACCGGTCGAGGTATATCGCATGACTTGCGAAAACGGCAAAGTTTTCATGGCCAAGTGCGAACTAAAACAATGTAAAGCGATGTGAGCTTGTTCAAAGCGACCGCAACGACGCTGCGCTCGCTTTGAACAAGCTCTGTTAATTACTTATTCCGCCGGCGGCACGTAGCCCATGGCGGCGTCGGCGCCGTCGCCGAAGAAGTGTTTCTCCATCTGCGTCGCCAGGTATTTGCGGGCGCGCTGATCGGCCAGGTTCAGGCGGTTTTCGTTGACCAGCATGGTCTGGTGCTTCAGCCAGGCCGCCCAGGCTTCCTTCGAAACCGATTCATAGATCTTCTTACCCAGTTCACCCGGATATGGTGGAAAGTCCAAGCCCTCGGCTTCCTTGTTGAGTTTGATGCATTGAACGGTGCGGGCCATCTGTGTTGCTCCTAAAGCGGTAGGTAAAACGAGATTATAAGGTCTTAATCAAAACCTGGGATTTGCGCTGCCAGTTATACATGCGCTGGCGGTCCTTCGGCAGGGCGTCCACGGTGGACGGCACGAAGCCGCGCTTCTGGAACCAGTGCGAGGTGCGGGTGGTCAGCACGAACAGCTTTTGCACGCCGATGGCGCGCGCACGGTTTTCCATGTGCTTGAGGATGCGCTCGCCGTCGCCCTGGGCCTGGACTTCCGGGTTGACGGTCAGGCAAGCCATCTCGGCCATCTTTTGTTCCGGGAACGGGTACAGCGCGGCGCAGCCGAAGATCACGCCATCGTGGTCGATGACGGAGAAGTAGTCGATCTCGCGTTCGATCAGCTCACGGCCGCGCTTGACCAGCGTGCCGTCGGCTTCGAGCGGCTCGATCAGCTTGATGATGCCGCCGACGTCCTCGATGGTGGCCTGGCGCAGCGACTCCAGGTTCTCGTGCGAGATCATGGTGCCGACGCCATCGTGGGTGAACAGCTCCAGCAGGGCCGAGCCGTCCATCTCGAACGGCACGATGTGCGAGCGCTCGACGCCGTTGTCGCAGGCCTTGACGCAGTGTTTCAGGTAGAAGGCGGTGGCGTCCGGCAGGAAGCCCGCCTGCAGCACGGCCTCGGCCTGGTGCGACGACAGTTCGCGGATCTCGGTGCCGCCGGCGTCGGTCATCATCGGCGTTTCGGTGATGAAGATCAGCTTGTCGGCGTGCAGCGCGATGGCGGTGCTGCACGCCACGTCTTCCATGGTCAGGTTGAAGGCCTCGCCGGTGGGCGAGAAGCCCAGCGGCGACAGCAGCACCAGGCCGTCCGAGCCGAGGATGGAGTGGATGGTCTCGGCGTCGACCTTGCGGGTGATGCCGGTCAGCTCGAGGTCGACGCCGTCGATCACGCCCAGCGGACGGGCGGTGATGAAGTTGCCGGAAATGATACGGATGGCCGCGTGCGACATCGGCGTGTTGGGCAAACCTTGGCTGAAGGCGGCCTCGATATCGAGGCGCAGCTCGCCGGCGGCCTCCTTGGCGCACTCCATGGCGGCGATGTCGGTGATGCGCAGGCCGTTGTGGAAGCGGCCCTCGACGTTACGCAGGGCCAGCTGTTCGGCCACCTGCGGGCGCGAGCCGTAGACCACGGTGACGTTGATGTCGAGCGCGTGCAGCAGCGACAAATCGTGCGCCAGCACCTGCAGCGCGCCGGCGCTGACGAGTTCACCAGGGAAGGCGACCACGAAGGTCTTGCCACGGAAGGCGTGGATGTACGGCGCGACTGAGCGCAGCCATTGGACGAATTGGGTAGGGTTTTCCATTAGCCGCATTATAATTCGGTGCGCGACTTCCGCGCCAAAACCTTTGTAAAAAACAATGTCAGAAGCCAGCAACAAGTCTAAAGGCGCGTCCAGCACGCCCGCCAGCACGCAGAACGCCCCTTCCCGCACTCCGCAAGCGCCCAACGCCCGGCCAGGGCAGGGCCAGCCACGCCCGCAAGGGGAGGCGCGCCCGCGCAGCGGCGAAGCGCGTCCGGCCGGCCAGCAGCAGCGTCAGCCAGGGCGCGCACCCCGAACCGACAAGGGGTCTGACCCCGTACGGGGTCAGACCCCCGGCTCCGGGTTGCGGGGTGGTCCGCGCGCGCCGCTGCCGGACGGCGAGGGCGGGCTGATTGCGCCGCCGCGCCGCGAGCCACGCGGCGGTGGCCGACCACCACGTCTGACGCCTGAAGAACAGGCCGCCCGCGATGCCGAACGCGCCTTCCGCAACCCGCTGCCGCCGATTACCTATCCCGAAGACCTGCCGGTCTCCGGCCGCCGCCACGAAATCGCCGAAGCGCTGCAAAATAGCCAGGTCATCATCGTCTCCGGCGAAACCGGCTCCGGCAAGACCACCCAGTTGCCGAAGATCTGCCTGGAACTGGGTCGCGGCCAGAAAGGCCTGATCGGCCACACGCAGCCGCGCCGTATCGCCGCCTCGTCCACCGCCAAGCGCATCGCGCAGGAGCTGGGCACGCCGCTGGGCGTGACGGTTGGCTTCAAGGTCCGCTTCGCCGACACGCTGACCAAGGGCGCCTCGGTCAAGCTGATGACCGACGGTATCCTGCTGGCCGAAACCCAGACCGACCCGCTGCTGCGCAACTACGACACCATCATCATCGATGAAGCGCACGAGCGCAGCCTGAACATCGACTTCCTGCTTGGCTACCTGAAGCAGCTGCTGCCGCGCCGCCCGGACCTGAAGGTGATCATCACCTCCGCGACCATCGACGCCGACCGCTTCTCGCGCCACTTCGGCACGCCGGAGAAACCGGCGCCGGTGATCGAAGTCTCCGGCCGCCTGTACAAGGTGGAAGTGCGCTACCGCCCGATCGAAAGCGACGTCGTCAATCCTGCCGTGGCCAACGCCGAAGGCAAAGGCCAGCGCACCGCCGCCGCCCGCGAAAAGCGCGACCTGATGGACGCCGTGATCGACGGCGTCGACGAACTGGCGCGCCTCGGTTCGGGCGACGTGCTGGTGTTCCTGCCCGGCGAACGCGAAATCCGCGACGCCGCCGAAGCGCTGCGCAAGCACCATCCGCCGCACGTGGAAATCCTGCCGCTGTTCGCCCGCCTGTCGGCCGAAGAGCAGGAGCGCGTGTTCAAGCTGACCAACGCCCGCCGCATCGTGCTGGCCACCAACGTCGCCGAAACCTCGCTGACGGTGCCGGGCATCCGCTACGTGGTCGACGCCGGCCTGGCGCGCGTGAAACGCTACAGCTACCGCAACAAGGTCGAACAACTGCAGATCGAACCGATCGCGCAATCGGCGGCCAACCAGCGCGCCGGCCGTTGCGGCCGCGTGGCCGACGGCGTCTGCATCCGTTTGTACGAAGAGCAGGACTACCTGCAACGGCCGAAGTTCACCGAGCCGGAAATCCTGCGCTCGTCGCTGGCCTCGGTCATCCTGCGCATGAAGTCCCTGCACCTGACGGACGTGGAGACCTTCCCGTTCATCGAACCGCCGCTGGCGCGCGCCATCGCCGACGGCTACCAGCTGCTGCAGGAACTGGGCGCGGTCGACGAATACAACCAGCTGACGCCACTCGGTAACAAGCTATCCAAGCTGCCGCTGGACCCGCGCGTAGGCCGCATGATCCTGGCCGCGCTGGACAACGTCTGTCTGGACGAAGTGCTGATCATCGCCTCCGCGCTGTCGGTGCAGGACCCGCGCGACCGGCCGATGGAGCACCAGCAGGCCGCCGACGAAGCGCACAAGAAGTTCGCCGACGAGAAGTCGGAGTTCCTCAGCTATCTCAAGATCTGGAAGTGGTTCGACAACGCGATTGAGCACAAGAAGACCAATCGTCAGCTGATGGACAACTGCCGCACCAACTTCCTGTCGCAGCTGCGCCTGCGCGAGTGGCGCGACGTGCACTCGCAGCTGCTGACCATCGTCAAGGAGCAGGGCTGGCGCATCAACGAAGCGCCGGCCACCTACGAGAACCTGCATATGGCGCTGTTGACTGGCCTGCTGGGCAACATCGGCTTCAAGGGCGAGGACGAGCCGGGCGCCGGCTACCTGGGCGCGCGCGGCATCAAGTTCAATATCTGGCCGGGTTCCTCGCTGCTGAAGAAGCCGGGCAAATGGATCATGGCGGCCGAACTGGTCGACACCACGCGCCTGTACGCGCGCTGCGTGGCGCAGATCCAGCCGGAATGGCTGGAGAAGGTCGGCGGCCACCTGCTGAAAAAATCCTGGGGCGAACCGCGCTGGGAGAAGAAGTCGGCGCAGGTCAGCGCGTCCGAACGGGCCACCTTGTACGGGCTGGTGGTGTACAGCCAGCGCCGCATCAACTACGGCTTGTTCAATCCGACCGAGGCGCGCGAGATCTTCATTCGCGATGCGCTGGTCGGCGGCGATTACGAAACGCGTGCGCCGTTCTTCGCGCACAACCATAAGCTGATCAAGGAAATCGAAAACCTTGAGCACAAGTCGCGCCGTCTCGACGTGCTGGTGGACGATGAACTGATCGCCGCCTTCTACGACAAGCTGATCCCGGCCGACGTGGTCAACGGCGCCGGTTTCGAGAAGTGGCACAAGGACGCGACGGCCGCCGAACCCAAGCTGCTGTACCTGAACCGCGACGAATTGATGCGCCACGAAGCGGCCGGCGTGACCACCGACCTGTTCCCGAAGATGATGTCGGTGACGGGGCTGGAGATGCAGCTGACCTATCACTTCGAACCGGGCAGCGTGCGCGATGGTGTGACCATGGCGGTGCCGCTGTTTGCCCTGAACCAGCTGCCGCGCGAGCGCTGCGAGTGGCTGGTGCCGGGCATGTTGAAGGAGAAGGTGCACCTGCTGCTCAAGTCCCTGCCGCAAAAGCTGCGCCGCCATTGTGTGCCGCTGCCGGATTACGCCGCCAAGTTCTGCGAGCGTGTGCATGAAGCGGGTGTGTTCGGCCGTGGCGATTTGATCGACGCGATCATCGCCGACATCCGCAAACAGATCACGATCTCGGTGCTGACCAGCGACTTCAAGCCGGAAACGCTGGCGGCTCACCACTTCATGAACTTCAAGGTGATCGACGAGCACGGACGCCAGCTGGATATGGGCCGCAACCTGGCCACGCTGCAAGCGGAATTCGGCACGCAGGCGCGCGAGAGCTTCCAGAAGATGGCCGAATCGTCGGGTGGACAGGGCGTCAGCATGCGCGCGCTGGGCACCGGCGGCAGCGCTGCGCCATCCGCGCCGACGAAAACCGGCGCACCTGCCGCACAAGGCAAGGCTGCACCCGCAGCCGCCGCGCCGACGGCCACCAGCGGCATCACGCTGACCGGCCTGACCTCGTGGACCTTCGGCGAGTTGCCGGAGCTGCTGGAAATCGCGCAGGGCAAGCTGACGCTGATCGGCTTCCCGGCGCTGGTCGACAAGAGCACGCACTGCGACCTGGAGGTGTTCGACGATCCGACCGTGGCCGCGCGCACGCACCGGGTCGGCCTGCGCCGCCTGTTCTCCCTGCAGATGAAGGACCAGATCAAGTTCATCGAAAAAGGCATCCCAGGCTTGCAGCAGATGGGCATGCAGTTCATGAGCATGGGCACGCAGGAAGAGCTGCGCGAGCAGATCATCAACAAGGCTTTGGATATCGCCTGCCTGCAAGATCCGTTGCCGCTGGATGCAGCCAGTTTCGCCAAGCGCAAGGACGAGGGTAAATCGCGCCTGGTGCTGCTGGTGAACGAGATCGCGCGTTTGCTGTCGCAGGTGCTGACCGAGTTCCACGGCCTGCCCAAGCGCTTGCAAGGCTTGCCCGCGCAGGCGGCGGCCGACATGCAGGCGCAGTTGCAGGGATTGGTCAACAAACGCTTCCTGTCGGAGAACGAGTACAGCCAGCTGTCGCACTTCCCGCGCTATCTGAAGGCGATGAACGTGCGCATCGAGAAGCTGCGCGGCGATCCCGCGCGCGACGCCAAGCTGATGGCCGAATGGCAGCAGGCGGCCACGTTGTACCAGCGCGCCAACAAGGACAAATCGGCCGGCAAGAACACCGATCCGAAGATGGTGGAATTCCGCTGGATGCTAGAGGAGTTGCGCGTGTCCCTGTTCGCGCAGGAGCTGCGTACGCCGATGCCGGTATCGGCCAAGCGACTGCTCAAAGTATGGGAGTCGATGCAGCGCTGATCGGCTGTTATGAGCGCTGGCGCACGCAGGATGGGGCGGGTTTCAGGGTAGACTTTATGGCAACAGGAGATCGTCGCCATGAAGAGAGCAGCCAGCAGTTTGTTACGCACTTTGGTCCGCTCAGGGACGCGGCAGAGCCGTTCCGTCAGCAAGATGGTGACGGCGATGTTCGCCGTCCCCGCAGCCGCCAAGCCCAAACGAAAACGCAAGCCGGCCGCTACCCCGAAACCCGCCCGCAAGGGGTCTGACCCCGTTCGGGGTCAGACCCCCGCAGCCGGTGTGCGGGGGCGAAGCGCGAGTACCGCGCCACCCCACCATGTTCCGCCGTCGCCGGGCAAATGGCTGGCGTCGCACTTCAGCGCACCGCCAGGCGTCGGCACGCCTGCGCGCCGGATGAGCTACTGGCTCTACCTGCCAAACAATCCACCCGAAGAGACGCAACGCACAGGCTTGCCGCTACTGGTCATGCTGCACGGCTGCCAGCAGACCGCGACCCAATTCGCGCAAGGCACGCGCATGAACCAGTGGGCCGAGCAGATGGGCTACGCCGTGCTCTATCCGCAGCAACTGGTCAGCGTCCAGGCGCAGCGCTGCTGGAAGTGGTATGACCGCGCCACGCAGGAGGGCGGCGGCGATGTCCCCGTCATCGTCGGCATGATCAACAAGGTGATGTCGCAGTACGCCATCGACCGTTCGCGCATCTATATCGCCGGCATCTCGGCCGGCGCCGCCATGGCCAACATCGTCGCGCTGAGTCATCCGCAGCTGTTTGCCGCCGTCGGCCTGCATTCGGCCCCGGTGTTCGGTGCTGGCCACAACACCATCGGCGCGCTGGGCGTGATGCAGCACGGCGCCGCCACGCGGTCCGAGGCCGCCGCGCTCGAGGTGATGATGCGCCATCCACAATTTCCCGGCATGCCTGCGATTTTGATCCAGGGGGAGGGCGACAAGGTGGTTCGTCCGATCAACCAGCTCCAGCTGGCGCGCCAAAGTCGCTTGCTGAACCGACTATCGGCCGCGCCGAAGACCACCCACAAGCCGCAAGGACGGGGCGGCCGCCACAACGCCCACCAGCTGCACGATTTTTATGAAGGAAGAAAACTGCTGCTGCGCGTCGCCCAGATCGCCGACCTGGAGCACGCCTGGAGCGGCGGCGATCCGGCCCTGGCCTTCAACGCCAAGGCCGGACCGGACGCCAGCAAGATGATGCTGGAATTTTTCTCACGCCACCAGCGCGTGTAGGCGCTACAGCAGAAAAGCCAGCGCAGCCACGGCCGTCGGCGCCAGCGCGCCGGCCAGCAGGCCGATAGCGCCTATCGACTCGTCCTGGAAGCCGCGCCGCAGCAGTGATACGCCGGCCGGATTCGGCGCGTTGGCGATCACCGTCAGGCCGCCGCCGGCCACCGCGCCGGCCACCAGCATGTATTGCGACTGCGCCGAAATGCCCTGGATCAGCGAACCGAGATAGGTCAGCGCGGCGTTGTCGGTAATCGCCGTCAGGCCAAGCGCACTGAAGAACAGCGCCACCGGCGGCAGACTTTCGACGATGGGCTGCAACCACCACTGCTGCATGCCGCCCAACACCACCAGCCCGGCCAGGAAGAAGCCGACCAGCAAGCCTTCCTTGATGATCAGCGGATTCTGGTAGCGCTGGTAAGCCTGCGTGAATCCCAGGAACAGCATGAAGATGCCGAGGAACAGCACCGGGTGATGGCCCAGCACCACCACCGCCGCCAGGAAGACCAGGTGGATCGCGGTGACCGTCAACGGCACGGCCGGCGCGGCCTGGACTTCAGCCGACGGCGCGGCCGGCGCCCTCAAATGCTTGCGCAGAACGAAGGTGATTACGGTTGCGTTGATCAGCACCGCGATGGCCGCCTTCCAGCCGAAGTGCGTGGCCATGAAGGCGCTGTCCCATTGCCAGGTGCTGGCCACCATCAACACCGGCGGCGCGGCGTAGGCGGTCAGCGTGCCGCCGATCGAGACGTTGACGAACAAGACGCCCAGCGCGCCGTACTTCAGCCACTCCGGCATGCCGTCGCGGAAAATCAGCGGCGCCAACATCAGCGCGGCCAAGGTCATCGCGGCCGGCTCGGTGATCAAGGAACCGGTCAGCGGCACCAGCGCCAGGCCGAACCACACCAGCGCCAGTTCGGCGCGCATCGGCAGCAGCCTGGCCAGCACCAGCAGCATGCGCTCCATGATATCCAGCACCGGCCGCGAGGCCGCCACCACCATCACGGTGAACACGAACAGCGGCTCGGTGTATTGGCGCGATTCGGCGTACTGGATGGCGGCGTCGCCCCCGCTCAGCAACGCCATCGCGATAATCAGGATAAAGGCCCAGAAGCCGAACACCACTTCCACTTCGCCCAACAGATGGAACAGGCCCGCATGGCGCGGGTGGCGGTGCGACAGTACTTCGAAGGATTTGGCTGCGAAGGTGTGCAGCAGCGCCAGTCCGAACAGGATGGCGCCGACCAATTGGATGGTTTGCAAAGGATGTCCTTGTTTAGTTGCCTGAACCACATGGTACAGCATGGGCCGCACGATATAGATTGGCCTTGCCAAAAACAGCCGCAAATAGTACTGTGTATTTATACAGTATTTGCGGTAGAATTCCTCCCATATCATGAGCTCATCCGCCACCCGCTCCGCTGCTCTTGCGCCCGAAGCCGTCCATCCATCGCTATGGCTGGCGTCGCAACTGGCGCACAGCGCCACCCGCTGCGTCGACACCGGCTTTGCCGCCTTGTCGGCGCAGCTGCCGGGCGGCGGCTGGCCGCTGGGTGTGCTGGTCGACCTGCTGGTGCAGCAACACGGCATCGGCGAACTGCGCCTGCTGCGGCCGGCGTTGCTGGGCCTGGGCAAACGGCCCATCGTGCTGCTGCAACCGCCGCATGCGCCGCAGGCGCTGGCGCTGGCGGCCCTGGGGCTGGAACCGTCGCAACTGATCTGGATACGCAGCGGCGCCAAGAGCGGCGACGCCTTGTGGGCCGCGGAACAAGTGCTGCGCAGCGGCTGTTGCGGCGCGCTGCTGCTGTGGCAAAACCATGCGCGCGGCGAAACGCTGCGCCGCCTGCATCTGGCGGCGCAAAGCGGCGACACGCTGTTCTGCATGCTGCGGCCGCTGGCGGCCGCGCAGGATGCCTCGCCGGCGCCGCTGCGGCTGTCGCTGCACACGGCGCCGGGCGGCATCAACATCGGCTTTGTCAAACGACGAGGACCGCAGCGCGACACCCCATTATTTTTGCCATTAACCCCATCGCTCTTACAACGCCATGCGCCTCTGGATCGGACTACACCTGCCACGGCTCCCGCTCGAAGTATTCTGCCCGCGCTGGTCGGATGACAGCTGCACCGTGGTGCTGGAGCAGGAGCGGGTAGTGGCCATGTCGGCGCTGGCGCGGCAGGCCGGCGTCGACGTCGGCATGCGGCGCGGCGGCGCGCTGATGCTGGCGCCGCAATCGCAGTTCCAGCAGCGCGCACCGCAGCGGGAGGCGGACGCGCAACACGCGGTGGCGTTGGCGTTGCTGCAATTTACGCCGCAGCTGGCGCAGGCGGAGGAGGCCACGCTGCTGCTCGACGTTGGCGCCAGCCTGCGCCTGTTCGGCGGCATCCGCGCGTTGTGCCGGCAGGTGGCGGCCAGCATGGAGGTGCTCGGTTTTACGGCCACGCTCAGCTGCGCGCCCACCGCGCGCGGCGCCTGGCTGCTGGCCCGCAGCGGTGCCGGACGGGCCTTGACGATGGACGCGTTAGTGCGGCGCATGGACCGCTTGCCCGGCAGCCTGCTGCCTCCGGCTCGGCCCTACCTGAGCTGGTTGGAAGGCATAGGGTGCTTGACGCTGGGCGAGATGCGCCGCCTGCCGCGTCCCGGCTTGCAGCGTCGCTGCGGACGGGCCTTGCTGGATATGCTGGACGATGCCTACGGCGAGCGCGCCGAGATGCATCGCTGGCTGGAAGCACCGGCCAGCTTCAGCGCCAAGCTGGAATTGTTCGACCGCGTTGAGAACGCCGAAGCGTTGCTGTTCGGCGCGCGCCGCTTGTTGCAGCAGCTGACCGGCTGGCTCAGCGCGCGCCAGTTCGCGGTCGAGCGCATCCGGCTGTTGCTGGAGCATGAGCGCGGCAGGGTGGCCGGTCCGCCGACGGTCATCGACATCGTGCTGGCCGAGCCGACCTGGCGCGACGAACACCTGGTGCGCCTGCTCAAGGAGCGGCTGGCCAAGCAGGTGCTGGATGCGCCGGTGATCGGCCTGTGCCTGGAAGCGCCGCAGGTGCAGGCTATGGCGCCGCCCAGCGATTCATTGTTCCCCGAGCCGGGCGGCAGCAAGGAGGATTGGCAGCGCCTGCTGGAATTGCTGACTGCGCGACTGGGACCGGACAACGTGCTGCAAGCGGCGCCGCGCGCCGATTACCGCCCCGAGCAGGCCAACGCCTGGGTCAGCGTGCAGGAAAAAATCCGTCCCGCCGACGCCCGCGCCCAGCTGCCGCCGGACATGCCCGGCCTGCCGCGTCCGGCCTGGCTGCTGGCCAAGCCGATCCCCTTGCTGATGCGCGACCACCGGCCGTTCTACGGCTCGCCGCTGAAGATCATGTCGACCGGCGAGCGCATCGAGGCCGGCTGGTGGGGCACCATGCAAACCCGCGACTACTTCATGGCCGAGGGCGACGACTACGCCCACTACTGGCTGTACCGCGAACGCACCGGCCACGAGGGCGAGCAATCGGCGCGCTGGTATCTGCACGGTTTGTTTGGTTAAATAGCGTCTGGCTTCAACAACGGGACAGCGCATGCGATCACAACGACAGGAATTCCTCGGCGCCGACGGCCAGAAGCTGGCGGCCAGGCTGGATGTGCCGGACGGCGACATCCGGGCCTACGCCTTGTTTGCCCACTGCTTCACCTGCGGCAAGGACGTGTTTGCCGCCAGCCGCATCGCGCAGGCGCTGACCGAGCATGGCTTTGCCGTGCTGCGCTTCGACTTCACCGGCCTGGGCGCCAGCGAGGGCGAATTCGCCAACACCAATTTCTCGTCCAACCTGGCGGACTTGCTGGCGGCCGCCGCCTACCTGCGCGCCAGCCACAAGGCGCCCAGTCTGCTGATCGGCCACAGCCTGGGCGGCGCGGCGGTGCTGGCGGTGGCCGGGCAGGTGCCGGAGGCGAAGGCGGTGGTGACGCTGGCCGCGCCCAGCGATCCCAGCCAAGTGACCGGCATGTTCAGCCAGCATCTGGACCAGATCGCCAGCGAGGGCGAGGCGCAGGTGCAATTGGCGGGCCGGCCTTTCCGCATCAAGCAGCAATTTGTCGAGGATGCGGGCGGGCACAATTTGAAGCTGAAGATCGCGGGCCTGAAGCGGGCCTTGCTGGTGATGCACGCGCCCGGCGACGACACGGTCGGCATCAGCAATGCGATGGAGATTTTCACCGCTGCCAAGCATCCGAAAAGCTTCATCTCGCTCGACAGCGCGGACCACCTGCTGACCGATCGCGACGATGCCGTCTACGTGGCCAACCTGATCGCGGCCTGGAGCGATCGCTATATCTGAACAACGTTGTTATATAATCTTTTCTTTTGTTCAATGCCTGGCTGCGCCGGCAAATCAGGAAAGGTTAGCGATGAACGTATTCAAACAGAGCTTCGGGCAATGGCGCGCACTGGGCGCCGTCGTGGGCATGGCCGGCGCGATGCTGGCGCCGCCGGCGCAAGCGGATGGCCGCAGCGCGACGCATAACCTGCTGGCCAATATGGCGCGCGCCAACCGCAGCCTGGGCATCACGGAAAACAACAGCCGCGCCATACCGACGCTGGTGCGCGGCATGTATGTGTTGAACGACAATAAGGGCGCATTCGTCGGCCTCATCAACGAAGCGGGCACGATTTACGGCGACGTCAATGGCTTCCAGGTACTGAGCACCACCAGCACCCCGCCACGCAAGATGACCAAAGACGAAATGAGCGATTTGCAGCAGGAAGTGATCGCGGCCATCGACTACGACAAGCTGATCAAGGTCAGTTACGGCGACGGCGGCGGCCGCAAGATGGTGCTGTTCTCGGCGGTGGATTGCGGCTTCTGCCAGCGCTTCGAGCAGGACTTGCTGAAAAAAGGCAGCGGCGTGAACACCACGTTCTATGTGGTGCCGATGTCGTTGCAGGATATTAATGCCGGTGCGGCGAAGTGGCAGACCGTGTCGCGCATCTGGTGCGCCGACAACAGCACCGCCGCCTGGAAAAAATACTGGAGCACGCTGGATGCGGCGCCGGGTCGCACGTGCGAATTCGATCCGAAGAATGCCGAGCAATCGGCGCGCCATCTGGAGCAGGTGCTGGCGGCGGTGGGCAGCCGCGTCGGCGGCACGCCGACCATTCTGCGCGAAGACGGTACCGTGTTACAGAACAAGCCCGATATGGACTTGCCGTACATGAAGAAGAACTTCGGCAGCGATGGCATGCCCAAGCTGGCGGCGGCCAAGCAGCCGCAGTGGCTGGTGGCGGCGGCGGACAATGCCAACGATCCGCAGCAGCCAGCTGCTGCCCAGTCGGGCGAGCAGCAGCCGAAGAAAATTAAGATTGATGTAAAGGATGCGTTGAAGAAGCTCTTTAACTAAGAGCTCGCCTCAAAAAGATGATTACTCGTCGTCGAATTCTTCGGCGAGGTCTTTCCAGCCCTTGCCGGCGGCGAAGGTGTTGAATTCGTCCGGCGCTTCCAGCACCAGCAGTTTGCTTTCCTGCAGCACGGAGTCGCCGGCGGTCAGGGCCGGGCCCTTGTAGCCGACGGTGCGCAGTTGCGCGACCACGGCGTCGATCAGCGATTTGTCCTTGTGCAGGCCGCTGATCGAAGCAGAAAAGTCCACATACACGTCAATCGCTCCGTAACCTTCGTCGAAGATACGGATCGCCTTGGCGTCGTGGGCACGGCCGGAGCCGTCGGAGGCCTTGAAGGGGCCGCTGAGTTGGATGTCGGTGTCTTTGTTCATAGCGATTAGCATACACCAAAACAGCAAAACGCCAAGGCTACGCCCGTGTTAACCCAGCTTCGGCAAGGCCATGCCGCGCTGCACCGCCGGACGCTCGGCCATCAACGCCATCCAGCGTTGCAGGTGGGGTTTGCTGGCCAGCTTGTCGCCCAGCGCCGGCTTCAGCATCAGTGTCAGGCCGAAGGTCCACGGGTAGCTGGCGATGTCGGCGATGCTGTAGTCCTCGCCGGCCAGGTAGGTATGCTGGGCCAGTTGGCGGTCCATCACGCCCAGCAGGCGGTCCGCCTCGTCGATGAAGCGCTGGCTGGCCAGCGCCGATTTCTCTTTCGAAAACACTTCGAAGAAGCCGACCTGGCCCAGGATCGGGCCGAGGCCGCCGATCTGCCAGTTCAGCCATTCCAGCACCTTGTAGCGGGCCGGGCCGGAGGCCGGCAGCAGCTTGCCGGTTTTCTCCGCCAGGTAGGTCAGGATGGCGCCGCTTTCAAACACGCTGACGGTTGCGCCGCCGGCGTCGGTGTCAACGATGGCCGGGATCTTGTTGTTGGGGGAGATCGCCAGGAATTCGGGCTTCAGTTGTTCGCCCTGGATGATGTTGACGGTCTTGATTTCATAGGGGATACCGAGCTCTTCCAGCATGATGGAAATCTTGCGGCCGTTCGGGGTGGTCCAGGTGTGCAGCGTAATCATCGTGTTCCTTGATTGTGGAGTGCCTGCACTGTAGGCCTTTCAAAGAACGAGATAAAGCGGCAAAAGCTGACTACGGTGTTTCGATATCCTGAACAATGCCTAGCGCGAGACGGTGTTGCGGCCCTGGTGCTTGGCCCGGTACAGGGCCTGGTCGGCTTGCTGGTAGATGTCTTCCTGGCTCGGCGTCGTTTCCGGCGCGATGAAGGCCAGCCCCAGCGACAGCGTCACGTGGCCGCAGGGCGGGTTGCCCTGGTGCGGGATCAGGCGGGCCGCCAGGTCGGCGCGGATCTGTTCGGCCAGCGCCTCGCTCTCCTCGGCACTGTTGCTGGCGAACAGGCAGGCAAACTCGTCGCCGCCGACGCGGAAGCTCAGGTCGCCTGGACGGCTGAGCGCCTGTCGCATGACGTCGGCCACCGCCTTCAACACCTGGTCGCCTTGCGGATGGCCGTAGCTGTCGTTGTATTCCTTGAAGCGGTCGACGTCGATCAGCAGCAGAGTCAGCAGGCGCTGGTCGCGGCGCGCGCGCTTTTGTTCTTCGTTGAAGCGGATGTTGAAGTAGCGCCGGTTCTTCAGCCCGGTCAGCTCGTCGGTCACGCTGTCGGTCTGCGCGGTCTTGGCTTCCGTGATGTCGGTGGAGACGGCGCAGGTGGCGTAGACCTGGCCGTCCTTGTCGAACAGCGGGAACTTCACGGTCATATAGGTGTGCAGCGTCTTGTCGCGGTGGTAGACCGATTCTTCTTCCTGGATCGCGCGCCGTTCCAGCGCGGCGATGCGGTCGTTGCGCCACAGCTGTTCGGCTATCTCGCGCGGAAACAATTCGAAGACATTGGAGCCGATGAAGGTGGCAGGATTGTAGCCGTCGAGGATGTCGAAATGGCGGTTGGCCAGCGTGACGGTGCCTTGCAAATCCTTGGTGGAGATCAGGATGGGCGCGTTGTCGAGCAGGGCGTGGAAAATACGGTCGGACACGCGCAACTCGTCTAGCTCGGTGCGCGGTGGAGGCTGGGTGTCGGTCCGGTCGGGCATGGGACCAGTATAACCCGATGGCGAGCCGGCACAATCAACCGGCTCCCTGCGGGATGATAATTACTTCAATGGTTGCAAAATTGCATCAAGGCGATCCGGCGTGCCCTCGATGCGCTCGAGGCGCGGATACTTCAGGCCGCCGTGGTAGTCGAGCGCATAGGTCTGGTACAAGCCGCCTTTCTTGACCAGCAGGTTGATAGGCTCCTTGCCGGTCTTGGCGGCCGTGACGGCGGCGCGCAGCACCTCGGCCTTGTAGGCGCGGCCGTTGACGGCCAGCAGCGTGCTGCCGCCCGACAGGCCTGCCTTGAAGCCCACGCCTTCCCACTGGAAGCCTTCCAGCTTGCCGTCGGCGCCGACCGAGAAACCCAGCGAATACTGGAAGTTGGCCGATTTGTTTTGGTCTTCCTGGGCTTTGAGGAAGTCGGTCGGCTTGTCGGTGTAGGCCAGTTTCCAGCCGGCGCGCGCCAGGCCGTCCAGTGGCGCGCCGGGGCCGTGGCCGTCGAGGCGGGTGCGCAGGAAGCCGGCCCAGTCGTGAGGCTGGACCGCGTTGAGCGCCTTCACCACGTCGTCGAAGGTGTAGTGCTTGGCCACGTTGACGCCGTCGTCGACGCCGAAGAAGTTGCGGGCGAAATCGTTGAGCGAGCGCTTGTCGCCGGACTTTTCGCGGATCAGCGTGTCGGCGTCCAGCCAGATCAGTTCGCCTTCCGAATAGTAATCCTCGGCGCGCTGCCAGTTGTTCCAGCCTTGCGGACGGCGGGCGTTGACGATCGGGTCGTTGGTGGTGTCCTGCACCGCGCGCCATTCGCGGCCGCGGGTGTTGTCGTAGCGGGCGGCGGTGGCGGCCAGCAGGTCGCGCGTGTGCTCTTGCTTGATCAGGCCGGAACGGGCCGCGATCACCGCGCCCCAGTACTGGGTCTGGCCTTCGTACACCCACAGCAGCGAATTCTGCAGCGGCGTGTTGAAGTTGGGGACGTTCTGGTCGGCCGGGCGGCGGAACTTGCCGTTCCACGAGTGGGTGAATTCATGCGGCAGCAGTTCGCGCCGCGCTTCCTGTTTGGCCCAGTCGGCGAAGTAGCCCAGCTTGACGCCGTTCTCGCTCGACTGGTGATGCTCGCGGCCGATGCCGCCGAACTCGTCGCTGATGGCGAACAGGAAATCGTAGTGCTGGTAGTGCTGCGAGTTGAACAGCTTGTAGGCTTGCTGCACCATCGCGCGGTGCGGGGCGATCTGTTCCGGCGTCGCTTCCAGCTGCTCGGCCGAGTCGGCCACGACGTTCAGGTGCACCGGCACTTTCGCGCCCGGGTCGAGGTCGATGCGGCGGAAGTAGCGGCCGGCGAACAGCGGCGAATCCATCATCGCCTCCAGGTTCAGCGGCTTGAAGGCGATCTCGTCGCCGTTGCGCGCGGCCGTCTCCAGCGCGGTGCCGTACTGCCAGCCGGCCGGCACCGTCAGGTTGGGCTGCATGGTGATGCGGCGGCTGTTGTAGCCGGCCGGGTACAAGGTCAGCGATTGCCATTGCACGCCGACGATGTCGTTGGTGATCGTGGTGCGGCCCTGGTTGGCCTCGGTCGGCGACAGGTACTGGAATTCCACGTCCACCGACGATGCATCCTTCGGCACCTCGATGTGGAAGGCGTAGACGTTGACCGTGTCGCGCTTCCAGTCCAGCGGCTTGCCGTTGGCGCTGACCTTGAGGCCGGCGAACTGGTTCAGCGCGCCGCTGGGGCCGTGGTTGGCCGGTATCCACTGCGGATAGAGCAGGGTCAGCTTGCCCGGCTTGGCGGGGATGCTCTCGCGCACACGGAAGATTTGCTGCGCCGTGTTGGTGGCGTCCACTTTCAAGACGATGGTGCCTGGGTAAGGCTGTTCGGAGATGGCTTCTGCCTGGGCGCTGAAGGCGGTGGCCAACAGGACGGCGAGGGCGGCACGGGACATGGACATGTGGTCGATAACGAGGTTGGACAGGAAGGCGAGTGTAGCACGCAGGCAACTTGCAAATCTGGCAAAAAACTGGCGAAAGCGTGGCGCGGTGCAGCGAAAATATTTTTAAAAATTTTGCGGCTCTGGGGATCTTGTGGGCGTTTTTCAAGGCCTTGAAAGGCCGGAAAACCATCCTATATCGGACTCAGTGGTTGCCCAGATGGGGACCACCGAGGGGAATCTTCCCCGTCCATATCGCTTAACTTTAAAAGGATATCCATCATGCGTACTTTTGACCTGACCCCACTGTATCGTTCCGCCATCGGCTTTGATCGTCTGGCGCAAATGCTGAATGACGCCCAGCGCGGCGATGCCACCCCGAGCTATCCTCCGTACAACATCGAACTGGTGTCGGAAGACAAATACCGTATCGTGATGGCGCTGGCCGGCTTCGACCGTTCGGAAATCGACATCACCTTCGAGCGCGATTCGCTGCACATCGTCGGCCGCAAGCAGAAGGACGCCACCGAGCGCACCTATCTGCACCGCGGCATCGCCGCCCGCGATTTCGAGCAGCGCTTCCAGCTGGCCAACCACGTCAAAGTGACCGGCGCCACCTTCGACAACGGCATGCTGAATATCGAACTGGTGCGCGAAGTGCCTGAAGCGCTCAAGCCACGCAAGATCGTCATCGACGGCAGCGACAACGTCACCGCCCTGGAGCAGCGCCAGGCCGCCTGATCCATGTAGCTGAGTAGTCCCGACTGGCCGGTATATCCGGCCAGTTTTGCGTAAACCAGCGTTGGTTGTAAGCAATTGTATTGTTAAGACGCGTCTAAGTTTTTACCCTCATATTGGATACATCTACAAACCTCATTCATTCAGGAGTGCAGCTATGTCCGAATCTACTCTCAAACGTGCAGCCCTCGCCGTGGCAGTGCTGGGCGTGATAGGCGTCGGCGGCGCCGTCGCCGTCAAACAAGGCAATGCCGTTGCCGCCGCCCCCATTGTGCTGCAAGCCGCAGCACCGGTCCAGGCCGCGGCGCCGGCCGCCGTGCCCGCGCCGCTGATGACGCTGCCCGACTTCAGCGTCATCGCTGCCCACAACGGCCCGGCGGTGGTCAACATCAGCGTCACCGGCAGCACCAAGACCTCCTACGACGGCGCCGAACAGACCGGCCGCGGCGATCCGTTCGCCGACGATCCGTTCTACGAATTCTTCCGCCGCTTCCAGGGTCCGCAGCAGCGCGGCGGCCAGCGCAGCGTGCCGACCCACGGCCTGGGCTCCGGCTTCATCGTCAGCGCCGACGGCATCATCCTGACCAACGCCCACGTGGTGCGCGACGCCAGCGAAGTGGTGGTCAAGCTGACCGACCGCCGCGAGTTCCGCGCCAAGGTGCTGGGCTCCGATCCGAAAAGCGACGTCGCCGTGCTGAAGATCGACGCCAAGAACCTGCCGGTGGTGCCGCTGGCCAAGGGCAACGACCTGAAAGTGGGCGAGTGGGTGCTGGCGATCGGCTCGCCATACGGCCTCGATAACACCGTCACCGCCGGCGTGGTCAGCGCCAAGGGCCGCTCGCTGCCGGACGGCAACGTGCCCTTCATCCAGACCGACGTCGCCGTCAATCCCGGCAACTCGGGCGGCCCGCTGTTCAACACGCGCGGCGAAGTGGTCGGCATCAACTCGCAGATCTACAGCCAGACCGGCGGCTACCAGGGCCTGTCGTTCGCGATCCCGATCGACGTGGCCGGCAAGATCAAGGACCAGATCGTCTCGACCGGCAAGGTCACCCACGCCAAGCTGGGCGTGACGGTGCAGGAGATCAACCAGGGCTTCGCCGATTCCTTCAACCTGGCCACGCCGGAAGGCGCGCTGGTGTCCAACGTCGAGAAGGGCGGCCCCGGCGACAAGGCCGGCCTGAAGGCTGGCGATGTGATCCGCACGCTTAACGGCAACAAGATCATCAGCTCGGGCGACTTGCCGGCCATCGTCGGCCTGGCCACGCCAGGTGATAAAGTGACGATGGAAGTCTGGCGCCAGGGTAAGCCGGTACAATTGAGCGCCACGCTGGGCAACGCCAACGACAAAGTCGCGGCGGCAGCCGACGGCGAACGCGGCGGACAAGCCAGCGCCAAGCTGAAGCTGGGCTTGTCGCTGCGTCCGCTGGAAAACATGGAGAAGCGCCAGTCCGGCATCGCCAACGGCTTGCTGATCGAGGATGCGCGCGGCGCGGCGGCCGACGCCGGCGTGCAGCCGGGCGATGTGCTGCTGTCGGTGAACGGCCGTGCGGTCAACACGGTGGACCAGGTGCGCGAAGTGGTCGACAAGTCCGGCAAGTCGGTGGCGTTGCTGATACAGCGCGGCGACGATAAAATCTTCATACCGGTGCGACTCGGATAAGTCGGGCCGGCAGAACGCAACACAAAAACAGAAAGGGAACAATATGCGACTTCTGCTGGTGGAAGACGATACGATGATCGGCGAGGTAGTGCTCGACCTGCTGCGGGCCGAGCACTACGCGGTCGACTGGGTCAAGGATGGCGCGATGGCCGACACCGCGCTGCAAACCCAGACCTACGACCTGGTGCTGCTGGACCTGGGCCTGCCGCGCAAGGACGGCCTCGAAGTGCTGCGCTCGATGCGCGCGCGCAAGGAGCTGACGCCGGTGCTGGTCGCCACGGCGCGCGACGCCAAGGAACAGCGCATCGCCGGCCTCGACGCCGGCGCCGACGATTATGTGCTCAAACCCTACGACCTCGACGAACTGCTGGCGCGCATCCGCGCCTTGCTGCGCCGTTCCGCCGGCCGCGCCGAGCCGATCTTCGAACACGGCGGCGTCAGCGTCAATCCGCAAACCCGCGAAGTGCTGGCCGACGGCAAGCCGGTCAGCCTGTCGGCGCGCGAATGGGCAGTGCTGGAGGCGCTGATCGCGCGGCCCGGCATCGTGCTGTCGCGGCATCAGCTGGAAGAAAAGCTGTACAGCTGGAAGGATGAAGTCAACAGCAACGCGGTCGAAGTCTACATCCACGGCCTGCGCAAGAAGCTCGGCGCGGAACTGATCCAAAACGTGCGCGGCCTGGGATACATGGTACCGAAACTATGAAGGTGAAGATGCCGTCGATGCCGCGGGTGCCCGTGGTAACGCACTCGCTGCGCGGGCGCCTGCTGTGGTTCCTGCTGGCCGCCATCACCATGGCCGCCATCGCGCAGGCGATGATCGCCTACCGCAGCGCGCTGAGCGACGCCGACCAGATCTTCGACTATCACATGCAGCAGATGGCGATGTCGCTGCGTTCCAGCGCCACGCTGACCAACAAGGCCGCCGACACGGCGGCCGATCCCGAAAACGACGACCTGGTGGTGCAGGTGTGGACGCCGGACGGCGCGCAAGTGTTCCGCTCGCTGTCGCGCGCGGCGCTGCCGCAGCGGGCGGTGCTGGGCTTCTCCAACGTCAAGGCCAACAACACCACCTACCGCATCTTCTCGGTGCAGACCAGCAACCAGACGGTGCAGGTGGCGCAGGACATGGCGGTGCGCCAGCGCATGGCCGGTACGCTGGCGCTGCGCACGGTCGGCCCGATCGCCGTCATGGCGCCGGTGCTGATGCTGGTGGTGTGGTGGGTGGTCAGCGGCTCGCTGGCGCCGGTGTCGCGCGTCAAGCGGCAGGTGGCGGCGCGCCAGGCGGACGATCTGTCGCCGGTCTCGGAAAACGATTTGCCCGATGAAGTGCTGCCGCTGGTGCACGAGCTGAACCTGCTGTTCGGCCGCGTGCGCACCGCCTTCGAGGCCCAGCAGCACTTCGTCGCCGACGCCGCGCACGAACTGCGCTCGCCGCTGGCGGCGCTCAAATTGCAGGTGCTGAGCCTGGAACGGGCGCAGGACGAGGCCGCGCGCAGCGTCGCCATCGGCCGCGTCACGGCCGGCATCGAACGCGCCACGCGGCTGGTGGAACAGTTGCTGGTGCTGGCGCGGCAGGAAGGCTCGGTCAACGACGTCAAGCTGGAGCCGGTCAACCTCACCGAGCTGGTCAAACGCTCGCTGGGCGACATGGCCGGGCTGGCGCAGGCGCGCCAGATCGACCTCGGCCTGGATCACGCCGACGAGGCCGCGGTGGACGGCCAGCCCGATGCGCTGATCATCCTGCTGCGCAACCTGATCGATAACGCCACCAAGTACACGCCGGCCGGCGGCACCGTCGATATCGAGCTGCGCCGTAGCGCCGGCGCCACAAAGGCCGCGCCGGGCCGCGTCATCCTCACGGTCGAGGATTCCGGCCCCGGCATCCCGCCGGACGAGCGCGAGCGCGTGTTCAGCCGCTTCTACCGCGTGCCCGGCAGCCAGGCCGGCGGCAGCGGGCTGGGGCTGGCGATCATCAAGTCGATCGCCGAACGCCACGGCGCCGTGCTGACCCTGGGCGAGTCCGAGCGCCTGGGCGGACTGAAGGTCAAGGTCGATTTTCCTGAGACTGCAAGGGCCACTCCAGTCTAAAATGCAACTTTGACATGGCGTTGGAGTGGCGTATGAAGAAAATCGGCTTTTCGGGCACCCTGGACCCGATCACCAACGGTCACATGTGGGTGATGAACGAAGCCCGGTCGCTGGCGGACGAGGTGGTGGTGTTCCTGTCCGAAAATCCGGCCAAGAAGCCCAAGTTCTCGGCCGAGGAGCGCAAGAGCATCATCGCCCTCAGCTGCGCCGAGCAGGGCTGGGACAATGTGCAGGTGGTCATCGTCAAGGGCGACTACACGGCGCGCGCCGCCAAGAAGCAGGGCGTGCACTGCCTGATCCGCGGCATCCGCACCACCGCCGATTTCGATTACGAAAACCTGATCCAGCAAACCAACGTCGATGTGCTGCAAGGCGCCAAGACCATCTTCGTCATGCCGCCGCGCGACCTCGGTTCGGTCAGCTCCAGCTTCGTCAAGGCGCTGGAAGGGCCGATCGGCTGGAACTGGATCATGAAGAAGTTCGTGCCCGGCCCGGCCTACCACGCCTGGGTGCTGAGCTGGCTGCGCAAGGAGTGGGAAACGCTGTGGGACTACGAGCACCGCGACGCCACCGCCATCGCCCACGCCGACCAGTGGTTCGTGCAGCTGACCGGCGCCACGGCCTACGGCGGTCCGGCGCGCCACTATCACAACCTCGACCACCTGGTGCACGGCCTGTGCGAGATCCGCGTGTGGGCTGCCAACACCCGGCCCGATCCGGCCGACGTCGACATCGTCAAGCAAGCGTTCTGGTTCCATGACGCCGAGTACGGCCACAGCGGCGAGCCGGGCGCGCTGACCAACGAGGAAGCCAGCGCCCAGCTCTGGCTGGGCAGCCATCTGGGGCAGGAGATGGGCGACGCGGCCGAACTGATACGCGCCACCGACCACTTCCAGGAAGCCTCGATCAGCCATCGCCTGAAGGACACGCTGCTCAGCGTCGACCTGGCCATTCTGGGACAGGATGACGAGGTCTACCAGAACTATGCGCGCGCCATCCGCCAGGAGTACATCCACCTGCCGGACGCCAAATACCGCGAACAGCGCGGCGGCGCACTGGCCCACCTGTGCCGCAAGGCCGACGCCGGCCAGCTGTTCGGCAACGACTACTTTGCCGAACAATACAACGAGCGCGCCATCGACAATA
Organism: Duganella rhizosphaerae; assembly: GCF_040364205.1. Taxonomy (NCBI): domain Bacteria; kingdom Pseudomonadati; phylum Pseudomonadota; class Betaproteobacteria; order Burkholderiales; family Oxalobacteraceae; genus Duganella; species Duganella rhizosphaerae. Next base: position 54,362 of record NZ_BPWK01000015.1, read on the forward strand.
TGCAGCGGGAGATGAAGCGGCTGGCATCGGCGGGTGCAGAATAAAACCTGTTCGTCAATCAATGTGAAGTTATAATTGCGGCAATATTTCAACCGGGAGTTGGTATGCCGTATATTCGCGTGATCGATGGGGTAATGCAGGAGTTTGACGAGACCGGCATGAACGTTGGGGCGGTTGCCAGCATCGCCTTGAATTCCTATAGCTATCTTGAGCGGCGCAACTGGAACAAAACTACCAAAGGGGGGACCGGTCCCAATAATCCGGACTACACCGATGACCTGCCTTTCCTGCATGCGCAAGGATACCAATATGTGCAGGTGATGATGGCGCCGTTTTCGGGTGCGACCGCTGCGGGTGCATATTTCAACTGGGGCGCTGTGGTGGGCGAGCCCAAATTCAACAGTGATAACTCCGTCAGCGACCCGGGATTCAAGGATGCTTATTGGGATGCGGTCAAAGCCCTGCTCGATTGCGCTGTCGTGAATAAAATCGGGGTGATCGCCTGCCCGTTCTGGCGCGTGAACGCCATTTGCGAAATGGTGGGGGAGAGCTTTACTGCGCTGACCGATGTCAATTCCAAGACGCGGAACTACATGCGTGCGTTTGCGGCCGCCTTTGTCGTCAAGTTTGGCCGGCATACCGGTGTCGCAGCATGGATGGCCAACCAGGAAATCCTGAACGTCGCGGTGGAGAAGGTCCCGGTGCTGAATTACGATACCGCTTCGGCAATATTGAAAGAGACTGCCACGATCATGCGTGCCAACGATCCGTTGGGACGCATGATCTCTTCGGGGAATGCGGGTATCGTCCATCGCTACCCCAAAACCGAATCATTGGATTGGTACACCTCGGTGGTGATACCCAAAATGAATCCCGATCCGATCGACTGCATCTGCGAAAATCTGTTCATCAACAACGAATACGTCAGCAGCGCCTTGGCCGCGGATGCCAATACTCCCGCCGGGTTTGTAACGAGCTCGCTGGGCTATCTCAAATGCATGCAGGCAGTGGCGGTCGCTTTGAAAAAGCCTTATTTCGTGGGCAGCTTTGGCGTATCGACGCTTCAAGAGAAGGCATACAACGATACCGACCAGACCAACCTGAAGGCCTTGCTGACCAATATGGGGAAAACAGGGGTACAACTGGCAGCGTTTTGGGTATGGAACGGCGGCATGTCGATGGAAAAAGAAGGATGGAATTTGCTGACTGAGTCGGGGTATGACAACGGCCGCATCCAGGCATACAACGCGCTCACGGACGCCAATAACTCCTGGGCACACAATATGGCCGATCCGGTCATCACGCGTTCGCGCGCGCTGTTCTATCCGCAGGTGCTGCAGTTTAGCGCCTCCAATTTATCCGAGTGCTACTTTAATATACCGGCTGCCGACGCTTATGCCAGAGCTGATTTCTCGGTGTCGTTTACGATCCGGCAGATCGATTTCGCGGATGCGACCCGGGAAATTATCGCCAACACCTCGGGCGGCCGGGGCTGGAAGGTGCTGGAAGCAATGAAGTCCTCCCGTCTTCAATTGTGGAGTGGCAGCACTGCCACCAACCCCAACGGCCTTGGCAGCAATGATTCGGGACGTGGCAGCTCGCCGCCGGGTCTCGATAGCGGCTGGATACGTTGTACTTATACCGTTAAACATGACGGCGCAATTTCGTTCTATGCCAATGATTTTCTGCTGGCGCAGCAGAGCACGAACATGTCGCCGCCGTTTTTAAATAATATTGCCAAGACACCGATCATGGTCGGCAGGAAAGCTCAGTCGGGGGCGGAGAGCGCCGGTGCGACCGCATCGTGGCAAATGTCGGACTTGATCTTGTATGACCGGGTGTTGACGCCGCAGGAGGTATTTGACTACGGCGTGTATCGCAAAGTCGACCGGCCGGTAGGGCGCTGGACATTGAACGGCGATCTGAAGGACTCCAGCGTCAATGCCAATACCGGGCTGCTCAACGGGAATCATGGCGTAGCCGCCACACAAAAAACATCCCCGGTTTTTGTCTCCATCGCCAGCTGATTGGCCTGCGGTGCGGCTGCTTCGGGTGAAAATAAATCAGCTGCGCCGCTCATAACAAGGCGCTGGCGCGGGCGTATGCGGTGCATGTCGAAGGCGTGTACGACCACTTCGTGTGGCGGGCTTTCCTGTCGAATGGCGGCGATCCGAAATCCATCTTCCAGCCGCTGACCGGCTGGAAGAGCGGCAACCGCGCCAAGGAACTGGCGTTCTCGATGAGTCAGGCTTAGTGCGGCGGCAGTTCGATCTGCTCCTTGCGAGCGGCGATCTCTGCGCCCAGCACATCGAGGTCGAGCTTGGCCTTGCGCGCCTTGGGGAACATCTCGCTCTCTTCTTCCTTGACGTGGTGGTCGATCAGCTCGGACAGCACCTTGACCTTGGCGTCGTACAGATCGTCGGTGGGTTCCATCGCAATGATCTGCGCGATCAAGTCCTTGGCTGAAGCATGCTCGACGACGGCCTCGTCGAGCATGTCGTCATCCTTGGTGGCGGCGCGCACGGCAGGGTAGAAAATTTCCTCTTCGGCCGTGGCGTGTTTGGTCAGTTCGGTGCAGATCTGCAGGGCCAGTTTCTGTTTGCTGACATGGGCGCGGTCGCCCAGTTCTTCGTACTGCTCGAACAGCGATTTGACGTGTTCATGGTCTTCCGTCAGCAGCGTGATCGCATCCTGAACATCGGTCTCGGTCGGGATAGGCTTGGGGATTTTGTCTTGCGGGCGGGCGGTGGTTCTCATGACGGCTCCTTGCGTGGCGAATGATTGGGGGATGCTGCTTACCCAGTCTAGGAGCGCGACCGATGGCGGTCTGTGCGTTGTTCAACGTTGCCGTTGTTGCCGCTGGCTTTGTATTGCAAGCACAAACACCGTGTCGATGTCGGCAAAGTACCTGTAAACAGCGACATAGCCATGTCTTCGTTTGCCCACCAGGAGTTCACGTTTGCCATCGCGGGCGGCATGGCCGATCAATGGGGTAAATTTCAGAACGTTGATCGACTGCTGAATTTCCTGAATCTTGGCGGATGCGTTTGGCGTCTTGTTTTGAACCAGAAAATCCAGAATGCGATCAAGATCGTCAATCGCCTGGGGCATCAGTTCCAGGCGCGCCATGATCAGGAGGTGAATTTTTTAGGTGCTGGCCGTGGAGGGGTTTCGCCGGCAGCTCGACGCGCGAGGTAGTTGCTGACTTCTTCCCATGAAATGGATTCTTTGTTCTTTAGGAATTTTTCGAACCGTTCGTCTGCGATTGCGTGGATTCTTTCTTTTTCGGTCAGCAGGGCGATCTTCTCCGCGATGGACTCCAGAATAAAATCTTGCGCCTTGATTGTATCGTTGTCCGTGATTGCATTGAGACTCCGACTAAGTGCGATTGGCAATTCAATGGTGAGTTTTGGCATGGCATCCTCCCGCAGTGAGAATAATTCTAGCACTGCGGGGATCCGGGGCTTGCGGTGTGATCAATCAAGCGTCAGAAGCGATTCCAGTTGTTGTGGCGGTGCTCGGCGGCTTCCTTGAGCAGGTAGCCGGCGCGGCGTTCGTCTTTGGGACTGAGGGCGTCGCCCAGTTGCACTGTCATCGCCAATTCCTGGATCGCCGGCGGATATTCGTGTTCGGCGGCTTCTTCCAGCAGGCGGCGGGCCTGTGCGCCGTCCTGCGCGACGCCGCTACCTTCGCGGTAAATGTAGGAGAGCAGGAACATCGCGTGTGGATTGCCAAGCCCGCTGGCGACGTCCAGCCAGTGCGCTGCCTGTGCATCGTCGCGCGCGACGCCGTCGCCGTTTTTGTAGAGCAGGCCCAGCATCAGCGCCGCCCGTGCATGATTCTGCCCGGCCGCCATGGCGTACCACGGCGCCGCGGCAGCCGGCGCCGCCGGCACGCCGGCCACGCCTACGCGCAGCATCTCGCCCAGCTGGTAGGCGGCGTCGACATCACCGCCGCGCGCGGCCTGCTCGAACAACTTCAGCGATTGCGCCCGTTGCTCGGGACGGGTTTGATACAGCAGCGCCAGCTCGCGCTGCGCCACCGGCATGTTCTGCGCCGACCACGCCATCAGCTTGCGCTCGGCGCCGGCGTCGGCCTGCTGCATGGCTTTCATGCCCACCGTCTCGATTTGCGCCGAGTTCGGCTTTTCCTGTTGCAGCTGGCAGCCGAACAGGAACACGCCGGCCAGCAGGCCGATTAACGCTACGCCAGGATAATTTTTGACTTGCATGTTAGTGACCTCACGATAAGCGGAGCCGGCGTTCACCGGCCCCGCGCACCACGCTTACATTACATTTACTTGCTCAGATCCACCGAGTACTTGGCGAAGCCGCTGGCGTCCAGCGCGCCTTCGGCCGTCACGGCGGTGATGCCGCTGCTCTTGGCCAATGCCAGATGGCCAGGCGCCGAACGCAGAATCACCGGACCGGCGGTCGCCACCTTGACGAAGCTCCAGCTACGCGCGCTGCCGTTGCCGGCCAGCGTGACCTTGCCGCTGGCCGCGCCTTGCGCCGTCAGGTAGTTGCTGACCACGGTCTGGTTGGCGTCCGGCGACTTGATGATGGTCTTGCTGCCGTCGATGCCGGGCACGGCGCCGCCGCCGCCCGCGCGGTAGTCGTTGGTGGCAACGATGAAGTCGTCACCTGCGGCCACGGCCTTGCCCAGGTAGCTCAGGTTGACGATGCGGCTGCCCACCGGCTTGGTCACGTCGATCTGGTAGGTCAGCGCATTGTTTTCGGCGTAGAACACGTCGTAGTTGTAGATCGTGCCGTACGACGGCACCAGGTCCTGCTCGGTGGTCTTGGCCGGGTCGATCTGGCCGAACTGCTTGGCCGCCGTTTCCAGCCAGGCCTTCAGGTCGGAACCCTTGATCTTGACCGCCTGCAGGTTGTTGTTGCTGTACAGGTAGAGGTCGCCAGGATTGCGCACTTGCAGGCCGATCGGCGCAGCGGCGCTGGCGCCCGGCGCGACGTCGGTGAAGTCGGAAGGACCGTTGCGACCGGCCTTGAACGGCGCGCTGCACGAGATCACCGGGATGTTCTTGTAGCTGGCGATGGTGGCGTCGGTGCTGGCGGCGATGAATTTCTTCACGTAGTCCAGCTGCGCCTGGTTGACCAGCTGGATCGCGCTGACGTCGCCGACCAGCGAGAAGTAGGCCGACATTTCAAAGTCGGTGGTCACGCCCAGCGGCTGCTTGGCGTAGGCGATGGTGGCCGCGTGCTCGGTGGCGACGATGGGCGCGATGGCAGGATCGGCCTTGACGTTGGTGACGCCGTCGGTGTACTTGAAGCCGCGCGATTCCACGCTGGTCTTATCCTGCTGCACCACCCACTTGCCGCCGGTGAAGACTAAGGTCAGCTTGATGATGCCCAGACGGCGGCCCCAGCTTTGCGCCATCACCGTCGGCACGCCGTTGACGAAGCCGTTGACGGCGTCGATCTTGGCGCTGGCCGGGAAGGCGGCGAACGATGGATCCAGCGCGGCCGCGCCGGTCTCTTTGCCTTTCGGGAAGATCAGGTGCGAGTGGCCGATCAGCAGCGCGTCGATGCCGGTGCTGGTCAGGTGATAGCTGCCGTTTTCCATTTTCGGGCTGTAGGCGCTCGGGTCCAGGCCGCCGTGCGACAGCGCCACCACCAGGTCGGCGCCCTTGGCGCGCATCTCCGGCACGTACTGCTTGGCCGCTTCCTGCACGCCGGTCACGGCAACCTTGCCGGCCAGGTTCTTCTGGTCCCAGTCCAGGATCTGCGGCGGCACGAAGCTCATGATGCCGATGTTGAGCTTGACGTCGACCTTGGTGCCGTCCAGCTTGGTGGCGCTGAAGGTGCGCGGCAGCAGCGTGTACGGCTGCACGATGGGCTTGTTGCTGGCGACGCCGGTGACGTTGGTCAGCACCAGCGGGAAGGCCGGCGCGCCGCAGCTGCCGGCCGGCTTGTTCACGCCCGGAATGCCGAAGTCGGTATTGGTGATCTGGCTCAGCAGCGGCAGGCCGTAGTTGAACTCGTGGTTGCCGAAGCCGCCGCCGTCGTACTTCATGGCGTTCATGACTTTGTGCACGGCCATGGTGTCGGTGCAGGCGATCGGCTTGGTGACGGCTTGCAGGTCGCCCAGCAGGGTGCCCTGGATCACGTCGCCGTCGTCCAGCAGCACGTTGTTCGGGTTTTCGGCGCGCGCCGCGCTGACCAGGGTCGAGGTGCGTTCCAGGCCCAGGCTGGTGTCTTCCGCCAGTGAGTAGTAGTTGTAGCTCATCACATTGGCATGGATGTCGGTGGTCTCCATCAGCGCCAGCGTGACGGTCGTGCCTTCCGCGATCGCCGGCGGCGGCGTGTAGTCGCCGCCGCAGCCAACCAGACCCGCTGCCGTCAACGCAGCCAACATCACCAGATTTGTTTTCATTACACCCTCAAATTAAGAAAATTCAAGGTGGCGACTGTACACAACGCGCATGACATGGCCGTGACAAAACGCAAACAATTGGCGCGATTTAACAGGGGGGTGTCGCGATTTCGCGATACCGCTCGGACCTCGCTCGCTATTCTGGCAATTCGTGCCGGGGCCACAAACCGCTGGCGCGCGCAGAGATGCATCAGCCTTCGACCAGACACCCACGGAGAGAAGGCAGGCAAAACCCAAAAGATGGACCACAACAGCGGCTCTGACGGCAGCGCTTATCGGGCGCTGCCGGCAATGTCGGACTATCCTAATATGCCCACAGCGGCCCGGTCTTGCCGTTGACGGCGCCCCCCTCGAACACCACGAACACGCGGCGGCCGTAGAAGAAGGGCAATCCCCAATCAAAGTCATTGCCGGCGTTGGTGCTGCTGCCCACCGTGCCGCCGACCTGCGCCGCCCAGATGGTCGACGCCAGTTGCACCAGGTTGGCGACGTTGAAGTTGACCACGCCGCTGGCGCTGCCGTCGGCCGCCGCGTTGGTGGCGCTGAGCGAGAGCGTCGCAGCAGGGCAATAGAAATCCCCTCCCGAGCAGGTGCGTATCGTGCTGTCGCTGAAGAAGTAGCCGTTGGAGCCGCTGTCGATGAAGCTGGCGCTGTAGGTCTTGCCCTTGTAGGTGGTGCTGAAGTCGCCGCCGCCGTTGGTTTTGTACAGCGTCTCGCCGGCGATGGTGTTGTTGCTCTGGGTGTTGACGCCGAAGATCAGCGTGCCGCTGACCGAGCTCAGGCCGGCCGTGCCGACGCTGGGCAGCACCACCAGCACGCCGTTGTTGTTGACCGCGAACGAGGCCACCGGATTGCTGACCTGCGACGCCAGCGCCATGCTGCTGGCGGTGCAGCCGTTGCTGGTGCAGGCGTAGTAGGCGCCGCTGACCGCGGATCGGGCGCAACTGTCGCCGCAGTCCTGCTTGAACAGGCCGACGCCGAGCACGCCCTTGGCGCCCAACGCCGCCAGCGTGCCGAGGTTGTTGCCGGCGCTGCTGCAACTGGACGGCGTGGCCGCGTAATTGGCGCCGCTGTCGGCGATCACCTGGATCGAAATGCCGGCCGCCTTTTCGTCCGCCAGCCTGACGTCGGCCTGGCGCACCGCGCCCCAGGTGTAGCCGCTGATGAACTTGCCGCATTCGCCGGCATCGGCGCCGGACGGCGTCTTCACGGCCGGCAGCTTCAGCGCCGCGTCGAGCGGGGCCAGCAGGCGCAGGCCGTAGGAGCCGGTGTCGAGCAGCACGTGGTCGATGGTCTGGCAGATGGTGGTGCCGGGCTGGCACACCGTCACGCTGACATACGGAATATTGATCGCGCCGTTGATGCCGGTGGGGCCGCTGTCGACCACGATGGCGGTGCTGTTGCTCAGCGGCGCAGTCACGCTGAGCGCGGCGCTGGCGTTGACGTTGCCGCCGTCGCCGCTGCAGGACAAGGTGTAGACAAAATTGCCCGCCGCGTTGGGCACGACGCTGATCGAGCCCGAGGTGGCCCTGGCGCCGCTCCAGGCGCCGCTGGCGGTGCAGCTGCTGGCGTTGGCCGAGGACCAGCTCAGCGTCGAAGTTTGCGCGGTGGTGATGCTGGCCGGCGCCAGCGTCAGGTTGACGGTGGGCGAGGGCGGCGGCGTGCTGACGACCACGCTGGTGGTCTTGCTGACGCCGCTGCAGGTGACGGTGTAGAAGGCGGTGCCGACCGCGCCGGCCGTGACGGTCTGCGAACCGCTGTTGTCCAGCGCACCGCTCCACGCGCCCGAGGCGGTGCAGCCGGTCGCGCTGGGATTGCTGACGCCCCAGCTCAGCGTGATGACCTGGCCGACGGTGGTGGCGGTCGGCGTGGCGCTGATGCTGACCACCGGCGTGACGGTGGCGGCGGCTTGGGTTGTGGTGCTGGTCGCGGCGGTGCTGCTGTCGCCGCCACCGCCGCCGCATGCGCTGAGGATCAGCGCGAGCATGAGCAGCAGCAGCCGGCCGGTGGGGAGAAAGCGGACCATGCGCGTATTCCTATTCCAGGGTGGAAGTATCGAAGCCGGCCGGCAGCGCGCTCGGTATCCACGCATGGCCGGCATAGGCGCGCATATGGCCGGCGGAGACGATCACCATGTCCGATTGTTCGACCGCCAACTGCGAGTGCCCCGCCTTGGGACGCTTGCCGGCGGCGCCGGTCAGCACCGCGAACTTGTCGCCCAGCAGGGTGCGCAGATCGGGCAGGGCCGGTCCGCTCCAGCTGACGGCGAACACCGTGCCCTGAGCGCTCACGTATTCGCGCACGACGGTGCCGCTATCGAGCGTGCTCTGGCTGACGGTGTAGACCGCCGTGCTGTCGGCGTTGGCCGCCGCGAGGCTGCGCGCGCCCTGCCGGACCGGCGTCGTACCGAAATTGGAAGGGGCGCTGCCCAGTGCGGCATAGGCCAGCGCGCCTTGCAGCAGGGGGAGTAACAACATGAGTAAGAGTGCGCGGCGCATGAAACGCTCCTGTGCCTGAGATGCAGGCAGTTTAGAACGACAGCGGGTTGGATAGCGTTAGCGATATGTAAGCAAACGTTACGGCCATCGCCAACGAAAACGGCGCCCGCAGGCGCCGTCGATTCCATGAACAGGAAGCTTAGAACTTGACGTACAGGCGGCCGAAGTAGGAGGCACCGTTCAAACCGAACTGCACGCTTTCATACTTGAAACCGTTGTCGGTCTGGTCGGCGTTCTGCGACGTCGGCTTGACGTTGAAGATGTTGTTGCCGCCGAAGGTGAACTTCATGTTCTTGTTGATGCTGTAGGTGAAGCTCAGGTCGGCCGAGGTTTTCGACTCGTAGTGCTGGTTCGGCACGCCGGCTGCCGTACCGTCGAAGGTGCCCAAGGTCTGTGGACCGAAGTGGATGATCTTCAGGTCGCTTTCCCACGGGCCGGTCACGTAGTCGAAGCCCAGCGTGGCCTTGGAACGCGGCGCGCCCTGCTCGATGTACAGGCGTTCCTTCTCCGACAGCAGCACGTCCTCGAAGCCCTTCAGCGAAGCCGGCGCGTGGATGCCGGTCACTTCCGTCTTGCTGACGTTGAGCGCCAGGAAGGTGGTCAGCTTGTTGGAGCCGAAGTTGGTCTTGTGCGAAGCGGTCAGGTCCAGGCCCTGGGTCTTGGTGTCGACCGAGTTGACGAAGAACTGCGCTTCGCCCACGCCCAGCTTGGCCAGGCGCTCGGCCAGGTCAGGGTAGGTGTCGGCATTGAAGCGGCCCGACAGCACGATGCGGTCCTTGATCTTGATGTTGTACAGGTCGGCGGTCACGGAGACGGCGGCGTTCGGCGTCCAGGTGGTGCCCAGCGTGAAGCTGGTCGACTTTTCTTCCTTCAGTTTCGGGATGCCGGCCGCGTTGGCGACGGTGCCGCCGTTGGGCGCCAGCACCACGTCGGTCGCCACGCCGCCGATGAAGTCGGTGAAGGTCGACGAGAAATAAACTTGTTGCAGCGACGGCGCGCGGAAGCCGGTGCTGCCCGAACCGCGCAGCAGCACGCTGTCGGCCACGCGCACGCTGCCGGCCAGCTTGCCGGTGACGGTGGAGCCGAAGTCGCTGAACTTCTCGTAGCGCAGCGCGCCTTGCAGCTTGACGATCTTGCTCAGGTCCGCTTCCAGGTCGAGGTAGGCGGCGGTGCTGTGGCGCTTGGCGTTGACCTGGTCGGCCGGCTGGAAGCCGGGGAAGCCCTGGCTGCCGGCGTTGCCGCCGAAGCCGATGCCGTCGACGTCGTTGTACGAGCCCGGCTCGCCAGCGAAGATCTTGTAGTTCTCGCTGCGGTATTCGCCGCCGAAGGCGACGTTCAGGCCGTCGCCGACCAGGCCGTCGTAGTAGTGGTTCAGGTCGAGGTTGGTGGTCAGTTGCTGGAACGAGAAGCCGCCCGCGTCGAAGCGGTCCGGGCTGATGCCTTTGCCGCCGGCCAGCAAGTCCTTGTTGGCGATCGAAGCGTTGATCGTATGGCTGATGTTGTAGCGCATCTTGTTGTAGCCATAGGTCTGCGACAGGTCCAGGTTCCAGTCGCCCACGGTGCTGCGGTGGCCGAGGATGGCGTACTGGTCGTCGATGTCGGCGTTGATGAACGGCACGAAACCGTTCGGGTACATGGCCGCCGAGTTGCGGCTCGGGATGTCGTCGGAACCGATGCCGCCGCGCGCGAAGGCGGCGCTGGAGGCGTTGCGGGTCTGGCCGCCGGCGGTGAAGTACAGCTTGCCGGTGCCGGTGGTCGGCAGTTCGCCGTTCAGGTAGATGGTCTGGTTCTTGGTCTTGGTGTCGCCGATGATGCGCGGGTTGTCGGCTTCGGCGCGGTTGGAGCGGCCGCGGTCCAGGTATTCGCCGGTGATGCCGAGCGTGCCGCCGTTGCCGATCTCAAAGCCGCAATAGGCCGAGGTCATGTAGTTCTTGCCGTCGCGCTTGGAGTATTCGCTGAAACCGGCGACGGCTTCGCAGCCCTTGCTTTTCTTCAGGCCGATGTCGATCACGCCGGCGATGGCGTCCGAGCCGTACTGGGCGGCGGCGCCGTCGCGCAGCACCTGCACGTCCTTGATCGCCAGCAGCGGGATGGTGTTCATGTCGGTGCCGGTGTTGCCGCGGTTGCGGGCGCCGAACAGGTTGACCAGCGCGGTGGTGTGGCGGCGCTTGCCGTTGACCAGCACCAGGGTCTGGTCGGAACCGAGGCCGCGCAGCGCGGCGGAGTCGACCAGGTCGGCGCCGTCGGAGCCGCTCTGGCGGGTCGAGTTGAACGATGGCGAGATGTAAGTCAGCGTTTGCGCCAGGTCGAACTGGCCGCCTTGTTCTGTGGACTTGCTCATCGGGATGATATCGACCGGCACCACGGTGTCGGTGGACGACGTGGTCGCGCGGCGCGAGCCGACTACGCTGACCGATTGCATGGGGGTGTCTGGCTTGGCTTCCTGCGCGGTCTGCGCGAAAGCGGATGGTGCGAGGCTGAGGGCGGCTGCGCCGTAAAGGCTGAGCAGTACTGCATGACGTAATGGCGTGTTGGCGAACAAGTTTTCTCTCCCGTGAAAAAACCGATTCTAGTCAAATAGCTCATCAGCACATGACTTTTTTGATAATTTTGCATTCAAACTTTATTTACTGTTGTTTTGCCGCGCCACAGTGGTGTCGGCACTACGTAATGCTACGTAGTGCCATAGTTTTAGCCAATTATTGCTTCATCTATCAGGTAGTAATTGGCGTACGGTGTATTATACTGTATAAAAACACAGTATCATGATGCCGATCACCACACCGACCACGCAAGGCTTGCCGGCATATGCCGAGCTGTTCTGCCTGACCAATTTCTCCTTCCTGCAAGGCGCCTCCAGCGCCGAGGAGCTGGTCGCGCGCGCCGTGCAGCTGGACTACGCCGCCCTGGCCATCACCGACGAATGCTCGCTGGCCGGCGTTGTGCGCGCTCACGCCCAGGCCAAGGAGGCCGGCCTGCCGCTGCTGATCGGCAGCCATTTCCACCTGAAGCATCCCGACGGCAGCCCGGCCTTGTCGCTGATCGCGCTGGCGCAGGATCGCGAGGGCTACGGCAATCTCTGCGAACTGATCACGATAGGGCGCAACCGGGTCGCCAAGGGCAGCTACCTGCTCACGCCGGCCGACCTGGCCGCGCCGCCGCCGGCCTACGCTCATCTGAAAGGCTTGCCCGGCTGTCTGATGATCCTGCTGCCGCATTACCCGGCCTTCCAGCCGGACGATGTCGACCGCCTGCATGCGCAGGCGGCGTGGATGGAGGTGACGTTTCCGGGCCGTAGCTGGATGGGCCTGAACCTGTTGCAGCGCGCGCTGGACGAGGCGCACCGCCTCAGCATCGACGAGGTGGCGCTACAGCACGGCATGCGCGTGGCGGCGCTGGGGCATGTGTGCATGCACGTACGCTCGCGCAAGCCGCTGCATGACACCTTGTGCGCGGTGCGGGTCGGCAAGCCGGTGGCCGAGTGCGGCTACGCGCTGGCGCAGAACGCCGAGCAGCACCTGCGCTCGCGGCTGCGGCTGGCGAACCTGTATCCGCCGCAGGCGCTGGCGGAAACGCTGAGCATTGCGCAGCGGTGCAAATTTAATCTGAGCCAGCTGCGCTATGAATATCCGCGCGAGCTGGTGCCGGCAGGCCACACGCCGGCCAGCTATCTGCGGCAGGAAGTGTATGCCGGCGCGCTGCGGCGCTTTCCGGCCGGCGTGTCCGACAAGGTGCGCGGGCAGATCGAGAAGGAGCTGGAGCTGATCGCGGAACTGAAATACGAGCCGTACTTCCTGACGGTCTACGACATCGTCCGCTTCGCCCGCTCGCAAAACATCCTGTGCCAGGGCAGGGGATCGGCGGCCAACTCCGTGGTCTGCTATTGCCTCGGCGTGACCGAGGTCGATCCCGAGCGCAGCAATATGCTGACCGGGCGTTTCATTTCCAAGGAGCGCAACGAGCCGCCGGACATCGACGTCGACTTCGAGCACCAGCGGCGCGAGGAAGTGATCCAGTACATCTACAAAAAATACGGGGCGGACCGGGCCGCGCTGGCGGCTGTCGTCATCAGCTACCGTCCCAAGAGCGCGCTGCGCGACAGCGGCAAGGCGCTCGGGGTGGACCTGGCGATCGTCGAGAAGGTGGCCAAGGCGCACCACTGGTTCGACAGCCGCAACGACCTGCTGGGCCGGCTGGCCGAGTGCGGACTGGACCCGGAATCGCAACTGGCGCAGCAATGGGCGGCGCTGGCGATCGCCTTGCTGGGCTTCCCGCGCCACCTGTCGCAGCATCCCGGCGGCTTTGTCATCTCGCACGAAAAGCTGTCGCGGCTGGTGCCGATCGAGGCCGCCACGATGGAGGGGCGCTGCGTGATCCAGTGGGACAAGGACGACCTGGAGGAGCTGGGTCTGATGAAGGTGGACGTGCTGGCGCTGGGCATGCTGTCGGCGCTGCGGCGCGCGCTGGCGCTGGTGGGTGAGCAGCGCGGCGAGCAATTCGAGATGCAGGACATCCCCAAGGAGGACAAGGCCACCTACGCGATGATGTGCGAAGCCGACACCATCGGCGTGTTCCAGATCGAATCGCGCGCGCAGATGAGCATGCTACCGCGCCTGCGGCCGGATAAGTTCTACGACCTGGTGATCGAGGTCGCGCTGGTACGGCCGGGACCGATCCAGGGCGGCATGGTGCATCCGTATTTGCAGCGGCGCATGGAGCGCGAAAAGGTGCATTGCCCGCCCGGCCTGGAGGAGGCCTTGGCCCGTACGCTGGGCGTGCCGATCTTCCAGGAGCAGGTGATGCAGATCGCCGTCATCGCCGCCGGTTTCACCGAAGGCGAGGCCGACCAGCTGCGGCGCGCGATGGCCGCATGGAAGCGCAAGGGCGGCGTCGACAAATACCAGCAGCGCATCATGGACGGCATGACGGAGCGCGGCTACGAGGCATCGTTCGCGGCGGCGATCTGCGAGCAGATCAAGGGTTTCGGCGAATACGGCTTCCCCGAATCGCACGCCGCCAGCTTCGCGCTGCTGACCTATGCCAGCTCCTGGCTCAAGTGCCACGAACCGGCCGCCTTCCTGTGCGCCTTGCTCAACAGCCAGCCGATGGGCTTCTACAGCCCGTCGCAACTGGTGCAGGACGCCAGGCGCCACGGCGTGCAGGTGCGCGAGATCGACGTCACCGTCAGCGGCTGGGATTCCTCCCTGGAGGAACGGGTGGGCCGGCGCGGCCAGCCGGCGGTGCGGCTGGGCCTGTCGCTGCTGAAGGGCATGCGCGCCGAAGCGGCCGAGCGCATCGAGCAGGCGCGCGCGCGGCAACCGTTCGCCAGCGTGGCCGACCTGGCGCGCCGGGCCGACCTGGACCGCCACGACCTGCAAGTGCTGGCCGGCGGCAACGCGCTGCAACATCTGGCCGGCAACCGGCGGCAAGCCTTGTGGCAGGCGGTCGGCGCCACGCCGGACAAGGATCTGCTGCGGCCGACCACGCCGGACGAGGAGATCCCGTTGCTGAAGCCGCCTACTGAGGGTGAGGAAATACTGGGCGATTACCGCTCGCACGGGCTGACGCTGGGCCGCCATCCGCTGGCGCTGCTGCGTCCCAAGCTGCTGGAGCACCGCTTCCTGCCGGCGTCCACGCTCAACACCTACACCAACGGCATGCTGGCGCGCGCCTGCGGCATGGTGACGGTGCGGCAGCGTCCCGGTACGGCCAAGGGCGTGTTGTTCATCACCATCGAGGATGAGACCGGCAACGTCAACGTCATCATCTGGCCGTCGCTGGTGGAGCAGCAGCGGCGCGAAGTACTGAGCGCGCCGTTGCTTGGGGTGTATGGCGTGTGGCAGCAGGAAGGCGTGGTGCGCCACCTGGTCGCCAAGCGGCTGGTCGACATGTCCCATCTGCTGGGACGGCTGCCGACCATCAGCCGCGATTTCTGCTAGCGCTGACCGCGCCGTAAATGCACCGCCACCGTCGATTCGTGCCGGCCGGACCAGCTGCTGAGCATGACGGGCACGCCGGCCTGCCGCTGCGGACGGCGGCGATGGCGGCGCAGCAGCCAGCTGGCGGCCAAACCGGCCCCCGCGGCGATCCCGCCCAGCACGACGATGGCGGCGAACATTATCGGAGGCCGGCGCTGCGGTTGCCGCTGGTGCCGTAGTAGGTATGGATCTGGCTGGCCCAGGTCTGGTTGGCCATATTGGGCCATTGGTCGCTATTGAAGCCGGGCGCTTCTTCGATGCGTTCCTTGTCCAGGTTCAAGGTGAAGCGTTTGTTGACGGTGTCCAGGGTCAGCGCTTCCCAGGGCACGGCGAACAGCTTTTCGCCCAGCGTGAACACGCCGCCGAACGCCATCACCGCGTAGGCGATGTTGCCGGTGCGCATGTCGAGCATGATTTCCTTGATCTCGCCCAGGTGTTCGTCCTGCAGGTTGTGGACGTGGTTGCCGATCAAGGTATCGGCGCCCATCAGTTCCGGACCGGGGCCTTTATGGCCGCGGTCGACATACATGCCCAAGGCATCGAGTTCTTCGTAGTTCATCATGACCTCCCTGTTTGAATGAGTTGTCATTTTTGCCTTGAAGAAGGTGCCGGTCTGTACGGTGCAACACAGTGCTGGCTGATAGGCAAACTGGCTATTTTTACACTTTCCTTCATAGGACTTTACCTCCGGGTTGCGGATTTTTCCGGGCAGGAAGGTGAAGAATCGGACGTTTTAGGGTATAATTTCAATTTCCCGCACGTGCCGTTCGGCACCATCTGCAATGACCAAATTTGTCTTCGTCACCGGCGGCGTCGTGTCTTCCCTTGGTAAAGGGATTGCCGCCGCCTCTCTCGCCGCGATCCTCGAATCGCGCGGCCTCAAAGTCACCATGCTCAAGCTCGACCCGTATATCAACGTCGATCCTGGCACGATGAGCCCTATGCAGCACGGTGAAGTATTCGTCACCGACGACGGGGCCGAAACCGACCTCGACCTCGGCCACTACGAGCGCTTCATCTCCACCCGCATGAAAAAGGTGAACAACTTCACCACCGGCCAGATCTACGAATCGGTGATCCGCAAGGAACGCCGCGGCGAGTACCTGGGCAAGACGGTGCAGGTGATCCCGCACATCACCAACGAAATCCAGGACTACATCCGTCGCGGCGCCGAAGGCTACGACGTGGCCCTGTGCGAAATCGGCGGTACCGTGGGCGACATCGAATCGCTGCCGTTCCTGGAAGCCGCGCGTCAGCTGAGCCTGCGCGCTGGCCGCAAGAACACCGCCTTCGTCCACCTGACGCTGGTGCCGTTCATCGCCTCCGCCGGCGAACTGAAGACCAAGCCGACCCAGCACTCGGTGCAGAAGCTGCGCGAAATCGGCATCTCGCCGAACGCGCTGCTGTGCCGCGCCGACCGTCCCATCCCGGACGACGAACGCGCCAAGATCTCGCTGTTCTCGAACATCGAAGAGCAGGCCGTCATTTCCGTGTGGGACGTCGACACCATCTACAAAGTGCCGCAGATGCTGCACGACCAGGGCCTGGACGCGATCATCTGCGAAGCGCTGGACCTGAACCCGGCCCCGGCCGACCTGTCGGTCTGGAGCCGTTTGATCTACACGCTGGAACATCCGAAGACCGAAGTGTCGATCGGCATGGTCGGCAAGTATGTGGAACTGACCGAGTCGTACAAGTCGCTGACCGAAGCGCTGCGCCACGCCGGCATCCACAACGAATCCAAGGTCAACATCGAGTACATCGACTCGGAAGAGATCGAGACCACCGGCTGCGCCGCGCTGGGCAAGTACGACGCCATCCTGGTACCGGGCGGCTTCGGCAAGCGCGGCGTGGAAGGCAAGATCATGGCCGCCCAGTTCGCCCGTGAAAACAAGATCCCTTACCTGGGCATCTGCCTCGGCATGCAGGTGGCGCTGATCGAATACGCCCGCCACAAGGCCGGCCTGACCACCGCCAACTCGACCGAGTTCGACCTGGAAACCTCGCAGCCCGTGGTCGCCCTGATCGACGAATGGCAAGGCCAGGACGGCAAGGTCGAGAAACGCGACGAGAATTCCGACATGGGCGGCACCATGCGCCTGGGCGCGCAAACCTGCGCCATCAAGCCGGGCACGCTGGCGTCGGAAATCTACGGCGCGGTGGTCACCGAGCGTCACCGTCACCGCTACGAAGCCAACAACCACTACCTGCCGCGCGTCGAAGCTGCCGGCCTGGTGGTCGCGGCCCGTACCCCGACCGAAGACCTGTGCGAAATCATGGAACTGCCGCGTACCGGCGAAAACGCCCACCCGTGGTACATGGGCGTGCAGTACCACCCGGAATTCAAATCGACCCCGCGTGACGGCCATCCGCTGTTCACGTCCTACATCAAGGCAGCACTGGCCCACAAGGCCGCCGGCGGCGCCCGCCTGCACGCTGTCACCGATGCCCTGCAAGGAGATGCAGCATGAAACTGTGCGGATTTGACGTTGGCCTCGACCAGCCGTTCTTCCTGATCGCCGGCACCTGCGTGATCGAATCGCGCCAGATGGCGTTCGACACCGCCGGCGCGCTGAAGGAAATGACGGCCGCGCTGGGCATCCCGTTCATTTACAAGTCCTCGTTCGACAAGGCCAATCGTTCCTCCGGTACCTCGTACCGCGGTCCGGGCCGCGACAAGGGCCTGGAGATCCTGGGCGACGTCAAGCGCGAGCTGGGCGTGCCGGTGCTGACCGACGTGCACTCGATCGACGAAATCGCCGAAGTCGCTTCGGTGGTCGACGTGCTGCAAACCCCGGCCTTCCTCTGCCGCCAGACCGACTTCATCGTCGCCTGCGCCGAGTCCGGCCTGCCGGTCAACATCAAGAAGGGCCAGTTCCTCGCCCCGCACGACATGAAGAACGTCATCGACAAAGCCCGCCTGGCCGCCAAGGCCAAGGGCCTGAACGAAGACAACTTCATGGCCTGCGAGCGCGGCGCTTCCTTCGGCTACAACAACCTGGTCTCGGACATGCGTTCGCTGGCCATCATGCGCGAATCGAACTGCCCTGTGGTGTTCGATGCGACCCACTCGGTGCAGCTGCCGGGCGGTAACGGTACTTCTTCGGGCGGCATGCGCGAAATGGTGCCGGTGCTGTCGCGCGCTGCGGTGGCGGTCGGCGTGGCCGGCGTCTTCATGGAAACCCATCCCAACCCTGCAGAAGCCCTGTCGGACGGCCCGAACGCCGTGCCGCTGGGTCGCATGAAGGAGTTGCTGTCGACTCTGATCGAGCTGGACCGCATCACCAAGAAAGCTGGCTTCCTGGAAAACAGCTTCAACTAATGCAACATACCTGGCGTACGAGTTTTCGTATGATCGGCTCGCCTACGCCGGGTACAATTCCCGTTATTTCGTCCGCAACGCGCATCAGAACGCGTAGCGACTTCGCATCGCCTAACTTTGGAGAATGACATGAGTGCTATTGTTGACATCATCGGACGTGAAATCATTGACTCGCGCGGCAATCCTACCGTCGAGTGCGACGTGCTGCTGGAATCGGGCGTCATGGGCCGCGCCGCCGTACCGTCGGGTGCATCGACCGGTTCGCGCGAAGCGATCGAACTGCGCGACGGCGATCCGAAGCGCTATTTCGGCAAGGGCGTGCTGCAAGCCTGCGAAAACATCAACACCGAAATCTCGGAAGCCATCATGGGCCTGGACGCCAATGAGCAAGCCTTCCTGGACCGCACCCTGATCGACCTGGACGGCACCGAGAACAAGGCACGCCTGGGCGCCAACGCCATGCTGGCCGTGTCGATGGCGGTGGCCAAGGCCGCCGCTGAAGAAGCCGGCCTGCCGCTGTACCGCTACTTCGGCGGTTCGGGCGCGATGCAACTGCCGGTGCCGATGATGAACGTCATCAACGGCGGCGCGCACGCCGACAACAACCTGGACATCCAGGAATTCATGATCATTCCGGTCGGCGCTCCGTCGTTCAAGGAAGCGGTCCGCTACGGCGCCGAAGTGTTCCACACGCTGAAAAAGATCCTGCACAAGAAGGGTCTGAGCACCTCGGTGGGCGACGAAGGCGGTTTCGCGCCATCGCTGGCCAACCATGAAGAAGCGATCAAGCTGATCATCCAGGCGATCGAAGAAGCCGGCTACGAGCCGGGCACCCAGATCGCCATCGGCCTGGACTGCGCGGCTTCCGAGTTCTACAAGGACGGCAAGTACGAGCTGGAAGGCGAAGGCCTGAGCCTGACCTCCACCGAGTTCACCAACCTGCTGGCGACCTGGTGCGACAAGTACCCGATCATCTCGATCGAAGACGCGATGCACGAAGGCGACTGGGACGGCTGGGCGATCCTGACCAAGGAACTGGGCAAGAAAATCCAGCTGGTGGGCGACGACCTGTACGTCACCAACACCAAGATCCTGAAAGAAGGCATCCAGAAGGGCATCGCCAACTCGATCCTGATCAAGATCAACCAGATCGGCACCCTGACCGAAACCTTCGCCGCCATCGAAATGGCCAAGCGCGCCGGCTACACCGCCGTGATCTCGCACCGTTCGGGCGAAACCGAAGATTCGACCATCGCCGATATCGCCGTTGGCATGAACGCCCTGCAGATCAAGACCGGCTCGATGTCGCGTTCGGACCGCATGGCCAAGTACAACCAGCTGCTGCGTATCGAAGAAGATCTGGGCGATATCGCTTCCTACCCGGGCCGCGACGCGTTCTATAATCTGAAGTAATTAAGCAAGCGCGGCCGGACAACCTCCGGCCGCTGTCGATTCCATGCGTCTGATCACCCTCGCACTGGCAGCCCTGCTGCTGTTGATACAGTACCCGCTCTGGCTGGGGAAGGGGGGCTGGCTGCGTGTGAAGGACTTCGAGGCCCAGGTCGACAGCGCCCACAAGAAAAACACGGAACTGATCGCCCGCAACGCCAAGCTCGACTCCGAAGTGCGCGACCTCAAGGACGGCACCGGCGCAGTGGAGGAGCGTGCTCGCTACGAGCTCAGCATGATCAAGCAAAACGAAATCTTCATCCAGATCGTCGGCAAAGGCCAGGCCGCAGCGCCGCCGCCGCTGGCGCCCAAACCTCCCGAAAACTGAGTCATCCATGACGATCCGTGCTGGCATATTGCTGATGTTGGCCACGCTTGTCCCCCTTGCGCACGGCGCAGGCGTCTGCACGCCGCTGCGGGTCGGCTATATGGACCAGAACCGTCCGCCGTACTGGATGGGCGAGGGCGAGCAAGTGCCTGAACCGCCGGGCGCGGCGGTCGACCTGATCCGCAACGCGGTGATGGGCTCGGGCTTCAATTGCCTGCCGACGCTGGTGCGCCTGCCGGTGGCGCGGCTGCGGGTGGCGCTGGAAGCGGGCGACATCGACATGACGCCGCTCGGTGAACAACCGAGCTACGCGGCCGAGATCGCGCTGCCGCGCGACAAGGACGGCAATGTCGATCGCAACCGCGCGCTGCACAACACGCTGGTGGTGCTGGTGCGCGCCAAGGACAAGATCCCGGCCGCCACCAATCCCAACGACTACTTTCGCGGCAAGGTGCTGGGTTCGGCGCAAGGCCTGGGCTACAACGCCCGCCTGCGCGAATCGGGCCTGACGCTGGACGACGGCGCCCGCGACCTGGAGCGCAACATCGAGAAGCTCAAGCTGGGCCGGGTGGACGGCGTGGTGGTCAACCTGGTCAAGCCCGAGCACCTGGCCGCCACGTTGAAGCGCTATCGCGGCGTGGTGGTGCAGCTGCCGCAGCCGCTGATCAACACGAGGCTGTGGCTGGCCTTCAACGCCAACTACTATCGCGCCCATCGCGAGCAAGTCGAAGCGCTGTGGAGCTGGCTGGACTCGCACCGCGGCCGCCTCGGCGACGTGATGCAAAAATACCGCAAACAGGAGTAGGCCGATGACATCCCCTTTGAACCACCTCAGCGCGATCAGCCTGTTCGTCGAAGACGTGACGGCGGCGAAAGAATTTTATCTGGACGTGTTCGGCGTGCCGGTGGTGTATGAGGATGCGGTCTCGGCCGCGCTCAAGTTCGACAACCTGATCATCAACCTGCTGCATGTAGGCAGCGCGCCGGTGATCATCGAGCCGGGCGTGGTGGCGCCGCGCGCCGCCGGTTCGCGTTTCCAGATCAGTATCTGGGTGCCGGATGTGGATGCGGTCTGCGCGCATCTGCAACAGCGCGGCGTGACCGTGCTGGCCGGCCCCGTCAACCGCCCTTGGGGCATGCGTACCGCTAACTTCGTCGACCCTGCTGGCCACAGCTGGGAAGTCGCACAACAATTGGACTCCTAATATGCTGCATCACATTTCTTTCGGCGTGCGCGACCTCGCGCTCGCCGGCGCCTTCTATGACGCCGCCTTGGGCGCGCTGGGCTTTCGCCGCGTGTTCGAAGACGATGACGCCATCGGCTATGGCCTGGAAGACGACAAGGACCTGTTGTGCCTGAAATTGCGTGACGACGCCACTGCGCCGGGCGCCGGCTTCCACATGGCCTTCGCCGCGCCGAGCCGCGCCGCCGTGGACGCCTTCCATGCCGACGCGCTGCGCATTGGCGGCCAAGACAACGGCGCCCCCGGGCCGCGCCCCGACTACGGCGACCATTACTACGCCGCCTTCCTGGTCGACCCGGACGGTCATCGCATTGAAGCCGTGATCAATAAATCGCCCGTCTTGTGAACCGTTACGACGGGCAGGCTTAAGCTAGAATAGGCGCCCGCATCGTCACACGAGTTCTGGTTTGAGAGTCTTATTTTTTGCAGTAGCGCTGGCGGTGGCCGGCATCGCCAACGCGGCAACCATCGGGCCGCACGCCCAAGGCGATCAGGTGTTGCGGGCGCAGGTGCTGCTGGACCGCGCCCACTTTTCATCCGGCGAAATGGACGGCGCCTACGGCAGCAATATGCGCCAGGCCATACGCGGCTTCCAGAAGCTGCACCAGTTGCCGCTGACCGGCGTGGTCGATGCCGCCACCTGGGCCGAGCTGGAGCGCGACCAGGCGCCGGTGCTCGACACCTACACCATCACCGCGCAGGACGTCGCCGGTCCCTACACGCCGGTCCCGGCCGGCATGATGGCCAAGGCCAAGCTGCCCGCGCTGGGTTACGCCAGCCTGGCCGAGGCGCTGGGCGAGCGCTTCCATTGCAGCCCTGACTTGCTGCGCCGCCTCAATCCCGGCAAGTCGCTGACCCGCGCCGGCACCCAGCTGACGGTGCCCAACGTGGCCGCCGCCAGGCCGCTGCCCAAAGCCAGTTCCATCCTGGTCGATGCGCGCGAAGGCACGCTGACCCTGCTCGACGCCGGCGGCATGCCGTTCGCGCAGTTTCCCGCCAGCACCGGCAGCAAGCACGATCCGCTGCCCGAAGGCCGCTGGCAGGTGCGCGGCGTCGCCATCAATCCCGAATACCGCTACAACCCCAAGCTGTTCTGGGACGCCAAGGCCGGTGACGCCAGGGCTCGCATCGCGGCCGGCCCCAACAATCCAGTGGGGCTGGCGTGGATAGAGCTGAGCAAGGAACACTACGGCATCCACGGCACGCCCGAGCCGGGCAAGATCGGCAAGACCCAGTCGCACGGCTGCATCCGCCTCACCAACTGGGATGTGATGGCGGTGGTGCATTCGATCGTGCGCGGCGCGGTGGTGTTATTGCAATAGTGGTGACATTTCAATAGATTTCCACTTGGAAATTTTTCGTACAATCCGCTGGTCGATTCTTCATGAGAACAATCCTCCATGTCCCGAACGTTACTGACCATCACTTTGCTGTGCGCCTGCGCGAGCGGCCACGCACAAATCTACAAATGGGCCGACGCCCAAGGGCGCATCCACTACACCGACAACAAGGACGATGCCGGCGACGCGCCCATCGCCGAGTTGAAATTGAACGGCGAGCCGACTGTGCTGCCGGCGCCGCCAGCCAACGGTCCGACCTGGCAGCAGCGCGACGCGGAATTCAAGCGCCGCCAGCAATACAAGCTGCTGGCGCCGAACTATCGCCCACGCCAACACGCCGCGCCGCAGCAGGCGTCGATCCGGCAGTCCTGACTACTTCGCGCCTGCCGCCGCCGTGCTGTTTTAGAATGGCGGTGGAGGTGCATATGACAATCCATCTTGATCATTTGTTGGTGCCGGTGCGCGACAAGCTCGCGGCGGCAAAGCAGCTGGCGGAATTGCTGGACGTGCCGTGGTCGCCCACCGGCGTCGGTCCGTTCGCGCCGGTGTTCGTCAACGATGGCCTGACCATCGACTTCGACCAGTGGCCGGAACCCATCCCGCTGCAGCACTACTGCTTCCGCGTGGAGCAGGCCGAGTTCGACGCCATCCTCGGCCGCATCCAGGCCGCCGGCATTCCCTACCGTAGCTCGGTGCGTGCCGATATGGATTACCAGGTCGGCAGCTACAACGGTGGCAGCATCGTTTACTGGAGCGAGCCCGGCGGCCACCAGTGGGAAATCCTGACCGTCAGCTACGCCCGTCCGGAAGCCTGAAGCGCCCGCGTCCGCAGCGCAAAAGCGCAGCGCCGTGTATGCTTGCGTCCAGCGGCAGCGGATCGCACGGCCGGATTTCTGGAAGGAGCGCAGTTGAAAACAATCGGACTGATAGGCGGCATGAGCTGGGAATCGACGGTGCCTTACTACCGTCAGGTCAACCAGACGGTCAAGCAGCATCTGGGCGGGCTGCATTCGGCCAAGGTGGTGCTGTACAGCGTGGACTTCCATGAAGTCGAGCGCTTGCAGCACGCCGGCGACTGGGACGCGGCCGGCGCCTTGCTGGCCGATGCCGCCCGCTCGCTGCGCGCCGCCGGCGCCGATTTCCTGGTGCTGTGCACCAACACCATGCACAAGGTGGCGCACGCCATCGAGGCGGCGGTGGACATTCCGCTGTTCCATATCGCCGACCCCACCGCCACCGAAATCAAGCACGCCGGCTACGGCAAGGTCGGCCTGCTGGGCACCCGCTTCACGATGGAGCAGGCGTTCTACAAGGACCGCCTGCGCGAGCGCCACGGCCTCGACGTGATCGTGCCGGACCAGCACGACCGCGACATCGTCCACCGCGTCATCTACGAAGAGCTGTGCCTGGGCCGCATCGTCGACGCCTCGCGCGACGAGTACCGCCGCATCATCGCCGGCTTGGTGGCGCAGGGCGCGCAGGCTATCATCCTGGGTTGCACCGAAATCTCGCTGCTGGTCGCGCAGGCGGACGCCGACGTGCCGCTGTTCGACACCACCGCCATCCACGCGCGCAAGGCCGCCGAGTGGGCGCTGGCTTAACTTTTGGAGAAAAAGATGAAATTAATCGGCATGCTCGATTCCCCCTATGTCCGCCGCGTGGCGGTGACCTTGCAGTTGATGGGCGTGCGCTTCGAGCACCAGTCGCTGTCGGTGTTCAGCACCTTCGAACAATTCCGCCAGCTCAATCCGGTGGTCAAGGCGCCGACCCTGGTGGCCGACGACGGCACCGTGCTGATGGATTCGACGCTGATCGTGCAATACGCGGAAGCGCTGGCCATGCCGGCCAGCCGTTTGACGCCGTCGATGCCGACCGAGCTGCTGCGCTCGCTGCGCGTGCTGGGCCTGGCGCTGGCCGCCTGCGACAAGGGCGTGCAGCTGGTGTATGAACGCATGGTGCGCCCGACCGTGCATCAGCCGTGGGCCGAACGCGTGACGGTGCAGATGCTGGCGGCGTTCGATGCGCTGGAAGCCGAGTTGCGCGCGCATCCGCTGTCGGTGGCGCAGATGGACCACGCCGGCGTGATGACCGCCGTGACCTGGCACTTCATGCAGCAGATGCTGCCGGAAGTGGTCGATGCGTCGCGCTATCCGCTGCAAGTTGAATTCTCGCGCCAGGCCGAAGCATTGCCTGCCTTCCACGCTGCGCCGCACGGCGACAGCACTTATGTCGCCTGACGCCATGCCAGTATCGAACTATCTGAACACCAGCCCCGTCCTCGGCGAGGACATCTATCTGCACGCCTCGGCGCAAGTGATCGGCGACGTGCGCATCGGCCGCGACAGCTCGGTCTGGTGCAACACCGTGCTGCGCGGCGACGTCAACCGCATCGTCATCGGCGCCTGCAGCAATGTGCAGGATTTCGCCATGGGCCACGTCTCGCACAAGAACGCCGCCAAGCCGGACGGCTCGCCGCTGGTCATCGGCGACTACGTCACCATCGGCCATTCGGTGCTGCTGCACGGCTGCACCATCGGCAACGAGTGCCTGATCGGCATGGGCTCCATCATCATGGACGACGTGGTCGTGCAGGACCGCGTGATGGTCGGCGCCGGCAGCCTGGTCTCGCCCGGCAAGGTGTTGGAGAGCGGCCACCTGTACGTTGGCCGCCCGGCGCAGAAGGTGAGGGCGCTCACCGCCGAGGAGATCGCCTACCTGAAGTACTCGGCCGAGCACTATGTGCGCGTGAAGAACAACTATCTGGCTGGCTGATCCTGTATTTTCTGGCTCATCCAGTAGCCGAAATCAACGTCGATATTCTCCAGCAGCGCCACGAAATTCGTGGTCTGGCTGGTCAGCAGCGCGGCCGATTGCGAGACCAGATTGCCCTGTTTTTCCAGCAGCTTGGACATGGTGTTGGCCTGCTTTAGCTGGCCATAATCCTCGACCAGAATCGCACAACCCTTGTGCCAGTCCTGGTTCTGGTCGTACAGGCGCTGCGCTATGGCCGCCTGCAACTGCGTCCACTCGCTCCAGACGGTGGGATTCCAGAGCTTCGTCACCAGCGCCATGGTCATGGCGCCGTTGTTGACCAGGTGGGTGGCGTCTTTTTGCACCAGTCTTTGCGTGGTCATTGCATGCGCCAGCGGCGCAAACGTGTTGGTAGCCAGCGCCACGGTTTCGGCGACGACGCCTTCTTTTGGCCGGGAATTCGATCCGGTAGAAATGGGAAATTTGCTCATGACATACTCCGTAGTCGCTCAAGCGCAAAGGCGGTCAAGCATGGCGTGGATCGCTTTGATCTGGACGGCATCGCGCGAATAGTAGGGTGAGTTCTCGTCCTTGTTGCTGTAGCCCCACCAATCCCAGCAGCCGTCCGGATTCTGGATCTGGCCGTTGTCCGTACCCTCGGCCTGCGGGTAGAGCACGATGATGTCGTTGCTCTCGGCGATATGGTTGTAGCCGGTCGTGGTGATGTAGCGGTTGCCGTATGGCGGCTGGTTGGCGGTGTCGGCGCGGCCGTTGACGTAGTCGGTGTAGTTGTAGCCTTGCTTGCAGCCGTGCAGGGCGATATGCACGCGCGGTTCCTTCACTTCGCCGGCCAGCACCCTGGACGGGATGTAGGCGTAGCCGAAGTGGCTCATGCTGGCCCACGGCGCATCGTCGCCAAGAAATTCCTTCTGGTCGAAACACAGCAGTTTCCCGGTGAGTTGCTCCGCGGGCTCATTCAATTTGCCGTAGATATGGCGCAGGATGTCGTGCGATTGCATGAAGCCGCCGTTGTTGATGTAGGGCGGCTGATTGAGATCGAGCTCCGAATCTTCCGGATTGTCCGTGATGATGCTGTGGCCTGCGGGCACGTCGTCACGGTAGCTGATATTTTTCTGCTGCACCCCCAGCATTTCGTAGAACTGCCGGGTTCTCTCGACGACGTCGGAGTACACCACGTCGTCCTTGCTGCCGGTGAAGATGTAGAGCCGGTCGTCGGCGAGATTGTCGATGTCGTCGATCAGTCCCGCCTTGGCCGTGTCCTTGGCCATGGCAACCAGTCGTTGTGCGTCGGGACCGGTTTGCGGGATAAGCGGGTTCATGCAGATGTACAGGGAGTTCTCGATGCGGGAATCTTCCGCCGTCACCGGCCCGGCCGGCTGGTAGGTCTCGGCGCAGCGGAACGGCCCGCCGGCGATAATGCCCGCGCCGGCAAAGCTGGCCGAGCGCGCAAGGTGCAGCTGCACCGTCATGAAGGCTCCGGACGACAGGCCGGAGATGGAATTATTCTGTTTCGACGCCTTGTACGATCCGAGTTGAGCAATTTTCCCGTTTGCATTTGCAACCATCGTGAACCTCCTGGTGGGGTTGAGCCTTCGCGTAGAAGCGGTATTCTGCGGGCGCCCCATGGATGGTGGTTGAGCCTTATCAAGATATCCGAAGAATTGATGATGCGAGAGCCGCTGATTGCTTTAATGTTAATGTTTCGCTATGCTGTGTCCTCCATCGAATCAAGGAGCATTCCATGTGGACTCATGTATCAAGCATAGAAACCAGCGCCACGCCGGCGCAGGTGTGGGCGCTGTGGTCGGATGTCGCCGGCTGGAAGCGCTGGAACCCCGGCATCGTTAACATCGAACTGCACGGACCGTTCGCGGAAGGCAGCAGCTTCACGATGCAGGTGCCGGGCGACGACATCTTCACCAGCACCTTGCGGGCGGTGCGCGAGCACCAGGAGTTCACCGACGAGACCGTCGTCGACGGCAATCGCGTGCTGGTCTCCCACCGCATCGAGGCGCTGCCATCGGGCCGGACGCGCATCAGCTACAGCACCGAGATCACCGGACCGCAGGAGGCCGAGTTCGGCCCGATGGTGGTGGGCGACTTCCCCGAGGTATTGAGCGCGTTGAAGCGCCACGTGGAAATCCGCGCAGCCGAAGAGCGCCTGCGGCTGGCCATGCTGGCCTCGGACGTGCAAGAGCTGGACCGGATCCTGGCCGACGACCTGCTGTTCACCAACCACATGGGGCAGGTCATCGACAAGGCGCAGGACCTGGAGCTGCACCGCTCCGGCACGCTGCGCTTGCGCAGCGTTGAAACGGTGGAGCTGCAAGTGCTGGGCAATGCGGCGCTGCCGATGACCTCCATCTGCGTCAAGCTCGACGGCTCATACGGCGGACAGAGCTTCGAAGCCTTGCTGCGCTTCACCCGCATTTGGCGGCAAGCGGAGGACGGCCGGTGGCAACTGGTCGTGGTCCACAGCAGCGTGGTGCTGTAAGTACTAGTAGTGGTAGCGACAAGAAATGATCACCAAGTCCTCTTCCGTGGCTTCGTAGATCAGGCGATTTGTCTCATCTATTCGCCTGGACCATAAACCAGAAAGACTATGCCTTAACGCCTCTGGCTTTCCGATGCCACTGAAGGGGTCTCTCTGCGCGTCTTTAATTAAATCGTTGACGCGTTTGAGTGTCTTCCTGTCTTGCGTTTGCCAATAGATGTAGCTGTTCCAGGCCTCATCGGTAAACTTCACGTTGCGCATATGGCGGCTACTCAGTATCGGGAATATCGATGAGTTGCCGCTGCTGCGCCTGGCCTGCGCGCGCCTGAGCGATGGATTTTGCAAGGTGCGCCGCGTTAGCAGGCGAACTCAACAAATGCACAGTCTCCATGAGGCTGCTGTAATGGTCGAAGGACATGACTACTGCATCTGGCGCATCGCGGCGCGAGATAACGGTGACGTCCGCATCCTCAACCACCTGGTCGATCACAGCGCGCAGATTGCTGCGGGCATCGGAAAAGTTGATGATTCTCATTTGGTTCCCTCGCTTAATTTAGGCAGCACATTACATGTACCGTAAATTGTACAAGTTCAAGTGTACACGAACAAATGCAAAAGTATCTGTTGATTTTTCAATGAGACGATGTCAAATTGAATATATTAATAAATATATACGGAGACCGGAATGAAATTGCTGCCTATCGCCAGTTTGCTCGTTGCCGCATTGTTGGCCGGCCCGGCCGGCGCCGACGAAACCTGCAACTCTCCCTACATGGCCAACCTGATCAAGGGCCAGGAAGACTATGTCCATGTCTGGACGCTGGGCATCAAGGGCATCGGTGACGGCAACGACAAACTGGTCACCATCGACGTCAACCCGGCCTCGCCGCAATACGGCAAGGTGATCAACAAGCTGTCGGTGCCGGGTCGCGGCGACGCCCATCACGTCGGCTTCACCGAAGACCGCAAATACCTGTGGGCCGGGCGCCTGCAGGACAGCAAGATCTTCGTGTTCGACGTCGGCACCGACCCGGCCCATCCCAAGCTGGTGAAGACCATCAATGACGTGGTCGACAAGAGCGGCTTCGTCGGCCCGCACACCTTTTACGCGCTGCCGGGCCGGATGCTGGTCGGCTTCCTGTCGAACCCGCGCGACATGGGCGGCGCCACCGGTATGGCGGTGTACAACAACAAGGGCGACGTGGTGGCCAGCTATCCCAACCCGACCGGCAAGATCGGCGACGTGCAGGGCGATGGCTACGGCTACGACCTGGCGATCAACCCCGCCCGCAACGCCATGCTGACCTCCAGCTTCACCGGCTACAACAACTACCGCACCGACTTGGGCAAGCTGATCAAGGACCCGGCGGCGATGCAAAAATTCGGCAACACCATGGTGCTGTGGGACTTCAAGGCGATGAAGCCGCTGCAGATCTTCAGCACTCCCGGCGCGCCGCTGGAGGTGCGCTGGTCGCAGGCCAGCGGCGACAACTGGGCGATCACCGCCACCGCGCTGACCTCCAAGCTGTGGCTGGTCAAGCCCGACGCCAGCGGCCGCTGGCAGGCGCGCGACGTCGGCGCGATCGGCGACCCGGCCAAGACGCCGCTGCCGGTCGACATGTCGATCACGGCCGACGGCAAAGGCTTGTGGGTCAACACCTTCATGGACGGCAAGACCCGCTTGTTCGACCTGAGTAATCCGGAAGCGCCGCGCCAGGTCTATGAAAAGGTCACCGGCAAGCACGTCAACATGGTCAGCCAGAGCTGGGACGGCAAGCGCCTGTACATCACCACCAGCCTGCTGGAACACTGGGACCTGGACAACGACGACCATTTCATCAAGCTCTACCACTGGGACGGCAAGGAGCTGGTCCAGCAATGGAAGATCGATTTCTACAAGGAGAAACTGGGCCGTCCGCACCACATGAAGTTCAGCGCCAAGCCGGCTCCCAATGTGGCCATGTCGCGCTAACACCTGGCCGCTACTGCCGGTCCTGCTGCTGGTGCTGCTGGTGAGCGGAACCGACATCGCGCCGCCAGCCGGCGCGGCGCAACGGCCGTCGCCCGCGCCGTCGCAGCTGATCGTGCCGGCGGCCGGCAGCTACAGCCTGCCGGTGATCCAGCCGGGTCCGCGCGGCGTGGTTCTCGACAGCGACGGCCGCGACATGCCGCTGGAGCGCTACACCACCGGCCGCGTCACGCTGCTCAATTTCATGTACACCTATTGCAGCGACCCGGTCGGCTGCCCGGCGCTGTTTTCCACTTTGCATGACCTGCGGCTACGCTTGCTGCAGACGCCCGCGCTGGCGCGCCGGGTGCAGTTCGCCAGCATCTCCTTCGATCCGCTCAACGACACGCCGGAAGCCATGCGCAACTACGGCGGCGCGCTGGGGCGTCCCGGCCAGCCGCTGCGCTGGCACTTCCTGACCTCGCGCTCGGTCGAACAGCTACAACCCATCCTCGACGAACTGGGGCAGAGCACCTCGGTCCAGCGCGACAATCAGGGCAAGCCTACGCGGCTGTACTACCACCAGGTCAAGCTGTTCCTGCTCGACCGGCAAGGACGGGTGCGCGAGATCTACAGCCCGGCCTTCCTGCAGCCCGAGCTGATCTACCGCGACATCCAGACCCTGCTGCTGGAGGCCGACGGCGCGCAAGCCCTGGCCCCGGCGGCAGACGGCCGGCAGCGGCGCTAGCGGCCATGGCGACGCTCAAGTCCACGCATGCGGTGGTGATTGTCGGCGGCGGCGCGGCCGGCGTCGCCACGGCGGCCAGCCTGCTGGCGCGCCATCCCGGCCTCGACATCGCCGTGGTCGAACCGGCCGACACCCATTACTACCAGCCCGGCTGGACGCTGGTGGGCGGCGGCGCGATGCGCAGCGCCGCCACGGCGCGGCCGATGGCCAGCACGATGCCGCGCGGGGTGCGCTGGATCAGGGCGGCGGTGGCCGGCTTCGAGCCGCAGCGCAACGCGATCATGCTGGCCGATGGCGACATGCTGGGCTATCGCCAGCTGGTGGTGTGTCCCGGCCTGAAGCTGGACTGGGATGCCATCGCCGGCTTGGCCGACACGCTGGGCCGCAACGGCGTCACCTCGAACTACCTGCATCGGCTGGCGCCCTGCACTTGGCAGATGGTGCGGCAGCTGCGTGGCGGCCGCGCCATCTTCACCCAGCCGGCCATGCCGATCAAATGCGCGGGCGCGCCGCAAAAGGCGATGTACCTGTCGGCCGACCACTGGCGCCGCAGCGGCGTGCTGGGCGATATCGAGATTGAGTTCTGCAGCGCCGCCGCCGCGTTGTTCGGCGTGCCGGACTATGTGCCGGCGTTGATGGAGTATGTCGGCGCCTATGGCATCGACTTGCGCTTCGGCCACGCGCTGGTCGCGGTGGACGGGGAGACCAGAACGGCGACCTTCCGCCGCGCCTTGCCGGACGGCGGCAGCGAAGAGATCCGGCGCGGCTATGATCTGCTGCACGTGGTGCCGCCGCAGACGCCGCCCGATTTCATACGCCGCAGCGAGCTGGCCGACGCCGGCGGCTGGCTGGACGTCGATCCGGCCACGCTGGCGCACCGGCGATGGGACAATATCCACGCGCTGGGCGACGTCATCAACTGCGGCAACGCCAAGACCGTCGCCGCCGCGCGCCGCCAGGCGCCGGTGGTGGCGCACAACGTGCTGGCCGCGCTGGGCGGCGCCCAATGCGGGACGCAAGGCCTGGCCCGCTATGACGGCTACGGCGCCTGCCCGCTGACGGTTGAACGGGGCAAGGTGGTGCTGGCCGAGTTTTGCTATGGCGGCCGCTTGTCGCCCAGCCTGCCCACCTGGCTGATCGACGGCGCCCATCCGTCCCGCTTGGCCTGGCTGCTCAAGCGGCATGTGCTGCCGCCCTTGTACTGGCAGGCGATGCTGAAAGGGCGGGAGTGGCTGGCCAGGCCGCCGACCGACGGCGACTGACGTCGCCAGGCCTGGTAGGCGTAGCTGACGTAGACCGCGCCGGTGGGGCTGGTCTTGCGCTGGGTGAGCGGGCTGCGCGAGGCGTCGCGCAGCAGGTGGTTAGCGCCCCAGTTTCAGGCGAGGGCGGCGCGGCCCAGCGCCGGATCGTCGGTGAAGAAACCATCCAGGCCGGTAGCGATGTAGCGCTTGATTTCGGCGATCGAGCCGGCCTCGTTGCGCGCGGCGTCGCCGGCGTTGTTGCGGAAGTCCGCCGCCAGAAAATGGTTTTCCGGACGGAAGGTCCAAGGCTCCACCCGCAAGCCCGCCTTGTGCGCGTCGTCCACCAGCGAGCTAGGCTGGTCCAGGCTGCCATCCATCTTCAGCGGGATCAGCGAGCGCGTCGGCGGCGCCACCACGTCGGCGTACTGCGCGATGTCGCGCAGGCCGGCCGGCGTGCACATCTGCGCGAAGGTCAGCGTGCCGCCGGCCTTGGCCACGTCCATCGGCCGCACGTTCTCGCCGATCACCAACTGCATCAGGCGCAGATTGGCGCGCTGGCCCAGTTTGCCGCGCAGGTATTTCAGGTTGGCCACTTCGAACGACTGGATCTCGACCGGATTGCGGCGCGTGTAGTCGTGCGCCGCCAGGATGGACAGGAAACGGTCCTCCAGCGGCAGGCCGACGCTGGCGAAGTAGGTCGAATGCTTCAGCTCCGGCACCAGGCCGATGATGCGGCCGCGCGCCGCCGCTTCCGCCGCAGTGAAGTCGATGATCTCTTCAAACGTCAGCACCTGGAACATGCCGTTGTACTGCGCGCTGCCCTGGCGGTACTGCGGCAGGCGTTCCACCGCGCGCAGCGTCTTCAGTTCGGCCAGCGTGAAGTCGTCGACGAACCAGCCTTCGTGCGTTTCGCCGTCGATGGTCTTGCGCGTCTTGCGGCTGGCAAATTCGGGATGGCTGGCGACGTCGGTGGTTTCGCTGAGGAAGGCTTCATGGCGCGCGACCAGCACGCCATCCTTGGTGCTGCACAGGTCAGGCTCGATGTAGTCGGCGCCGTCGGCGATCGCCTTGGCGTACGAACCCAGCGTGTGCTCGGGACGCAGCGCGCTGGCGCCGCGGTGGCCGAACACCAGCGGCGTCTTGGCGCCGGCGCCGACCGGGCCGACGCCCGGCATGCCCGACAGGTCCGGCGTGGCGGCCGCCAGCACCGAGCCCGGCAGGATCAGCGCAGCGCCGGCGGTCACCGCCGCCGCTTGAATGAAGCCGCGCCGCGACAGGCGCTTGGGCAAATAAAGATTGTTCATCAGAAGTCAGCCATCAAAGTCAGGAAGCCCTGACGTGGTGCGATCGGGAAGGTATTGTAAGTCCCGCTGGCCGCGCCGACCACTACGTTCAGGCTGCCTTCGCGATTGGCCAAGTTGCTGACGTTCAAACGATAGCGCGCATTCTTCACCCAGCTGTTGTTCAGGAACGGCAGCTTGCCCGATACGCCCAGGCTCATCAGGAAGTAGCTCGGCACGTCCAGGTCGTTGGTGTAGGTGGCGTAGCGCTTGCCGACGTAGTCGCCGATCAGCTGGAACTCGGTGTCGGCCACGGTCGCGGTGGCGACGAATTTGTTCATCCACTCCGGGCTGCCCGGCACGGCCTTGCCGGCGGTTTGCACGATGTCCTTGCCATTGCTGTAGTTGTCCGAGTAGGTCGAACGGTTGAACGACAGCGCATCGTAGAACGAGAACATGCGGCCGAAGTGCAGCGTGCCGGAGACGTCGATGCCGTCGGTCTTGACGCTGCCGACGTTGGCCAGCACCGGATTGCCGCCGATGATGGAGGTGATCACCGGCGTCGGGCTGATGGTCAGCAGGCGGTCCTTGAAGTCGACGTGGTACAGGTTGACCTGGCCGTCGATGGCCTGCAGCGGGCCGAGGTCCAGCTGGTGGCTGGTGCGCATGCCCAGCTCGTAGGTGATCGAGGTCTCAGGCCTGGCGCTGCTCTTGAACAGGTCGAACGCGGCTTGGCTGGCCAGGCTCCACGGCGAAGCGCCGCCGCCGCCGTAGGTGACGAACTGGCGCATGTTCTTCTGCACGTTGACGAACATCTGGTCCTGCGGCGTGATGTCCCAGCGCGCGCCGACCTGCGGCAGCAACCATTTCTTGGTGATGATCTCGCCCACCGGCAGGGCCAGCGAACCGTTGGCGATCGCGCCCTTGGCCGGCTGCACCGGGAACTGGCCGTCGGCAAATTGCAGGCTGGACTTGAAGCCCGCCTGCAGCGCCAGGTCGTCGCGCATACGCCATTCGTCCTGCACGTGGAACTGGACCACCTTGTTGTCGATCTCGCTGCCGTACTGCGTGATCAGCGGATTGCTCGGGCGGTCGTACGGCGAGCTCGGGTTGTTCACGTCCAGTGCGTACCAGCGGCGGTAGGCCGACGAGCGGTTATGTTCCAGCCACAGGCCGCCTTGCAGCTTGTGGTTGCCGAACTCGCTGGTCAGGGTCGACAGCCAGCCGTTGCGGTTGATCGCGTATTCGGTGGTGCGGGTGGCGTAGCCGGAGTTGCCGAACACCTGCTTCAGGTTCTGGCCGGGGAAGTAGACCGCGAACAGGCCAGGCAGGCCGGCCACGCCGATCGGCCCGGCCACCACGCCGACGCCGTCGTCGTTGTGGTAGTAGACCTGGTTGGACCAGGTGGTCGATGCGCCGAGGTTCATGTCGTACTTGGCGTAGGTCAGGTAGTCCTTGCGCTGGGCGTCGCTGTAGTAGTTGCGGTAGTTGTTGCCCTCGGCCGCAGGCGTGGCGCCGGTCGGCGACAGGTAGGCCAGCGCGGTCTGGAAGTTCGGGTACATGAACGGACGGGTGTAGGGCTGGTACTTCTCGGCGGCCGAGCGCACGGTGGCGTCTTCGTTCG
This sequence comes from Duganella rhizosphaerae, assembly GCF_040364205.1. Classification (NCBI taxonomy): domain Bacteria; kingdom Pseudomonadati; phylum Pseudomonadota; class Betaproteobacteria; order Burkholderiales; family Oxalobacteraceae; genus Duganella; species Duganella rhizosphaerae. The sequence goes on from NZ_BPWK01000015.1 coordinate 89,021, forward strand.
GCTCGATCTTGTCCGAATAGTTGAAGTACAGCGTCAGCTTGCCGGCGTTGCCCTGGTTGATGTACTTGGCGTTGATTTGGTCGCCGCCCTGGCGGCCGTTGAAGTCCCAGGCCTTCTGCTCGTGGTGGACGGCCGAGATGTAGGCGCTGTTGCCGTTGCCGAAGTCGCCGGTGTCGTAGCGCAGGAAGGTGCGCGAGGTGCTGTAGCTGCCGACGGTCTGCTGCACGGCCAGGTTGCGGCTGCGCTGCGGGTCGCTGGAGTAGGTCTCGATCGTGCCGCCCAGGTTGCTGGTCGAGGCGGTCGACAGGTCGCCGGCGCCGGACGACAGGATCACGCTGCCGACGTTCTCGCTGATGACGGCGCGCTGCGGCGACAGGCCGTTGTAGTTGCCGTACTGCTGGTCGCCCAGCGGCACGCCGTCCATGGTGTAGCCCAGTTGCGGGCCGCTGAAGCCGTGCACGAACAGCGACAGGTTCTGCTCGTTGTTGCCCCATGGGTCGGCGGTCTGGAAGCTCACGCCTGGCAAGGTTTCCAGGGCCTTCAAAGGATTAATCCCTGGCAGGATTTTCTGCATATCGCCCTTGGTCAGCGCGACCGAGGAGCGGGTCTTGCGGGTGGCGATTTCAATCGTGGCGACCGGTGCGGCGGCGGCCGCTTCGGCTTCCGTAGCGTGGCCTTGCGCGGCGGCCGCGGGCGCATCGGCGGCCATGTCGGCCACGGCGGCGGCGACGTTGGCGGCCATCGCCAGCATGGGGAAGCTCAGCGCGGCGAAGCACACTGCGGATAATTTCTTGTTCATGTTCTGCCTTGGATACCAGTTGGAGGAAATGGAAACTTTGCGCATGATAGGTAGCAAGTGTTACCGGGTGATGACGCCGGTGCGATACACTGCAGGCTGGAAATAACGAGAGGATCGCGATGCGCAAACTTTTGATGCTGGCGCTGCTGGGGGGGCTAGCCCAGCTGGCCGGCTGCTACACGGTGAACCAGGCGGGGCTGGGCAACTTCGTCACGCAGACGATACAGCCGGGCATGCCGCTGGACCAGGCGCTGGTGCGCATGCGCGCCGAAGGATTCAACTGCAATACCAGTACCGCCGGCACGGTGACGATCTGCACCCGCGACCAGCCGCGCCTGCTACGCGGCTCCTGCCTGGAGCGGGTCGACCTGATGCGCAGCGCCACGTCCACGCAGACGCTGGGCACGATCGACGTGATGGAAATCCGTTGCACCAAGTTCTGAGATGCGTACTGGCGATGCATTGAAAGTGGGACGTGTCGTGGGCGATATCGCCTTGTCGTTTGTTGTTCCGATGTGGATTTGGCTCGCCTATCTGGAGCATGGGGCAAGGCATGAATCGAAAGCCGCACTCTACGGCGAAATAGCCGTTGGCACAGCGGCGCTTATTTCGGCGTTCGGACTCTATCGGCTCACCAGCAGCTGGCCTTTGTTGGGGCGTATCGTATTTGGCGCGGTCAGCTTGCTGTTTTTGTTCGGGGTGTTTGGACTGCTTGCCGCAGGTGCTCTACTGGCCGGTGCCACGACGATGCCTTAACTTATCGCGGAAGCTTAAAAATAAAAAAACCGCGCCGGACGTGAACGTCGGGCGCGGCTTTTCTTGAGTGATACGGTTTAGTGCTTCACTTCGCCGGCAGGTATCAGCGCTTCGACCGGCGCGTCGGTGGCGAACAGCTGGGCGCAGTCGACCTTGTCGTAGTCGTAGTGCTGGCCGCAGAAATCGCAGTTGACGCCGACATGGCCCAGTTCTTCCAGCACGCTGTCGACTTCTGGACGGCCCAGCATCTTCAGCATGTTGCCCACCTTCTCGCGGGTGCAGGTGCAGTGGAAGGACGGATGCAGCGGATCGAACACGCGGATCGTCTCTTCCCAGAACAGGCGCTCCATCAGCACGTCGATGGTGGTCGACAGTATCTCTTCCTGCTTCAAGGTCGAGCCCAGGATCACCGCGCGGTTCCAGGTCTCCAGCGCTTCGTCTTCGGTCAGCGGCGTGGTCTCGACGGCGGTCGTGCCGCCGTGGTAAGGCAGCTTTTGCAGCAGCAGGCCGCGCGAGACGTTGTCGTCCGCCGCCAGCCACAGCTTGGTGTCCAGCTGTTCCGAACGCAGCATGTAGTTTTCAATGACGGTGCTGACGTCGTCGCCGTCCAGCGGCACGATGCCCTGGTACGGTTGCTGCCCAGGCATCTTGTCGGCGGGGTCAAGCGTGATCACGAAGCGGCCCTTGCCGCTCGCATTCAGCAGCGACGGCAAGGTGGCGTCGTCGGCGATCACGGCGTCGGAAGCGAGCTTGGCGGTGGCGCGCAGATGCAGGTCGGCGTCGCACTCGACCACCAGCAGGTTCACCGGACCGTCGCCGTGGATCTGCATGATGATGGTGCCGTTGAACTTCAGGTTGGCCGACAGCAGCGCGGCGGCGGCCACCATTTCGCCCAGCAGTTTCTTGACCGGGGCAGGGTAGGCGTGGCGCGACAGCACCTCGCGCCAGGTGGCGGAAATGTCGATGAATTCGCCACGCACCGAGGCGTTGTCGAAGATGAATTTTTGCAGGGTGTCCTGGCCGATGATGGGGGTGATGCTCATGTTTTATCCAATCTTTTTGAGTTGCGTCTTGAACAGTTGGCCGCGTTTGACGTAGCTGTCGGCGCTGGCGAGCAGGCGCGCGGCGTCTGCGTCGGTCAGCGTGCGCACGGCCTTGGCCGGCGAGCCGATGATCAGCGAGTTGTCCGGGAATTCCTTGCCTTCGGTGACCAGCGCACCGGCTCCGACCAGGCAGCCCTTGCCGATCTTGGCGCCGTTGAGGATCACGGCCTGGATGCCGATCAGGGCGCCGTCGCCGATGGTGCAGCCGTGCAGCATGGCCTGGTGGCCGATGGTGACGTTCTTGCCCACCGTGAGCGGGTAGCCCATGTCGGTGTGCATGACCGTGCCTTCCTGTACATTGCTGTTTTCGCCGATGGTGATGCGTTCATTATCGCCGCGCAGCGTCGCACCGAACCATACCGACGTGTTGGCGTGCAGGCTGACTTTGCCGATCACTGTGGCAGTGTCGGCAACAAATGACGATGCATCGATCTCGGGCGCATGTTCGCCCAGTTGATATATAGACATTGGAAACCTTACTTAGTTGAGCTGAAGTGCTGAATTCAGCGCTGATGAGCGGTGGGATGGTGCTATTTTACGCTTGAGCGGCTATCGAACGGTCGTGCTATTATTTTACTTCATCGCCAGCAAGCAACTGATATTGCGCCGGCTTACGCATTTTCAAGGACCATCATGACCTTCACTCCGTCCCGTTCCGAATTCCTGACCATCCGCGGCCTGCGCTGCCACGTGCGCCACTGGGGCCGGGACGGCGCTCCCAAGATCTTCATGCTGCACGGCTGGATGGACGTGGGCGCCTCGTTCCAGTTCGTGGTCGACGCCCTGCAGGGCGACTGGCACGTGATCGCGCCGGACTGGCGCGGGTTTGGCCTGTCGCAGCGCTGCGGCACCGATACCTACTGGTTCCCGGACTACCTGGGCGACCTGGACGCCATCCTGCTCCACTATTCGCCGGACGAAGCGGTCAACCTGCTGGGCCACAGCATGGGCGGCAATGTGGTCGGCATCTACGCCGGCGCGCGGCCGGAGCGCATTCGCAAACTGATCAACCTGGAGGGCGGCGGCCTGCGTTCCAGCAAGCCGGAGCAGGCGCCGGGCCGCTACGCCAAGTGGATGGATGCGCTGCTGGAGCGGCCGGAAATGCGCAACTATCCGTCGCAGGCCGCCGTCGCCGCGCGCCTGCAAAAGACCAATCCCCGCCTCAGCGACGAGCGCGCCGCCTTCCTGGCGCAGCACTGGTCGGCGCAGAACGATGCGGGCGAATGGGAAATCCTCGGCGATCCGGCGCACAAGCAGCCGGGGCCGCTGCCGTACCACGTCGAGGACATCATGGCCTGCTGGAGCGCCATCACCGCGCCGACGCTGTGGGTGGAGGCCGAGCAGACCAATATGTGGACCTGGATGGGCGGCGAGCAGGAAGGGCGCGCCGAACTGGAGCGTCGCCTCGGGCATTTGCGCGACGTTGAGTGCAAAGTGCTGGCCGATGCTGGCCACATGCTGCATCACGACCAGCCGGAGGAGCTGGCGCACCTGATCCAAGCCTTCCTGGCGCGCTAGCAATATTCGGCAGGAACTACTTGCCAAGGCTTTGCTTATTTGGCATGATTAAACCCATGACCTCTTATCCGACCATCTTGCCAACCCGCCGCCACGTCGCTTCCGACGCTGGTGCTGCCGCGTTTGCCGGTCGGAGCCTGTCCGCAGTCTCCATTATTCGAATTATTCAGGGTCGCTGAGCTGCGGCTGCGCCGGTGCTCGGCGCCCCCAGCCCCTCACGCGGCTGAGCCGCATTCCCTCGAATATTCTATGGAGCAGCACCATGACCCAACTCTATCCCTCGCTGGCCGAGATCCGCGCCACCGCCCATCGCCTGCAAGGCAAGATCCTTGAAACGCCCGTGTGGCGCTGGCAGACCGGCGTCGTCGAACAACAGTTTGCCGGCGGCGAAGTCTGGCTCAAGCTGGAACTGTTTCAAAAGACCGGCACCTTCAAGCTGCGCGGCGCCCTCAACTGCATCGCCGCGCTGGATGACGCGGCGCGGCGGCGCGGCATCGTCGCCGTCAGCGCCGGCAACCACGCGATCGCCGCCGCCTACGCCGCCAGGCTGGCGGCATGCAGCGCCAAGGTGGTGATGCCGCAGCACGCCAGCCCGGCCCGCATCGCAGCATGCCGCGATTTGGGCGCAGAAGTGCTGCTGATGCCCGACGTACACCAGGCTTTCGCGCGCGGACGCGAGATCGAGCGCGACGAGGCGCGCACCATGCTGCATCCCTACGAGGGGCCGCTGACGGCGCAAGGCACCGGCACGGTCGGCCTGGAACTGATGGCGCAGGTGCCGCATCTGGACGCGGTGGTGGTGCCGGTGGGCGGCGGCGGCCTGTGCGCCGGCATCGCCGCCGCCGTCAAGCAGATCAATCCGGCCTGCGCGGTGTACGGTGTGGAACCATTCGGCGCCGACGCGCTGTACCGCAGCTTCGCCTCCGGCCAGCCGGAAGCGCTGGAACGGGTCGACACCGTGGCCGACAGCCTGGGCGCGCCGTATGCGATGGCCTACAGCTTCGGCGTGTGCCGGCGCTTCGTCGACGAGGTGGTGCGGGTGACCGACGACGAGATCTGCCTGGCGATGCTGCATCTGTTCCGCGACGCCAAGCTGGTGGCGGAACCGGCCGCTGCGGTGGCGACGGCCGCCCTGTTCGGACCGCTGCGCGAGCGACTGTCGGGCAAGCGCGTGGCGCTGCTGGTGTGCGGTTCCAACATCGATCCGGTGCGCTTTGCCGAGCTGTTGGCGCGCGGCGCGCGGGTCCGCAGCGCCGACCTTGATGTGGCGATGGATGGCTTTTGCGCAGGCAGCGTACAATGATCACTTCATTGCCGTAACCATAGAGCCATATGTTGAAAGTCGATCTGCATTGCCATTCCAACGTTTCCGACGGCGTCCTCGCGCCGGCCGCCGTGGCGCAGCACGCGCGCAAGGCGGGGGTGGACGTGTGGGCGCTGACCGACCATGACGAAGTGGGCGGCATTCCGGCCGCCCGCGCCGCGGCGCAGGAGCAGGGCATGCGCTTCGTGACCGGGGTCGAGATTTCGATCACCTGGGCCAACGAAACCGTGCACATCGTCGGCCTGCAGATCGATGAAAACAATGCCGGGCTGGTCAACGGCCTGGCCCGCACCCGCTCCGGCCGCGACAACCGCGGCCGCGAGATCGCCAACCAGCTGGCCAAGGTCGGCATCATGGGCGCCTATGAGGGCGCGCTGAAATATGTCGGCAATCCGGACCTGATGTCGCGCACCCACTTTGCCCGCTATCTGGTGGAAATCGGCGCCTGCGCCAATATTCCCGACGTGTTCAAGAAGTTCCTGTCCGAAGGCAAGCCTGGCTATGTGCCGCATTGCTGGGCCAGCCTGGCCGATTCGGTCAACTGGATACGCGGCGCCGGCGGCATCGCCGTGATCGCCCATCCTGGCCGCTACAAGTTCAGCCAGCTGGCCCAGGGCCAGTTGTTCGACGAGTTCAAGCAACTGGGCGGCACGGCGATCGAGGTGGTCACCGGCAGCCACACGCCGGAGCAGTATGGCGTCTACGCGCAGCTGGCCAACAGCTACGGCTTCCTGGCTTCGCGCGGCACCGATTTCCATGCGCCGGGCGAATCCCGCGTCGATTTCGCCTTGCTGCCGCCGCTGCCTGCCAACGTAACTCCCGTCTGGCACGACTGGTTCTAGGAAGTTACTTCTGAGCGGTAAATTACCGTGTCGATTACCGGCGCGATGTAATACCTTGTATCTTGAATTTGCGTTCGCTCGGTCCTACCTTACTATTTGGGCAAATTTTGTCCGTATCGGAGACCTCCAATGAAACGCATCATCCTGTTTATCGCCACCAACCTCGCCGTGATGCTGGTGCTGTCCATCGTCCTGTCGTTGCTGGGCATCGGCCGTCCGGGATCGGGCAGCACGCTGCAACTGGGCAGCCTGCTGGCGTTTTCGCTGGTGGTCGGCTTTACCGGCGCGATCTTCTCGCTGCTGATCAGCAAACCGATGGCCAAGTGGTCGACCGGCGCCCGCGTGATCGCCACGCCGTCTTCGTCGACCGAGCTGTGGCTGGTCAACACCGTCAAGGCGCTGTCCGAGCGCGCCGGCATCGGCATGCCGGAGGTGGCGGTCTATGAAGGCGAAGCGAACGCCTTCGCCACCGGCGCGTTCAAGAATTCGGCGCTGGTGGCCGTCTCCACCGGCCTGCTGGAGAACATGAATCGCGACGAAGTGGAAGCCGTGCTGGGCCACGAAGTCGCCCACATCGCCAACGGCGACATGGTGACCATGACCCTGATCCAAGGCGTGGTGAACACCTTCGTCGTGTTCCTGGCGCGCGTGGTCGGCTTCTTCGTCGACAACATGCTGCTGAAAAATAACGACAGCGAACGTCGCGGTCCCGGCATCGGTTACATGGTGACGGTGTTTGTCTGTGAAATCATCTTCGGCCTGGCCGCCTCGCTGATCGTGGCCTGGTTCTCGCGCCAGCGCGAATTCCGCGCAGACGCCGGTTCCGCCAAGCTGCTGGGCAGCAGCGTGCCGATGCAGCACGCGCTGGCGCGCCTGAACGGCATGGAGCCCGGCGCCTTGCCGCAATCGATCGCGGCGGCCGGTATCACGGCTGGTAGTGGCTGGACGGCATTGTTTTCGACCCATCCGCCGTTTGAGCAACGTATTGCCGCCTTGCGTAGCGTACAATCTTAACCGTTAATAACAGCGGCCGGCAGCATGCCCCGGCAGCGGCCATATGAGTCAATTTTTCCAGGTCCATCCCGTCAATCCGCAGCCGCGGCTGATCAAGCAGGCGGCGCAGATTGTGCACGACGGCGGCATCGTCGCCGTGCCGACGGATTCCTGTTACGCGCTGGTCTGCCATCTGGATGACAAAGCCGCGGTCGAACGCCTGCGGCGCATCCGCGGCATCGACGAGAAACACCACCTGACCTTGCTGTGCCGCGACCTGAGCGAGATCGGCGTCTACGCGCGGGTCGACAACCGCCAGTTCCGCCTGCTGAAGGCGGCCACCCCGGGGCCGTTCACCTTCATCCTGGAAGCGACCAAGTGCGTGCCGCGCCGGCTCAGCCATCCGTCGCGCAAGACCATCGGCCTGCGGGTGCCGGAAGACGCCATCGTCCACGCGCTGCTGGAGGAGTTGCAACAGCCGCTGCTGGGCACGACCCTGATCATGCCGGGCGAGGAAGACGCGCTGAACGATGCCGACACCATCTGCGAGCGGCTCGGCAAGCAGATCGAGCTGGTCATCGACGGCGGCGCCTGCAGCCTGGAGCCGACCACGGTGATCGACCTCAGCGGGCCGGGCGCCGAGCTGGTGCGCCAGGGCAGGGGCGATGCGGCCATGTTTGGGCTGTAAGCCCGGCCTAAGCCTGGGCTGTCATTGTCAGGTTTTCAATCGGGCACGTGCGCCGGCCCTCGACGGCGCAGCAAGAACACTCCGCAGCCTCTGGTAAAATTCCCCACATGAACGAAACCGACAGTATTATCCAGACCATCGCGGTCTACCTGATCCCTGTTCTTTTTGCAATTTCCCTGCATGAAGCCGCACACGGATATGTCGCCCGCTATTTCGGCGACCCCACCGCCGCCAACGAAGGCCGGCTGAGCCTCAATCCGCTGCGCCACATCGACCCGTTCGGCACGGTGATCCTGCCGCTGATCCTCAGCCTGCTGCACTTGCCCGCGCTCGGCTATGCCAAGCCGGTGCCGGTCGATTACGGCCGCCTGCGCAATCCGAAAAAGCAGATGGCGCTGGTGGCGGCGGCCGGTCCGGCGGCCAACTTCGCCATGGGCCTGGCATGGATGGCGTTGTGGGTGGTGCTGAGCTACGCGTTGAGCGTGCCGCAGGACGACTTCTTCATCGAGATGAGCAAGGCCGGCATCGGCGTCAATTCGGCCATGTGCATCTTCAATCTGATTCCCTTGCCGCCGCTCGATGGCGGCCGCATCGTCACCGGCATTTTGCCGTTGCCGCTGGCCCGCAAATACGCGCAGATCGAGCGTTATGGCATGTATGTGTTCATCGGCCTGATCCTGATGATGCAATTTGGTATGCTGACCGGTTTCTTGATCGGTGGCATGCACATTTTGCAGAGCATTTTCCACGTGCTGTTGTACCCCCTTATTTTCCTTCTTAGCTGAGCCTGACTATGTATCCCGATCGTGTTGTATCCGGCATGCGCCCCACCGGCGCCATGCACCTGGGCCACTACCACGGCGCCTTGAAGAACTGGATCAAGATGCAGTCCGAACTGCCGTGCCTGTTCTTCGTGGCCGACTGGCACGCGCTGACCACGCATTACGACGACCCGTCCGTGATCGAGCGCAGTACCTGGGAAATGCTGGTCGACTGGCTGGCGGCCGGCGTCGATCCGTCGCAGGCCACGCTGTTCATCCAGTCGCGCGTGCCGGAGCACGCCGAGCTGCACCTGTTGCTGTCGATGGCCACGCCGCTGGGCTGGCTGGAGCGCGTGCCGACCTACAAGGACCAGATCGAGAACCTGTCCAACAAGGACCTGGCCACCTACGGCTTCCTCGGCTACCCGCTGCTGCAGGCGGCCGACGTGCTGATCTACCGCGCCAGCCAGGTGCCGGTGGGCGACGACCAGGTGCCGCATATCGAGATGATGCGCGAAATTGCGCGGCGTTTTAATCACTTGTACGGCAAGGAAAAAGGCTTCGAAGAAAAGGCGCAGGACGCCGTCAAGAAGCTGGGCAGCAAACGCGCCAAGCTCTACAACGAACTGCGCACCGAATACCAGCAGGACGGCAAGGACGAGGCGCTGGAGCAGGCCAAGGCCATGCTGGACGACGCCCAGAGCCTGTCGATGGGCGACCGCGAGCGCCTGTTCGGCTATCTGGAAGGCAGCCGCAAGCTGATCCTGGTCGAGCCGCAAGCCCGCCTGACGGCCGCCTCGCGCCTGCCGGGGCTGGACGGCCGCAAGATGTCCAAGAGCTACGGCAACTCGATCGCGCTGCGCGAGGACAAGGCTTCGGTCGAAAAGAAAATCCGCACCATGCCGACCGACCCGGCGCGCGTACGCCGCACCGACGCCGGCGACCCGGCCCGTTGCCCGGTCTGGCAGTTCCACGAGGTGTATTCCAACAACGAAACCCAGGAATGGGTGGTAAAAGGATGTAAATCCGCCGGCATCGGCTGCATCGAATGCAAGCAGCCGGTGATCGACGCCATCGTCAAGGAACAGGAACCGATGCACGAGCGCGCCCAGCAGTATCTGGACGACCCGTCGCTGGTGCGCGCCATCGTCGCCGACGGCAATGACGCCGCCCGCAAGCTGGCGCTGGAAACCATGCGCGATGTGCGCGAAGCGATGGGACTGGCTTACACATGAGCGACGTTTTGATCGACCCCGTTTCCCCTTGGGTGCGGCGTTACGCGCCGCTGATACCCGGCGGCGAAGTGCTGGATCTGGCATGCGGCAGCGGCCGCCATGCGCGCCACCTGGCTTCGCTCGGCCATGCCGTCGTGGCAGTGGATCGCGACGCCGAGGCGCTGGCCGCCGCGGCCGGACCGGAAATCATCACCAGCGCCATCGACCTGGAAGAGGCTGGCGCCGCCTGGCCCTTCGGTCCTGATCGATTTGCCGGCATCGTGGTCACAAACTACCTGCATCGGCCGCTAATCGCGGACATGCTGGCCAGCCTGGCGCCGAATGGCGTATTGATCTACGAAACCTTCGCGGACGGCAATGCGCAGTTCGGCAAACCGTCGAATCCCGCCTTTTTGCTGCAAGCCGGCGAACTGCTGGAATGGGCAGCCACCCACGGTTTGCGGGTGGTGGCCTTCGAGGACGGCGTCATCGATACGCCAAAAGCTGCTATGGTGCAACGTCTATGCGCCGTGAAGCCTGATTTCCCCCGCGTGGCGGCACTTTTACCGCCATTTTGACGGCCGATTTGTCGCCCTGAATGCACCATATGAGCGGCCTATCGTCTACAATCGTTGTTTTAATACTTTATGCAGTGGTTACCTATGATTAAGGGCAGCATAGTAGCAATCGTCACCCCGATGAACGCAGACGGCAGTCTGGACTTCGAGGGTCTGAATCAGCTGATCGACTGGCACATCGCCGAAGGTACGGACAGCATCGTCATCGCCGGCACCACCGGCGAATCGGCCACCGTGAGCGTGGATGAGCACTGCGCGCTGATCAAGGCGACCGTCGCCCACGCCAAGGGCCGCATCCCGATCATCGCCGGCGCCGGCGCCAACTCGACCGCCGAGGCGATCAAGCTGACCCGCTACGCCAAGGAAGCCGGTGCGGACGCCACGCTGCAAGTGGTTCCTTACTACAACCGTCCTACCCAGGAAGGCATGTACCAGCACTTCAAGGCCATCGCTGAAGCGGTGGACCTGCCGGTGATCCTGTACAACGTGCCGGGCCGTACCGTTGCCGACATGAGCAACGAGACCATCCTGCGCCTGGCGCAAATCCCGAACATCGTCGGCGTGAAAGACGCGACCGGCAACATCGGCCGCGGCTACGACCTGCTGCGCCTGGCGCCGAAATCGTTCGCCGTGTATTCCGGCGACGATCCGACCGCGATGGCCCTGATGCTGGCCGGCGGCGCCGGCAACATCTCCGTCACCGCCAACGTCGCCCCGCGCGACATGGCCGACATGTGCGAAGCTGCCATCGCCGGCAACATCGCCAAGGCCGTGGAACTGAACAACAAGATGTTCCCGCTGCACCAGAAACTGTTCATCGAGCCGAATCCTGTGCCGGTCAAATGGGCGCTGGCGGAAATGGGCAAAATGCCAGCCGGCATCCGTCTGCCGCTGGTGCCGCTGGCGGCCGAATGCCACGAAGCGGTACGCGCGGCCCTGCGAGAAGCCGGCGTACTGTAAAAACCTTAGCAACAAGCCCCGACTTCGGTTCGGATCATCCCTGATTTGCTGCTTTTCAGCTTCTTAAACAGTAACGACATGACTATTCGCAAGACAGCTTCTATTTCCTCGCAGCGCGCCGTCGTAGTAGGCGCATTGATGGCCAGTTTGACCGGTTGCGGCATGATCAGCTCCGTAGTCGGTAATGATAAGGTGGACTACAAGTCCGCCAAGAAGGCCAGCACGCTGGACGTGCCGCCGGATCTGACGCAATTGCAGAAAGATAACCGCTACTCGCTGCCGGATTCGAACAACGGTGTCGCCACCGCTTCCGGCTACAACGCTTCCAAGGGTATCGCCACCGGTCCCGCCGCCATCATGCCGGGCACGCCTGCCGCCGGTACCGTGGTGCCGACCAGCATCAACGACATCAAGGTCGAGCGCGACGGCAACCAGCGCTGGCTGGTGATCAAGCAAACGCCTGAGCAACTGTGGCCGCAGCTGAAGCAGTTCTGGGAAGATTCGGGTTTCGTGCTGGGCAAGGAAAACGCCACCGCCGGTACCATGGAAACCGAATGGAATGAAAACCGCGCCAAGATCCCGCAAGATTTCATCCGCAACACCATCGGCAAGGTCTTCGACTCGGTCTATTCGAGCGGCGAGCGCGACAAGTTCCGCACCCGCATCGAGCGCCGCGCCGACGGCGCCAGCGAGATCTACATCAGCCACCGCGGCGCCCAGGAAGTCGTGACCGGCGCCCAGAAGGAATCGACGATCTGGACTCCGCGTCCTAACGATCCGGGCCTGGAAGCGGAATTCCTGGCGCGTCTGATGACCAAGCTGGGCAACGGTTCGGAAGTGGCGCAAGCCAAGACCGCCGTCGATACCGCGATTGTGCAGCCGCAGCATGCGTCGCTGGTGGGCGCAGGCGCCGACCGCGCCGTGCAGGTGGACGAGGGCTTCGACCGCGCCTGGCGCCGTGTCGGCCTGGCGCTGGACCGCGCCGGCTTCACCGTCGAAGACCGCGACCGCACCCAGGGTACTTACTTCGTGCGCTATGTCGACGATACCACCGAAACCAAGGGCTTCTTCGGCAAGCTGTTCAGCTGGGGTTCGTCGTCGGAAGCCGATAAGGAAGCGCAGCGCTATCGCATTTCGGTGAAAGCCGGCGCGGGTAATAGCAGCACCGTTACCGTGCTGAGCAATGCCGGGAAAGCGGAAGCCACGCCAGTCGCCGATAAGATCCTGACGCTGCTGCACGAGCAATTGAAATAAAGCCTTTTAATAGGCGAAAAAAAACCGCCAGCCTGAACGCGCTCAAGATCGCGTTCGGTGCTGGCGGCTTTTTTTATTGGGGGTCAGTTCCGGTATCGTGCCAAGCGTGGCACGATGCCGGAACTGACCCCCAATAAAAGCTTGAGACGAAAAAAAACCGGCCCGAAAGCCGGCTTTTTTTTCGCAAGCTGATTACTTCGAAGCAGCAGGAGCAGCAGCAGCCGAAGCGGCTGGAGCAGCAGCAGCGTCCGAAGCAGCAGGAGCGGCAGCAGCAGGAGCAGCAGCGTCAGCAGCTGGTGCTGGTGCTGGAGCAGCAGCTGGAGCAGCAGCTTCTGGAGCAGCTACTGGAGCTGGAGCAGCAGGAGCTTCTTCTTTTTTCGAGCAAGCAGCCAGAGCAACAGCCAGCAGGGAAACGATCAGCAGGGATTTTTTCATGGGGTTTTCCTTAATTAATTCAAAATTAAACACAATTGTTGCGATTAATAATTACCGGTAATTATCGCTCATTAGGTCGTCTTCGAAGGCTTTCGTACCTGAAATGGTGCCTGCCAGACAACGGAAACTTCCTAACCGAATATTATAGCGATTTTTAGTGCGTCGCAATAGGACAAACAGCCGTAAGTACAACTATTTTGCGATATCGCAACATTTCGGTTTCGACTCTACTTTAGCAGAATCCGCACAGAATACCAGCGTTCGCATCGAACACCGGCATTTTACCTTGAACTGACTCATAATCCAGTTGAGTTTGCGAACAAACCGGGCGTAGATTCTAACCAAATAGTAATAAAGCGGTCGGTGCTGGTTTGGGTATCTTCCGGCCCGTCAAAAACTGCTTCGCCACGGAAATGATCTGCATGAAAACGCCGCACGATATCGCGATCGTCGGCGATGCAGAACGAGTCCGTCAGCTGGCGCAGCTGCTGGCTGCTGCGGCGCACCTCAACCAGGTGGCCGTAGTCCTTGATCAGGCGCAGGAAACGCGGCGCGTCGCGCTCGACGGCATGGCCGTCGTGCGCCACCAGCTGCAAATGCCCGCCGGCCCGCAGGAAATGGCGCAGCAGGGCGTCGGTGGCGCTGCCGCCCAGCTCCCAGATGGCGAAGTCCGGGTCGAACATGGTCAGCTTGTGCTCGGCGCGGGTGATGCAGCGGGACAGGTGCTGGAGAAACTCCGCCTTCGTAGTGAATGGAAAACTCTGCCGTTCCATGCCGCCTCCCCGTGTGGTTATCCCAATTCGATCCAGCCGTCCGTGTACCAGGTGTACAGGGCGTCCATGACGTCGTCCGACGCCTCGGCCAGCGCCGCGCCGTCCAGCGCGCGGGTGTTGGCCAGCAGCTCCAGCGTGACCTTGTCGGCGCGGCCGACGCCGAACGATTCGCCGTTGATGAACACGTTTTTGCCGCGGTACAGCATTTGCGTCTTGCGCGACAATACCAGGCCTTTTTTCGCCGCGGTTTCGGCGAACTTGCCGACCGTTAGCGGCTTGGCCGGGCCGGTGAAGAACACGTTGTGCTTGGGCTCGGACATGTACTCGCCCAGGAAGATGGTGATGTCTTCCTCGGTGAAGCGGACCTTGTTCATTTCCTCGGCGATCGCGCTCAGCATGTGGCGCGGGATTTCCGCCGGCTTGGAGGTCGCTTCCAGCTCCGGATCGGCGTAGCGGCCCGGCAGGTCGATCGAGTCGGCCATGAACTGCAGGAAGGCTTCGCCCAGCTCCTGGTAGGATGGCGAACGGAAGCCGATCGAATAGGTCTGGCAGTCGCCGATGGCGATGCCGTCGTGCGCGTAGTGCGGCGGCAGGTACAGCATGTCGCCCGGATTGAGCACGAACTCCTCGTTCGGCTTGAAATTGGCCAGGATCTTCAGCGGCAGGCCTTCGACCAACGTCAGGTCCTTCTGCGGGCCGATGCTCCAGCGGCGCTGGCCCTGCGCTTGCAGCAGGAACACGTCGTAGGAATCGAAGTGCGGACCGACGCCGCCGCCGTCGGTGGCGAAGCTGACCATCAGGTCGTCCAGGCGGGCATCGGGAAGGAAGCGGAACTGGCGCAGCAGCGCGTCGGCCTTGGCGTCGAACAGGTTGACGCCCTGGACCAGCATGGTCCATTCCTTCTGGTCCATCGGAGGCAGGCTTTCCAGCGGACCGTGCTGCATATTCCACTGGCCGTCGACATTGGTCACCAGGCGCGATTCCGCGTGGTTGGTCGAGGCCAGCTTGGTCAGCGCCTCCATGCTCAGCAAAGGCTTGAAGCCGGGGATGGCGTTACGGATCAGCAGGGGCTTCTTGTGCCAGTAGTCGCGCAGGAACTGCGCCGGCGTGATGTCGCCGAGGAGAGGTAATTTTTTCATGCGCTCATTATAACCATCGCCGCGCCGATTGTCGGGCTGGCGGCGGTTCGCCCGGCGATCCAAGGTATAATTCCGGGGCTTATATACAGAAAGGAATTACAAAATGAAGATTGCCAAGAACACGGTCGTGACTGTGAATTACAAGCTGTCCGATGCCCAGGACAATCTGATCGAAGACGGCCGTCAGCCTATGGTCTACCTGCATGGTGGCTACGAGAACACCTTGCCGAAAATTGAAGAAGAACTGGACGGCAAGGAAGTCGGTTATTCCTCCATCATCCAGATCGAGCCGGAAGATGCGTTCGGCGACTACGACGCCGCGCTGGTCAAGGTCGAGCCGCGCAGCCGCCTGCCGGAGCCGCTGGAAGTGGGCATGCAGTTCGAAGGCATGCCGGATGGCGACGATGGCGAAGAAGCGATGATCTTCACCGTCACCGAAATCGCTGACGACAAAGTGGTCCTGGACGGCAATCACCCTCTGGCCGGCATGGCGCTGCGCTTCGCGCTGAGCGTGGCCGAAGTGCGTGAAGCATCGGACGAAGAAATCGCCCACGGCCACGTGCACGGCGCCCACGGCCACCACCACGGTGACGAGGACGACGAAGGCGAAGAGGGCGATCACGTCGCCATCCACCCGATCCACTAAGTACCGCTGTCGTTCCCGCGAAAGCGGGAATCCATGCCGACTATGATCCGCCTCAGCATGGGTACCCGCCTGCGCGGGTACGACGTTACGGCGTCGTCTCGGCGCTGCCGCCCTTGAGCGTGAACAGGGCGGCGGTGCCGGGTGCGACGCGCACCTCAGCCCATTCCGCGGCCAGGCTCATATGCCCCACATTGCCGCGCCAGACGATGGACGGCTCGGTCCCGGCGCCGCCCTGGGTATCGACCAGCAGCACCTTCCCTTTGAATTTTTCCGCCATCGCCCGTATCTGCCGGCGCGGTTCGGCGAAGCCATCCTGTTTCGACTGAAAACTTGGCAGCAGCGAGAAGCCTTGCTCCGCCTGCACGCCAACGTCGCCGTCCGAGAACAGCACCAGCCCCTGCATCTTCTGCCGCTCCGCCAGCGTGAACAGCCGGTGCAGCCAGGCGCGGTTGGCCACCAGGCGGTCTTCGTACTCGCTGTTGCGGCCGGCCTCGGCGCGGAAGTGGTTGTTGTTGGCCGGCAGATTGATGGTGGCGAACAGCACCTTGCCGTATTCCCAGTGCGCGTTCTCGGCGTAGCTGCGGAACTTGGCGCTGGTCGACAAGCGCGTCAGCGGCAGGCGGCGTTCGCCCAGCGATTCGCCGTCGGCGTAGAACAGTTCGCGCAGGCGGTTCAGGCGCTCGATGGCGTTCGAGCGGCCGATCGAATTGACGCAGCCGCTCCAGTCGCTGCCGGCCAGCGAGACGATCATCGGCGGCGCCGCCTCGCTCAGCAGCGCGCGGCGCTGGGCATACAGCTTGTCGCTGCATGGCTCGGTGCTGGACTTGATGCCGGTGGCGACGATGAAGGCGGGCGCGGTCAGCGTGGCGTCGGCGATGGCGCGCCTGAGCACCGATTCATCCGGACCGCTCTTGAAGGAGTGGCCGATCACGCCGAACTGGAAGCCGCGCACGGCCGGCTGCACCGCTTGCGCGTGGCCGCCGGCCAGCGCGGCCAGGCCGGCCAGCGCTGCGGTCAGCAGGACGCGCCGCGGCGTCATGCCTGCGCCGTCTCCGTCAGGCGCTTGAGCTGATACAGGCGTTCCAGCGCTTCGCGCGGGGTCAGCGCATCGGGATCGAGATCGTCGAGCGCCTCCAGCAGTTCGCGCATCGCCGGGCTGGCGGCTGCGGGCGCGGCGTGACTGTTGAGCGGCGCCTCGAGCTCGTCGTCGTCGGCGTCGGTGGTCGGCGCGGCGAACAGGTCCAGCTGCGGCGTGGCGTCCAGCGCCTGCGCCTCCAGCCGCGCCAGGTGCTTGCGCGCGGCCTTGATCACCGGCTGCGGCACGCCGGCCAGCTGCGCCACCTGCAAGCCGTAGCTCTGCGAGGCCGGGCCGTCCTGCACCGCGTGCAGGAACACGATGCTGTCCTTGTGCTCGACCGCCGACAGGTGGACGTTGGCCGCCGTCGGATGGCTCTCCGGCAGCTGCGTCAGTTCGAAGTAGTGGGTGGCGAACAGCGAGAAGCTGCGGCTGGTGTCGATCAGATGGCGCGCGATCGCCCACGCCAGCGCCAGGCCGTCGAAGGTCGAGGTGCCGCGGCCCACTTCATCCATCAGCACCAGCGAGTGCTCGGTGGCGCCGTTGAGGATCGCCGCCGATTCGGTCATCTCCACCATGAAGGTCGAGCGGCCGCCGGCCAGGTCGTCGGTGGCGCCGATGCGGGTGAAGATGCGGTCGATCGGGCCGATGGTCGCGCTGGTTGCCGGCACGTAGCTGCCCACGTAGGCCAGCAGCGTGATCAGCGCCACCTGGCGCATGAAGGTCGATTTACCGCCCATGTTGGGGCCGGTGATCAGCAGCAGGCGGCGGTCTTCGACGAAGCGGCAATCGTTGGCGATGAAGCGTTCGATCTGGTTCTCCACCACCGGGTGGCGGCCTTCGGCGATATTGATGCACGGCGTGTCCACCAGCTGCGGAGCGCACCAGTTGTGGCGCAGCGCATGGTCGGTCAGCGAGGTCAGGGCGTCCAGCTGCGCCAGCGCCTTCGAGATCGTTTGCAGGCAGCCGATGAACGGCGCCAGGTCGCCCAGCAGCTGGTCGTACAGCATCTTCTCGCGCGCCAGCGCCTTGTCCTGCGCAGACAGGGCCTTGTCTTCGAAGGCCTTCAGCTCCGGCGTGATGTAGCGCTCGGCGTTCTTCAGCGTCTGGCGGCGGCGGTAGTCGTCCGGCACCTTGGTGGTCTGGCCGTGCGTGACTTCGATGTAGAAGCCGTGCACCTTGTTGTACTCCACGCGCAGGTTGGCGATGCCGGTGCGGGCGCGTTCGCGCGTCTCCAGGTCGACCAGGAACTGGCCGGCGTTTTCGGACAGCGCGCGCAGTTCGTCGAGCTCCGCGTCGAAGCCGCGCGCGAACACGCCGCCGTCGCGCACCATCGCCGCCGGCTCCAGCGCCACCGCGCGTTGCAGCAGGTCGAGGCAGGCTTCGGGCGTGGCCATGTCGGCGTGGATCGCGGCCAGCAGGCCGTCGGTATCGTTCAATGCGCGCTGCATCGCGTGGCGCAGCGCCGGCAGTTGCTGCACGCCGTCGCGCAGGCTGGCCAGGTCGCGCGGACGCGCCGACAGCAGCGCAATGCGGGTGGTGATGCGTTCGATGTCCGGCACCTGCGCCAGCGTGTGCGACAGCGTGCCGGTGGCGTCGGCCTGGCCCAGCGCGGCGATGGCTACATGGCGCGAGCGGGCGATGGCCTGGTCGCGGCGCGCGTGGTGCAGCCAGTGGCGCAGCAGGCGCGAACCCATCGCGGTGCGGCAGTGGTCCAGCAGCGAGAACAGGGTGGGGGCTTCTTGGCCGCGGATGGTCTCGGTCAGTTCCAGGTTGCGGCGGGTGGCCGCATCGAGGCCGATGAATTCGGTTTCGGTTTCGGTGGTCAGCGTGCGTACGTGTTGCAAGCCGCGTCCCTGCGTCGACTGGGCGTAGCGCAGCAGCGCGCCGGCCGCGCCGAACGCCGCGCCCAGGCCGTCGGCGCCGAAGCCGGTCAGCGTCGCCACGCTCAGTTGGTCGAGCAGCGCCTTGTGGCCGCCGACGACGTCGAAGTGCCAGTCCGGCACCCGATTGACGTGGCAGCTCAGGGTTTCCTCGAACAGGTCGGCGTTATCGCCGCGCAGCACCTCGGCCGGCGCGATGCGCTCCAGTTCCTGCTGCATGCGGGCGGTGACGGTGCGGCTGTCGCCGGAAAACTCCATCAGCTTCAACGCGCCGGAAGCCAGCGACAGCCACGCCAGGCCGGCCGTGGCCACCTTGCGCTGGCTGATGATGCACATCGCCAGCAGCGGACGTTCGGCCTTTTCCGGCAGCAGGTCGGCGTCGGTCAGCGTGCCCGGCGTGACCACCCGCAGCACCTTGCGTTCGACCGGGCCTTTGCTGGTGGCCGGGTCGCCGATCTGTTCGCAGATCGCGCAGGACTCGCCGATCTTGACCAGCTTGGCCAGGTAGCCTTCGAGCGAATGGAACGGCACGCCGCACATCTTGATCGGCTGGCCGCCCGAGCTGCCGCGCGCGGTCAGCGTGATGCCCAGAACGCGCGCCGCTTTTTCCGCATCCGAGTGGAACAGCTCATAGAAGTCGCCCATGCGGTAGAACACCAGCATGTCCGGGTATTCGGCCTTGATGCTCAGGTACTGCTGCATCATCGGCGTGACTTTTTCGGTGGGACTGTTCTTGACGGCGGCGGCGTTGATTTCGTTCGGGACGGTGGTCATTGGTTCTTTTTCGGCGATGCGTGAGTCTGGTTTTGCAGAGGCTCAACCAGCCCCCGCGCGTAACCCGTCATTCTACCGCTTTCGGCGCCGTGCTGACGAATTCGCGGAACTGTCTTGACTTAAGGATTGATGCCATGACCAGATGTGAGCGGGAGTGGGCGATCGCCCGCGAGCGATGTTCGGCGTGGTTCGCGTCGCCGGGCCGTCAAAGAGGACTGCGCGGCGCTACAATGGACCAATGCATGAAGGGCCAGGTGAGTGAAAGATGTGGCGGCAATCCCGTCGCGAGGAGGTCGAAATGAACTATGCGCTAGAAATTGATCGGGCAATCGACGATGAGCGGCTCGCGTCTGCTTTGACTCTCGCCGAACAATGGGTCGTTGTTGCGCCTGAAGATGCTGATGCCTGGAGTAAGTTGGCGCATGTCCATGAAATGAACGAAGATTTTGCGAATGCCAGCGGTGCCGTCGCTGTCGCCCTGAAAATTTCGCCTGAATACCCACCCTACTTGTTCAAGCAAGGCTATGTCGAGTATCGCTTGGGAAACTTCGCGGCGGCTGCAAACGTATTTGGACTATGCGTCGAGAGGTCAGAAACCATCCATGACGGCTATTACCTGGACGCCGCCCGGATAGCTCAGGCCAAATGTCTGGTTTTGGATGGTCGTGCGAGCCTCGCCGTGGACGTCATTGCCTCAGCTGCTACAGGCTCGGCAACATGGCTGGACAAACGACTTTCCAAAGAAGATGTCGTGAAGTCTATTCACAGAGTGCGGTGAGGCTTCAGGATTGGTCCAGGCCGCTACGACGCGGGGTGTTGGTGCAGCAGCGCCCGCTGGCTGCCGCGCAGCAGGAACACGCCATACAGGCACAGCGGCAGCACCGCCAGCACGGCCGCAAACGGCAGCACCGAACCCTCGCCAGTGTTGGCCGCCGTCAGCGCCGACGTCACCAATGCAAAATCCCACAGGCCGTGCACCACCACCATGGGCCATACCGAACGCGTGCGCAGGCGGATGGCGGCATAGCCCACGCCCTGCAGGAAGGCCGCCGCCGATTGCCAGAGCGCGCTGTTGAAGTCGCCGCTAGCCAAGCCATTGAGCGTGTGCACCACGCCGAACAGCAACGACGAGATCAGCACGGCCGGCCAGATCGCATGCCGGCTCAGCAGGCTTTGCAGCAGTATCGAACGGAACATCAACTCTTCCGACACCGCCACCAGCGCCGTATTGCAGCCGACGATCAGCAGCACATGCGACGGCGGCCAGCCGCCCGCCCACGCCACCAACAGCATCAGCAGCGAATAGAGCAGGGGCGGCCAGACCAGCCATAGCGATTTCCACGACTCCGGAGCGCGCAGGCCGGCGGCGCGGCGTTCGGTCGACGCCAGCGCCACCACCAGGGAAAACAAGACCGCCAGCACCCACGCCGGACCGATGCCGCCGGCCACCGAATCGAACAACGATTGCTGCCGGCCGCCGCCGAGCAGTCTGCCGACGCCCAAGGTCAGGCCCAGCCACACCGCCAGCGCGACCAGCGCCAACGGTAAAGTAATTTGTAGTCTTTTCATGTGGCAATAGTACATGAACGCACCTCAGCGGCGATCAAACGAAAGCCGTTTCAATCTCCCAGCTTCGCTTTCCCCAAGCTTGACTAACATACAAACCAAAACTGTGTATTAAAGACAACAGTGATTTTTTGTATTTGCACCTGAAACGCTCATGTTTCCAGTCCTGTACAAAAAAAATGTCCGCCAACTGTTGTGACGAAAAATTAATTAAGCAATACTTAAGTTGAAACTTTTGCATGTCTTGTTCACAACACATGAATGTTTCACTGGGCATATTTTTGCGTGGAAATGGATATGTTCAGAGTGAAATTGGCAGGCCACACAGGGAAAACAGACTTTTCGGATCAACAATAAAATTAAGGGTATAGCAGGCATGAAAATTTCAGTGAACCCGTCACCGACTCCCCGCCTCAAAAAGGCCGGGGCAACGCTGCGTCCTACCGCTGGACGCATGTTATTCGCCTTCATGGCGTTGGGCTGGACCATCTCCAGTTCCGCCGCCGTCATCGCCAAGGATGGACCGACCGCCAGCCAGGCCACCGGCGACTTCTGGCAGGACGTGGGCGCCGCCGGCGGCCGGACCGCACAGGCCGCCAACACGTCCGGCCCGCGCCGCTTCCACGCCGCCAGCCTGAACCGCAACGGCCTGAAGCAACTGGCCAAGTCGGCGCCGCTGGAGCACACCGACGCCGCCGCCGTCAGCCCGCTGATCATTTCCCTGCCGCACCCGGACGGCGGCTACCAGCGCTTCGCCATCGTCGATTCGCCGATCATGGAAGCCGGCCTGGCCGCCAAGCACCCTGAAATCAAGACCTATGCCGGCAAGGGCATCGACGATCCGAACGCCAGCCTGCGCATGGACATCACGCCGCTGGGCCTGCACGCCTCGGTGCGCACGCCGGCCGGCGCCTGGTATGTCGACCCGCAAACCGCGCTGGACGACAGCGTCTACAACAGCTATCACAGCCGCGACCTGGGCAACCGCCACGGCGCGCTGCGCGAAGCGCCGCTGACCGAGGCGCAGATCGCCCTGTCGCAGGGCTTCTACCACGCCGACGACAAGGTCGAAGTGCGCGGCGCCGGCTTCACGCCGGGCGCCTCGGTCACCGTGTCGGTGCGCAACGAAGGCGACAGCGGCACACGCCAGAGCGTGGTCGTCACCGCCGATGCGGAAGGGGTGATCAACACTTCGCTGGTGGCCGATCCGTCGCGCAACACCGGCGCCTTCGAAGTCAGCGCCACCGACGGCAACACCACCAGCACCGCGGCCTACCACGTGGTGGACGACCAGGTCGTGGCCGGCCCGACTTCCGGCAACCAGCTGCGCACCTACCGCCTGGCGCTGGTCACCGATCCGTCCTACGCCACCTATTTCGGCGGCTCGGCCAACGTGACGGCGGCCAAGGTCACGCTGATCAACCGGGTCACTCAGGTCTATGAGGACGAGACCGCGATCCGGCTGATGTTGATCAACAATACCGACGCCCTGAACCTGGACACCGCCGCGCAAATGACCGGCGCCAACGGTCCGTGCGGCGCCACCGCCTGCTTCAGCGCCAGCCAGGCCGCCAGCTGCGGCAGCGGCACGCTGTCGCGCAACCGCGTGGTCGCCGGCCTGCTGGCCGGCGCCCGCAACTTCGACGTCGGCCACATCGCGCTCGGCCTGAACGGCGGCGGCATCGCCAGCCTGGGCGTGGTCGGCGGCGGCAGCAAGGCCCAGGGTTGCACCGGCATCCCGACCCCGGTCGGCGACGCCTACGCGGTCGACTATGTGGCGCACGAAATGGGCCACCAGTTCGCCGGCAACCACACCTTCAACGGCGTGGTCGCCAATTGCTCGACCGGCAACCGCAACGGCGGCACCTCGGTGGAGCCGGGCAGCGGCTCGTCGATCATGGCCTACGCCGGCATTTGCGGCAGCGACGATCTGCAATCCCACAGCGACGCCTATTGGTCGCAGCGCAGCTTCGACGAGATCGTCACCTACACCTCGGGCGCGGAAAACAATATCAATGAAGTGCAGATGCTGGCGCTGACCAACTTCGGCGGCACCCAGCAATTCAAGCTGCGCTACAACGGCAATGATTCGGTGCCCATCGTCAACGGCAGCAACTACACCACCGCCGGCGTCAAGGCGGCCATCCAGGGCATCAGCGGCTGGCCAGCCGGCGCCACCGTCTCCGTCAGCTCGCTGAGCACCAGCGCGGCCACCATCACCTTCGGCGGCGCGCTGGCCGGCACCAAGGTCGACCTGCTGCAAGTGGTCGGTTGCAGCGGCGGCTGCAGCGCTTATGTCGGCGAGATCGCCGTCGGCGGCGCCACCAACCGTCGCGGGTCGCTGTCGTTCACCGGCAACACCACGCCGGTGGTGAGCGTGCCGGCCGGCTACACCATCCCGGTGCGCACGCCGTTCGCCCTGACCGGCAGCGCCACCGACGGCGAAGGCGACACCCTGACCTACCTGTGGGAGCAGAACGACGTCGGTCCGTCCTCCACCAACGCCGGCACCGGCTTGATCAGCAACAGCAAAGTCAACGGTCCGCTGTTCCGCCAGTTCGGCGTGCGCGCCGTGGTCAGCAACGACGACACCATCAAGTACGGTTCGCCGGGTGAAAACCACGCCAGCACCAATCCGACCCGCGTGTTCCCGGATATGGCGCAGATCCTGGCCAACAACACCAACGCCGAAACCGGCGCCTGCCCGGCCGCCGCCGCGACGCCGACCCCGGCCGACATCGAGTGCTACTCGGAGTTCCTGCCGACCGCCGACTACAAAGGGACCGGCGCCAACGCCAGCCCGGCCGCGCTGAACTTCCGCCTGACGGCGCGTGACGGCCGTGGCGGCGTCGGCAACGCCAGCACCAAGCTGGTGCTGGCGTCCAACGCCGGTCCCTTCCTGGTGACGTCGCCGAACACCGCGCTGTCGCTCGATGGCGGCTCGACCCAGACCGTGACCTGGAGCGTGGCCAACACCGACGTCGCGCCGGTCAACACCGCCAACGTGAAGATCTCGCTGTCCACCGACGGCGGCATCACCTATCCGTACACGCTGGCGGCCAGCACGGCCAACAACGGCAGCAAAGCGGTCACGCTGCCGCTGGTGGCCAGCAGCACGGCGCGCATCAAGGTGGAAGCGATCGACAACATCTTCTTCGATGTGTCGAACGCCAACTTCACGATCCGCCTGGTGGGCGATGTCAACGGCGACGGCGCCGTCAACTGCGACGACCTGGCGATCATCAAGGCCGCGCTGGGCAAACGCAGCGGCCAGGCCGGCTTCGATGCGCGCGCCGACCTGAACAAGGACGGCGTGGTCGATGCCCGCGACCTGGCAGCCGAGTCGCAACGCATAGCAGGCGGTTGCCGCCTGTAAGCCGCCACACACTAGCGGCGCCGCCGCCGGGGCATGCCCGGCGCGGCGCCGATGCAGAAATCTAAGCCCTGATGGGCAAAGGAAAATGAATATGTTGAGTTTGAATAAATGGAAATACCAGGCCGGCGCCGCGCTGCTGGCCGCCGCATTCGCCGCACCGTCGGCCTGCGCGGCCGATCCGGTGCTGAGCATCGTCGCCACCCCGTCGAGCGGCGTGGTGGGCTCGACCATCGAGCTGGACATCCGCCTCAGCGGCGTGGCGGACCTGTATGGCTACAACTTCTCGCTGGTGTTCAATCCGGCTTACCTGCAGGCGACCGGCGCCGGCGAGGGCGGCTTGCTGGGTTCCGACGGCGGCGCCACCGATTTCGGCGTGGCCGATGTGTCCGGTACTCCGGGCCTGGTGACCTATGTGTACGGCAGCAAGTTCGGTCCGGTGCCCGGCGTCAGCGGCAGCGGCAGCCTGGCGCACCTGAGCTTCAACGTGATCGGCGCCGGCACCAGCACGCTGAGCTTTACCGACACGGTGTTCCTGAATTCCAGCCTGGGGGACATCACGCCGCAGCTGGGCACGCAAACGCTGGTGACCACCGCCGTGCCGGAACCGCAGACCTACCTGATGCTGGGTGTCGGCCTGATCGGCCTGGCGGCGCTGCGCCGCCGTCAAGTCGGCTAATCGGCTAGTGTTTCACCGCGCTGCCGCCTTGCTGCGGCAGCGCTTCATACTTCTTCAGCAGTAGCGGCAGGCGCTTGCGGCCCTTGCTGCCCAGCCAGTTCCACATCTCGTCCACGGCGGCGCCGTGCGCGCCATAGTAGTCCTTGTTGACCATCAACCACAGCGAATGCGTACTGAGCGGCTGTTGCAGCCGCACCAGCTCCTTGCCGTGTTCGCGCGCCAGCAGTTCGTCCATATCGCCCGCCACGTTGAGCGACATGGCGACGGCATCGACCCGATTGCGTTTGAGCTTGTCGAAATTGCGGCGGGCGTCGGCGGCGCCGTCGTCCACCTGCATGCCGGCCGCGCGCAGCTCGCCGGCGAACGATACGCCGTGGGACACGCCGACCCGGCGTCCGCGCAGGAAGCCGTTCAGGTCCGCGCTGGCCGCCGCCCGGTCCGCCGCGCGCACGATGATCACCGTGGTGTATTGCAAGCCGCGCGCGGGATCGGGCCGGCCCTGGCTGTCGAGCGGATAGACCACCGACGGCAGCCCGGCCGGCGGCGTCGCCAGCGCGGTGGCGTCGATCTGGCCGGCGTTCACCGCCAGCAGCAGGCGCGCGGTCGGCAGGCGCACCAGTTCGGTTTTGCAGCCGGCGTGCGCGGCCATCTCGTTCAGCAGTTCCACGCTGGCGCCGGGCGCGGCCGGCACGCTGTCGGCGCCGATGAAATAGGGCGGCGCGTTTTGCGAGGTGTAGCCGATGCGCAGTATGCAGGCCCGGGCGCCGGCGGCCGGCGTCAGCAGGAGGAGCAGGGTGAGGGCGGGGATCGATAGGCGCATCAAATTCATAAATTGTGAATGATTAGTTGATGTCCGGCGTATTGATGATCGTTAGTGTGAAACATATAGTGACTGCACCAACCCACCACTCAGGAGCCTAACATGAACACCACCGCCACCATTATCCGCCGCAGCCTGGTCGCCGCCGCCCTCGTATTGAGCACCGGCCTGGCCGCCGCGGCCGCCGCGCCGATCGACGTCAAGGTCGACGGCTTCGCCGACAAATATGCGCAAGTCAACGGCGTCAAACTGCACTACAAGATCGGCGGCCAGGGCAGCCCGGTCGTGCTGCTGCACGGCTATGGCCAGACCGGCCACATGTGGACGCCGGCCATGGCCGAACTGGTCAGGCACCATACCGTCATCGTCCCCGACCTGCGCGGCGCCGGCGGCTCGGACAAACCGGCCGGCGGCTACGACAAGAAAACCATGGCGGTCGATATCCATGAACTGGTCAAAGGCGTCAGCAGCGAGCCTGCCGCCGTGGTCGGCCACGACATCGGCCTGATGGTGGCCTACGGCTACGCCGCCCAGTTCCCTGCCGACACCAGCAAGCTGGTGCTGATGGACGCCTTCATTCCCGGCGTCGGCGACTGGCGCAACGCCTTCCCGGCCAAGGCCGTGTGGCACTTCCACTTCTACGGCGAAACGCCGCTGGCGCTGGTGCAGGGCCGCGAACGGATCTACTTCGAACACTTCTGGAACGACTTCTCGGCCGACAAGACCAAGTCGGTGAAGGAGGCGGACCGCAAGCTGTACACGGCGGCCTACGCGCAGCCGGGCGGCATGCGCGCCGGCTTCGCCTACTTCAGCGATTTCGAACGCGACGCCGCCGACTTCGGTCCGATGTCGCAGGCCAAGCTGACCATGCCGGTGCTGACCTTGGCCGGCCAGTACTCGGCGGGCGAATTCCTCGGCAAGCAGGTCGGCACGGTGGCGACGAATGTGAAGAGCGTCATCGTCCAGGGCTCGGGCCACTGGCTGATCGACGAGGCGCCGGAACAAGTGGTGCCGGCGCTGGTGGAGTTCATCGATTTGTAATCCGTTTGTAATGCCGGCGTCATGTCCGGGTCAGGGGGCGGTTTCTATACTGGGTTTTTTAACCCGAGAGGAAACCGCACCATGATCAAACCTACCCTTCTTGCCGCCGCAGCGATGCTGGCGGCGAATGTCGCCCTGGCCGCGCCGTCGGTCCACAACGTCGTGCTGGTGCACGGCGCCTATGCCGACGGCTCGTGCTGGAACGACGTCATCGCCCGCCTGCAAAAGGCCGGCATGCATGTCACTTCGGTGCAGAATCCCCTGACCTCCCTGGCGGACGACGCCGAAGCCACGCGCCGCGCGCTGGCCTTGCAGGATGGCCCGACGATCTTGGTCGGCCACTCGTGGGCCGGCACCGTCATCAGCGAGACCGGCAACGATCCGAAAGTGGCGGCGCTGGTCTACCTGGCCGCGCGCGCGCCGGACGTGGGCGAGGACTACGGCGCCTTGGCCGCCAAATTCCCGGTCCCGCCGGCGGCGGCCGGCCTGGTGAAATCGCCGGACGGTTACGCGCAACTGAACGAGCAGGCATTTGTGCGCGACTTCGCCGGCGACCTGGATCCGGCCAGGGCGCGCGTGCTGTACGCATCGCAGGGACGCATCTCGCAAACGCTGTTCGCATCGCGCACCACGCAGGCGGCATGGCGGAACAAGCCAAGCTACTACGCGGTATCGCAGGACGACCGCACCACCTCGCCGGAGCTGGAGCGCTTCGTCGCCAAACGCATGGGCGCGAAGACCATCGAACTGGCGTCCAGCCACGTGTCGATGATCTCGCACCCGGACGAGATAGCGAACCTCATCCTCGAAGCAGCCAAATAACTACAGCGCGCTGACCAGCACCGCGGTGCTGGCGCCGGCCTCCGTCACGGACAGGTGGTCGGCGCGCACCGCGGCATCGCTGGCGGCTTGCGTACGCACCGGTCCTATCATCGTGCCGTTGGCCATGCCGGCGTCGTTGGTGCGGAAGCTGCCCAGCGGCGCGGCCTGGCTGCCGACCGTAACGTTATAAACCGTATTCGGCTTCAGCTTGTACAGGAACACTTCCATCGCATCGACCACGCCCAGGTTGCGCACCACGGCGAAACCCTTGCCTTCGCCGGCGGTGGCTTTGAACGGGATGTTGTGCGCATCCTGGTTCACGCGCGGCGCCAGGTTGGAGCGGTCGTCCGCCGACGGCGCCACCTTCGACAGGTACACCAACGCCTGCGGCGCCTGTCCGCCGGGCATGGTGGCGATGACCTGGTTGCTGGCGCTGTCGACCACCTGCACGCCGTCGCCGTTTTCCAGGCCGACGTAGAGGCGGCTGCTGTCGTCCGAAGTCCAGATCCCGTGCGGCAGCGCGCCGGTTGGTATGGTCGCCAGCAGCCTGGCCTGCTGGCCGGTGCTGTAGACCTTGACCACGTTCTCGCCACCTACCGTCACGTAGGCGCGCACCTCGCCGCCGACGGTGGCGAAGGCCAGGTGGTTGGTGATGAAACCGGTGTCGATCACGCCCGTCACTTCCAGCGTTTTGGTGCTGATGCGGGTGACCTTGCCGACGTCCTTGTGCGTCATCCACATCTCGCCATGGTCGGGCGTGAATTGCAGGAAGGGCGAGAACGGACTGGCCACGCCGATGCGCTTGATGACGGCGTACGTGGCAACGTCGATCACGTCAACCGTCGGCGTAAAGCTCGACACCACGAAGGCCAGCTTGCCGTCCGGGTGGAACAGCACCATGCCGGGACCGAGGTCGGTCTGGATGCGGCGGGTTTCTTTGTAAGTGGCCGGATCGATGACGGAGATATAGTCCTCGCCGCGCACCACCACCCAGACTTCCTTGCCGTCGGCGCTGAAGAAGCCTTCGTGCGGCGAACGCCCGACGTAGGTCTTGCCCTTGACCCTGTTGGTCGCGGTGTCGATGAAGGTGACCGAGTTGGAGCCGTTGGCAATGGCGATCAGCGTCTTGTGGTCCGGCGAGAAGCCCAGGCCGTGCACATTGATCTCGCCGCGATACAGCGGCGACAGCACGTCCGGCCGCGCGTTGCCCAGCTTGATCTGGCCCAGCAGCGTATTGCTGGCGGGGCTGAACACGGAAATGGTGTTGGTGTTCTGGTCCGCCGTGTAGACGCGGTCCAGCGGCGATGGCGCAGCGAAGGCAGAGGCGGACGCCGACAGCAGCGTGGTGATCGTCAAAGCGATGGTCTTCATTGTTTCTCCTTGGTGGTGTGGCGTTGCAGCCAGGCCTGCATCACCTTGATCTCGTTCTGCTGCTCGGCGATGATGCCGAGCGCCAGATTGCGCAGCTCAGGGTCCTGGGTGTAGAGCAGCAGGGCCTTGGCCATGTCGACCGCGCCCTGGTGGTGCGGGATCATCATGGTGACAAAGTCATGCTCGCTGACGCCGTTCATCGGCGCCTGCTTCATGCCGGCGTCCATCACCGCCATGGCGTCCTCCATCAAGGCATCGAAGGACTTGGCGGTGCTGGCGACGAATGCCGGCGGCGTGGCGGCGCCGGCGTCGGCATGGTGATGGTGATCCTGCGCGCCGGCATGGGCTGCCGCCAGCGCCAAGGCAAAAGCGGCGGCGCCACGGAATGCATAGGCCATGATATGGTTCCTCGTTGGGTATCGAAGCAGCCAGTCTGGGGGCGCGCCGCTGACGGCAAGATGACGTGCAAATGACAGATTTGTAATCCAAACGGCCATGTAAAAGGCCGACAATGCCGCATCTGGGGGACATCATGAAGATACTGGTGGTAGAGGACGAGCCCAAGGCGGGCGCCTATCTGGTCAAGGGCTTGCAGGAATCCGGCTATGTGGCCGACCTGGCGCGCAACGGCGTCGACGGCCTGGCGCTGGCGCTGGAACACGACTACGACCTGATCGTGCTGGACGTGATGCTGCCGCAGATGGACGGCTGGGCGGTGCTGGCCAGGCTGCGCGAACGCAAGCAGACCCCGGTGCTGTTCCTGACCGCGCGCGACGACGTGGCCGACCGCGTCAAAGGCCTGGAGCTGGGCGCCGACGACTACCTGGTCAAGCCCTTCGCCTTCGCCGAGCTGCTGGCCCGCGTCAAGACGCTGATGCGGCGCGGCCCGGTGCGCGAGATGGAGCTGATCCGCATCGCCGACCTCGAGATCGACGTGCTGCGCCGCCGCGTCACGCGCCACGGCGACCGCATCGAGCTCACCGCCAAGGAATTCGCGCTGCTGCACCTGCTGGCCAAACGCCAGGGCGAGGTGCTGTCGCGTACCCAGATCGCGTCGATGGTGTGGGACATGAACTTCGATTCCGACACCAACGTGGTCGACGTGGCGATCCGCCGCCTGCGCGCCAAGGTCGACGACCCCTACGCCGACAAGCTGGTGCAGACCGTGCGCGGCATGGGCTATCTGCTGGAGGCTCGCTCGTGAGGCAGGGCCGGCGCCCGCTGTCGCTGACCTTGCGGGTGGCGCTGCTGCTGTCGGCGGTCGCGGTGGCGGCCTTCCTGGCGGCCGGCGCCTACCTGTACACGACGCTGGCGCGGCAGATGGCCAACCGCGACGACGTGGAACTGATCAACAAGGTGACGCAGATCCGCCGCATCATCGCCGGCCTGCCGTCGCCGCAGGCGATCGCGCAAGACCAGCGGCCGCTGATGGAAACCCTGTCCGGCCACGACGACTTCATGCTGCGCGTGAACGGGCCGGATGGCGCGGCGCTGCTGCAATCGGCGCGCACCTCGCGGCCGCTGCCGCGCGTCGACAGCGTGCCGGCCCAGCGCGCGCTGACACTCGACGACATCCACGACTGGACGCCGGAGGTCGGCGTCGGCCGCATGGTCAGCGCGGCCGGGCAGGTGGGCGGCGGCGAGACGGTGCGCATCACGCTGGCGCGCGAGCGCTCCGACCGCCTCAAGATCCTGCGCAGCTATGTCGCCGACCTGCTGGTGGCGTTGTGCGGCGGCGCGCTGCTGGCCATCCTGCTCGGTTACGCCATCGTGCGCCACAGCATGCGCCAGCTGCGCAGCGTGATCGCCAAGGCCAACGACATCAATGCCAACCGTCTCAATACCCGGCTGTCGGTGGGGGACGCGCCGGTGGAGCTGCGTGAAATGGGCGAGGCCTTCAACGCCATGCTGGACCGGCTGGAGGACGGCGTACAGCGCCTGTCCGGTTTTGCCGCCGACCTGGCGCACGACCTGCGCACGCCGGTCAACACGCTGATGGTGGAAACCCAGGTGGCCTTGGCGCGGCCGCGCACGGCGGAGGAATACCAGGCGCTGCTGGCCTCCAACTCGGAGGAATACGAGCGGCTGGCGCGCATGATCGAAAACACCCTGTTCCTGGCGCGGGTGGACAACGCCCAGCTGGCCGTGCAGCGCGAGCCGCTGGAGCTGCGCGCCGAACTGCTGCGCATCCACGACTACTTTGAAATTCTGGCCGACGACGTCGGCGTGCGGCTGGAGGTAGCGGCGCCGGCTATCGAAGCGCAACTCGATCCGGTGCTGCTGCAGCGCGCGGTCGGCAACCTGGTGTCGAACGCGCTGCGCTACACGCCGGCCGGCGGCGCGATACGGCTGACGGCGCGGCGCAGCGGGCAGGGCATCGAGCTGGCGGTCGCCAACACCGGCCCCGGCATCGCGCCCGAACACTTGCCGCATATCTTCAACCGTTACTACCGCGCCGACGCCGCCCGTTCAGGACAGGCCCACTCGGCGGGACTGGGTCTGTCCATCGTGCGCGCCATCATGGCATTGCATGGTGGCAGCGTCCGGGTCGAGAGCGAGGAAGGGGCCAGCACCACGTTTTTCCTGCTGTTTAAATAATTTTAAAAAAATCTAAAAATATTTGTCGATTTGACGGGTGCTGCTTCGTCGTGGAGGTAGAGTGAGCATTCTCACTCGCCCCAACCCCACATAAAGGAGAGCATCATGACTGCAAAAGTAGATCCGATTCCAGAAGGCATGCACAGCGTCACCCCTCACCTGGTCGTCGACGGCGCGGCAGACGCCATCGAGTTCTATAAAAAGGCGTTCAAGGCCACCGAGACCGCGCGCATCCCCGGCCAGAACGGCAGGCTGATCCACGCGGCCGTCCGCATCGGCGACTCCACCGTCATGCTGGTGGACGAGTTCCCCGACTTCGGCAACCTCGGCCCCAAGAAGCTGAACGGCAGCCCGGTCACGCTGCACATCTACGTGCCCGATGTGGACGCCACCTACGCCCAGGCGATCGCCGCCGGCGCCACCGAGAAGATGCCGCCGGCGGACATGTTCTGGGGCGACCGCTACGGCCAGGTCACCGACCCGTTCGGCCACGTCTGGTCGATCGCCACCCACACCAGGGACATGACCCCGGAGGAAATGGACGCGGCGATGAAACAGCAAATGCCCAACTGCGGCTAACCGGAGAGCACCATGCGTTTCATGATTATCGTTAAAGCCACCGAGGATTCCGAGGCGGGCAAGATGCCGAGCGTCGAGCTGATGACCGCGATGGGCGCGTTCAACGAAGAACTGGTCAACGCCGGCGTGCTGCTGGCCGGCGAGGGCGTGCATCCCAGCTCCAAGGGCGCGCGCATCCTGTACGACGGCCCCAAGCGCACCGTCATCGACGGCCCGTTCGCCGAGACCAAGGAATTGATCGCCGGTTTCTGGCTGCTGCAGGTGAAATCGAAGGAGGAGGCCATCGAGTGGATGAAGCGTTGCCCGAATCCGTTCGACACGCCGTCGGAAATCGAAATCCGCCAGGTGTTCGAGATGGAGGATTTCGGCGAGGTCGCCACGCCGGAGCTGGTCGCGCAAGAAGAGGCCTTGCGCGCCCGCATGTGATGCTGCTACCTTAGCGAAAACCAAGGAGTATGCGATGGAATTCATGATACTGCGCCGCGCCAACCAGAGCACCGAACGTGGCCAACAGCCGCCCGCGCTGGAACCGGGAACCTTTCTCAAACCCAGCACGGAGGCGGTGCGCCTGCTGCGGCGCGACGGCGAGTGGAGCCTGCTGCACGGGCCGTTCGCGCCCAGGGAGCTGGTGGCCGGCTTCACGCTGATCGAGGCCGAATCGAAAGAGGACGCCATCGAACAGGTGCGCTGGTGGCCCCTGTTCGACAGCGGCGCAGTGTATGAAATCCGCGACGCCGGTTGCCCCGGCAACTGCCTCGGCTTCGACGAACGCGGCACGGCGGTGGGCACGCTGCCGCGCCGCGACGAAGCCTTGACGCGCTATGTGATCTTCATCCGTTCCGATGCCGACCTCGAGGCCGACCTGGTGCCGCCGCCGGAAGTCATCGACGTGATGAACGCCTACAACGAGGCGGGCGTGCAGCAGGGCGTGCTGCTGGCGGGCGAGGGCCTGATGGCCAGCGCCTCCGCCACGCGCATCCATTTCGCCAACTCGAAGACCTCGGTGGTCGACGGTCCGTTCGCCGAAGTCAAGGAACTGATCGCCGGCTACTGGATGGTGCAGGCGGCCTCGCTTGACGAGGCCATCGCCTGGGCCAAGACCTATCCCTATCCAAGTCCCGGCGACCTGACGCTGGAGATACGCGAAGCCTGCGAGCGCATCGCCCACCAGGAATTTACGCCGGAAATGCGCGCCGCCGAAGAGCGCCTGCGCGCCGAGCTGCTGGAGAGCGGCCTGCGCGAAGCCTTCAGGAAGAAAGCCCGTGGCGGCTGACGTCCCCAGGATCGTCGAGGCGGTATGGCGGATGGAGTCCGCCAAGATCATCGCCGTGCTGGCGCGCATGCTGCGCGACGTCGGCCAGGCCGAGGAGCTGGCGCAGGACGCGCTGGTGATGGCGCTGGAGCGCTGGCCGGAAAGCGGCGTGCCGGACCAGCCGGCCGCCTGGCTGACCACGGTCGCCAAGAACCGCGCGCTGGACGTGCTGCGCCGCCGCCAGCTGCACCAGGAAAAGGAAGCCGAGCTCACCTACGAAATCGAAGGTGTGCTGCAGGACGCCGCGCCCAACCTCGACGCGGCCGTGGCCGACGCGCTGGAAAACGACATCGGCGACGACCTGCTGCGGCTGGTGTTTGTGGCCTGCCACCCGGTGCTGCCGACCGACGGCCGCGTGGCGCTGACCCTGCGCATGCTGGGCGGCCTGAGCACGGAAGAAATCGCCCGCGCCTTCCTGGTGCCGGAAGCGACGGTGGCGCAGCGCATCGTGCGCGCCAAGCGCACGCTGGCCGAGGCGAAAGTGCCGTTCGAGGCGCCGCGCGCGCACGAGCTGGTGGAGCGGCTGGCGTCGGTGCTGCAAGTGATCTACCTGATCTACAACGAAGGCTATTCCGCCAGCGCCGGCGCCGACTGGATGCGGCCGGCGCTGTGCGAGGAAGCGCTGCGGCTGGGCCGCATCCTGGCCGAGCTGGCGCCGGACGAGCCGGAAGTGCACGGCCTGGTGGCGCTGATGGAGATCCAGTCCTCGCGCGCCCGCGCCCGCGTGGGACCGAAGGGCGAACCTATTTTGTTGCTGGAGCAGGACCGCGCGCGCTGGGACCAGCTACTGATACGGCGCGGCCTGGCGGCGCTGGCGCGCGCCGAGCAGACCGGGCGTGGACTTGGCTCCTACGGCGTGCAGGCGGCCATCGCGGCCTGCCATGCGCGTGCGCGGCTGGCAGCCGATACCGACTGGCAGCGCATCGCCGCGCTGTACGACGCGCTGGCGCAGCTGACGCCGTCGCCGGTGGTGGAGCTGAACCGCGCGGTGGCGCTGGCGATGGCCTTCGGGCCGGCGGCCGGGCTGGAAGTGGTGGATGGCTTGATGGATGTGGCGGCGCTGAAGCACTACCACCTGCTGCCCAGCGTGCGCGGCGACTTCCTGTCCAAGCTGGGACGCCATGACGAAGCGCGCCACGAATTCGAACGGGCCGCGCAGCTGACGCAGAACGAGCGCGAACGCACGCTGCTGCTGGCGCGCGCGGCGGCCCAATCGCATTAGGCCGATCTATCTAAGACCACCGCTTTACTGAGGCATGATAGATGTCGCGCTCCATCTTCCCGGTCGGGGCATGTTTGTACTCTTCGCTGTCGTTTGGATCGAAACTTAGCACGTCGACGTCCCGCGGTAGCCCTAGCTGATTGCACATCTGGCTGCGGCTGCTTTGATTCATATTGGTCGATTCTCGCTTGATGTCGCGCGCTATCTTTAGAGCGTGGCCAATATATGGCTGATATCGGGAAGACAGCTTGAAGGTCTTGAGTGCATTTTTCGACTTTTTGTCGTCTCTATCGACGCACAAAGTAATCCTGTACAGCTCCCGGCAATCTCGCATGTTGTACGCTAAAACATCGTCCTGCTTGCTAGGATCGGTGATACTTAAAGCGAACCGGATGCTCTCATTGTCAGCATGTGGATGTAAATGCGGAATCAAGTAGAAATTCTTGTTGTGTTTGAAGCCAGTACCGTTACATTGAGCGCAGCAGGGAATCAAATTTCCCAGCGACAGACCAAGAAAGGGGTAGCGGGACTGGGAATAGTAGTGATCAAGCTGGGGCCGGTATTCGTCGTCCAGTAAATCGGGGGCGGCCATTTCCGTGCCATGGATATGGCAATAGGGACAAACCTTCCACTTCATCTTTTCGCATAGCCGATAGGCATTCCATCCTATCGTATCTTTGTCGGAAAACTCTTCGTATTTGAATATTGATTTAAAGAGTTGCATGGATTTGGTGCGCAGGTCTGTCTTTTTCGGAAATTTCTTTTCGAAGTGTGCGATCAGACAGCTGAAATCAGTACGATAAGGACTGGCGATGATATGTCGGCTGCCCGTGATGAATTCCAGCACAGCGCGCCGCTGCGGCAGGCTTTGCAAGATGGGCTTGCTGAACCAATCTTGAATATAGGCGTCCATGCATGCATTAACGTAGGCGATATGTGCGGTTTGAGCGCCATCCCAGATTCCGAAGGTGTTGATAATCATTGGGTCTTTTTGTATGCCGCTAGAATACTGTTCGCTATGGCCTGATCACCTATCTCTTCGATCAGTTTAATGTCAAATGGGTCAAGATTTCCGCTCTTGGCCTTTTGATGCAGGCGGCGGATATGATTTGCCGCGTGTTCACCGATGGAGTTTGATTGAAAGGACATGAAAATAATGTCGTCAAGCTCCGCGCCAAATGTCTTTGCATCGAGCTTGGGTTGGTCAAGATTCTGAACCATGCAGGCTGGAACATCGCTGGCGAGTATCGGGGAATGTGAGGCCAGCATGACCTGCACGCACTTGAAGGATAATTTCTTACGCAGGCTTGACAGATAGTCGGTCAGCAAGGCTATATAACGTCGTTGCCAATCCAAGTGCAGGAAAGCGTCGCCTTCGTCGATCAAGATCAGCAGATTGGAAATTTTTCGATCAGCGAGCGTTTGTGCAGCGCTACCTATCTGGGTGAACTGGTCTATGAGCGACAGCATCCCCGAACTTAGGCCCTCCCAATGCAGCTCAACGCAGGTTTCAGCTGCGAGTATGCTCTTGTATTTGTTATGAGAGGTAATCTCGAAGCTGAAATGCGTATCTCCCGGCGCCGGATATTGCTCTATGTCACCATCTTCGCCGGTAATGTAGCGCAAGGTGGATTTGCAGACTTGATCATACTGCTGCGGGCTCCTGTTCCAGGTGTTGCTGTCGTGGATCATGCCCTGCTCGTGCAAAATGAAGTACAACAGGTTTCCAACGTCGTCATCCAACTCTGCAATTTTCTGCAAGGCGGCGAGGCTGATTTGCCGACAGTGCCTGTGCTGGTTGTCCAACGAGCGGGCCAATTCCGCGAAAAATCGCTCATAAAAATCGTGTATTGCGCGGTTTTGCTCCGTGTCAAACATTAAATCGAAACTGAAGCTATCAAGCGGCCCATTCTGCAACTGCAACAATTCCTCTTGCAGGACTGGGTCGGCAAGCTCTATGGGTAATTTCAATAGAAAAGGGACAAACAGCTGTTTGATGCGATTGTGATCGTAGCCGACGGTTGCTTTCAAGCGAGTTGGTTTTCCCAGCTTCCGAGCGATCTCGCGGAAAAGCTCTATCGACTTGATTTTGCGTTTTTCGCTCCAAGTTGGAGAGGCGTCGATCAGGATTTTGTTTTGCTTGAAATGCTTACGGTACGGCAGAGCGGTATAGTAGATAACGCCATGCGAAGAGCGATCATCGCCTCCGTCGGAAGTCCATCGAATGCTCCCGGATGCGGCTTCTGACCATTCATTTGCCACCATCTGGGCCGCATTCACTAATGCGCTCGTCTTCCCGGAACCATTTGTTCCAATCAGAAGGTTGAATGAATCGACGCTGAAAATCTGTGAGAAAAATCTAACTTCTTGTATGCCGAAATTTAGTTGCGTGTGGCCATACGTGATGGATTCGATCATGAAAAGGCTCAAGGTTGGTATATCTCTAATATACCGCCGAAGCGATAAATTATCTAGATGTTAAGCCGCCCTAATAAAAAAAGCTGGCCCCACGGGAGTGAGGGCCAGCAAACCTTGGTACAACCTCTTTACAACCTTGCGATTACAGCTTGGCGCGCAGACCCAGGTAGAAGGTGCGGCCGTTCGAGTAGAACGCGCGCGGCTGGTCAGGCGTTTCCGCGTACATCTTGATGGTGGTGTTGGTCAGGTTCAGCGCGTCGAAGGTGATCGACAGCTGCTCGTTGATCTTGTAGTTCAACGAGCCCGCCAGGTTGCCCGCGCCCTTCACGTGCTGGCTGGCGCCACGGTCGACGCCGGCCTTGTAGCTGGAACGGTAGTTGTACGCCAGGCGAGCGCTGAACTTGGCATCCTCGTAGAAGCCGGTGATGTTGTAGGTGCTCTTCGAGGAGTTCAGCAGCTCGGTGCCGTCGGCCAGCTTGCCGTCGGCGTAGGTGTAGTTGGCCAGCACGCCGAAGCTGTTGAACAGCGGCTGCTGGTAGCTCAGCTCCACGCCCTTGTTCTTGCCGCTGGTGTTGAACGGCGACGTGATCTGGTACACGGTCTGCTTGTTCTGCTTGTTGTTGAAGAAGGTGCCGGACGTGGTGCCTTGCGCCACCACCGAGACCAGGTCCATGTAGAACAGGCCGGCCGACAGCGAGGACTTCGGCGCGAAGTACCATTCCGCGCTGACTTCGGCGTTGTTGGAACGGACCGGGTCGAGCTTGGCGTTGCCGCCGCTGCCGCTGAGCGCATCGTCGTTCAGCGATACCGAGCCGCCCAGCGCGCTGTAGTCGGGACGCGACATCGCCCGCGCCAGGGCGGCGCGCACCACCAGGTCCTGGTTCAGGTCGAACTTGACGTTCGCGCTAGGCAGCACGTCGTTGTAGGTGCGTTCGAACGCGGTCGGGGTGTAGGGGCCGAAGGCCGAACCGGTGATCGGTGCGGAGCCGCCGGCCAGGTTGACGATCGACGTCTGCTTGGTGCGGATGCCGCGCACGCCGGCGTTGCCGCTCCAGCCGTCGCCGGCCAGGTTGGCCATGCCGTAGATCGCGGTGGTTTTTTCGTTGACCTTGAATTCGTCGGTCCAGTTGTGGCGCAGCGTGTAGTCCAGCAGGCGGTTGCCCGGCACCGCGCCCCATGCGCCCAGCGCCGCGCCGTCGTAGCGGAAGTAGGCCGACGACAGGTTGCCGCCCAGGTTGGAGGCGAAGTCGCTCGGATACTGCTCGCCATTCCACACCGGGCCGGGATTGCTGAAGCCCAGCGGACCCGGGCGGGTTTCCAGCGGATGCTCGGCGCTGCGTTTGTGGTCGGTGAAGCGGACGCCGAACTTGACCGAATCGAACACGCCTTCGCTGATGCGCAGCTCGCCGTCCAGTTGGGCGTAGTGTTCCTTGTCAATCGATTGCGCCTCGCCGCCGCCGGCCCAGGCGGTGCTGCCGGGCTTGGTGGTCACGCCGCCGGGGTAGGACACGTTGGCCGGGCTCAGGCCGTTCAACTGGTAGGTCATGCCGCCGCTGACGTTGTTCTGGTAATAGACGTCGCCGTGGTCCCAGCCTTCGCCGTGGGTCAGGCCGGCCTTGCCGCTGAAGGTCAGGTCCTGCGTGGCGCGGTAGCGGAAATTGAAGTCGGCGTAGTAGGCTTCGCCGCCCGCGTCCGGACGGTAGATGTTGTCGACCTCGCCCGAATTGCTGGCGAAGCTGGCGCCGGTGACGGTGCCGTTCTTGGTGACGACGTTGGTCGGCAGCAGGTTGTCGCGATTGAAGGAGTTGGCGGGCGCCGCCAGCCAGTTGGTGTTCTGGTGCGGTGCGCTCAGCTTGGAGTAAAAGCCGTTGACGTCCAGCGTCAGTTCCTTCGACGGCTTGAACTCGGCGTCGAAGGCGCCGCCCTCGCGTTTTTTCTTTTGCTCGAACAGCGAGGCGCCGATGAAGGTTGGCACGCGCAGGCCGGCCAGCGCCGGATTGGCCTTGGCGGCGGCGCTGTCGGCGGCCACCGTGGCGTAGCCCAGCACTTCCTGGCCGTCGCGGCGCACGCTGGTTTTTTCGGAGAACGCCTGCACCAGCACGCCGGCGGTGTTGGTGTCGTTCTTCCAGGCGAACAGGCCGGAGAACTGCGGCTCGGTCTTGCTGGACAAGTCGTTGTACACCGCCTGCACCGACGCTTCCAGCGTCAGCGCCTTCTTGAATTCCAGCGGACGGCGGGTGATGACGTCGATGGCGCCGGACACGCCGCCCTCGACCAGGTCGGCGGTCTGCGATTTGTGCACCACGACCGAGCTGACCAGCTCGGACGGCAGCAGCGAGAAACTGCTGGAGCGGCCGACGTTGCCGCCGAACTGGTTCAATACGAACCAGTCGCCGGTGCTGATGGCGTGGCCGTTGAACAGGGTTTGTTGCAGGGACGGGCTGGTGCCGCGCAGACTGACGCGGTCGTTCTCGCCGAAGCCGCCTTCACCGCCGGCCGACGACTGGATGTTCACGCCGGGCAGGCGCTGGATGGCGTCGGCGACGTTTTTGTCCGGCATCTTGCCGATGTCTTCGGCGGTCACCACTTCCACCACCGAGTCGGCGTTGCGCTTTTGCTTCAGCGACTGTTCCAGGGCGGCGCGTACGCCCGAAACGGTCACGATGGACGACGGGGTGTCGGCATTGGCAGGCGGCGTCGCCTGTTGCGCCATGGCCGGCGTTGCGTAGACGGCGGCGGCGATCATCATGCCGACGGCGGCGGCGATCGGTGTCAGGCCGGTGCGGGCCGAGGTAGCGTTGCTTGCTGCGTGCTGTCGAAACGTCATTGCAAATCTCCAAAATGGCCCAGGACGGGCCTGTTCACTTCTTGTGATGATGAATCTCTCGCAAGATTCCCCCTTGCAAACCAAACAACCAAACCAGTTCGATGCCAATATACTGTAAACAATGATACCAAAGCGCTACCAGTTGTGAAAATAAAGGTGGCTGTGGTGTTTTTTAGACAAAAAATCGCTTAATATTCACCTGTTTGGTGCGAAATGTTAAAAATACTTCAAGACGGCCGTTAAATTTTGGTACTTAATTGGTACTAGTGCGTGGCAAAGGGAATCGTATGGTGACATTGACCAACATCATGAAAGTGCTCAGCGATACCAGCAGCCTGCCGCTGTATCACCAGCTGCAGCGCGCCTTGCGCGAGGCCATCGCCCAGCGCGTGCTGTTGCCGGACGACGCCCTGCCACCGGAGCGCAAGCTGGCCAGCGATTTGAACGTGTCGCGGCTGACGGTGCGCAAGGCGCTCGACGGGCTGGTGGCGGAAGGCTTGCTGGTGCGGCGTCCCGGTTCGGGCAACTTCATCAACCACACCCGCATCGAGCAGAATTTTTCCAAGCTCAGTTCATTTTCCGAGGACATGCGGGCGCGCGGGCGCCAGCCCGGCAGCACCTGGCTGGAGCGCAGCGCCGGCGCCGCCACCAGCGAGGAGGCGGCGCGGTTGCGCATCAGCCCGGGCGAACGGGTGTACCGCTTTCACCGCATCCGCTTTGCCGACGACACGCCGATGTGCGTGGAATACGCGACCGTGCCGGCCGACTGCCTGCCGTCGCCGGAGTCGGTGGACAAGTCGATGTACGAGGCGCTGAACCGCAGCGGCAACCGGCCGGTGCGGGCCATGCAGCGGCTGTCGGCCTTGCTGTTGAGCGCGGAGCAGGCGCGCCTGCTGGAGGCGAAGGAGGCGGATGCGGGACTGGCCGTCGAACGTTTGGGCTTCCTGTCCGACGGCCGGGTGGTGGAGTTTTGCCGCTCGTATTTCCGCGGCGACGCCTACGATTTCGTGGCGGAGCTCAGCTCGGTCTGAAACCAGCCCAGCGCGTCTTCCCACAGCGGCTGCGCCTTGGCCTTGAAGTAGCCCATGTGGCCGATGGCGCCGATGCCGGCGCGGGCCGGATCGATGGTCACGCGGGTGACGCGGGCGTTGCGGTAGCCGGCCATGAAGGCGTCGCGCGAGGCCGGGCCCGCCCACAGGTCGTCCAGCGAGTTGAGCGCCACCACCGGCGTGCGCACCCGGTCGTAGCTGCTGCGGATGCCTGTCATCTTGGGATCGTCGAAGAAGTAGTGCGGATAGCGGCACCAGTTTTTCCATTGCCGGTACACGCCCAGCGGCAAGTCCTCGCCCATGCCCAGCTTGCTCCACGCCAGATAGCCGTGCCAGCGCGTCAGCAGCGGGCCGAGCAGATTCCAGGTGAACCAGACCTTGACCCGTTCCAGCGGCGGCATCCAGCCGTGCCAGCCGGCGCTGGTGCCGAACAGATAGCTGGCGGCGATCTTGTGCTGGTTGGGCAGCAGTCCGAGCGCATGGCCGCCGTAGGAGTGGCCGACCAGCAGCAGCGGTACGTCGCCGCCGGCCATGTGCTCGACGGCGGCGGCCAGGTCGAGCCGGCCCCAATCCAGGTAATCCACGGCGAAGCCCTTCAGTGTGGCCGGCCTGGACAGGCCGATGCCGCGATAGTCCAGGGTCAGCACGCGGTAGCCGCGCGCGGCGGCGAACTGGGCGAAGCGGCGGTAGTAGCCTTGCGGCACGCCGGTGGCGCTGGCCACGATCAGGTGGGCCAGCGTCTCGCCGGCGGCGGGGTAGAGCGTGGCGACGATGGGGTAGCCGTCGGCCGCCTGCAGGGTAAGCTGTTCAGTCATCGGCGTGATCATTGCGGTGTCCTTGTAGTTG
The DNA here is from genome assembly GCF_040364205.1 of Duganella rhizosphaerae. Taxonomy (NCBI): domain Bacteria; kingdom Pseudomonadati; phylum Pseudomonadota; class Betaproteobacteria; order Burkholderiales; family Oxalobacteraceae; genus Duganella; species Duganella rhizosphaerae. The sequence goes on from NZ_BPWK01000015.1 coordinate 131,059, forward strand.
AGCGCGCAGCAGCGGCAACAGGGTGGCGCTGACCAGTTCCATCGGCGCCACGCTGCCGGCCACGCGCGCTTGCAGCAGCGCCCCTTCGTAGGCGGCGACGATCAGCGCGGCCAGGCCGGCGGCGTTGGCGATGCTGCCGGACGCTTCGAAGGCGAGCGCCAGCCGGGCGCGGATGGCGGCAAAGCCGTCGGCCAGCGCCTGGCGGATGGCGACGTCCTCGACCGACGATTCCAGCGCCACCGTGGCCAGCGGGCAGCCGCGCTGGAAGCCGCTGGCGGCCAGCTGCTGTTGGGCGCGGGCGATCCACAGTTCCAGCGCCGCCACCGGATCGGCGCCGGGCAAGAGTTTGTCGAGCAGGGCGCGCAGATCGGCCACTTGTTGTTCGATGGCCGCCACCGCCAGCTCGGCCTTGCCGCCGGGGAAATGGTGGTACAGGCCGCCCTTGGGCGTGTCGGCGGCCGCCAGGATTTCGCTCAGGCCGACGCCGTGCAAGCCTTTGTGCTGCAGGGCGTTGCCCATGGCGCGGATGAGCCGGTCTCGGGTGGGGAGTGTGGTCATGTGGGCAATGTACAGACCGGTCGGTCTGTTGGCAAGCAAAAAATCGGGGTCAGATCTGACATTCGGACACGAGCTCTGCCGTAGTATTTGTTACGGCAGAGCTCGTGTCCGAATGTCAGATCTGACCCCAGGGTTGCTATGTTTGCTTAGGCCAGCGTGGCTTCGAGGATCTTGACCAGCATCTCGATGCCGTCGGCGTCGGTCTGGTCGAAGCGGTTCGGCAGCGGGCTGTCGAGGTCGAACACGCCGACGATCTCGCCGTCCACGCCGCGCACCGGCACCACCAGCTCAGAACGCGAGTTGACGTCGCAGGCGATGTGCCCCGGGAAGGCGTGCACGTCCGCCACGACGATGGACTTGCCCTCCACCACGGTGGTGCCGCAGACGCCGCGGCCCTTCTTGATGCGGATGCAGGCCGGCTTGCCCTGGAACGGTCCCAGCACCAGCTCGTCGCCTTTGAGGAAGTAGAAACCGGCCCAGTTCAGGCCAGGCATGCTGTTGAACACCAGCGAGCTGAAGTTGGCGGTATTGGCGATCAGGTCGCTTTCGCCGTGCACCAGGCCGGTCAGCTGCGAGCGCAGGTCGTCGAACATGGCGCGTTTGGCTTCGGGAGTGTCGGTGCCGTAGGCGGTGTCGCTGAGGGTGAAAGTCATGATGATCTTTTAAGAAAAATTTTCCAGGACGATATGGTAGCCGTTTCCAGGTCAAGCTGCTGTGGATCGGCCCAGGACTAGCCCAGCGTCTCGCTCGCCAGCCGGCGCAGCAGGGCGGCGGCCGGGTGGCCTTCGGCAACGATCAGGCCCAGGCCGGCGGCCAGTTCGTCGCCTTCCTTCAGCTTGCGGTAGGACACGCCGCTGCGGCTGATCGCCGCGAACGAAGTCGGCAGCAGCGCCATGCCCTTGCCGGCCGCGACGTCGCTGAGCAGCACATGGTGGTCGTGCGGCTCGCGCAGGAAGCGCGGCGCGAAGCCGTGCTTGCGGAACACCGCGTGGCTGTGGTCGAAGAAGGCCGGCTGGCGCGCCCGCTCGAACCAGTACACCGGCTGATCTTGCAGGTCGGCCAGCGCCAGGCTGCGGCGCCTGGCCAGCGGATGGCGGCTCGACAGCGCCACCAGGGTCGGCTGTTTGCCCAGTTGCAGCACCGGCAGGTCGAAGGTCTTGGTCGGCAGCGCGATGATGGCCGCGTCCAGCCGCCGCGCGCGCAGGCGGGCGACCAGGCGCGGCGAGGCGTCGAACACGGTGTCCAACGCCGCGCCGTGGCCGCCGAGCTCGGCCGAGACGCCGTCGGTGAAGGCGCGGTACAGGTCGGACTCCATCGACGACGTCATGCCCAGCCGCAGCCGCATGGCGGGCTGGCGCGCCTGCAGCGCCTGTTCGGCCTGGTCCAGCAGCGCCAGGATGCGCAGCGCGCGCGGCAGCAGCTCGGTGGCGGCCGGCGTCAGCGCCACGTGCTGGGTGTCGCGCTCGAACAGCTTGACGCCGAGGCGCTCCTCCATCTGCCGCACCGCGCGGCTCAGCGGCGGCTGCGTCATGTGCAGCTGTTCGGCGGCCTGACGGAAATTCAGGCACTGGGCGACGGCGACGAACATCTGTAATGCGTTGGTATCGAGTTTTCTCATGATACTAAAAAGGTATCACGTTTTTGCACATTCCGCCCGCCGCGCACAGTGGCTAGACTCTGCCCCATCGACCAACAACGGAGTTGAGCATGAAGAAATTATCGGGTTTGGGTTTTGGCTGCATGGGCATGTCGGAGTTCTACGGCGCCACCGACGACGCGCAATCGCTGGCCACGCTGGAGGCCGCCTACGAGGCGGGCGTGACGCTGTTCGACACCGCCGACTCCTACGGCGCCGGCCACAACGAAGAGCTGCTGGGCCGCTTCCTGCGCGGCAAGCGCGAACAGGTGACCTTGGCCACCAAGTTCGGCCTGGTGCGCAAGGCCGGCAACTACGAGCGCCGCATCGACAACTCGCCGGCCTACATCCGCGCGGCCTGCGAGGCCTCGCTGCGCCGGCTGGATATCGAGCATATCGATTTATACTATATGCACCGTTTGAACCTGGCGGAAACCCCGCTGGAGGAATCGATGGAAGCCCTGGCGCAACTGGTCCGCCAGGGCAAGATCGGCGGCATCGGCCTGTGCGAAGTGTCGCCCGCCACCTTGCGCCGCGCCGCCGCCGTGCATCCGGTGGCCGCCGTGCAAAGCGAATACTCGCTGTGGACGCGCGATCCGGAAGACGGCGTGCTGCAAGCCTGCCGCGAAGTGGGCGCGGTGTTCTGCGCCTACAGCCCGCTGGGCCGCGGCTTCCTGACCGGCAAAGCGGTGCCGCTGGAAGAGGGCGACTTCCGCAAGTTCAGCCCGCGCTTTGCCGAGGAAAACCTGGCCGCCAACCAGCGCATCGTCGACATCGTGCGCGAGATCGCCGCCGACAAGGGTTGCACGCCGGCGCAGCTGGCGCTGGCCTGGCTGCTGGCGCAGGGCGACGACATCGTCCCCATCCCGGGAACCAAGCGCATCCCTTACATGCTGGAGAACCTGGGCGCGCTGCGCGTGCAGCTCAGCGCGGAGGAGCTGGTCCGCATCGGCGCGGCGCTGCCGCCCGGTATCGCCGCCGGCGCGCGCTATCCGCAGGAAGGCATGAAGGGACTCAACTCGTAGCCACTCCTAACGACTCCTAGCCGTTTTCCGAGACACTCCTACGATGGTTGTAGGCAGTCTCCGATGGCGTGCGCGCGCTGCTCGCGATACTCTGGTGGCAGTGCGCTGCGGCTTGCCCGTCCAGCGATTTGTTGAGCACAAAAAACGGATTACCTATGTCAACCAGAAAAAAGAACGCCGTCCTACCGCGTCAGGGAAAGCAGGGAGTGTTGTCCAGGGAAGTAAAGACCTTGCCATACGGGCCACCAAGGCTGTCGCCGCACATCGAGGCCATGCTGAAGATCGGCGAGGAGCACGTCATCATCAATCAGGAGGTCGATGAGAACATCGGATTCATGACGGAATATATCGACGCCATTTGAGCTTGGTGCGTTGCGTGACAGATAGGTCCGCCGGGCGGCGCTAGAATCGGGCATCGAATTTTGAAAGCAAGCCATGTCCGATATGGTGGTAGTGCGCAAGGAAGGCCTGTACTGTGTGCCGGGCGGGTTTTACATCGACCCGTGGCGTCCGGTTGAATACGCTGTCATTACGCACGCCCATGGCGACCATGCTCGGGGCGGCCACCGGCATTACCTGGCCGCCGCGCCGGGCGTGAACGTCATGCGGTCGCGGCTGGGCCCGATCCACGTGGACGGGCTCGCTTACGGCGAGATCGTCACGCACAACGGCGTGACGATCTCGCTGCATCCGGCCGGCCATGTGCTGGGCTCGGCGCAGGTGCGCATGGAGCATCGGGGGGAGGTGTGGGTGGCCTCCGGCGACTACAAGGTCGAAGCGGACGCCACCTGCGCCGCGTTCGAACCGGTGCCTTGCGACACTTTCATCACCGAATCGACGTTCGGCCTGCCGATCTACCGCTGGCAGCCGGAGCGCGACGTGTTCGCCGACATCAACGATTGGTGGCGCGGCAACGCCGAGCTGGGCCGCGCCAGCGTCATGCAATGCTATAGCTTCGGCAAGGCGCAGCGCCTGCTCAGCGGACTGGATCCGTCCATCGGCCCCATCATTTGCCATGGCGCGGTGCAGGCGCTCAACCAGGTGTACCGCGACGAAGGCGTGTGGCTGCCGCCGACCGTGATGGTCAACGACGTGCCCAAGGACGCCATCGGCCGCGCGATCGTCATCGCGCCGCCGTCGGCGGCCGGCTCGCCGTGGATCAAGCGTTTCGGCGATTTCAGCGACGCCTTCGCCAGCGGCTGGATGCAGCTGCGTGGCGCGCGCCGCAGGCGCGGCGTCGACCGCGGCTTCGTGCTGTCCGATCACGCCGACTGGCCGGGGTTGATGCAGGCCATCGAGGCCACCGGCGCCCAGCGCGTGATCGTCACCCACGGCTCGATCGCAGTGCTGGTGCGCTGGCTGCAGCAGCAGGGTTTGCAGGCCAGCGGCTTCGACACCGAATACGGCGACGACGAGGCCGACGATGCGGCCGTGGTCGCCGGCGCCGCCGCGGCCACGCCGGAGGGTGGCAGCGATGCGTGAATTCGCCCGTCTGTACGCCGAGCTGGACGAGACCACCTCCACCAGCCGCAAGCTGGCCGCGCTGCAGGCCTATTTTGCCGCCGCGGCGCCGCAGGATGCCGCCTGGGCCGTGTATTTCCTGGCCGGCGGCAAGCCGCGCCAGGCGGTGCCGACCAAGCTGCTGCGCCAATACGCGATCGAATACTCCGGTCTGGACGACTGGCTGTTCGACGAGTGCTACCACGTGGTCGGCGACCTGGCCGAAACCATCGCCCACATCCTGCCGCCGCCGCGCCACCACAGCGAGATCGGCCTGGCCGACTGGATCGAACTGGCCATCGCGCCGCTGCGCGGCGCGGCGCCGGAAGCGATACGCGCCGCGCTGTTCCTGTTCTGGGACCAGCTGGACGCGCGCGAACGCTTCCTGCTGACCAAGCTGATCGGCGGCGGCTTCCGCGTCGGCGTCTCGCGCCTGCTGGTCACGCGGGCGCTGAGCGCCGTCGCCGGCGTCGACAGCAAGCTGCTGGCGCAACGGCTGATGGGCTGGACCGACGGCAGCGTCAGCCCGACGCCGGCCGGCTTCCTGCAGCTGATCGCCGCCCACAGCGAGGAGGAACACGCGCAGCGCGGCGGCCAGCCCTATCCCTTCTTCCTGGCGCACCCGCTCGAGCGCGAGCCCGCCGCGCTGGGCGCGCTGGCGGACTGGCAGGTCGAATGGAAGTACGACGGCATGCGCGCGCAGCTGGTCTGCCGGCAGGGGCAAAACTGGCTGTGGTCGCGCGGCGAGGACCTGATCACCGAGCGCTTCCCCGAGCTGGCCGTCCTGCGCCTGCCCGACGGCGTGGTGCTCGACGGCGAGATCCTGATCTGGCACGGCGGCCCGGCGCCGGCGCCGTTCGCCGACCTGCAGAAGCGCATGGGCCGCAAGCAGGTCTCGGCCCGGCTGCTGGGCGAGCTGCCGGCGGTGCTGCTGGCCTACGACCTGCTGGAATATGAGGGACGCGACCTGCGCGAGCTGCCGCAGTCCGAGCGCCGCCGCATGCTGGAGCAGTTCATCGCCAGCCAGCCCGGCACCCCGCAACTGCGGCTGGCGCCGTTGATCGTGGCCGACAGCTGGGCGCAGCTGGCGCTGCTGCGCGAACAGTCGCGCGAACGCGGCGTCGAAGGCATGATGCTGAAGGCGGCGGACGCCCGCTACGGCGTGGGCCGCACCAAGAGCGGCGGCACCTGGTGGAAATGGAAGATCGATCCCTACAGCGTGGACGCGGTGCTGATCTACGCGCAGAGCGGCCACGGACGGCGCGCCGCGCTCTACACCGACTACACCTTCGCCGTCTGGGACGACGGCGACGGCGAGCGCAGGCTGGTGCCTTTCGCCAAAGCCTACTCGGGTCTGAGCGACGCCGAGATCGCGCAGGTGGACCAGGCGATCCGCAAGACCACCATTGAAAAATTCGGCCCGGTGCGCAGCGTCACGCCGAGCATGGTGTTCGAGATCGGCTTCGAGGGCATCGCCAGTTCGCAGCGCCACAAGTCCGGCATCGCCGTGCGCTTCCCGCGCATCCTGCGGCGGCGCGAGGACAAGTCGATCGAGGAAGCCGATACGCTGGACTCGCTGAAAACGCTGCTGGCGTCATGAGCGCGCCATCCCCGACCGAAGACTGGTTTGCCGCGCGCGGCTGGAGCGTGTTTCCGTTCCAGCGCGAAGTCTGGGCCGCCGCCGGCGCCGGCCATTCCGGCCTGCTGCATGCGAGTACCGGCGCCGGCAAGACCTACGCCGTCTGGTTCGCCGCGCTGCAACGCGCCGCCGCCGTACGCGCCAGGGCCGGCCTGCGGGTGCTGTGGATCACGCCGATGCGCGCGCTGGCGGCCGATACGCTGCGCGCGCTGCAGCAGTCGGCCGCCGAACTGGCGCCGCACTGGCAGATCGAATCGCGCACCGGCGACACCGGCTCCGCCCAGCGCGCGCGCCAGAACAAGCGCCTGCCGGAGACCCTGATCACCACACCCGAGAGCCTGACGCTGATGCTCAGCAAGGCGGAGGCGCAGACCCAGTTCGCGCAGCTGGACATGGTCGTCGTCGACGAATGGCATGAGCTGATGGGGAACAAGCGCGGCGTGCAGGCGCAACTTGCGCTGGCGCGTCTGCGGCACTGGAACCCGCGCCTGCTGGTGTGGGGACTGTCCGCCACGCTGGGCAACCTGACGCGCGCGCGCGAGGCGCTGATGCCCGACGGCGTCGTCATCGAAGGCCATGTCGCCAAGCAGATCGTGGTCGATACGCTGATCCCCGAGCATCCATCGCGTTTTCCGTGGGGCGGGCATCTCGGCATCCAGATGCTGGCGCCGGTGATCGCGGAGATCGAACGGCACGCCGCCACGCTGGTGTTCACCAATACGCGCTCGCAGGCGGAGCTTTGGTATCAGCACCTGCTCGACGCCCGGCCCGACTGGGCGGGGCTGATCGCGCTGCATCACGGCTCGCTCGACAAGGAGGTGCGCGACTGGGTGGAGCAGGGCCTGAAGCAGGGCCAGTTGAAGGCGGTGGTATGCACCTCCAGCCTGGATCTGGGCGTGGATTTTTTGCCGGTCGAGCGGGTGCTGCAGATCGGCAGCGCCAAGGGCATCGCGCGGCTGCTGCAGCGGGCCGGCCGCAGCGGCCACGCGCCGGGCCGCGTCTCGCGACTGACGCTGGTGCCGACGCAAAGCATGGAGCTGCTGGAGGCGGCCGGGGCGAAGCAGGCGGTGGCGGCGCGCGACATCGAGGCGCGCCCGGTGCCGGACAAGCCGCTCGACGTGCTGGTGCAGCACCTGGTGACGATCGCGCTGGGCGGCGGCTTCCGTTCCGGCGAGCTGTATGCGGAGGTGCGCAGCGCCTGGTCGTATCGCGACCTGGGCGTCGACGAATGGCAATGGGCGCTCGATTTCGTCGCGCGCGGCGGGCAGACGCTGGCAGTGTATCCCGAATACCGCCGCGTGCTGCCGGACCAGGAGGGCGTCTACCGCGTGCCGGATGCGGCGCTGGGGCGGCGCCACCGCATGGGCATCGGCACCATCGTGTCGGAGTCCTCGTTGCAGATCAAATACCTCAGCGGCGGGCGCCTGGGCAGCGTGGAGGAGGGCTTTATTTCGCGGCTGCGCAAGGGCGATCACTTCCTGTTCGCCGGACGCATACTGGAATTCGTCCGCCTGCACGAAATGACTGCCTACGTGCGCCGCGCCACCGGCGCCAGGGGCGCGGTGCCGCGCTGGCAGGGCGGCAAGATGCCGCTGTCGTCCGAGCTGGCGCATGCGGCGCTGGAGCAGCTGCGCCTCGCCGAGCTGGCGGGCGGCGACGACCTGCGGCTCGGCCCGGAAATGCAGGCCTTGCAGCCGCTGCTGGCGATCCAGCAGCGCTGGTCGGCGCTGCCGACGCCCGATACCACCGTGATCGAGGCCATGCAAAGCCGCGAAGGCTGCCATCTGTTCATGTTCCCGTTCGCCGGCCGCTCGGTGCATATCGGCCTCGCTTCGCTGCTGGCGTGGCGCGTGGGCCGCATGGCGCCGGTGACGTTTTCCATCGCCGTCAACGACTACGGCCTGGAGCTGCTGGCGCCGCAGGAACTGGATTGGCCGGCGCTGCTGGCCGGCGCGCATGGCGCCCAGGTCGCGCTGTTCAGCACCGACCATCTGCTGGAAGACGTGCTGGCCAGCCTGAATGCGACCGAGCTGTCGCGCCGACGCTTCCGCGAGATCGCCCGCATCGCCGGCCTGGTGTTCCAGGGTTATCCCGGCCAGCCGAAAAGCGCGCGGCAGTTGCAGGCGTCGTCGTCGCTGTTCTTTTCGGTCTTCAGCCAGCACGACGCCGGCAACCTGCTGCTGTCGCAGGCGCAGCGCGAAGTGCTGGAACAGGAGCTGGAACTGGGGCGCCTGCGCGCGACCTTGCTGGCGCTGCAGGCGCGCCGCGTCAGCTTCCACGCCGTCAAGCGCGCCACGCCGTTCGGCTTCGCGCTGATGGTGGAGCGCTTCCGCGAGAAGCTCAGCACCGAAAAGCTGTCCGACCGCGTGGCCCGCATGGTGCGCGAACTGGAAAAGGCGGCCGGGCCGTGAGCGCGCCGATCACCACGGTGGCGCCGGTGTGGCTGGCCGGTGAGCTGGTGCTGCTGCTGGCGCAGAAGGCGCTGTACTGGCCGCGCGAGAAGATGCTGGTGGTGGCCGATATCCATTTCGGCAAGGCGGCGTCGTTCCGCGCGCTGGGCGTGCCCGTGCCCGGCGGCACCACGGCCGCCAACACCGGCGCGCTCGATGCGCTGATCGGCGCCTACGACGTGCGCCAGATCCTGTTCCTCGGCGACTTCCTGCACGCGAAGGCGGCGCACGCGGCCGCCACGCTGGCGACCATGCGCGAGTGGCGCTGGCGCCATCCGCAGCTGCGCCTGATCGTGGTGCGCGGCAATCACGATGCGCACGCCGGCGATCCGCCGGCCTCGCTGGGGATCGATATGGTCGACGAGCCGCACGCGCTGGCGCCGTTCGCCTTCTGCCACCATCCCGACATGCTGGTGCCGGCCTACGTGCTGGCCGGCCATGTGCATCCGCTCTACCGCTTGCGGCTCGGCCGCGAGTCGCTGATGCTGCCGTGCTTCTTGCTGGGCGCGGCGCGCGCGGTGCTGCCGTCGTTCGGCGCCTTCACCGGCGGCCACGCGGTGGCGCGCGAGCCCGGCGAGCGCTTGTTCCTGACCACCGGCGACGCTGTGTTCGAAGTGCCCGCGTGACAGCGTAAGAGACAGTCGGTTAGCGATACAACCGGTGGCCGGAATGATCCTACATGACTGTCTGCGGGCGTCCTATATTGTGTGGATGGGCCGTGAACTACGATGACTGCTCCTGTGCTGCAAGCAGGAGCAGTTAGCGGTAGTTTTCACGAGGAGACCATCATGGCGACTTCCAATCAAGGCAATGACCAAGGCAGCAAGCAAGGCGATAAAGCGGGCAGCCAGCAGAAGGACACCAGCAAGCGCGGCTTCGCTTCCATGGACCCGCAACAACAGCGTGAGATCGCGGCCGAAGGCGGCCGCGCGGCTCACGAAAAAGGCACGGCGCACGAATTCACTTCCGAAGAAGCGCGCCGGGCCGGCAGCATGAGCCACAAGAACGATGCGCGCAGCAGCCAGAGCAGCTCGCCCGGCAGCGCATCGCAGAGCGGCGGCAAGGAAGACGAGGACGACAACAGCAAAGGCGGCCGCAGCGGTTCCAGCCGTTCCGGATCGTCGAGCGGTTCCAGCTCCAAGTCGTAAGCGCTGATCGATAGTTGGCCGCCCGCATACACTTCCGTGCGGGCGGCTTTCGTCATTCCCGCGTTCGCGGGCATGACTGCCGCAGCGTTACAGGCAGATCGTCGTGTGCGGCCCCGTCTGCTGCGGCGGGCGGCCGGCGATGGCGGCTTTGGCCAGATGGAACAGCTGCTTCATCTTGCTGGTGCTGGCGTCCCAATATTCGGCGGTCTGGATGTGCACCCGTATCAGCGCCAGATGCGGATCGTTCAGGCCGCCGGGGAAGGCGCTGCGCAACATCGGGCGCCACAGCTCGCGCGCCTTGATAGCATCCTTCAGCACGCTGGCCTGGCCGCATACCGACAGGTACAGGTTCTCGGCCGGGTTGCAAAAATTGACGTTGACACCGGGATGCCGCTGCAAGGCGGTGGTAAAGTCGGCGTCGTCCGCGGTGAAAAACCACAGATTGCCCTCGCTGTCGATCTGCTGCATGGCCAGCGGGCGGCTGCTGAGCGCGTTGTCGTCGTCGCAAGTGGTAAACATGCCGAAGCGCACATTCTTGATCTTGCCGGCGAGCGTGGCGATTTGTTCCTGATTGTAGAACGGCATGATGTGCCTCCATGAGGGTGGTGCGGACAGAGTTAAGTCCCACCTTAACCGCTCTGCGGCGCCAGCACTGTGCGTAACTGCACGTAGCTTTACATTTGCGATACATGCTGGCGATTGACTTTGCAAATGATAATCATTATCATCTACTTTTCACCGATTGAAGGATAGCCCTTGAGCGCCCAAGCCGCAGCCTCCGCCCGCAACGCCAGCCGTGCCGTTTGGCTCAAGCATCTGCACCAATGGCATTGGGTCAGTTCGGCGATGTGCTTGATGGGCATGTTCTTGTTCAGCATTACCGGCATCACGCTCAACCATTCATCGCAGATCGAGGCCAAGCCGGCCGTCGTGCGCCTGCAGGCCACCGCGCCGGCCGCGCTGACGGCGCAGCTGCGCGCCTACGCCGCCAAGCACGACGGCGCCAGGGAACCGCTGCCGGCCGCCGCCGAGCAATGGCTGCGCGACACCTGGAAGCTGCAGGCCGGCGGCCGCGTCGCCGAGTGGGCCGCCGATGAAGTCTACCTGCCGCTGCCCAAGGCCGGCGGCGACGCCTGGGTGCGCATCGCGCTGGAAGACGGCGCGGCCGAATTCGAAAACACCGACCGCGGCTGGATCTCCTGGCTCAACGACGTGCACAAGGGCCGCAACACCGGCGCCGCCTGGAACTGGTTCATCGATATCTTTGCCGGCGCCTGCCTGGTGTTCTGCATCACCGGCCTGCTGATCCTGAAATTCCACGCGGCCAACCGGCCGTTCACCTGGCCGATGGTGGGCCTGGGCATCCTGATTCCATTTGTCATTGCACTGCTGTTCATTCATTAAACTCACGACAGGTACTCCATGAAATTACGCTATTCCATCGTCCTTGGTCTGCCGCTGGCCAGCGCCACGGCCATGGGCGCCGAGCTGGCGCTCAAACTCGACGTGCCGCAACTGAACGTGGCGGAATACCACCGTCCCTACATCGCCGCGTGGCTGGAAAACGCCGACCAGAAAGTGGTCGCCAACCTGGCCGTGCTGTACGACGTCAAGAAGAAGGACAACGCCGGCACCAAGTGGCTCAAGGATGTGCGCCAGTGGTGGCGCAAGAGCGGCCGCGACGTGGAAATGCCGATGGACGGCGTCAGCGGCGCGACCAAGGCGCCGGGCGAACATACGCTGAGCTTCCCGGGCGCGAAAGCGGCGCTGGACAAGCTTCCGGCCGGCCAGTACACGCTGGTGGTGGAAGCGGCGCGCGAAGCCGGCGGCCGCGAAGCGGTCAAGGTGCCGCTGCAATGGCCGCCGAAGTCGGCGCAGAACGTGAGCGGCCAGGGCAAGGAAGAACTGGGCGCCGTGGTGGTACAACTCAAACCTTAAGGCCCGTCCATGAAACTGTATAAATCGTTTATCGCGCTGGCGCTGGCCGGCCTGTCGGCGGTGTCGCTGAACGCGCAGGCGCACAAGCCGTGGCTGCTGCCGTCGTCGACCGTCGTCGAAGGCAAGGAAGCCTGGCTGACCGTGGACGCCGCCATTTCCGAAGGCCTGTTCGATATCGACCACCAGCCGCTCAAGCTGGACGGCATCGTCATCACCGGCCCGGACGGCGGCAAGCTGGCCATGGAAAACGTTAACAACGGCAAGCTGCGCAACACCTTCGACCTCAAGCTGCCCAAGCCCGGCACCTACAAGATCGCGCTGGTGTCGCAGGGCGTGACGGGCAGCTACAAGAACAAGGAAGGCGAGATGAAGCGTTTCCGCGGCAGCGAGGAAACACTGGCCAAGGATGTGCCGGCCGATGCGAGCGACGTCAGGCTGACGCGCATGCACAGCCGCCTGGAGACTTTCGTCTCGACCGGCGCGCCGGACCTAGCGGTGTTCAAGCCGAGCGGCGTCGGCCTGGAGCTGGTGCCGGTGACGCACCCGAACGATATGCGCGCTGGCGAGAAGGCCACCTGGCGCTTCCTGCTGGACGGCAAACCGGCCGCCAACCAGGGCTTCAGCCTGATCCCGGGCGGCGTGCGTTATCGCGGCACGCTGGGCGAGCTGCGCAAGAACACCGACGCCAACGGCGAAGCGACGTTCGAGCTGCCGGCGGCGGGCATGTACCTGGTCAGCAGCGCCTGGCCGGCCGCCGCGCCGCAAGCGCCGGGCCAGCCGCCGCAGATGCCGCCGCGCCGCGTCAGCTATGCGGCGACGGTGGAAATCCTGCCGCAATAAGGCGGGGTAGGCTGACGATGCGTCGTGTATTGCTGCCCCATGTCATCGCCGACGAGCCGGCGCCCGCCGGCGGCGTGATCCGCGATTTCGGCGGACGCAGCATGGGCACCAGCTGGTCGGTGCGGCTGGTGTGCGCGCCGGAGGATGCCTGCATCCATCTGCAGCAAGGGCTGCAGCAGCAGCTGGACGCCGTGGTGGCGGAGATGAGCCACTGGGAAAGCGACTCCGACCTGGGCCGTTTCAACCGCGCCGACGCGGGCAGCTGGCGCCAGCTGCCGCCGGCGTTTTTCGATGTGCTGGCGTTTGCGCTGGACGTGGCCCGCCTGTCGGGCGGCGCCTATGATCCCTGCGCCGGCGCGCTGGTCAACCTGTGGGGCTTCGGCCCGCACGGCAGGTTCGACCAGCCGGATTTCGTGCCGCCGTCGGCCGCGCAGATCGGCGCGGCGCTGGCGTCGCGGCCGGTGCTGCTGGAGCACGAAGGTCGCCGCGCCTTGCAGCCCGGCGGCGTGCAGCTGGATCTGTCGGCCGTGGCCAAGGGCTACGGCGTGGACCGGCTGGCGTATTTTTTGAAGGCCCAAGGTTATGCGCACTGCCTGGTCGAAGTCGGCGGCGAGCTGCGCGGCGCAGGCGTCAAGCCGGACGGCCAGCCGTGGTGGGTGGCGCTGGAGCAGGTGGTCGATGATGCCGACACTGCAGCGCCGCAGCCGGACGAACTGGTGCTGGCGCTGCACGGCCTGTCCGTGGCGACCTCGGGCGACTACCGCCGCTATTTCGAACTGGACGGCCAGCGCTATTCCCACACCATCGATCCGCGCAGCGGCATGCCGATCGCCAACGACCTGGCCTCGGTCACCGTGGTCCATCCGCAATGCATGGCGGCCGACGCCTGGTCCACCGCGTTGACGGTGCTGGGCTGCGAGCATGGCCTGCGCCTGGCCGAGCAACAAGGACTGGCGGTGCGCTTCGTCGCCCGCCGGCGCGACGGCGGTTTCACCGAACACATGAGTACCCATTTACGCGGCATGCTAGACGAATGATCTGGACCAACGACCCCACCCGTTTGATGCTGGTAGCCAGCCTGGCCATGAGCTACGCGCTGGTGTGCCTGGCGCCTTATCTGCGCACGCGCCGCAAGCGTATGGCGGCGCAGCGCGCCAAGGCCGAGTCGGCCGCCAACCCCGGCTGGATCGTCGCCTACGCCAGCCAGACCGGCAACGCCGAGGAACTGGCCGGGCAGACGCTGGCGACCCTGCGGCTGGCCGGCATCGCCGCGCAGATGAGCGAATTGTCCGAACTGCATGCCGAAGATTTGCAACGCGCCGAGCGCATCTTGTTCCTGGTCAGCACCTACGGCGAGGGCGATGCGCCGGACGCCGCCGCCGCCTTTGCCGGCCGCCTGATGACCAACGGCCTGGCGCTGCCGCAACTGCATTACGCCGTGCTGGCGCTGGGCGACCGCGCCTACGCCCGGTTCTGCGGCTTCGGCCGCGCGCTGGACCAGTGGCTGCAGGCGCAGGGCGCGCAAAGCCTGTTCCCGCGCATCGAGGTCGACCGCAGTTCGGCCGAGGCCATCGGCGCCTGGCGCCAGCAGCTCAGCCATCTGGCCGGCACCAGCGATGCGCCGGACTGGAGCGCGCCGGCCTTCGACCACTGGCGGCTGGCCGCGCGCGTGCTGCTCAATCCGGGCAGCGCCGGCGCGCCGATCTACCATCTGGAACTGGAACCGCGGGACGGCGAACTGCCGGCCTGGGAATCGGGCGACCTGGTGCAGGTGTCGGCGCCTTCCGATCCCGAGCGCGCCCGCGAATACTCGATCGCCTCGATGCCGGCCGACGGCCGCGTGCATTTGCTGGTGCGCCTGCACACGCATGCGGACGGCAGCCACGGCGCCGCCTCCGGCTGGCTGACGCAGCAGGCCGGGCTGGGTCAGACGATCCAGCTGCGGCTGCGCCAGCACCGGCGTTTCCGCCTGGAGGACAACGCCCAGCGGCCGCTGATCCTGATCGGCAACGGCAGCGGCATCGCCGGCCTGCGCGGCCACCTGAAGGCGCGCACGGCAAGCGGGCGGGCCCGCAACTGGCTGTTGTTCGGCGAGCGCAACGAAGCCCACGACTACCACTATCGCGACGAACTGGCGACCTGGCAGCTGCACGGCAAACTGGAAAAACTGGACCTGGTGTTTTCGCGCGACCAGCTGCAGCGCCGCTACGTGCAGGACAGTCTGGCCGAGCAGGCGGACGCGGTGCGCGCCTGGGTCGCGGCCGGCGCCGCCATTTATGTGTGCGGCAGCCTGGACGGCATGGCGGCCGGTGTCGACGCCGCCCTGGCCGCCGCGCTGGGGCGCGAAGCGCTGGATCAGTTGGCCGCCGCCGGACGCTATCGGCGCGACGTTTATTGACGTTTTATTACAACGCACCAATGCGGTGCAAATCCGATTGTTCCGATAGTAATAAAATATTACGTTTTATTTGTTATAAAATTTTCGCATATTGAAATTAAATTTTGTAAATTGGCGTAAATGTCGAACTTGTGAGGTTTGTTCTAAATTTGTTTCAACTATGTACCATATTGTACTGACAGGCCCGATAATTCTCTTATCGAAGAGCAATTTTGGCCACTTCGACTTATAGCGTTGTTGGTATTGCTCTCGATTTCTATGTTTTTATTCGGGAGTTTGAATGGTATTGCAAGAAAAAATCGGCGTACGCTCCGTGCGCATCGCCCTGAGCGTGCTGACCGGCACCGTACTGATCGCCGGCCAGGCGTTTGCGGACGAGGCCATGCAGAAGGTCGAAATCACCGGCTCGAGCATCAAGCGCATCGCCGTGGAAGGCGCACTGCCCGTGCAGCGCCTGTCGCAGGAACAAATCGCCAAGACCGGCGCCACCACCGTCGCCGACCTGATCCAATCGCTGCCGGCGATGCAGGGCTTCAGCATCGCCGCCACCGCGGCCGGCTCGAACTCGGGCGGCATCGTCTCGGCCTCGATCCACAACATCGGCGAGAGCTACACCCTGGTCCTGCTGGACGGCCGCCGCATCGCGCCGACCGGCTCGGGCAGCACCATCAACCTGAACTCCATCCCGATGAGCGCGGTTGAGCGCGTCGAGATCCTGACCGACGGCGCCTCCGCCCTGTACGGTTCGGACGCGATCGCCGGCGTGATCAACTTCATCCTGAAGAAAAACGCCCACGGCGGCACCATCGACGCGACGTACTCGCAGCCGACCAGCGGCCGTCCGGGCCAGTCGTACAACACCAACCTGACCTACGGCTTCGGCGACCTGCAGGAAGACCGCTACAACATCCTGGCGACCTACCGCCACGACGAGCAGAGCCCGGTCAAGGCGACCGACCGCTCGTTCGCGTCGACTTCGTACATCCCGTTCAACTACAACGGCCACAACTACATCTACGACCGCACCAGCCCGGCGGCCGCGCCGGCCAACGTCGGCGTGACCTTCAACAAGGGCCTGGCGCCTATCGGTTTCAGCCCGTACCTGATGCAGAACGGCAGCTGCCCGACGCAGACCTACCTGAGCCTGAACAACACGGCCGACACCCGCAACTGCTCGTTCGACTCGACGCCGGCGGTGGAAATCTCGCCGCAGAACAAGCGTGACAGCTTCTTCACCAAGGCCCAGTACAAGGCCAGCGAAGACATCACCGTGTTCGCCGAAATGGCGCTGTCGCGCCTGGACCTGACCGCGCGCATCGCGCAGAACATCGCGCCGTTCACCATCGCGCCGGGTTCGGACCGCTACAACACCTACGTGCTGCCTTACCTGACCGCAGAGCAGGCCGCCAACGTCAAGCAGGTGTCGGGCAGCTATCGCACCTACGACTGGGGCACCCGCAACAGCCAGACCATCACCGACGCCCAGCACTTGGTGGTCGGCGCGGACGGCGATATCGGCGCCTGGAGCTTCGGCACCGGCCTGACCTGGTCGCGCAACAAGCTCGACGAGCGCTATGTCGGCGGCTATGCGATGACCAAGGAATTCAAGGACATGTTGGCCACCAACGCCTTCAATCCGTTCGCGCCGATCGGCAACCAGAGCGACGCCACCAAGGCGCAGATCGCCAACTCGATCTACCACGGTTCGGTGCGCGAAGCGTCGACCACCTTGAAGGGCGTGGACGCGCACGGTTCGCGTGAAGTGTTCACGCTGCCGGGCGGCGCCGCCAACCTGGGTATCGGCGCCGACTACCGCGAGTACGCCTACCAGCAGACCCCGTCGGCCGACGCGGCCGGCGGCAAGATCTACAACCTGACCGCCCAGCCAGCCTACGACATGAAGCGCGCGTCGTACGGCGTGTTCGGCGAGCTGCTGGCGCCGCTGACCAAGGAACTGGAAGTGACCTTGGCCGGCCGCTACGACAGCATCGCCGGCATCGACAACCTGCTGGCCCACCGCAAGATGGGCGAGACCCAGTCGGCCAGCACCTACAAGGTGTCGGCCCGCTGGCAGCCGGTCAAGACGGTGCTGGTGCGCGGCTCCTATGGCACCGGCTTCAAGGCGCCTAGCATGCTCGACATCGGCCAGCCGCTGGTCAGCGCCGGCGTGACCTCGAACAGCTACGCTTGCCCATTCCCTGGCACCGATCTGTGCCGTACCGGCAATGTGCAGTACAACCTGCTGTCCGGCGGTAACGAGAACCTCAAGCCTGAGCGCTCCAAGCAGTACTCGATCGGTTTCCGCGTCGAGCCTAACGCTTCGTTCTCGTTCGGCGCCGACCTGTGGGATGTGAAGATCACCGACGCCGTGTCGTCGATCAGCGAGCAGCAGATCTTTGCCGCACCGGCCCGCTTCCGCGACCTGTTCACCACCTTCACCGAACCGTCGACCGGCAACACCTACTGGGCGATGAAGAGCCTGTCGATCAACATCGGCAAGACCCACAACCAGGGTATCGACTATGACATGGTGGGCCGTCAGAAGTTCTCGTTCGGCCAGTTGACGGCCAACCTGAACGGCACCTACCTGATGAAGTCGGACTACACCCGTCCGGGCACCGACGGCGACTGGACCAGCGACATGAACTTCTTCGGCGTCGACAACAAGGTGGCCTTCCGCCACATCGTGCGCGCCGCGCTGACGCTGGACACCGGCAAAGTGAGCAACACGCTGAGCGCGAACTACCGCAACGGCTACCAGGACGCGCAAGCGACCGTGCGCAACGTCGATAGCGGCAAGGACGAGAGCATCCGCTTGTGGGTGCCGTCGTACCTGACGATCGACTGGCAGGGCAAGCTGGCGCTGAGCAAGACCGCGTCGATACGCATGGGTGTGAAGAACCTGGCCGGCCGCGAACCGCCGCTGTCGCTGCGCGCTTCGTCGGGCCACCAGGTCGGCTTCGATCCACGCTACGCGGACCAGCTGGGCCGCACCTTCTACATGACCGGCACGCTGGCGTTCTAAGCTGTTGTGATTGTGTAAGTAACCGTCGCTCCCGCGAAAGCGGGAGCCCATAGAACAGCTCTGGACAGGTTCAGCATGGATTCCCGCCTGCGCGGGAATGACATGGTTTATCTGCTCAGGGCTTTTTTATTCCGCGCTGGCTTGCTCGAGGCCGCGCGCCAGGCTGGAGATGCTGGGGTTGTCGATGAACACGCAGCGCTTGCCGGTGCGCTTGCAGTAGTCCTTGACCCGCCAGTAGGCGCTGTGACTGATGCAGCCGGTCTGGCAGATCACCAGGTCGGCCGCCGCCAGGCTGGCGTCGAGGCGGTTGGCGTTGTCTTCCAGGCCGCCGTCGTGGTGGGCGAACTGCGCGCCTTCGCGTTCGATCAGCTCGCGGTAGGTGGCGACGTTGCCGCTGCGCCCGCCCACGCACAGCACCGCGCGGTCGTTCAGGCTGAGCGGCATCTTCATCACGTGCTCGACCACCTGGCGCGTTTCCTCCAGTATCGGCGCCGCTTCCGCCGCCGTCTGCAGCTTCGCCAGTTCCTGCTTCAGCTCGGTGATCTGGTTGCGCATGGCGCGTTCGCGCTCATCCATCTGCATCAGGCGCTCGGCCAGTTTGGCGCGGCTCTCGAGGCCGGGGATGGACTCGCGCAGCTGCTCCAGCTCGGCCCTGAGCGAATCGATCATGCTGTCCTTGCCGACCGACTGCGCGCGCAGCTGCATCAGCTGGGCCGCGTGCTTTTCCGCGTCCGCGCTCTTGTCGGCCAGCAGCGCGGCGGCGCGTTGCTGGGCCTTGGCCAGCTCGTGCGCCAGGCGCGCATTGTCGGCCAGCGTGGCGTTGAACTTGTTGATGTCGGCGCGCACGCAGGCGCCGGCCTGGTGCTGCACCATGTGCAGGTCGCGGCACATCTGTTCTTCCAGCTCGGCGTTGCAGCGCGGATGCGTCAGGCCGGCCCAGAAGGCGCCGGCGACGTCGCCGTTGGCGACCGCCGTGTTCCACATCTCGGCGACCTGTGCGGTGCTCCTGGCGGCGCGGAAGCGCAGCAGCACGGCGGCGTAGCGGCGCTCCAGTTCCTTTTGCAGCGCTTCCGACAGTCGGTTGCGGCTGCCGCACTCGGTAACGGCGCCGACGTGCACTTCATAGTCGTCGGCCAGCACCTTGCCCGCCGTGACCTTGTCCACCAGCTTGCGCAGCACGCCCAGCGGGAAGCCGACGCCGACCAGCGGGCAGTGGCAGGCATGGCCCAGCTCCCACAGCCGGCGGCGGCGCGAGGCGTGCGTCCCGTCCTGCGGCCGCAGCGCCGCCATGACGCTGGTGATGACGGGCTTGAGCACCTGCTGCTCGGCGGGGCGGGGCGGCGCGGTGGAGGCGGGCGCCAGCGTGCCGGCCACCTGCGGCATGGCGGCGGCGATGATGGCCGCCAGCGGATCGTGTTTGTCGCACATGGGGACGGCTCTCCTTACACCGTGGCCGGCGCGATGCGGGCGCGCGCCATGATGCGGCTGAGGAAGTTGCTCTTTTCCTGCAGGTGGATATTGCGTTCGACCACGCCGGCCCACTGCTCGGACAGCTGCTGGCAGGTGGCGCTGAGCACCGGCGCCAGGTCCGGCAGGCTGGCCAGCGCCTTCAGGTGGCGTTCGATCACCGAGGCCAGCTTGACACAGCCGCCGGCCTCGTCGCTGCCGGCGGTGTAATGCGACATCAGATGCAGCACGGCGGACAGCATCAGTTCTGGATTGTGTCCGCCATGGGAGGGGGCGAGAAAAATCGGATTGCTACGGTCTATGGCCATCAAACGCTCCTGGTTTCAGTTAGGAAGTCTGGCTGGCTTGCGGCTGGCTACTCGGGCAGGGCGGGCGCGGCGGCGCCCGGGGTGACCTCAGGCGGTCAGGATCAGCTTGTTGAGCTGGGTGATGCGCAGGCGGTAGATGCGGCCCCCGTGCTCGATCTCGACTTCGCGGCCGTTTTCCATCAGGCTGGCGCTGGTGATGCGCTTGACCGGCACGATCGCCGGTGCGGCAACGATGGTCGTGGCGTGAGCGGTGATGGCGGGCGGGGTGGCGGGCAGGGCGGTGGTCATCTTCGGAGGCTCCTTAAATAAGAATGATTCGTATTTGCATTCATTATTGTGGAAGCACGGAAGGAATGCAAGTGTTATTTGGGAGTTATTGAGGCGGTATGGAACCGCCATGTGGAGGGAATAAAAAAGAGCCCGGCAGGAGTGACCGGGCCCAAGCTGGGTTCGGGGGCGCGGCGGCGCTTACATCACAGCGCCGCCAGCAATTGCGCCGGGGCCTCGCTCTCGGCGCCCTTGGTCTTGGCGGCCGCCAGCTGCTTGGCGCGGGTGCGCGAGGGCGGCAGGCGGCGCAGGGTTTTCAGCGCTTCCGGATCCTTGATGCCGATGGTGCGCTGGTCCACGCTGATCAGGCCGATTTCGTTGAAGGCCGACAGCGTGCGGCTGACGGTCTCCAGCGTCAGCCCCAGGTAGCTGCCGATTTCATGCCGCGTCATGCGCAGGTTGAACAACTTGCTCGAGTAGCCCATCTGTGCAAAGCGGTCGGCCAGCGACACCAGGAAGCGCGCCACGCGCGCCTCGGCGCTGAGCGCGCCCAGCATGCCGATCATGGCTTGTTCGCGCACCAGCTCGCGGCTCATGACGCCGTACATCATGTTTTCCAGTTCCAGGTGGACCCGGCCCAGCGCCGTCAGCTTCTTGAACGGCAGCAGTATCAGGTCGCAGTCGGACAGGGCCACCGCCTCGGACGAGTAGTGGCGGGTGTGGATGCCGTCCACGCCCAGCATGTCGCCCTTCATCGGGAAGCTGAGCACCTGTTCGTTGCCGAACTCGTCGATGAGCACCGTCTTCAGGAAGCCCGAGTTGACGATGTACAGCGTGTCGAAGGGCTGGCCGATGGTGTGGATGCGCTGGCCGGTCTTGAACTGCACGTGCTGGAATAGCAACTCCTCGTTGGTGACCGAACAGGCCGCCGGGATGTGCAACAAATCGCAGACTTCCTTCAGGTTCGACCAGAGCCGCCCCTGACGCTGACGGCCTGCCTCCATCGAGGAGGACTGCATGGTGGCAGTGGTGGCCGGGCGAATTTCAGACGTTTGCGTAGACAGCATGTTGGTCTCCTGTGTACAGGTATTGCTTTTCGAAAGGACGGGAAATGGGCTGTGCCGCGCTGCTTGGTTTCCTGTTGTGGTGTCGCACGGCATAGTGCTGCGAGTCTGTAGCCGTGCAGCATGTATCGTATGGTTTCAGTATGCCAACGAGGGGGGGAGATAGATATCAGCAATGGCTGAATATGCGCGTAGGACGCAGCGCAGCATTGTAGGAGTTGTCCTAACGGCGGACGGAGGAATCAGGTCTTGAAGGGGGACAACAGACGATGAGCTACGGCATATTGCACCATCTCTGAGAGCGAGCTCATGCCCATTTTCTGCATGATGCGGGTCTTGTGGGTGCTGACGGTCTTGACGCTCAGGTGCAGGCTGTTGGCGATTTCGGTAATCGATTTGCCGGCCACCAACAGTGAAAAAACTTCGAATTCGCGGTCCGACAGCTGTTTATGCAACAGGCTTTCGTTGGGCATCATGATGTTCAGCGCCAGTTGCTCGGCCACTTCGGTGCTGATGTAGGGCCGGCCGGAAGCGACCTTGCGGATCGCGCCGACCAGCTGGGTGCCGGCGCTTTCCTTGGTCAGGTAGCCCTGGGCGCCGGCGCGAATGGCGCGCACCGCGTACTGCTCTTCTTCGTGCATGGTCAGGATCAGGATGGCGAGCTTGGGCGCCTCCGCCTTGATCTGGCGGATCAGGTCGACGCCGCTGCGGCCGGGCATGGACAGGTCCAGCAGCAGCAGGTCGAAGCCGCCCTGGCGCACGTGGCCCAGCACCTCGAAGCCGTCGATGGCCTCGCCTACGATGTCGATGTCGGGAGCGCCGTCGAGGATGCGCTTGAGACCTTCACGCATGATGGTGTGGTCGTCGGCAATGACAATTCGAATCATAGAGATGCTTGAAGAAAAAAGTAATTAAAAGTAAGTATTATTGTGTTTGAACTAATCTTATGATCTTACTACAAAAAGCATCTCGGCCGCGTTTTATTTGCTGCCGGGCTCCTTGATCAGGCGATGCACCAGCACCGGTGTCTTGGCGTGCGACAACACCTTGTTGGTTACGCTGCCCAGCAGCAGCTGGCCCCAGCCGCTGCGGCCGTGCGAGCCCATGAAGATCAGGTCGCAATGGTGTTTTTCCGCCACATCGACGATCTTGTGCGCGGTGCTTTCCGCAAACACCGTCAGCGCCTCGCACGGCACGCCGCGCCTGGCGCAGGAATCGACCACGTCCTGCGTATGTTCCTTGCCGGCGCGCAGCATGGCGGCGCGGTATTCATCCTCGCTGGGGTAGCTGGGCGGGATGATTTCGACATAGATCGGGTACTGGTATTCCGGCGCCACGAACAGCACCAGCACCTCGGCCTTCATCTGTTCGGCAAAGGCCACCCCGGCGCAGGCGGTTTTACTGGAAACGGCGGAGCCGTCGGTGGTGATCAAGATTTTGCGGTACATGATGAACCTCCTTTTAAAACCAGCTGGCTGCTCTTAATTGTAGCCCCGATTTACATTATTGTTAGTATGGAAAGACTTGATGATTATCAAATGAAAGCGCTTTACGCTGTAGCGCCCGTGTTGGCTTTCATACTTTTTACCTGCTTTTTTTGCACACGAGCACTACTTTTGTGTCTCAAGGCGTGTTTTGTCTATCTAACCAATGTTAGTATCTCCAAATACAACGAAACTTGGCTTGGACCCGGAGCGCAGGGCAGGCGACCCTACTCTGGGATTGAATAATCTGGCTGCGCCCTGCTACACTCGGGTAAGAGCGTTATATTGCCGAGCGTCATCACAAGCATGCAAGTTTAGAGCAGCAATTTTACAAATTATGGAGAAGCAGGGATTATGACCAACGCCGCTGACGATTTCGACGCACTATTTGATGAAGTGTCTGCTCAGAGCAAGACGGCAGCGCCTGCTCCAGCGCCTGCTCCCGCCGAGGATGACCTGGAAAGCCTGTTCGACGAAGTGTCGTCGGCCCGGCCGGCGGATGCAGCGCCTGCCGCTCCCGCCCCGGCGCCTGTGGCCGCCGCGCCGGCCGCAGCGCCGGCCGAAGCCGGCGCCGACGGCGAAGACAAGCCGATGTTCGAACGCCTGGGCGGCATCGTGCGCCTGCTGCACGATTCGCTGCGCGAACTGGGCTACGACAAGGCGCTGACCGAGGCGTCGTCGCAGATCAACGACGCCCAGGACCGCCTCGAATACGTCGCCACCCTGACCGAACAAGCCGCCAACAAGGTGCTCAACACCCTGGACGAAGGCATGCCGGAGCAGGACGTGCTGTCGAAGAAATCCAAGGAAATGGAAAACCGCTGGGCCGACCTGTTCGCAGGCAAGCTGAGCCTGGACCAGTTCAAGCAACTGGCCGGCGACTCGCAAGCGTTTGCCGCGGCGGTGTCGGTGGCCACCGAAGCGGAAAAAGCCCGCCTGCTGGAAATCATGATGGCCCAGGATTTCCAGGACATCACCGGCCAACTGATCAAGAAAGTCGTGACCATCACCAAGACGGTGGAGCACGAACTGGCAGAACTGCTGCGCGACAATGCACCACCGGCGGTACGCGAGAAAATCGCGCAAAAAGAAGTGTCCCTGATGTCCGGCCCTTCGGCTCCAGCCGTAGCGCTGAACCAGGACAATGTCGACGACCTGCTTGCTGACCTGGGATTCTAATGGACGATATGCTCAAGGATTTCGTCGTCGAGGCGATGGATCTTGCGGTCAACGTTGAAGAGCATCTGCTGCGGCTCGAACGCGACCCGGACAATAAAGAAACATTGAACGCGGTGTTCCGCTCCTTCCACACCATCAAGGGCGGCGCCGGTTTCATGGGCCTGCCGGCGATGGTGGCGGCATGTCACTTGACCGAGAACTTGTTCGACGCGCTGCGCACCGGCGCCGCGCCGGTGACGCCGATCGCGATCGAGGCGGCGCTGCAGGCGTCGGGCTTCGTGGCCGACCAGCTGGCCGAACTGAACAACGGCGCCGAACCGGACAGCCTGCCGGCCATGCCCAAGGATCTGGAAATCATCCTGACCGACGCCATCGAAGGCAAGACCACCGCGGCTCCGGCCAAGGCCGCCGCGCCCGCGCCAGCCCCGGCTGCCGCTGCCGCAGTAGCTGCCCCGGCCGCCGCACCGGTCTCGGCGCCGTCGCCGGACGGCCTGGACTGGGAAGGCATGTACGAAGCCGTGATGCCTGCCGGTAGCTACACCAAACCCGCGGCAGCGGCTCCGGCCGCAGTGGCGCCGGCGCCGTCGGCGCCGTTGCCGGCCGCCGAACTGGCCGCCGTCGTCGCCGCCGTGCACGCCGCCGGTCCCACCTCCAGCCCCGCCAAGCGCGAAGCCGCCGAAAAACGCGAGGAGCGTCCGCACGCCGCGCCGGCCAAGGAAGAATCGATCCGGGTCGATGCCGTCAAGCTGGACGCGCTGCTGGAAGTGGCCGGCGAATCGGTGCAGGCCGCCAACCAGGCCGCCGTGCTGCTGGAGCGCCTGCTGCAATTCAAATTCGAGGGCCAGGCCCAGACCCTGATGGCGACGCTGGCGGAAACGCTTGAACGCGCCTCGCGCTACTCCACCGAGCTGCAGCGCGCCACGCTGGCGACCCGGATGCAGCCGGTCGGCCGCCTGTTCCAGAAGTTCCCGCGCCTGGTGCGCGAACTGGCGAAAGACCTGGGCAAGGACGTCGAGCTGACCATCGAAGGCGCGGAGACCGAAGTCGACCGCGTGGTGGTGGACAGCCTGTACGATCCGCTGGTGCACATGCTGCGCAATTCGCTGGACCACGGCGTCGAATCGCCGGAAGACCGGCTGGCGGCGGGCAAGCCGGCCAAGGCCTATATTTCGCTCAAAGCATGGCAAGAAGCAAATAGCGTTATGATTGTGCTTCAGGACGACGGCAAAGGCATGGATCCGGTGGTGCTGCGCACCAAGGCCCAGCAAAAAGGCCTGATCTCGGAATCGGTGCAGCTGACCAACGACGAATGCTTCCAGCTGGTATTCTTGCCGGGTTTCTCGACCAAGGAAGTCGCTTCCAGCGTGTCCGGCCGCGGCGTCGGCATGGACGTGGTGAAGACCGCCGTGGAGAAGAACCGCGGCGCCATCCACATCGAATCGGCGCTGGGCAAGGGCACCAAGTTCGCCATCCGCCTGCCGATCGAGCTGTCGATCGTGCCGACCATGCTGGTCTCGACCTCGGGCGCCGCGCTGGCGCTGCCGATGGCCGTGGTGCAGCGCGTGGTCGAGCTGCCGGAAGTGTTCATGGAAGTGGGCGGCGCGCCGGTGCTGAAAGACCAGGGCCGTCCGTTGCCGGTCCGTTCGCTGGCCGATTCGCTGGGCTACGAGAGCTGCCGCGAGAAGGTGGGTATTGTTGTCGCTGCACCACAGCCGTACATTCTGGCGGTGGAAGCGGTCGACGGTACTGCCGACCTGGTGATTAAACCGATGACCGCGATTAGTGTCGAAGGTATTACCGGCACCGCGCGTTCGGCCGAAGGCGAACTGGTGCTAGTGGTGGGCCTATCGTTCCTAATGGACGGATGTCGAGGTAGTGTACGCATGGCGGCCTAGTCTGAGGACAGGGCCAGATAGACCAAAAGCCTGCGTCCACGCAGGCTTTTTTTTATTCGCAGTTTTGTTTCAACACCGAATTTTGCAAAAGGAGTCATAAAAAGTGTATCGGTAGGCGGAACTGCATCGGCTCACGAGGCCGGCCAGCGGCGGCCGCTACCGCATTGCACAATATGGCATAATCGAAGTGGATCACTCACACAGGCAGCAGCGGTACTTACAATGAGTACTCATAAATTATGATGAAGACGCTTTACGACAAACTCTGGGAATCCCACGTGGTCAAGGCCGAAGAAGACGGCACCACGATCCTGTACATCGACCGCCACCTGGTGCACGAAGTCACCAGCCCGCAGGCATTCGACGGCCTGCGCGCCGCCGGCCGCGCGCCGTGGCGCGTGTCCGCCAACCTGGCGGTAGCCGACCACAACGTGCCGACCACCGGCCGCGCCGACGGCATCGCCGACCCGGTCTCGCGCCTGCAGGTGGAAACGCTGGACAAGAACGCCAAGTCCTACGGCCTGACCTACTTCAACATGAACGACAAGCGCCAGGGCATCGTCCACGTGATCGGGCCGGAGCAGGGCGCGACCCTGCCGGGCATGACCGTGGTCTGCGGCGACTCGCACACCTCGACCCACGGCGCCTTCGGCGCGCTGGCGCACGGCATCGGCACCTCGGAAGTCGAGCACGTGCTGGCCACGCAGACGCTGCTGCAAAAGAAATCCAAGGCCATGCTGGTGCAGGTCGACGGCGCGCTGCCGCTCGGCGTCACCGCCAAGGACGTGGTGCTGGCCATCATCGGCAAGATCGGCACCGCCGGCGGCACCGGCTACTGTATCGAGTTCGGCGGTTCGACCATCCGCGCGCTGTCGATGGAAGGCCGGATGACGGTCTGTAACATGGCGATCGAAGCGGGCGCGCGCGCCGGCATCATCGGCGTCGACGACGTCACCATCAACTACGTCAAGGGCCGGCCGTTCTCGCCGGCCGGTCCGCACTGGGACCGCGCGGTCGACTACTGGCGCACGCTGCACAGCGACGCCGGCGCCAAATTCGACCTGGTGGTCACGCTCAACGCCGCCGAGATCAAGCCGCAGGTGACCTGGGGCACGTCGCCGGAAATGGTGACCTCGATCGACGGCCGGGTGCCGGATCCGGACCAGGAAAAGGACAGCGTCAAGCGCGACGCCATGGAAAAGGCGCTGGTCTACATGAACCTCAAGCCGAACACGGCGATCGAGGACATCCGCATCGACAAGGTCTTCATCGGCTCCTGCACCAACTCGCGCATCGAGGATTTGCGCGCCGCCGCCGAAGTGGTGCGCGGCAAGCACCGCGCCTCCAACGTCAAGCTGGCGATGGTGGTGCCGGGCTCCGGCCTGGTCAAGGACCAGGCCGAGAAGGAAGGCCTGGACCGCATCTTCAAGGACGCCGGCTTCGAATGGCGCGACCCGGGCTGCTCGATGTGCCTGGCGATGAACGCCGACCGCCTGGAACCGGGCGAGCGCTGCGCCTCGACCTCGAACCGCAATTTTGAAGGACGCCAAGGCCAGGGCGGACGCACCCATCTGGTGTCTCCCGCAATGGCGGCGGCAGCCGGTATCGCCGGTCACTTTGTCGACGTACGCGCTTTACGCTGAGCCTTGCGTTGATTTGATTGAACCATAACGAGAAATCCTCATCATGAAAAAACTATTCGCCCTGTCCATCATCGCGCTGATCCTGACCGGCTGCAACACCGTCAACGGCTTCGGCAAGGACGTCAAAAAAGTCGGTGAGTCGCTGGAAGGCGCTTCGACCAAAAAATAAACCGCAGCACGGCGGGCCGCGACGGTCCGCCGTCGCACAACCCGAACGAGAATCATGGATAAATTTACGATCTACGAAGGACTGGTGGCCCCGCTGGACCGCGCCAATGTCGACACCGACGCCATCATTCCGAAGCAATTTTTGAAGTCGATTCATCGCACCGGCTTCGGCCCGAACCTGTTCGACGAATGGCGCTACCTGGACCACGGCGAACCGGGCCAGGACAACAGCAAGCGTCCGCTGAACCCGGACTTCGTGCTCAATGAAGCGCGCTACCAGGGCGCCTCGATCCTGCTGACCCGCAAGAACTTCGGCTGCGGCTCCTCGCGCGAGCACGCGCCGTGGGCGCTGGACCAGTACGGCTTCCGCGCGATCGTCGCGCCGTCGTTCGCCGACATCTTCTTCAACAACTGCTACAAAAGCGGCTTGCTGCCCATCGTTTTATCCGAAACGCAGATCGACCATCTGTTCAATGAAGTCAAGGCCTTCCCCGGTTACCGTCTGGTGGTCGACCTTGAGCAGCAGCGCATCTCCACCAGCAATGGCAGCGTCTCCTATCCCTTCGAGATCGACGCCTTCCGCAAATACTGCCTGATGAACGGGCTCGACGATATCGGCCTGACGCTGCGTCACGCCGACGCTATCCGCGGCTTCGAAGAGCGCCATCTGGCAACCCAACCTTGGTTGGCCAACGTCATCTAATCTCGAAAAGTAACCATGAAAATCGCTATCCTCCCGGGCGACGGTATCGGCCCGGAAATCATTGCGCAAGCCGTCAAAGTCCTCAACGTACTGGGCGAAAAATTTGAGCTGGAAAGCGCGCCGGTCGGCGGCGCCGGCTACGCGGCCCACGGCCATCCATTGCCGGAAGGCACGCTGGCGCTGGCCAAGGCGGCCGACGCGGTGCTGTTCGGCGCCGTCGGCGACTACCAGTACGACACGCTGGATCGTCCGCTGCGTCCGGAGCAGGCGATCCTCGGCCTGCGCAAGCAGCTCGGCCTGTTCGCCAACCTGCGTCCGGCCATCCTGTATCCGGACCTGGCCAACGCTTCGACCTTGAAGCCTGAAGTGGTGTCCGGCCTGGACATCCTGATCATCCGCGAACTGACCGGCGACATCTACTTCGGCCAGCCGCGCGGCGTGCGCGAGTGCCCGGACGGCCCGTTCAAAGGCCAGCGCGAAGGGTTCGACACCATGCGCTATGCCGAAGGCGAAATCCGCCGCATCGCCCACGTGGCGTTCCAGGCGGCGCAAAAGCGAGGCAAGCGCCTGACCAGCGTCGACAAGGCCAACGTGCTGGAGACCTTCCAGTTCTGGAAAGACATCGTCACCGACGTCCACAAGGAATACCCTGACGTCGCGCTCGAGCACATGTACGTCGACAACGCCGCGATGCAGCTGGTGCGCGCGCCGAAGAAGTTCGACGTCATCGTCACCGGCAATATGTTTGGCGACATCCTGTCCGACCAGGCGGCCATGCTGACCGGTTCGATCGGCATGCTGCCGTCGGCCTCGCTGGATGCCAACAACAAGGGCCTGTACGAGCCGTCGCACGGTTCCGCGCCCGACATCGCCGGCAAGGGCATCGCCAATCCGCTGGCGACGATCCTGTCGGCCGCGATGATGCTGCGCTACTCGCTGAACAAGGCCGAACAGGCCGACCGTATCGAGAACGCCGTCAAGCACGTGCTGTCGCAAGGCCTGCGCACCGCCGACATCTACGAAGCCGGCACCACCAAGGTGGGCACGGAAGAGATGGGCAACGCGGTGGTCAAGGCGCTGGCGTAAACGGTATAAACGGTATAAATATTTAAGACAAGGAAGAGTAAAATGAAACTCGTAGGCTTGGTAGGTTGGCGTGGCATGGTTGGTTCGGTCCTGATGCAGCGCATGCAGGAAGAGGGCGATTTCGCCCACATCGAACCGGTGTTTTTCACCACCTCGAACCCGGGCGGCGACGCGCCGGCGATGGCGAAGAATGAAACCAAACTGAAAAGCGCGACCGACATCGACGAACTGAAAAAGTGCGAGATCATCATCTCGTGCCAGGGCGGCGACTACACCACCGAAGTGTTCCCTAAACTGCGCGCGGCCGGCTGGAACGGCTACTGGATCGACGCCGCCTCCACGCTGCGCATGGAGAAGGACGCCGTCATCGTGCTGGACCCGGTCAACCTGCACGTCATCAAGGACGCGCTGGGCAAGGGCGTGAAGAACTACATCGGCGGCAACTGCACCGTGTCGTGCATGCTGATGGGCCTGGGCGGCCTGTTCCAGCACAACCTGGTCGAGTGGATGACCTCCATGACCTACCAGGCGGCATCGGGCGGCGGTGCCCAGCACATGCGCGAGCTGCTGACCCAGTTCGGCACCATCAACTCGTCGGTCAAGGCGCTGCTGGACAATCCGGCCTCCGCCATCCTGGAAATCGACCGCCAGGTGCTGGCCACCCAGCACGGCCTGAGCGCAGAGGAAACCAAGCAGTTCGGCGCGCCGCTAGCCGGCAACCTGATCCCGTGGATCGACAAGGATCTGGGCAACGGCCAGTCGAAGGAAGAATGGAAGGGCGGCGCCGAGACCAACAAGATCCTGGGCCTGGGCGCGGACTTCGGTTCGAAAGCGATTCCGGTCGACGGCCTGTGCGTACGCATCGGCGCCATGCGCAGCCACTCGCAGGCGCTGACCATCAAGCTGAAGAAAGACGTGCCGATCGACGAGATCCACGACATCATCGCCGCCAACAACCAGTGGGTCAAAGTGGTGCCGAACACCCGTGAAGCGTCGGTCAAGGACCTGTCGCCGGCCGCCGCCACCGGCAGCCTGACGATCCCGGTCGGCCGCCTGCGCAAGATGAGCATGGGCGACGACTACCTGTCGGCCTTCACCGTCGGCGACCAGCTGCTGTGGGGCGCGGCCGAACCGCTGCGCCGCATGCTGCGCATCGTGCTGGACAAGTAACCCGCAAAGCAATGCGGGGGTCTGACCCCGTACGGGGTCAGACCCCACCACCGTTCACGCTGTGCAATTGTTAAAGCAGAAGGGGTTTTCTCTATGAGCTCTCATAGGGAAAACTCCTTTTTTTGGTTTAAAGTAGGCATAGACGTTACACATCCTCATGTATCACTAGAGAAACATCGTGCAAAGCTTGCATGCTCTGGAGCATGATGATATGTTGGTATATCTGGGAAAGTAACATTTTCCCTCTGACAACCTGATGCCGCCCACTATGCACGTACCAACTCGCTCCAGCATTGTTTCCTTCGCGTTGAAGACACTCACCGGGGCTGTCGCCAGTGCGGTGTTAGTGGCGGCCTCCGCCAACGCCGCCGGGCTCGGCAAGCTGACGGTCTTATCGTCGCTGGGGCAGCCGCTGCGGGCGGAGATCGAATTGACCGCGGTCTCGGCGGACGAAGCCGGCGCGCTGGTCGCCAAGCTGGCGCCGGCCGAAGCCTTCCGCACCGCCAATATCGATTTCAATCCGACCTTGCTGTCGCTGCGCTTCGAAATCGAACAGCGCAACGGCCGCCAGCTGATACGCATATCGTCCAGCCAGCCGGTCAACGAGCCCTTCGTCGACATGCTGCTGGAACTGAACTGGACCGGCGGCCGCATGGTCCGCGAATACACCTTCCTGCTGGACCCGGCCGACATGCGCGCGACGCAATCGCCGCAAGTGGCCGCGCCGGTCGACCTGGGCCGCAACGCCGCACCGGCCGCGCCTGTCGCGGCAGCGCCGGCAGCGGCGCCGGTGGCGCAGAGCACGCCGGCGCCGGTGCGTCAGCCCGCCGCGCCGGCCAAGCAGGCCGCCAGTGAATACACGGTCAAATCCGGCGACAACCTGACCCGCATCGCCAACCAGGTCAAGCCGGTCGACGTCTCGCTGGACATGATGCTGGTGGCGCTGTACCGCGCCAATCCGGAAGCCTTCTCCGGCAACAATATGAACCGCCTGAAGTCGGGCCAGATCCTGGCCGTGCCGGACGCCGACACCATCCGCAACACCGCGCCGGAAGGCGAAGCGCGCGGCGTGGTGGTGGCGCATGCGGCCGATTTCAACGCCTACCGCGCCAAGCTGGCCGGGCAGGTGGCCAACAGCACCCCGGCCAAGGAAGCGGACACCAGCCAGAACGTGTCGGGCAAGATCACCGCCAAGGTGGAAGAAAAGCCGAACGCAGTCAACGCCGCCAAGGACAAGCTGACCCTGTCGAAAACCACCTCCGGCGCGCCGGTCGCGGGCAAGACCGGCATGGCGGTGGAAGACAAGATCGCCCACCAGAAGGAGCTGGACGAGGCCGCCGCCCGCACCAAGGAACTGGAGAAGAACGTCCACGACCTGGAAAACCTGATGGCGGTGAAGAACAAGGCTGGCGCGGACAGCGCGAAACCATCGGCTTCGGCGGTGGCTTCCGCGCCTGTGTCGGCTTCGGCTCAGGTGGAGGCGTCCGTGCCGGCCAAGCCCAAGCGTACGCTGGTGGTGCCGCCCAAGCATTTGGCCGAGCCTAGCTTGTTCGAAACGATGATGGACAACCTGCAGTACGTCGGCCTGGCCGCGGCGGCCCTGCTGGCGGGCGTCGGTGCGGTGATCGCCTCGCGCCGCCGCAAGAAGTTCGAAATGCCGAAGGACGAGACCAGCATCCTGGGCGACACCGCGATCCCGTCGCAGGCGCTGATCGCCGAAGCCGGCGGCCAGAGCGTCGACACCAACAACAGCGTGTTCAATTCCAACTTCGCGCCATCGGCCAGCCAGCTCGACACCAATGAGGTCGATCCGGTGGCGGAGGCCGACGTCTACATCGCCTACGGCCGCGACGCCCAGGCGGAAGAAATCCTGAAAGAGGCGCTGCGCAGCCATCCGGAGCGCCACGCGGTGCGCCTGAAGCTGCTGGAAATCTACGTCACCCGCAAGGACGCACGCGCGTTCGAGAGCCAGGCGTCCGAGCTGTATTCGATGACGCGCGGCCAGGGCGATGAATGGGCACAAGCCGCCGCCATGGGCCGCGCGCTGGACGCAGGCAATCCGCTGTACACCGAAGGCGGCGTTGCAGCCGCCGACGGCGCCGGCATGTTCGCCGCCGCGCCGGCCGTGGCCGCCGCCGGTGTCGCTGCCGGCGCCGCCGCGTTCAGCGCATCGGATTTCAGCAACGACTTCAGCGCTCCGGCGCCGGCTCCGCAGCCGGCCGCAGGCGGCCTCGACCTGGACCTGGGCTTCGACGCCCCGCCTGCCGCCAGCGACAGCAACAGCAATCTGATGGACTTCGGCAGCGAGATGGATACCGCCTTGCCGCAGGCGGCCGATGCCTCTGTGTCGCCGGCTTCGGTGGCGGCGGAAACCGACAACCTGATGGACTTCGACCTGGGCGGCCTGAGTTTCGAGCCGGCCGCCGCACCAACGCCGGCCCCTGCGGCCGCACCGGAAGCCTCGCCGGAAGACGCCTTCAACCTGGCCTTCGACGCACCGGCCGCTCCGGCGCCTGCGCCAGAGCCCGCACCCGCGCCGGCGGAAGACCTGAGCATGGACTTCGGCCTGGACCTGCCGGCCGAAACGGTGGCGCCAGGATTGCCATCGGCCAGCACCGACCCGCTGGACCTCGACTTGATGAATTTTGAGATTCCGGAACTGCCGGCCGTGCCCGTGCCCGTGCCCGCGCCTGCCCCGGCGCCTGCTGCCGAGTTCGACGCCGGCGACTTCGCCGACGCGCTGCAAGGCGCGGAAGAAGTCACTCCTGCGCCGGCTCCGGCCGCGCAGGAGTTCGACCTGTCCGGCATCGACCTCG
Organism: Duganella rhizosphaerae; assembly: GCF_040364205.1. NCBI lineage: Bacteria > Pseudomonadati > Pseudomonadota > Betaproteobacteria > Burkholderiales > Oxalobacteraceae > Duganella > Duganella rhizosphaerae. Next base: position 164,466 of record NZ_BPWK01000015.1, read on the forward strand.
ACCTCGATACCGCGCTGGGCGGCGCCGGCGCGCCGGCCGCGGCCGACGCCGCGCCATCCCACGCGCGCGACGACACGCTGTCGGCGCACCACATGGAAATGGATACCAAGCTGGACCTGGCGATCGCCTATCAGGAGATCGGCGACAAGGAAGGCGCGCGCGAACTGCTGGACGAAGTGCTGCGCGGCGGCAGCGACGACCAGATCGCCAAGGCCAACGCCATGCGCGCCCAATTGGGGTAATGCTGCTCCGTATATAATGGCTGACTCTGACATTACATCGGGCAGCAATTGAAACGGATAGCAATCGGCGTCCAGTACGACGGAACCGCGTGGAACGGCTACCAGAAACAGGCGGACGGCCACACGGTCCAGGATAAGCTGGAACAGGCGCTGGAGAAATTCGCCAGGGTGCCGCTGGCCACCACCTGCGCCGGCCGCACCGACACCGGCGTGCACGCCCTCGAACAAGTGGTCCACTTCGACACCGAGCTGGTGCGCGATACGCATTCCTGGGTGCGCGGCGTCAACGCCTTCCTGCCGCCGTCGATCGCGGTGCGCTGGGCCAAGCAGCTCGATGGCGACCCGAGCGTCAACGACTTCTTCCACGCCCGCTTCAGCGCCCGCGCCCGCACCTATCACTACGTGCTGTACAACAATCCGACCCGTTCGCCGCTGCTGGAAGGGCGCGCCGGCTTTTGCTTCCGTCCGCTGGACGTGGAGCTGATGCAACAGGCCATCCCGCCGCTGCTGGGCTGGCACGACTTCACCGCCTTCCGCGCCGCGCAATGCCAGGCCAAGTCGCCGGTCAAGCTGATGCACGACATCCAGATCAAGCGCCACGGCGAGCTGGTGGTGTTCACCATCACCGCCAACGCCTTCCTGCACCATATGGTGCGCAACCTGGTCGGTTCGCTGGTTTATATTGGCACCGGGCGCGAAAAGCCGGAATGGCTGGGCCAGCTGCTGGAAACCAAGGACCGCCACGCCGCCGCGCCGACCTTCATGCCGGACGGCCTGTACCTGGCCAAAATCGACTACGACCCCAAATGGGAATTGCCGCTGGAGACCACCAGCGCCTTGCCCTGGTTTTAAAGGATGAACATGGCACGCACGCGTATCAAGATTTGCGGTTTGACCCGCCTGGAAGATGTGCAAGCCGTGGTGGCGGCCGGCGCCGATGCGATCGGCTTCGTGTTCTACCCGAAGAGTCCGCGCTACGTGACGCCCGGGCAGGCCGCCGAGCTGATCCGCGCCGTGCCGCCGTTCATCACCTGCACCGGCCTGTTCGTCAACGCCTCGCCGGAAGAAGTGGCGGCCACCTGCAAAGTGGCGCCGATCTCGCTGATCCAGCTGCACGGCGACGAAACGGTGGAGCAGTCCGCCGCCATCGCCGCGGCGGCCGGGCGACAGTTCATGCGCGTGTTCCGCGTCAAACCCGACACACTTCCGTCCGATTTGCTAGAATACGAACAGCTATGCCGCGCCGCCAGTCCCTTGTTCACCAGCCTGTTGCTGGATACCTATGTGGATGCCTATGGCGGTGCAGGAAAGGGTTTTGATTGGTCTCTCATTCCAAAAGATCTCGCGCCTCGGGTCGTTTTAAGTGGTGGCTTGAGCGTACACAACGCGACTGACGCGGTGGTCGGTGTACGCCCCTACGCCGTCGACATCAGCAGTGGTGTCGAAGCGTCCAAGGGGATCAAGGATGCCCGCAAGATCGCCGACTTTGTCGCGGCGGTGCGGGCCGGAGATACCATGAATGAAAGCGAAACCCATCATGATGAACGCCCCAGCGAAGCCGTTGTTCCACGCTAAAGACTACAACCTTCCCGATACCAAAGGCCATTTCGGCCCCTACGGCGGCGCCTTCGTCGCCGAAACGCTGACCTACGCACTGGCCGAGCTCAACGAAGCCTACGAGCGCTACAGCAAAGATCCCGAGTTCCTGGACGAGTTCCGTTACGAGCTCAAGCACTTTGTCGGCCGGCCGTCGCCGATCTACTACGCCAAGCGCTGGTCCGAGCTGGCCGGCGGCGCGCAGATCTATTTCAAGCGCGAAGACCTGAACCACACCGGCGCCCACAAGATCAACAACGTCATCGGCCAGGCCTTGCTGGCCAAGCGCATGGGCAAGCCGCGCATCATCGCCGAGACCGGCGCCGGCCAGCACGGCGTCGCCACGGCCACCATCTGCGCCCGTTTCGGGCTGGAGTGCGTGGTCTACATGGGCAGCGAGGACGTCAAGCGCCAGGCGCAGAACGTCTACCGCATGAAGCTGCTTGGCGCGACCGTGGTGCCGGTGGAGTCCGGTTCCAAGACCTTGAAGGACGCGCTCAACGAAGCGATGCGCGACTGGGTCACCAACATTGAGAACACCTTCTACATCATCGGCACCGTGGCCGGCCCGCATCCTTATCCGATGCTGGTGCGCGACTTCCAGTCGGTGATCGGCGAGGAGTGCCTGGTGCAGATGCCGGAAATGACCGGCCGCCAGCCGGATTGCGTGGTCGCCTGCATCGGCGGCGGTTCCAATGCCATGGGCATCTTCTATCCGTATATCGACCAGAAACAGGTGCGCCTGATCGGCGTCGAGGCGGCGGGGGAGGGGCTGGACGGCGACAAGCATGCCGCTTCGCTGACCAAGGGTTATCCGGGCGTGCTGCACGGCAATCGCACTTATCTGCTGCAAGACCAGAACGGCCAGATCATCGAGACGCATTCGGTCTCGGCCGGCCTCGACTATCCGGGCGTGGGGCCGGAGCACGCCTACCTGAAGGACATTGGCCGGGCGGAATACGTGTCGATCACGGACGAGGAGGCGCTGCAGGCCTTCCACGACTGTTGTCATATCGAAGGCATCATCCCGGCGCTGGAATCGTCGCACGCGCTGGCGTACGCGGCCAAGCTGGCGGCAACCTTGCCTAAAGATCAAATTATTTTGGCCAACCTGTCGGGTCGGGGCGACAAGGACATGCATACGGTTGCAGAACGTATGGGTTTGAACTTCAACTAAGGAAAACGACATGTCCAAAATCGCAGCAACTTTCAGCGCCCTGAAGGCGCACAACAAAACCGCGCTCGTCACCTTCATCACCGCCGGCGATCCGGCGCCGGAACTGACGGTGCCGCTGATGCACGCCATGGTGGCGGGCGGCGCCGACATCCTGGAACTCGGCGTGCCGTTTTCCGATCCGATGGCCGAAGGCCCGGTGATCCAGCGCGCCTGCGAGCGGGCGCTGGCCCACGGCGTCGGCATTCACGACGTGTTTGGCTACGTGGCGGAGTTCCGCAAGACCAACCAGAGCACGCCGGTGGTGCTGATGGGCTATGCCAATCCGATCGAGCGCATCGGCGCGGCCACCTTCATCGCCAAGTCCAAGGAGGTGGGGGCGGACGGCGCCATCGTGGTCGACTACCCGCCGGAAGAGTGTGAAGAGTTCGCGGCCGCCATGCGCGCCGCCGAGCTGGACCTGATCTTCCTGCTGGCGCCGACCTCGACCGAAGCCCGCATCGCGCAGGTGGCCAAGGTTGGTGGCGGCTTCAGCTACTACGTCTCGCTGAAGGGCGTGACGGGCGCCGGCAATATCGACACGGTGGAAGTGGCGGAGCGTCTGACGGCGATCCGCAAGCACGTGCAGTTGCCGATCGGCGTAGGCTTCGGCATCCGCGACGGCGCCACCGCGCGCGCCGTGGCCGAGGTGGCGGACGCGGTCGTCATCGGCAGCCGCATCATCCAGGAGATCGAAAACGCCGGCAAAGACGGCGCCGTGGCAGCCGTGCAATCTTTCGTTTCTGGCATCAGAAACGCGCTCGACGCCTGATCTCCCTCAAATGCGCCGCCTTTTTTGCCTCGGCGGAAAATGCGGCGCAGGCGTGATTCCGCTAGTGGTTTACCTCTAAAAACCCGTCAATTCCATGACGAAGTTTAAAAATTGTTGTACAGCAAAGTTCGACAGGGGGGCGAGAAACGGCTACACTTCCGCCACAAGTTAGCTGCAAGGAGAATTTATGAGTTGGTTGGAAAAACTGCTGCCCCCACGTATCCAGCGTTCCGACGCTGCCGCACGCAAGACCATGCCCGAGGGCCTGTGGGTCAAATGCCCGTCCTGCGAAGCCGTGCTGTACCGCACCGATCTGGAATCGAACCTGCACGTTTGCCCTAAATGCGACCATCACATGCGCATCCGCGCCCGTGAACGCCTCGACAGCCTGTTCGACGCCGGCGGCCGCTATGAAATCGGCATGGACACCCTGCCGGTCGATACGCTGAAGTTCAAAGACAGCAAGAAATACCCCGACCGCCTCAAGCAAGCAATGGAAGCCACCGGCGAGACCGATGCGCTGATCGTCATGGGCGGCGCCATCATGAGCCTGCCGTGCGTGGTGGCCTGCTTCGAATTCGAATTCATGGGCGGCTCGATGGGCTCCGTGGTCGGCGAGCGCTTCGTGCGCGGCGCGCAAGTGGCGCTGGAACAGAAAGTACCGTTCATCTGCATCACCGCCACCGGCGGCGCCCGCATGCAAGAGGGCCTGCTGTCGCTGATGCAGATGGCCAAGACCACCGCCATGCTGACCAAGCTGTCCGACAAGAAGCTGCCGTTCATCAGCGTGCTGACCGATCCGACCATGGGCGGCGTGTCCGCTTCGTTCGCCTTCATGGGCGACGTCGTCATCGCCGAGCCGAAAGCGCTGATCGGCTTCGCCGGCCCGCGCGTGATCGAAAACACCGTGCGCGAGAAACTGCCGGAAGGCTTCCAGCGCGCCGAGTTCCTGGTCACCAAGGGCGCCGTCGACATGATCGTCGACCGCCGCAAGATGCGCGAAGAAATCGCCCGTCTGATGGCACTGCTGCAAAATCAAGCGGTCGAAGTGCTGGCCTAAAGCGGTCGCTTCAAAAAGACCGCAGCGGCGTTTTCGCTGCGCCTCGCGGCGCAGCCGTCTCGCCGTGCTAACGCACTGTCTTCGCCGCCGCGCCTTGCTGCGCTCATTTTGAAGCAACCGCCTAGTCACTCCCTCACGCTACGGCGCGCAATCGGCTATCATGCCGGCCTGCGCGCCGTTTTTCATTTCTGAGCCCCCATCATGCCGAATCTCCCAACTACTTTGCCTGCCTGGCTTGCGCTGCTTGAGTCGCGCCACGCCGAAACCGTCATCAACATGGGCCTGGACCGTGTACTTGCCGTCAAGGAACGCCTGCAACTGAACTTCAGCTGCCCGGTCATCATGGTGGCAGGCACCAACGGCAAGGGTTCGACCTGCGCCATGCTGGAATCGGTGCTGATGCGCGCCGGCTACAAGGTCGGCCTGTACATCAAGCCGCACTTCCTGGACTTCAACGAGCGCGCCCGCATCAACGGCGAGCTGGCCAGCGATGAAGTGCTGGTGGCCGCCTTCAACGCGGTCGAGGCGGTGCGCGGCGATACGCCGCTGACGTATTTCGAATTCACCACGCTGGCCATCATGCACCTGCTGGCGGGAGCCGGCATGGACGTCGCGATCCTGGAAGTGGGCCTGGGCGGCCGCCTGGATGCGGTCAACATCGTCGATGCCGACGTCGCCATCGTCACCAGCGTCGATATCGACCATACCGACTATTTGGGCGACACGCGCGAGGCGATCGGTTTCGAGAAGGCCGGCATTTTCCGCTCCGGCAAGACCGCGATCTGCTCGGACCCGGTGCCGCCGCAATCGCTGATCGACCACGCCAACGCCATCGGTGCCGACCTGTGGCTGATGGGCCGCGATTTCAACTATTCCGGCGACAAGCAGCAATGGAACTACGGCGGCCGCTCGCAACGCCGCAATTCGCTGGCCTATCCCAGCCTGCGCGGCGCCAACCAGATCCTCAACGCCGCCGCCGTGCTGGCCGCGCTGGAAGCGCTGAAGATGGAACTGCCGGTCGGCGCGCAGGAAGTGCGCACCGGCCTGGTGACGGTGGAACTGCCGGGCCGCTTCCAGGTGCTGCCTGGCCGCCCGACGGTGATCCTGGACGTGGCGCACAATCCGCACGCGGCCTCGGCGCTGAACCAGAACCTTGGCAATATGGGCTTCCACCCGTACACCTACGCCGTGTTCGGCTCCATGCACGACAAGGATATCGACGGCGTGATCGCCGCCATGTCCGAGCACGTGGACCACTGGTGCCTGACCAACCTGCCGTCGCCGCGCGCGGCCAGCGCCTCGGAACTGGCGGCCAAGGTGCAGATCGTGCAGGAAGAAAAAGCCGAGCGCACCATCAATATCTTCGACGATCCGGCTGAGGCCTATGCAAATGCGATCAGCCGAGCCGGGGAGAATGATAGAATTGTGGTCTTTGGATCTTTCCTCACGGTCGCCGGCGTCATGGCGGCACGAAAATCCGCATTCCATTGAACGCACAGGACTGAAATCACGCATGGGCTTGTTCTCGAAACTCGGTAAAAACAAGCAAGAGTCGGCTGGCCAGGACAGCGGCTATTACACCAGCGCAGATGACCAGGCCGCGACGGAGCGCGCACGCTCCAAGCGCGCCTCGTCGGCGGATGGTTCCGCCAATTCCCGCCGCAGCAAAGACCGCGAAGCGGACGACCCGGTGTTGCCGGAAAAGAAACGCGCGCGCCGCCGCCTGGTTGGCGCCATCGCGCTGGCGCTGGGCGTCGCCATCGGCTTGCCGATGGTGCTCGATTCCGAACCGAAGCCGCTGGCGTCCGATATTGAAATCAAGATTCCCGCCAAGGACAAGCCGGCCGAGGCCGCGCCAGCTGCAGCTGCCGCAGCCGCGCCGGTAGCGCAGAGCGCCGCCCTGGACAGCCGGGAAGAAATCGTCGACGACGTCAAGCCGGCCAAGCCCGCCGTTGCGCCGGCCGCGCCGCTGGTGGTGGCGCCCGTCAAGGTCGATACCGCCAAGCGCGACGCCGAACTGAAGGCCGAAGCCAAAGCCAAGGCAGAAACCGTCGCCAAACTCAAGGCGGACAACGAAGCCAAGGCCCGCCAGGACGCCGACTACAAGCTGGAAATCGAGCGCAAGCAGGCCGAAGTGAAAGCCGAAGCCAAGGCCAAGGCGGATGCCGAACGCAAGCTGGCCGAAGCCAAGGCCACCAAGCAGGCCGACAGCGCCAAGCCGGCCGCGACCTCGGAAGACGCCCGCGCGCTGGCCATCCTGGAAGGCAAGTCCGCCGCCAAGCCGGCCGCCGCTGCCGAAACCGGTCAAAAATTCGTATTGCAGGTGGCCGCGCTGAGCGACCAGGGCAAGGTCGACGAGCTGCGCGAAAAATTGAAAAAGGCGGGCATCAGCTCCTTCACGCAAAAGACGCCGTCCGGTGACATCACCCGCGTGCGCGTGGGACCGTTCACCAACAAGGATGAAGCTGAAAAAGTGCGGGCCAAGCTGAGCGCCATGGGCCTGAGCGGCCGTCTCGAAACCGTCTGACCCAGCAGGCGCCCGACGTGACGATATTCGATTATCTGGTGATTTTTGTATTGGTCGCGTCGGTCATCATCAGCATGATGCGCGGCCTGGTGAAGGAAGTGCTGTCGCTGGCGGGCTGGGTGGTGGCCTTCGTGGTCGCCAATGCCTACGCCGCCGTGCTGGCGACTATGTTGCCGCCGGTGGTGCCGGGCGAGGTGCTGCGCCTGATCCTTGCCTTTATCGCACTGTTTATCGGTGTGAAGATTTTGACGGGCCTGCTGGCCATGGCGCTGGGCGCCTTGCTCGATGCCGGCGGCCTCAGTCTGGTCGACCGCGCGCTGGGCATGGTGTTCGGCTTCGGTCGCGGCCTTGTAATTGTGCTGGCCGGTGTCATCCTGTGTGGGATGACGTCGATACCGCAACAAGCATTCTGGAAGGATGCGCTATTGAGTCCGTTAGCGGAGACCGGAGCGCATATGGTGAAAGCCTTTCTTCCCGCTGCCATGGCGCAGCATGTGAATTTTTGAATTCTTTAAATCTGTAGCACCAAGTCCAGGAGCAACATCATGTGTGGCATCGTCGGCGTCGTATCCCATCAACCTGTCAATCAACTGCTGTATGACGCATTGCTGCTGCTGCAGCACCGCGGCCAGGATGCGGCAGGTATCGCGACCAATCACAGCAGCATGTTCGCCATGCACAAGGCCAACGGCCTGGTGCGTGACGTTTTCCGTACCCGCAACATGCGTACGCTGCAAGGCAATTCCGGCATCGGTCACTGCCGCTATCCAACCGCCGGCTCGTCGAGCGAGGAAGAAGCGCAGCCGTTCTACGTCAACGCCCCGTTCGGCATCACCTTGGCGCACAACGGCAACCTGACCAACTGGGAACAGCTCAAGAAAGAAATGTTCCAGAACGACCGCCGTCACATCAACACCGATTCCGATTCGGAAGTGTTGCTGAACGTGCTGGCCCATGAAATCCAGAAAGCCACCACCGGCATCTCGATCGACGCCGACACCATCTTTGAAGCCGTGACCGTGCTGCACCGCCGCGTGCGCGGCGGCTACGCTGCCGTGGCGCAGATCGCCGGCGTCGGCCTGCTGGCCTTCCGCGATCCGTTCGGCATCCGTCCGCTGTGCCTGGGCATCAACGAAACCGAGCAGGGCGCCGAGTACCTGATCGCTTCCGAGTCCGTGGCGCTGGAAGGCATGGGCTTCCGCTTCGTGCGCGACATCGCGCCGGGCGAGGCCGTGTTCATCGACGCCGACAAGCAGCTGCATTCGCGCCAGTGCGCCGACAATCCTTCGCTCAACCCTTGCGTGTTCGAGTTCGTCTACCTGGCGCGTCCGGATTCCGTCATCGACGGCGCCTCCGTCTACGCCACCCGCCTGAAAATGGGCGAGTACCTGGCCGAGAAGATCAAGCGCGAGTTCAAGGATGGCGAGATCGACGTCGTCATGCCGATTCCGGATTCGTCGCGTCCCGCCGCGATCCAGCTGGCGCTGGCGCTGAACGTGGAATATCGCGAAGGCTTCATCAAGAACCGCTACATCGGCCGCACCTTCATCATGCCGGGCCAGGCCGCGCGCAAGAAGTCGGTGCGCCAGAAGCTCAACGCCATCGCTTCCGAGTTCAAGGACAAGGTCGTGCTGCTGGTGGATGACTCCATCGTGCGCGGCACCACCAGCCGCGAGATCGTGCAGATGGCGCGCGAAGCCGGCGCCAAGAAGGTGATCTTCGCTTCGGCGGCGCCACCGGTGATCTTCCCCAACGTGTACGGCATCGACATGCCTACCCGCGACGAGCTGATCGCCTACGGCCGCAGCACCGAGGAAGTCTGCCGCGAGATCACCGCCGATCACCTGGTGTACCAGGACATCGACGCGTTGAAGCGCGCCATCTCCGACGTCAACCCGGCGCTGAAGAACTTCGAGGCTTCGTGCTTCGACGGCGTCTACGTCACCGGCGACATCTCCAAGGACTACCTGGACAAGCTGGAGTACGCGCGCCACCATCCGAAGGCCGCCGGCCCCGAGGACGCTGGACGCTCGCAACTGAATCTGAATCTCGCGACCGCCGAAGGCTGATGTCGCGCCCGGTGCGGATCATTCCGCACCGGGCTTTTTTTTTGACTGCTTGAACATGAACGACAAGAAAAACTACGGCTTCACCACCACCATCCTGCACAACGATCGCCAGAAGGGCATCGAGCACGGTTCGCTGCACAAGCCCATCCACACTTCGGTCGCCTTCGGTTACGCCGACGCGCGCCAGCTGGCGTCGGTGTTCCAGGGCAAGGAGCCGGGCTTCCGCTACGGCCGCCAGGGCAACCCGACCATCTCCGCGCTGGAGGACAAGGTCAACCAGATGGAGCAGGGCGTCGGCACGATCTGCTTCGCCACCGGCATGGGCGCGATCGGCGCCGTGTTCCAGTCGCTGCTGCGCGCCGGCGACCATGTGGTGTCGTCGTCTTTCCTGTTCGGTAACACCAACAGCCTGTGGCAGACCACCATGGCGCAGGGCGTGGCCGTGTCGTTTGTCGACGCCACCGATGTCGCCAACGTCGCCGCCGCCATCACCGAGCAGACCCGCGTGGTGTTCGTCGAGACCATCGCCAACCCGCGCACGCAAGTGGCGGACCTCAAGCGCATCGGCGAGCTGTGCCAGCAGCGCGGCATCCTCTACATCGTCGACAACACGATGACCACGCCTTACCTGTTCCGTCCGAAGTCGGTCGGCGCCGGCCTGGTGGTCAACGCGCTGACCAAGTCGATCGGCGGCCACGGCAACGCGCTGGGCGGCAGCCTGACCGACACCGGCGCCTACGACTGGACCCGCTTCCCGAACATCTACGAGAACTACAAGAAGGCCGCCCCGCTGCAATGGGGGCTGGCGCAGATCCGCGCCAAGGGCCTGCGCGATTTCGGCGCGTCGCTGGCGCCGGAGGCGGCGCACCACATCGCCGTCGGCGCCGAGACGCTGGCGCTGCGCATGGAGCGCACCAGCGCCAATGCACTGGCGCTGGCCACGCTGCTGGAGGCGGACGAGCGCGTGGCCGCCGTCCACTACCCGGGCCTGGCGTCGCACCCGCAGCACGCCATCTCCAGCGAACTGTTCCGCAGCTTCGGCTCGCTGCTGAGCTTTGAGCTGAAGGACGGCATCGATTGCTTCGACTTCCTGAACCGCCTGAAGCTGGCGATTCCAGCCTCCAACCTGGGCGACACGCGCACGCTGATCATCCCGGTCGCGCACACCATCTTCTACGAGATGGGCGCCGAACGCCGGGCGTCGATGGGCATTGCCGAATCGCTGATACGGGTGTCGGTCGGCATCGAGGATACCGACGATCTGCTGGACGACTTCACCTGCGCACTGGAAGCTTGCTGAGCTCCGCGCCGAGTTGTGATAATCTAAGCTTTCAATTTTGCTAAGCGGGAGGAGGCGTTATGAGAGCAGCATGGGTACTTGCCTTGACCGTGCTGTCGAGTAACGCCTTCGCCGACGACCAGGCTCGCCGCCTCGCGCGGCAAGCCGAGATCGAGTACTACACCAGCCGCTACGACGGCGCCGAAATCTCGCTGGCCCGTTTCAACTGCCAGCTTCCCAATATTCCGATGCGACCGGCCTTGGCCGGCGGCCCTGCGGTGACGCAGGCGCTGGCCGCGTGGCACAGCTGCTACGAGCAGTTCCTTGCCAATTACAACGCCGCGCTGCCGGTCGGCAAGAGCATTCCTCCCGACCTGGCCGACCTGATGACGGACGATGAAATGGACGCCGCACAGGCCTTGATGAGCGAGGTGTTCGTGCGGGTGGCGGACGAGGCCAAACGCCAGGCGGATGCGGTCACGCTGGCGCAGGCCGCGTGGGAAGGCCGGCGCGGCGACATCGCCCTGAGCGCGCGCGACCTGTCGCACCTGCCGGAGACGGCCGGCAAGCGCTAGGAGTTTAGTGCCAGCTGCGCATCAGGCCGACGGCCAGGCCTTCCAGTGCGAACTCGTCGGCTTCAGGATCGACCTTGATGATCTTGAAGTCCGGGTTTTCCGGCAGCAGTTCGACGACCGAGCCGGTCTTGCGGTAGCGCTTGACGGTGACGTCGTTGCCGATGCGGGCCACGACGATCTGGCCGTTCTTAGCGCTGTCCACCTTCTTCACGGCCAGCAGGTCGCCGTCCATGATGCCGGCGTCGCGCATTGATTCGCCGCGCACCTTCAGCAGGTAGTCCGGCTTGGAGGAGAACATGGCCGGGTCGACGCTGTAGCTGGTCTCCAGGTTTTCCTGCGCCAGGATGGGCGAGCCGGCGGCCACGCGGCCGATCAGCGGCAGCGACATCATCAGCGACACCGGCGCCTTGGACGCGGCCGGTTCGGCGTGCACGCCCAGCAGGCGGATGCCGCGCGAAGTGCCGGCGGCGATCTCGATCGCGCCCTTGCGCGCCAGCGCCTGCAGATGCTCCTCGGCCGCGTTGGCGGATTTGAAGCCCAGTTCATTGGCGATTTCGGCGCGGGTCGGCGGGAAGCCGGTGTTTTCGATGGCATCCTTGATCAGATTGAGAATTTGTTCCTGTCTTGCTGTGAGCTTGATCATAGAGTGCTTTGGGCCTGTGTATATAGACAGTCTGTATTTTTGTACAGTGTGAAGCGAAATGCAAGGGAATTTGTTGCTTAGCACGAAATAATTTCATGGTGGGGTCAGATCTGACATTCGGACACGGCCTCGACCGTGGCGCCGCATTACGGTCGAGGCCGTGTCCGAATGTCAGATCTGACCCCGGATTGTTTTTTGCCGAAAAAGCTGCTATAGTCGCGGGCTTACCTCTTCCCACACCTGTCTTGACGCCAGGGTGGGCTATATTCACAGTCCTTAAGGGAGTTTGCATGCGTCACTATGAAATAGTATTTATCGTCCACCCGGACCAGAGCGAGCAAGTGCCCGCCATGATCGAGCGTTACAAAGCCTCGGTAACCACCCGCGGCGGCGCCGTGCACCGTGTTGAAGATTGGGGCCGTCGTCAGATGGCTTACTCGATCCAGAAACTGGCTAAAGCACACTACATCTGCATGAACATCGAATGCGACAACGAGACCCTGGTCGAGCTGGAAACCGCCTTCAAATTCAATGATGCCGTGCTGCGTCACCTGACCGTCAAGATGAAGAAAGCGGAAACCGCTCCTTCGCCGATGATGAAGTCGGTACAACGTGAAGATGCAGCGAAATCGCATCGCACCGAAGCTCCAGCAGTTGCTGCTGCTCCTGCGGCCTAATTGTTCCAGAACCGAGCTGAACCAGCTCCAGTGAATTTTAGCCAATTCGTTGCCTTGATCACCGAACGGGACGCCTTGCGCTACACCCCGGCCGGCATGCCGATCGTGAACGCTGTACTCCAGCACCGATCCCAGCAGATGGAGGCAGGCATCGCCCGATTGAGCGAGTTTGAAATTTCCGCGGTTGCCGCGGGCGAGATTTCAGGCCGCTTCAGTCAGGCGCCACTGGCAGGCATGTATCAGTTCACCGGTTTTCTGAACAAGAAGAATCGCAATAGCAAAAGCCTGGTGTTTCACATCATTGATTTTAGTGCTGTCCCAGACAGCTCAATTTAGATACAGGAGCCTAAAATGGCATTCGGTAAAAAGTTCGACAAAAACAAGCTCAAGCTGAAAGAAAAGCGCAAGCAACAGAACCCTTTGTTCAAGCGTAAGAAGTTCTGCCGCTTCACCGCCGCAAACGTAGAACAAGTTGACTACAAAGACGTCGACACCCTGAAAGACTTCGTCCAGGAAAACGGCAAAATCATGCCAGCACGTCTGACCGGTACCAAGGCGCACTACCAGCGTCAAGTTGACACCGCAATCAAGCGCGCTCGCTACCTCGCGCTGCTGCCTTACACCGATCTGCACCACGCTTAATCGCGTCGTCTAGATAAGATCCTGGAGAAGAACTATGCAAATCATTCTGTTAGAAAAAGTCGTCAACCTGGGCAACCTGGGTGAAGTCGTTAAAGTTAAAGACGGTTACGCACGTAACTTCCTGATTCCGCAAAAAATGGCTCGCCGCGCTACCGCGTCCGCCGTTGCTGAATTCGAAGTCAAGCGCGCTGAACTGGAAAAAGCCGCTGCTGAAAAGCTGGCTGCTGCTCAAGCCCAAGGCGAGAAACTGAACGGCATGACCGTGACCGTTTCGCAAAAAGCTGGTGTTGACGGCCGTCTGTTCGGTTCCGTGACCAACTTCGACATCGCTGAAGCGTTGACCAAAGCTGGTTTCGCTGTTGAAAAAGCTGCTGTGCGCATGCCTACCGGTCCTCTGAAGACCGTTGGCGAGCACCCAGTCAGCGTTGCTCTGCACACCGACGTGGTGGTGGAAGTGACCGTTGCTGTCGTAGGCGAAGCTGCCTGATATTTGACCGGACGGCGACGTCTGGTCGGTATAGCAACACATTGAAAAAGCCGGGCTTGCCCGGCTTTTTTCTCGTCATAAATTTGTAATACGGCCCAAGCAAGCAGGTATAATTCGCGCCATGAACGCCCCCTCCGATCCGCAAGTAGATTCACTCCGCGTCCCGCCGCATTCCATCGAAGCAGAACAGTCCGTCATCGGCGGCCTGCTGCGCGATAATGCGGCGTTCGACCGCATTGCGGATATGATGCATCCGGAAGACTTTTACCGCTACGACCACCGCATCATCTACGAGCAAGTCGTCAAGATGATCAACGCGTCCAGGCCGGCCGACGTCATCACCGTGTTTGAAACCCTGACCCAGCTGGGCAAAGCGGAGGACGTGGGCGGCCTGACCTACCTGAACGCGATGGCGCAAAACACGCCATCGGCCGCCAACATCCGCCGCTATGCCGAGATCGTCCGCGATCGCTCCATCCTGCGCCAGCTGATCACGGTCGCCGACGAAATCTCCGGCCAGGCCTTCAGCCCGCAGGGCAAGGAAGTCAAGCAGATGCTCGACGAGGCCGAATCGAAGATCTTTGCCATTGCCGAGCAGGGCGCCCGCGGCGCCGCCGGCTGGATCCCGGTGCAGCCGCTGCTGACCCAGGTGGTCGAGCGTATCGACGAACTGTATTCGCGCGAGTCCGGCTCCGAGATCACCGGCGTGCCGACCGGCTGGATCGACCTCGACCGCATGACCTCCGGCCTGCAGCCGGGCGACATGGTGGTGGTGGCCGGCCGCCCGTCGATGGGCAAGACCGCGTTCTCGATGAACATCGCCGAGAACGTCGCGGTGGAAGAAGGCCTGCCGGTCGCCGTGTTCTCGATGGAGATGGGCGGCGTGCAGCTGGCCATGCGTATGCTCGGCTCGGTCGGCCAGCTCGACCAGCACCGCCTGCGTACCGGCAAGCTGAACGACGAGGATTGGCCGCGCCTGACGCACGCCATCCAGAAAATGAACGACGCCCAGGTGTACATCGACGAGACGCCGGCGCTGAACCCGATCGAGATGCGCGCGCGCGCGCGCCGGCTGTCGCGCCAGTGCGGCAAGCTCGGCCTGATCGTGGTCGACTACCTGCAGCTGATGCAGGGCTCCACCCAGGGCGACAACCGCGCCTCCGAGATCTCGGAAATCTCGCGCTCGCTCAAGGGCCTGGCCAAAGAGCTGCAATGCCCGGTGATCGCGCTGTCGCAGCTGAACCGCTCGCTGGAGCAACGCCCCAACAAACGTCCCGTCATGTCCGACCTGCGCGAATCCGGCGCTATCGAGCAGGACGCGGACGTCATCATCTTCTTGTATCGCGACGAGGTCTACAACCCGGACTCGCCCGATAAAGGAACGGCCGAGATCATCATCGGTAAGCAGCGTAACGGCCCGATCGGTTCGGTGCGCCTGACCTGGATCGGCCAGTACACCAAGTTTGGCAACTACACCGGTAACCTGGCGCTGTACCAAGGCGACTAAGCCAGCACGATTAATCTTTACGCCGTCCTTACCCGGGACGGCGATCTGCAGTAATTAATGGAACGGAGAATAAAATGTTTGGACGTTTGATGCCCACCGAGGGCAAATTTTTTGACCTGTTTAACCAACACGCCGAGCTGTGCGTCAAAGGTGCAAAAGAAATGCTGGGCCTGATGTCCAATTTCGACGATCTGGAAAATCGCGTGCACGCGATCGAGAGCATCGAAAAGCAGGCCGACAAGATCACCTACGCCACCGTCGACCTGCTGCACAAGACCTTCATCACGCCGATCGACCGCGACGACATCCACAAGCTGATCACCCGCATGGACGACATCCTCGACCTGCTGGAAGACGCCGCCCAGACCGTCTCGCTGTACGACCTGCATTCGGTCACGCCGGAAGCCAAGCGCCTGGCCGAGCTGGTGCTGGCCTGCGCCGAGAAAGTGCGCGACGCCGTGGCCCTGCTGCACAACATGGACAACTCGCGCCAGATCGTCGCCATCTGCGAAGAGATCGACCGCCTGGAATCGGACGCCGACCACGTGATGCGCGCCGCCATGTCCAAGCTGTTCCGCGACGAACCGGACGTGCGCAACCTGATCAAGATGAAGGCCATCTACGAGATCCTGGAAACCGTGACCGACCGTTGCGAAGATGTGGCCAACATCATCGAAGGCATCATCGTCGAAAACGCATAACGCATAATAACTACACCAAAGAATAGTCCAACATGCATACCCTACAAATCAGCATCTACGTGCTGGGCATCCTGATCGCCCTGGCGCTGGTGTTTGACTTCATGAACGGTTTCCACGACGCCGCCAACGCGATCGCCACCGTGGTCTCGACCGGCGTGCTCAAGCCGCAGACGGCGGTGGCCATGGCCGCGTTCTTCAATTTCACCGCGATCTTCGTGGTCGGCCTGCACGTGGCCTCGACAGTGGGCAAGGGCACCATCGATCCCGGCATCGTCGATCAGTATGTGATCTTCGGCGCGCTGGTCGGCGCCATCGTGTGGAATCTGTTCACTTGGTACTACGGCATTCCCTCGTCGTCCTCGCACGCGCTGATCGGCGGCCTGGTCGGCGCCGCGGTGGCCAAGTCCGGCACCAGCGCGCTGGTCGGCGGCGGCCTGCTGAAGACGGTGCAGTGGATCATCCTGTCGCCGCTGATGGGCTTTGTGTTCGGCTCCATCATCATGCTGATCGTGTCGTGGATCTTCGTGCGCTCGACGCCGCGCCGGGTCGACAAGTGGTTCCGCCGCCTGCAACTGGCGTCGGCCGCCGCATACAGCCTGGGCCACGGCGGCAACGATGCGCAGAAAACCATCGGCATCATCTGGATGCTGCTGATCGCGGTCGGCCAGGTGCCGGTTGGCGACACGGCGCCGCCGCTGTGGGTGGTGATTTCGTGCTATACGGCGATCTCGTTCGGCACGCTGTTCGGCGGCTGGCGCATCGTCAAGACCATGGGCCAGAAGATCACCAAGCTCAAACCGGTGGGCGGCTTCTGCGCCGAAACCGGCGGCGCGCTGACTCTGCTGATCGCCTCGCACTTCGGCGTGCCGGTCTCGACCACGCACACCATCACCGGCGCGATCGTCGGCGTCGGTTCGGCGCAGAAGATGTCGGCGGTGCGCTGGGGCGTGGCGGGTAACATCGTGTGGGCCTGGGTGTTCACCATCCCGGCCTCGGCCTTCGTGGCCGCGCTGGCCTGGTGGGTCGGTCACCACATCATGTAAAAACCAGGGAGCTTCGGCTCCCTTTTTTGATGGACGCAGCATGCAGAAAATCGAATTTGCGCAGTTGATGCAACTGGCCCGGGCTTCGGCAGCCGTGACGGCTCCGTGCAGCTGCAATACCGTTACGCTGGCGGCCTGGCAACGCTTGCCGACCTCGCTGGAGCTGGACCGC
The DNA here is from genome assembly GCF_040364205.1 of Duganella rhizosphaerae. Classification (NCBI taxonomy): domain Bacteria; kingdom Pseudomonadati; phylum Pseudomonadota; class Betaproteobacteria; order Burkholderiales; family Oxalobacteraceae; genus Duganella; species Duganella rhizosphaerae. The sequence goes on from NZ_BPWK01000015.1 coordinate 181,671, forward strand.
TTCGAAGAAGTCGGCACGCTGATGGACGACCCGTACGACGAGCCGACCTTCGCCGAATATCACCCACACGGCACGCGCTACGATAGCGAGGACGCGCCGATCGCGCCGCGCTACTATCCGTGCAACCTGAGCCAGGTCGCGCGCTGCCTGAACTGCGGCCGCCACTACCTGCGCTACAACGAGGCCGGCGGCTACTTCACCGAACTGCGCATCCGCGCCTTGCAGCCCCAGTTACTGGTCGACGCCGCCCTGTAGTCCCAGCATCCGCGCCGCCATCGCGCGCGCCAGCACGGCCGGCGCGGGGACCTCTATCGGCAGATCCGTGAAAGCCTCGTCGATCGCCAGGTTGGCCAGGCCGTGCGCCAGGCTCCAGCCGGTCAGTGCCAGCTCCGGCCCACGCGCCGCGTCGAAAGCGGTGGCCGCCGTGACCAACACAATGAATGCGCTCTCGGCCGCCTGCTTCAAATCCGGGTGGCGGGATTTTTGCGCCAGCAGCGGGCCGAACATCAGGCGGAACTGCGCCGGCCGCGCCCGGGCAAATTCGACATACACCTCGCAGATATCCATCAGCCGCTCGCCTTGAGGGCGGGCAAGGTCGCGGTCCGCCGCCGCCATGGCCGCGGCCAGCCCGGCGAAGGCGCGCGCCGCCACCGCCGCCAGCAATTGCTCGCGGCTGGCGAAGTGGTGGTAGGGCGCCGCGTGCGATACGCCAGCCGCCTTGGCCACTTCGCGCAAGGTGAGCGCCTGCGCGCCATTCTGCGCGAGCAGGGCGTCGGCGACATCGAGCAGGCTGTCGCGCAGATTGCCGTGGTGGTAGGGTTTGCTGGTCATAAAGTTATCTTGACATGAGAAAGATATCATCGCACTATACAGATCTTTCCAGTGTAAAGATTGGAGTTTGCCATGTACCACTTTATCGTCGGCCGCAAGCTGCGGCGCGCTTTTGGGGATATCAACGCCGGCGCCTACGAGCGGGTGCTGCCGCAGTTCGCATCCGCGCACCGTCACGTGATGCACGGCCATCATCCGCTGGCGGGCGAGCGCCGCACGCTGGCGTCGACCACGCAGTGGTACGGGCGGCTGGCGCGGCTGCTGCCGGGCTTGCGCTTCGAGATCGACGCCGTCGCCGTCACCGGCTGGCCGTGGCGTACGGTCGCCACCGTGACGTGGAAGGACCGCTTCACGCTGCCCGACGGCAGCAGCGGCTCCAACCAGGGCGTGCATGAATTCGAACTGCGCTGGGGCCGCGTCAGCAAGCTGGAGGTCCACTGCGACACGGCGAAGCTGGAGCGCTACTGCCGCGCCATGGCCGCCAGCGGTATCGCCGAGGCCGCCGCCGAGCCGATCAGTGACGCCTAGGAAATGTGGGGCAGCCACATGGCCATGCTGGCGCCGAAAATCCCCACGCCCATTGCCAGCGTCAGCAGCGTCAGGCCGGCCGCCGCGGCCAGCTTGTGCGCAGGACTTCCAAGCTCGCGTGCGCGCAGGTAGAGTTCCAGCAGCGCCAGCGGCAGCAGCGATTCGCCGAATACCAGCACGTTGAGCGCCGGGCCGGTGAAGGTCTTGGGATCGAAGCCGACCGGACCACCATTGACCAGGATCCAGAACAGCAGGCCGACGCGGAAAAACCAGCTGCCGCTCACCACCAGAAACAGCCGCAGCGCCCAGCGCCGGTGGGCGTCCAACCGGCGCGCGAGCGCGTGGCGTACCGCCATCACCGCGCACAGCGTAATCAGCACGGCGTTTAGTGTGGTGCCCCAGTGCTGGGTGATGTCACCGGCCGCGTTGCGGGTCCAGACCATGTAGGCGCCGGCGATGCCGGTGACGATGGAGACCGCCACATAGACGCGCCCGTTCCAACGGTGGAACGCCGGGAAGCGCGCCCGTACCGCCGGGATCAGCTGCAACGGTCCGGCCAGCGTGACGAGGGCGGCGATCGCCAGGTGCGCGGCCAGCGCGGAGTTGCCCGCGCGGTCGCCGGGGACGTAACCGACCGGCAGCACCTTGTTCCAGCGCATCCAGTCGTCCGCCGCGACAGCGCCGCCATAGAACGACACGATATAGGTCAGGAACACCGCCTGGCCGGCCGCCATCACCGCGAACCAGAACGCGGCGGCGGCCTTCAGCGCCTGGCCGGCGCGCATGCGCAGCTTGCGGCCATAGGGCATGGCGCCGTTCGTCATCAGGGTATCCGACATCTCACTCCTCCAGGGTTGTGCTTCGCCGCACGCCGGCGCCGCATCGGAATATGGCCGAAGGCGCCGCTGCACGCCAGCCATATCCGACCAACGACGACGCTTTCGCGACGAAGCACGGCCGGCGCCGACCAACGAAGATGGGCGGCGGCCGTGGTGGGCCGTGGTCAGGCTGGGCGCGATCAGTCATGTCATACGTGGCGACAATGAAGCCGCGCAAGTCCATTTGAAAAGCCGCCAGAATGTGTTGCAGGTAAGCCGCAGTTGCTTGCATTTATTTCGCCAGATGCAAGTCGGTCGCGTGCGGATGTACAATTGCTTGCAGGCTGATAGGCCGGCAACCACCGTGGAGGATGCATGACGGAGACGTCGCCGGCAGCAAACTTGCCATTGTTGCCATTGATGGAGGCAGACCGGCCGGCCCGCAAGCGCGCGCTGGTGCTCACGCTGGTGTCGGCGCTGGTGTTCTGCGCGCTGCTGCCTTACACCCAAGTGCCATTGCCGGCGCTGGCCGCCTTCATCCCCATCTACGAATCGAGCCTGCTGCTCAACGACCTGATCACGGCCGTGATGCTGTTCGGCCACTTCAGCATCCTGCGCTCGAGATCGCTGCTGGTGCTGGCCGGCGCCTACCTGTTCACCGCGCTGCTCACCGTGCCGCACATGCTGACCTTCCCGGGCGTGTTCTCGCCCAGCGGCTGGCTGGGCGGACACAGCCAGGCCACCGCCTGGCTGTATGTGTTCTGGCACGGCGGCTTCCCCGCCTGCGTTGCCGCGTATGCGCTGCTGGGCCATCGCGAACGCCAGCGGCCCCGCCAGCCGGCGCCGTCCCGGCTGGCGGCGCTGTGGGCGATCGCCGCCGCGCTGCTGGCGGCCGCCGCCTTTACCGTGCTGGCCACGGTCGGCCACGACCTGCTGCCGCCTATCCTGGTGTCGGGCCACTACACGCTGGCCGGCCGCATCGTGCTGGCCGGCACCTGGGGCGCCAGCCTGGTCGCGCTGGCGGTGTTGTGGCGCTATTCCAGCCGTTCGCTGCTGGACCTGTGGCTGGGCGTGGTGATGGGGGCCTGGCTGTGCGACATCGGCCTGTCGGCGGTGCTCAACGCCGGCCGCTACGACGTCGGCTGGTACGCCGGCCGCATCTACGGCCTGTTTGCCGCCAGCTGCGTGCTGATCGTGCTGCTATGGGAGAGCAACAAGCTGTTTGCCCGCCTGGTGGTGTCCCATGAGCAGGCGCTGCAGCGCAGCGCCGACCTGCAGCGCCTCAACCTGCAAAACGAGCAGCGCGCCACGCAGTACGCGCAAGCGCTGGACGAGCTGCACTTCAAGGAAGAGGAAATCCGCGCGGTGGTGCACAACATCGCCGATTGCGTGCTCACCACCGACGCCGCCGGCGTGGTGATCAGCGCCAACCCGGCGCTGGGCCAGGTGTTCGGCTACGCCGCGGCGGACGTGGTGGGGCGCCACATCTCGCTGCTGATACCGGAGCTGGCGGTCGACAGCGAGCATGCCTTCATCCGCGACGGCGAGGTCGAAGGCCTGCACCGCGACGGCCGCCAGCTGCCGCTGGAACTGGCGATGAACGATTTCGAAGTGCATGGCGTGCGGCAGTCGGTGGTGGTGCTGGCCGACATCAGCGAACGCAAGCAGTTCGTGGCCGAGCTGCGGCGCGCGCAGATCAACGCCGAGCAGGCCAACCAGGCCAAGTCCACCTTCCTGGCCAATATGAGCCACGAACTGCGCACGCCGCTCAACGCCATCCTCGGCTTCGCGCAGATCCTGGCGACGGACAAGATGCAGGTGACGCCGGAGAAGCGGCGCGAATTCGTCCAGCACATCCTCAAGGCCGGCAAGCACCTGCTGGTGCTGATCAATGAAGTGCTGGACCTGGCCAAGGTCGAGTCGGGCACGCTGTCGTTGTCGGTCGAAGCGGTCGAGCTGGACGAGATCATGACCAGCTGCCAGCAGATGATAGCGCCGCTGGCCGACAAGCGCGACCTGCGCCTGCGCTTCGTGCTCGACCCCGGCATGTATGTGCAGGCCGACCACACGCGCCTCAAGCAGGTGCTGCTCAACCTGCTGAGCAACGCGGTCAAGTACAACCGCAAGGGCGGGCTGGTCAGCGTGACCTGCATCGCCCTGTCGCCCGAGCGCACCCGGATCGCGATCCAGGACGGCGGCGAGGGCCTCACGCCGGCCCAGCTTGCGCAGCTGTTCCAGCCGTTCAACCGGCTCGGGCGCGAAGCGTCGGGCGAGGAGGGCACCGGCATCGGCCTGGTGATGACCCGGCGCCTGGTGGAAATGATGGGCGGCACCATCGGCGTGAGCAGCACCGTCGGCGTCGGCAGCGTGTTCTGGATCGAGCTGAAGGCGGCCGCGGCTCTGCGCGTGGACACCGGCTTCAGCCAGATCATGCCGGTGGACTTGCCGGCCGTCGCCGGGGCCGGGCAGCGCACCCTGCTGTATGTGGAGGACAATCCGGCCAACTTGTTGCTGGTGCGGGAATTGATCGGCTTGCGCGGCGACCTCAAGCTATTGAGCGCCACCGAAGCGACCACCGGCCTGCGGCTGGCGCGCGAGCAGCGGCCGGACGTGATCCTGATGGACATCAACCTGCCCGGCATGAGCGGCAGCGAAGCGATGAAGCTGCTGGGCGCCGATCCGGCCACGCGCGACATTCCGGTGATCGCCTTGTCGGCCAATGCGATGTCGCACGATGTCGCGCGCAGCCGGCAGGAAGGCTTCATGTGCTACCTGACCAAGCCGCTGAACCTGGACCAGTTCACCGAAGCGCTGAACGCGGCGCTGCGCTGTTCGGCGCAGCGCGCCAGCCGCAGCCTGTAATCCGCTCCCCGCCGGCCCGAGGCGTTCCAAATAGGCTATCATGCCGCCTCTTTACCCGTCTGATCGCCTTCCCATGAAAGTTCCCCGCAGCAAGCATTTTTCACCGCACCGGAGCAGGTTGGAGGCGCTGTTGAATGTCGTCCTGATGGGGGGCGTGGTGAGCGCGCTGAGCTACCACAGCCGCCTGCACGGCCGGCTCGGCGTGACCCGCCACACGATCACGCTGGCGCATGGCCAGCGCCTGCCGCGCCCGCTCAAGATCGCGTTTGCCTCCGATTTCCACGCCGGCCCGCCGACCCACGCCGGCATCTTCCACGATCTGTTCGCCAGCATCGCCGCCGAACAGCCGGACGTGCTGCTGATGGGCGGCGACTACGTGTCCGGCCCGGCGGCCAATGTCGCCGTGCTGAGCCCGCCGTTGGCGGCCTGCCGTCCGCCGCTGGGCAAGTTTGCCGTGCTGGGCAACCACGACCTGTCCACCGACGACGGCGAGATCTGCCGCCGCTTCGAGGCGGCCGGGGTGCAGATGCTGGTCAACCGCGCGCAAGCCTTGCCCGCGCCGTTCGGCAATGTCGCGATCTGCGGCATGGACGATCCCTGGACCGGCGAGCCCGACGGCGCCGCCACCTTTGCCGGCGTGGCCGACGCCGCCGTGCGCGTGCTGCTGATGCACGCGCCGGACGGCCTGCTGAAGCTGACCGGCCAGCGCTACGACGTCGCCTTCGCCGGCCACACGCACGGCGGCCAGATCGCGCTGCGCGACGGCACGCCGCTGGTGCTGCCGGACGGTCCGCTGTCGCGTCCCTATCATTATGGACGCTTCCCGGTGGCCGGCAATGGCGAGCTGATCGTCAGTCGCGGCGTGGGGTGCAGCCGGATTCCGGTGCGCATCAACGCCGATCCGGAACTGGTGATCTGTACTGTGCAATAATTTGCCCACTATGAACACCGACATCCAACTCCAGACCGAAGATCCCACCGCCCGCGACTCCCTGCTGTTGATGGAGGAATTGTCGACCGCGCTGGAATCGATCACCGGCGACAGCGGCCGCTCCTCCTTCGACATCGACGACGTCTGCGGCCCGGCGGGCTGCTTCGTGGTGGCGCGCGACGGCACCGGCCAGGCGCTGGGCTGCGGCGCGCTGCGGCCGCTGGAGCCGGGCGTGGCCGAGATCAAGCGCATGTACGCGCGCCACGGCACCAGCGGCGTCGGCAGCGCGGTGCTGCGCTTCCTGGAGGACGAGGCCGTGTCCCTGGGCTACCAGGCGCTGTGGCTGGAGACGCGCCTGGTGAACCGCCGCGCCGTCGACTTCTACGAAGCGCGCGGCTACCGCCGCATCGCCAACTACGGCAAATACATCGGCAACCCGCTGGCCGTCTGCTTTGAGAAGCAGCTGCCGTGACGGTTTAACACGGGCCGCTTAAGCGCACGTTAGCTGTCGGCGCTGTCTTACAAGCGCAAGGCCCGTGCACTGCTTCCGTGCGGCCGCGAGCCTGGTCACAATATTGTCTGTATTTTTAAAGAAGACAGACCATGAGAATTACCGATCAACGTTATTTGCCCGGCGATAACCGCTACAGCACCCAGCCCTGCCTGCTGGGCATCCTCGAACTGGACCGCGACCCGCCGACCCCGGCCGCCATGCGCGCGCTCGAGCGGCGTCTGCAGCTGGCCTTGCCCGGCCTGCGCCGCCAGCGCGGCCTGGTGGGCATGCGCTGCGACGAGGTGCCGCAACTGGTGCAGCTGGTGCAGCAAGTGGCGATGGAGTTGCGCCGGCTGGCGTTCAATGAAGTGACGCTGGGCTTTGTCGGCGTGGTGCCGCGCATGCGCGGCCGTTACCGCCTGGTGCTGCCGTACTCGGCCAGGGCCAAGGTCGCCGCCGGGTCGGCGCTGGCGATGTCGACGCAGCTGGTCGACGCCTTGCTGGCCGGCCGCTCCTTCAACCTGAAGGCCGGCGTGGCGCGCCTGCGCGCGCTGGCCGAGCGCCGCGCCACGCCGCGCCACGGCAAGCGCGCCTACTTGATGCAGACCGCCCGCACCATCTTGATGTCGGTGATGCCCAGCAAGACTTTCTCGATGCCGTCCATCTTCAGCGTCAGCATGCCGTCTTCCAGCGCGGCCGCCAGCAGCTGAGCGACGCGGGCGTGCTCCTGTAGCAGCTTCTTGACCTTGTCGCTGCCTGTCATCAGCTCGTGCAGGCCGACCCGGCCCTTGTAGCCCTTGTTGCACTCGTCGCAGCCGATTGCGCGGTACAGCGTGAACTTGCCGTCCTTGGCGTAGCGCTGGCGCCAGCCGGCCAGCACGGCGGCGCGGCCGGCGGCGCGGTCCTTGATGAAGCTCTCGGTGCTGAGCAGTTCCTCGCAGAATTCCGTCAGCAGCAGATCGAGTTCGGCCTCGGTCGGCTGGTAGGCCTGCTTGCAGTTGCCGCACAGGCGCTTGGCCAGCCGCTGCGCCAGGATGCCCAGCAGCGCGTCGGCGAAGTTGAACGGGTCCATGCCCATGTCCAGCAGCCGCACGATCGATTCCGGCGCGCTGTTGGTGTGCAGCGTGGCGAACACCAGGTGGCCGGTCAGCGAAGCCTCGATGCCCATGCCGACGGTTTCCTTGTCGCGCATTTCGCCGACCATGATGATGTCCGGGTCGGCGCGCAGGAAGGCCCGCATCACGGTGGCGAAGTCCAGCCCGGCCTTGCGGTTGACCTGCACCTGGCGCAGGCCTTTCTGCGTGATCTCGACCGGATCCTCGGCGGTCCAGATCTTGGTGTCCGGCGTGTTCAGGTAGTTCAGCACCGAGTGCAGCGTGGTGGTCTTGCCGGAGCCGGTCGGGCCGCAGACGAAAAACAGGCCATACGGTTTCTCGATGGTGGCGCGCAGGCGCTCCAGGTTGAACGGCAGCACGCCCAGCTTGTCGAGCGGGATCGGCTCGCCGGCCGCCAGGATGCGCATGACGATGTCCTCGACGCCGCCGGCCGAGGGGATGGTCGCCACCCGCAGCTCGATGTCCAGCGGGCCGTATTTCTTGAACTTGATCTTGCCGTCCTGCGGCTTGCGGCGCTCGGAGATGTCGAGGTCGCACATGATCTTGACCCGCGCCACCAGCGCGCTGCGGTAGGACGCCGGGATCTCGATGTAGGGCACCAGCGTGCCGTCCTTGCGGAAACGGATGCCGGTCTTGCCCTTGCCGGGCAGCGGTTCGATGTGGATGTCCGACACGCCCTGGCGGTAGGCGTCGACGATGATCTTGTTGAGCAGCTTGACCAGCTCGTTCTCGACCGCTTCCGACACTTCGGCCGAGCCGCCGTCGCCATCGCCGTCATCGTCGTCCATGCCCGACAGCAGTTCGCCGACGCTGCCGCTGTCGCCGGCGGCGCCGAAGAAGTGCTCGATCATCATGCGGAACTCGCGGTTGCTGGTCACGCGGAACACCGGCTTGGCCTTGGGGAAGATCTGGTTGACGATGTGGGTGTGGGCCACCCGCTCCGGATCCAGCGCCACCACCAGCATGCCGTCCTTGCCGTCCTCCAGCGGCATCCAGCCGGATTCCTCGATGTACTGGCGCTTCAGGTTGCGCAGCAGTTCGACCGGCTTGATGCGGTCCGCCCTGAAGTGCTCGTACGGCACGCCGAAGTGGCGCTCCAGCGAGGCGCCGATGGCCGCCAGCTTGACCTGGAATTCGTCGATCAGCACATCCTCGATGTCGTGGTCCTTCTTGCGGGCCGAGCGCGTGGCCAGCTCCAGCTCGGGCGCCGACAGCACCGCGTCCGTCACCAGGCCGTCATATTTGGTGCGTACCATTTGCGGCGGCTTCATGCGCTGGCTGAAGGCCACCGACAGCGTCTCGCACAGCTCCTTGACGCCGTCCTCGGCAATGGAAGAGAAGGGCGCGCGGTTGCGGTTGTTGATGAACTGGACCACGCCGAGCAGCTCGCGCGACTGCACCGCGATCAGCGGCGCCACCAGCATCTGCTTGGTGCGGTAGCCGGTGCGCTGGTCCACGCCCTGCTGGAAGCGCAGCTCCGGCGAGTAGCGCGCCAGCTCGGCCTGGTCGTAGACGTCGGCGAGGTTGATGGTCCTGCGGGTCAGCGCGACGTAGCCGGCGATCGAGGCCGGCGTCACCGCCAGCTTGAGGTCGCGGAACGAGGTCAGCCCGGTCTTGACCTTGGAGACGATGTAGTCTTTTTCATGGTCCATCGCGTACAGCGTGAAGCGGTCGCAGTTGAACAGGTCGCAGAACTCCATGCCCAGGTCGAGCATGATCTCGTCCAGGTTGCTGGTGGCGTGGATTTTGGTGGTGACCGTTTGCAGCTTTTGGAAAAACGCCAGCCGCAGGTCGACATCGCTGTGGTGTGGACTGGGGGTGCCGGCGTCGTTCATGATCGCTTTCGCTAGGTCAGTAACACTTCCATGCCTTCATAAGCGAGGAAGACCTTCAGGTCGCCCAGCAGCGGCGCGTGGCGCGCCATCACGTCGGCGAACACGGCTTCGAGTTCGTCGTCGCTGCGGGTCGGTTCATGATGGGTGCAGTATAGCGCTTTGGCGCCGGTGCGCAGCGCCATGGAAAAGGCGGAATCGAAGGTGCCGTGGCCCCAGCCCTGCTTGGCCGGATATTCCTCGCGGGTGTAGGAGCAATCGACGATCAGCGCGTCGACCCCCCGCACCGTGGCGTCGATGGCGGCGTTGCGCTCGGCCATCCATTGCTGGTAGGCGTCGTGCTCCGGGTGGTCGGCCGGATGGATGTTGTAGTGCGGCTCGTGGTCGCCGGTGAAGAACACCGACTTGCCGTTGCACTCGATACGGTAGCCGAGGTCGGTCACCGGGTGGTTCATCACCACGTTGTGCACGGTGGCGTCGCCGACCCGGATCGCTTCGCCGATGGTCAGGGTCTGGTATTCGATGGTGGCGTCCATCTGCGTTTCGCTGACCGGGAAATAGCTGTTTTGCAACTGCACGCCCATCACGTGCTCGATGCCGTTGCCGGTCACCGGGTCGGTCACGCCGTGCAGCCGCACGCGGCTGTCGCGCACGAACAGCGGCGTGAAGAAGGGCAGGCCGTGGATGTGGTCCCAGTGGCTGTGGGTGATGAAGATGTTGGCGTGGACCGGCGTTCTTTTGTTTTGCAACAGGGATTGGGCCAGCGAAAAGATGCCGGTGCCGCCATCGATGACGATCAGGGTGTCGTCGTCGGTGCGCACTTCGATGCAGGTGGTGTTGCCGCCATAGCGCGCGGTGCGCGGGCCGGGGGAGGGAATGGAGCCGCGCACCCCCCAAAAAATAAATTTCATACGAAATCCCTAGTTTTTTATGCTTAATACTGCGATCGATGATAGCTTTTTTTTTCGGCAACAGGGAAAAACCCGACACTGCCTGCGCTAATTTGTGTCGTGGAGCATTTGCCGGTGTACAACAGCTTGTGCTAGAGATACACTTCGAAAGTGCGCCTGAGCGTCTGGCGGCTAGCGCAAGCCCATACTACAGGTATTGAAAAAACAACCATGCAAGAGTTGAATCAAACGCAGATCTCACAGCGGCTCGACCAGCTGACGGAACTGAGCGTCCAGCTGGGCAGCAGCCACGATACCGATACCTTGTTGGAGCGTATCCTGATCGTTGCGAAAAGCATGACCAACGCCGACGGCGGCACCCTGTACCGTCCCAGCGAAGACAAACGCTTCCTCGATTTCACCATACTGATCAACGATACCCTTAAGACACATCAAGGCGGCATCAATGGCGAGCCGATTTCCGCGCCCGGCGTGCCCCTGTTCGACGAGAACGGCGAAAAAAACCTGGCCTCGGTGGCGGCCTACGCGGCGCACTTCGGCCTGTCGGTCAACATCGAGGACGTCTACAAGGCGGATGTGTTCAATTTTTCCGGCATGGTCAAGTTCGACCAGCTGCGCCAATACCATTCGCAATCGTTCCTGACCGTGCCGATGAGCGACCACGAGGGCGAACTGGTCGGCGTGCTGCAACTGATCAACGCCAAGGACAGCGACACCGGCGCCATCCGCGCCTTCAGCCAGACCGACCAGCGCTTCATCGAGGCGCTGGCGGCGCAGGCCGCCGTGGCGCTGACCCACCAGCGCCTGATCGCCCAGCTGGAAGAGCTGCTGGAATCGCTGGTCAACCTGATCAACATCGGCATCGATGAAAAATCGCCGTACACCGGCCGCCATTGCCAGTTCGTGCCGGAACTGACGATGATGCTGGCCGAAGCCGTGCACAGCACCGAAACCGGCCCGATGGCCGATTTCCGCATGACCGAGCAGGACCGCAAGGAACTGTGGCTGGCCGGCCTGCTGCACGACTGCGGCAAGATCACCACGCCGGTGCACGTGGTCGACAAGGCCACCAAGCTGGAAACCATCTTCGACCGCATCGCCGTCATCGACACCCGCTTCGAAGTGCTGCTGCGCGACGCCGAGATCGATGCGCTGCGGCGCAAGCTGGCCGGCGGCGACCACGGCGCCATCGATGCCGAACTGGCGCAGCTGCAGGCCGCGCTGCGCGAGGAGCGCGACTTCATCCGCGTCGCCAACATCGGCGGCGAGGGCATGAGGGCGGAAGACCAGGAGCGCGTGCGCCAGATCGGCCAGCGCCGCTGGGTCGGCGTGGACGGCGTCGAGCAGGAGTTCTTCAACGCCGACGAGCTGATGAACCTGACCATCAAGTTCGGCACGCTGACCGACGCCGAGCGCAAGGTCATCAACAACCACATCTCGATGTCGATCCGCATGCTGGAGGCGCTGCCGTGGCCCAAGCACCTGAAGAACGTGCCGGAATACGCCGGCGGCCACCACGAGCGCATGGACGGCAAGGGCTATCCGCGCGGGCTGACCAAGGAGCAGATGTCGATCCAGGCGCGGGTGATGGCGATCGCCGACATCTTCGAAGCGCTGACCGCCAAGGACCGGCCTTACAAAAAAGGCAAGATGCTGTCGGAGTCGCTGCGCATCCTCGGCAACTTCTCGCTCAACGGCCACATCGACCCCGACCTGTTCGACATCTTCATCCGCAGCAAGATCTATCTGGTGTTCGCCCAGAAGAACATGGACGAAAAACAGATCGACGACATCGACGAAGCCAAGATCCCCGGATATACGCCCTAACGCCCTGACGTCCTAACCCCCGGAAGGAGCGCGCGTGCGCCTGATCCCCGCCAAGTGGACCAAGACCCTGTTGAAGTACGGCCCGCGCTGGCTGCTGGGCGTGCTCATCACGACGGCCGGCGTGCTGTACACGCTCAACATCTGGGAGAGCGAGGCCGTGGCCCGCTTCGACAACCTGCTGGCCGGCGAACGCATGAAGCTGGAGGCGCCCGCGCTCGATCCGCGCATCGTCATCGTCGACATCGACGGCAAGGCGCTGACCGAGTTCGGCCGCTTCCCGTGGAGCCGCAACATCCAGGCCCGGCTGATCTCGCAGCTGACCGGCCACTATCAGGTCAAGGCGGTCGGCTACGATATTTCCTTCCCCGAGCCGGACACCAGTTCCGGCTACGGCGTGCTGGAGAAACTGTCCAACAAGGAGTTGAGCGACGTGCCGGCGCTCAGGCAGAAACTGGCCGAGCTCAAGCCCGCGCTGGACTACGACGGCCTGTTCGCCGCCGCGCTGGCCGGGCAGCCGGTGATCCTGGGCTTCAACCTGTCGCCGGACCAGGTCAAGGGCGAGCTGCCCAAGCCGCTGTTCAGCGAGCAGGACTTGAACGGCCGCGAACTGACCGCCTACAACGCCCCCGGCTACGAAGCCAACGTGCCGGTGCTGCAGCGGGCGGCGGCCGGCGGCGGCAGTTTTTCCGTCTCCACCGACCCGGACGGCATCGTCCGCTCGGCCTACCTGATCCAGCAGGTCGGCGACAAATACTATCCCTCGCTGTCGGTGGCCACCGCCGGCCTGTACCTGGGCGCGCTGGCGATCAAGCCGCTGCTGACGGAGTCGGTGGACCAGCTGTCGCAGAACCAGCTCGACAGCGGCGGCTACGACGCCCTGACCATCCTGCTGCCGGAGCGCAAGCAGCGCGTGATCCCGGTCGGCGAGGCGATGACCACGGTGGTGCAGTTCCGCGGTACCGGCGGCCCGGCCGGCGGCGCCTTCCGCTATGTGTCGGCGGCCGACGTGCTGACCGGACGCGCGCCGCTTGCGCTGCTGAAGGGCACGGCCGTGCTGATCGGCACCACCGCGCCCGGCCTGGTCGACTTGCGCGCGACGCCGGTCAAGGCAGAGTACCCGGGGGTGGAAATCCACGCCAACATCATCAAGTCCATCCTCGACAACCGTTTCAAGTCGCGTCCCTACTATGCGTTTGCGCTCGAGGCCGGGCAGATCCTGGCGATCGGCCTGGTGCTGAGTTTTGCGCTGGCCGCGCTGTCGCCGCTGCGCTCCATCCTGCTCGGCGTGCTGGTGCTGGCTGCCAGCTTCGGCCTGAACTACTACGAATACGCCTCGCTCGACCTGATCTACAACCTGGCGATGCAGCTGATCGTGGTCGCCGCCGTGTTCGTGCTCAACGTGGCCTGGGGCTATTTCTTCGAGGTCAGGAAGGGGCAGGCGCTGGTGTCGCGCTTCGGCGAGTACGTGGCGCCCGAGCTGGTGGCCGAGATGGCCGACGATCCCGAAAAATACAATATGGACGGCGAAAGCCGCGAGCTGACCGTGCTGTTCGTCGACGTGCGCGGCTTCACCACCATCTCCGAAGGGCTGACGCCCAAGCAGCTGCGCGAATACATCAACCTGTACCTGACGGCGATGTCGGAAGACATCCGCGACAGCCACCGCGGCACGCTGGACAAGTACATCGGCGACGCCGTCATGGCCTTCTGGGGCGCGCCGGTGGCGTTCGCCGACCACGCCAGCCGCGCGGTCGCCACCTCGCTGCTGATGCAGGCTTCCGCCCACCGTCTCAACGACGAGTTCATCGCGCGCGGCTGGCCGCCGTTGAAGATCGGCATCGGCCTCAATTCCGGCCTGATGCACGTGGGCGACATGGGCTCGAAAATCCGCCGCGCCTACACCGTCATGGGCGACGCCGTGAACCTGGGCTCGCGGCTGGAGGGCATCACCAAGGTGTACGGGGTCGGCATCACGGTCGGCGAGGCCACCCGCGCCGCCGCGCCGGAATACGCCTACCGCGAGCTGGACCTGGTGCGGGTCAAGGGCAAGAACGAGCCGGTGGCGATTTTCGAACCGATAGCTCTGGAAAAAGATCTCGATCCGGCCACCCGCAGCGAGCTGGAGCGCTGGCATTCGGCGCTCGCTGCCGTGCGCGCGCAACAGTGGGATCAAGCAATGGAGATAATTGTTGAATTGAAGACATTATTGCCGGACCGCAGCCTGTATTCCTTATATACTGAGCGCATCGCATACTATCGAGCTCATCCTCCCGGCGTGGACTGGGACGGCGTCACCACGTTTGAAACCAAATAGTAAAAAAAGCTCAATGATGAAGGCGAGACAAGAAAGCGCACTCTAGCCACAGGCGGCGGAAAAAAACGCCACTCCAGACAGGAAAAAAAGTGGCGGCCTGAGCAAAGAAGGCTACACTGAGAGGAATATTAGTTTCCTGGTGGCTATGCTTTTTTCAAATGTTTTAAGCCCTTCGGACCACCAACAATTCTAAGTAACCGACTCGCGGCGCACCGGGGCGCGCGGGCCCAGATCCACACCGGATAGAGGATGCCCTTATGAAAGCCGAGACCAGCCGCTCCCCACAACGCCGCGCACAGACCGCGCCGCTGCGCCGCAAACTGATCGCCGTGCTGGTGGCCGCCTGTTACACCGGCGCCCAGGCGGCGCCGGTCAGCCCTACCGTGGTGGCGGGGCAGGCCAGCTTCAACCTCCAGGGCAAGACCTATTCGATCACCAACACGCCCAACACCATCATCAACTGGCAGAGTTTTTCGGTGGCGTCGGACGAGATCACCCGCTTCATCCAGCAGAGCGCGGACAGCAAGGTGCTGAACCGCATCACCGGCCAGAGCCCGACCCAGATCCTCGGCTCGCTGCAGTCGAACGGCAAGGTGTTCCTGATCAATCCGAACGGCGTGATCTTCGGCGCCGGCTCGCGGGTGGATGTGAACGGCCTGGTGGCCTCCAGCCTGGCGATCTCGAACGCCGACTTCCTGGCCGGCAAAAACAACTTCAGCGGCGACGCCGCGGCGGGCAAGGTCAGCAACGCCGGCACGATCACCACGCCGTCCGGCGGCCAGATCTTCCTGGTCGCGCCGGCGGTGGAAAACAGCGGCGTGATCTCGGCGCCCAACGGCGACGTGGTGCTGGCGGCGGGGCGCAGCGTGCAGCTGTTCGATTCCAGGGATCCGAATGTGCAGGTGGTGGTGTCGGCGCCTGCCGACCAGGCGCTGAACCTGGGGCAGATCGTGGCGCAGGGCGGACGGGTCGGCGTGTATGGCGCGCTGGTCAGCCAGCGCGGCGGCATCAACGCCAACAGCGCGGTGCGCGGCGCCAACGGCCAGATCATCCTGAAATCGAGCGGCACCACGCTGGTGGAGGCGGGCAGCAGCACCACCGCCATCGGCGGCAACCTGAACACCGGCGGCGAGATTCAACTGCTGGGCCCGTTGGTCGGCCTGACCGGCAACGCCGTGGTCGACGCCAGCGGCGCGGCCGGCGGCGGCACGGTGCTGGTCGGCGGCGACTACCAGGGCAAGAACTCGGCGGTGCAGAACGCCCAGCAAGCGTATGTGGGCAAGGACAGCGTGATCAAGGCCGACGCCACGGACCACGGCAATGGCGGCAAGGTGATCGTCTGGAGCGACCAGGCCACGCAGATGTTCGGCGGCATTTCCGCGCGCGGCGGCGCGGCCGGCGGCAACGGCGGCTTCGTCGAAACCTCCGGCCACTACCTCGACATGCGGGGCGCGGTCGACACCCGCGCGCCCAAGGGCGCGACCGGCAAGCTGCTGCTCGATCCGAGCGACGTCTACATCGCCGACAGCACCAGCACGTACGGCGTGCCTAATTCGATAGGCAACGCCAATCTGATCTCCGGCGGCGGGACTTTCCTGGAGTCGGGCAGCGTGCAGGATTCGCTGCTGTTGACTAATACGCTGCATACGGCGCTGCTGGCCAACAACGTGACGGTCAGCACCGGTAACGTGAACGGCAACAGCAGCGGCGGCGATATCTCGGTGCTGAGCGAAGTGCTGTTGCCCTCGGGCCGGACCCTGACGCTGACCGCCGATCGCGACATCTACCTGAAGGCCCCCATCACCGGCGGCAACAGCGACCTGGTGCTGACGTCGGGCCGTAACATCACCCAGGTCACCGAACCGATCTCCGCGCTCACGCTGCACAACCTCAGTGCGTTGGCGGTCACCGACATCACGCTCGACAACACCGGCAACGCCATCGGCGGCGCCGCATCGCTGCAAGCGACCAACGGCAATGTCCTGCTGACGGGGAGCAGCGTCAATCTCGGCGCCAGCAGCGCCGGCGGCACGCTGACGGCCACCACCAGCAACAGCGACCTCGTGGTCAGTGGCGCCGTCACCAGCGCAGGCAACCTCGCACTGAGCTCGACCAAGGCGAATGGCCAGGTGACGATCAACAACGGCGCCTCGCTGTCCTCCAGCGCCGGCAGCATCGGCGTGCAGGCCGATAGCATCGCGGTGGGCGGCGCGATGACCAGCGCCGGCAATATGACGCTGACCTCGACCAAGGCCAACGGCCAGATTTCGCTCGACAACGGCGTGGCGCTGTCTGCCACCGCCGGCAACATCGTCATGCAGTCCGATAATATGGCGCTCGGCGGCACCATGACCACCGCCACGCAGCACGGCGTGCGGCTGACACCCAAATCCGATGCCACCGCCATTCAGGTCGGCGTCGGCGCCACCGACGGCACCGGCGTGCTGGGCCTGAGCCAGGCCGAACTGGCCGGCGTGCACCTGCCGGCCAACGGCTGGCTGAGCATCGGCGAGCAGGCCAGCGGCAACTCCGGCGGCAGCGGTACCGGCAACCTGTCCGTGGTGGGTAATCTGGACCTGAGCGGCGGCCAGAATGCAGGCAGTTTTACGTTGTACAGCCAGGGCGGCAACATCAGCGTCGGCGCTGGCGCGGCTGTCAACGGCAGCGGCGCGATCAGCCTGATTACCCGTTCAAACGGCGCTTACCGCATCACCAATGCCGGCAGCATCACCTCCAGTTCCGACATCAACCTCTACTCCGGCAAGATGACGCTGGCCAACGGTACGCTCAACAGCCCTTCGGTCAGTCTGGGATCGACCAACGCCATCGACATCGGCGCCTCTGGCGATCCCGCCAACACGCTGGTGCTGAGCAGCGCCGACCTGGCCGGCGTCAGCGGCAGTTCGCTGACCATCAGTAATAACAAGGCTGCTGCGGCCGGCGACATCGTTGTCAGCGGGGCGCTGACACGCACTAACAGCCTGAGCCTGACGGCCACCGGCAGCATCGCGCTGCAAGCGGCGGTCAGCACAGGCGGCCTGGCGCTGAACGCGGGCACCACCATCTCCGCCACCGACAGCGTGAACGTCAACGGTATCTTCAACCTGACGGCCGGCGCCTGGTCGCAGGTCGGCACCCTGCCGACCTTCTGCGCCACCGATTTCCGTATCAGCGGCGGCAGCTTCCTGCGCGCCGTCAGCGGCGACGGCGGCAGCAGCACACCTTTCCACCTGGCCGATGTCTACGGCCTGCAAGGAATCGGGTCGTTGTCGACCGGCTATTCCTACGTGCTCGACAGCGATATCGACGCCAGCCAGACGGCCCACTGGAATCACTCCACCGGCAGCAACTACGCCGGTTTCAAGCCGATCGGCGGCCTCGAAACTGCCTACAACGGCACGTTCGACGGCGGCTACAAAACGATCAGCGGCCTCTACATCAAAAACGCTGGCAACCGCACCGGTCTGTTCACGATGTTGGGCACGGGCACGATACAGAACGTCAAGTTGAGCGGCGCCACGGTCGAAGGCAACGGCTACACCGGCGCGCTGGTGGGCTCCATCGGCATAGGCGGCCACGTCAGCGGCGTGGCGATCGAGTCCAACGTGATCGGCACGGGTTCGCACGTCGGCGGACTGGCGGGCTACTCCAACGGCGCCATCAGCAACTCCTACGTGCAGGGCAATGTGACCGGCAAGACGACCGACAGCACCGGCAGCACCGGCGGCCTGCTGGGCGGCAACGGCATGTACGGGACCATCAACGCCGCGTACAGCAGCGGCGACGTCAAGTCCAATACCAGCGTCGTGGTTGACGCGCTGGTCGGCGACGGCGCCAGCGGCGGCGCGGTGACGGGTGGCTTCTTCCTGACCAGCGGCGCTACCCCCGACAGCGCCGGCGCGGTCGGCCTGAACGCGACGCAGATGAAGCAGCAGGCCAGCTTCAGCGGTTTCGACGTCAACAACAATTCGTCGGCGTGGCGCATTTACGAAGGCCACACGAACCCGCTGCTGCGGGGCTTCCTGACGCCGTTGTCCGTGCATGTGACCGGCAGCGGCACCACCAAGGACTACGACGGCAACAGCGTCACCTTCGGCCAGGCCTATACCCACGCCGACGTCAATGGCACGCTGGGCTACGATGGCGCCGTCAATCACGGCACCTACAACCTCGGCGGTCTGTATTCGACCAAGTACGACATCGCCTTCGACGCCACGCCGACGCTGGTCATCAATCAGCGCCACGTCACCGCCACGATCAGCAACGCCAGCAAGACCTACGACCGCCAGTCCAGCCTGGTGCAGGGCACCTCCGACGGCAGCTACACCGTCACGCTCGGCAACAAGGTGAGCGGCGACACGCTCGGCTTCAGCGGCAGCTTCAACTTTGCCAACGCCACCGCCGGCAGCGGCAAGACCCTCACCGTCACCAGCCCGACGCTGACCAACAACTCGCACGGCAACTACGTGCTGGACCTGAACGAGGGCGGCACCGTCACCGGCACCGGCACCATCAACAAGGCCAGCCTGACCATCAGCGGCCTGAGCGTTCCCGGCCGCACCTACGACGGCGATGTCCACAACCTCACGCTCATCGGCGGGTCGGTGTCCGCGATTGAGGGCGACAGTGTGATGCTGACCGGTACCGGCACCGCCACGCTCGTGAACAAGGCCGCCGGTGCGAACCGCCCGGTGACCATCGGACTGGGGAGCTTCGCCCTGAGCGGCGACCAGGCCATCGACTACCAGCTGAGCGTGCCGACCAATGTGGTCACCGAAATTTCGCCGGCGTCGCTGACCGTCAGCAACGTCACGGCCAACAGCCGCGTGTACAACATGGATTGGAACCCGGCGGCCAGCCAGTACGGCACGTTGGCGACCCTGAACGTCGCCAACGGCTCACTGAGCGGCAAGTTCGGCAGCGACGCCGTGACTCTGGTCTCTGGCCAAGGCACGTTCGACAACCGCAACGTCGGCACCGGCAAGAGCGTGACGGCCACCGGCTTCACGCTGGGCGGCGCCGACGCCGGCAACTACGTGGTGACCGGTCTGCCGACCGGGCTGACCGCCGACATCACCAAGGCCACGCTGACGGCGACCCTGGCCAGCCGCCAGTACAACAACAGCACCGGCGCCACGCTGGAGGGCGTCACGCTTACTGGCGTGCTGGGCATTCCGGAAGGTCCGCTCGACTCGGTATCGCTGTTCGTCAGCGAAGGCGCCAGCCTCAACTATGCCGACAAGAACGTCGGCGCCAACAAAACCGTCACCGCCAGCGGCGGTACGCTCAGCCTGAGCGGCACCGACGCCGGCAATTACATGATCAGCAGCAGCAGTGGCGTCCATGGCACGATCACCGCGCGTCCATTGTCGACCTGGACCGGCAGCGGCGGCGGTTTTTGGAGCGCCGCCGGCAACTGGGCCGACGGCGTCGCGCCGGACGGCGCCAACGTGCTGGCCGCCACCATCGGCAGCAGCGCCGGCACCATCACCTACGACGCCACCGCCGGCGCCAGCGGCAGCACCACGCTGAACCAGCTCACCGTCGGCAGCGGCAGCCAGCTGGCGGTGGCCGGCGGCACGCTGACGGTCGGCGGCACCGCCAGCCTGAGCGGCGCAACGCTCAACCTCAACGGCGGCAGCCTGGTGCTGAACGGCGCCACCACGGTCAACAACCTGACGCTGACCAGTGGCGTGCTGAGCGGCACCAACAGCGCCGCCACGCTGACCGCCTACACCCTGACGCAAACCAACGGCAGCATCGACATGAGCGGCTCGCTCAACGTCTACGGCTACGGCAATATCTCGATCGGCAATGTCAGGGCGCAGAGCGGCATCACGCTGAGCGCGGGCGAGAGCGGCGGGTCGATCACCCAGACCGGCCCGCTGACCACCGACAGCCTGCATGCCAACGCCACCGCCGGCATCACGCTGACCAACAGCGGCAACCATGTGGGCGCCTTCACCGCCTACAACAGCAGCGGCAACATCCTGCTCAACAACACCGTCAACAGCGGCGAGCTGGCGTTGGGCGCGCTGACCACCAGCAACGGCAACATCGTCATCGACAACCACGGCGGCATCCACACCGGCGGCACCGTACACGCCTACAACGGCGGGGTGTCGATCACCGCGCACAGCCCGATCACCATCAGCGACACGCTGATCGGCAACGACATCGCGCTGTCGGCCAGCACCGACATCACGTTGCAGGGCGGATCGCAACTGAACGCGGCCAACTCGATCAACATGGTAGCGACCAATAACATCGTGCTGGGCGGCGTGCTGAACGTGACCTCGCCGAGCGGCAGCATCTCGGCGGTCGCCACCAACGGTAATATCACCGTCGGCAGCGCCACCACGATCAACAGCAACGGCGCGCAGGTGGTGCTGGCTGCGCCATACGGCTCGGTGAGCGCCTCGTCGGTCACGCTGGGCAGCGGTACCGTGCCGAGCATCGACTCCGGCAGTGCGGCCGCCGCCGCCGCCGAAGCCGCCGCCAAGGCCATCGCTGACGCCAAGGCTGCCGCAGACGCCGCCGCCAAGGCCGTGGCCGACGCTGCCGCCAAGGCCGCTGCCGACGCCGCCGCCAAGGCCGCCGCCGACGCTGCCGCCAAGGCTGCCGC
>NZ_BPWK01000016.1:0-196093 GCF_040364205.1 Duganella rhizosphaerae
CTGCTGCTCGTGCCGCTGTCGGCCGCCGGCGCCTCGGCGGCCGGCGCAGTGTCGGCCACCGCCACGGCCGGCGGCGGCGCCGGTTCCGGCGCAGGTTCGGGCGCCGGCTTGCGCTTGCGGGCCGGCTTGGCGGCCGGCGGCAAAGGCTGGACCTCGGCCGCGGGCGGCGTTTCCACATGCTTGGGCAGCGACAGGCGCAATTGAGCCGTCATCAGCGACTGCGGCAGCGGCGACGGCCGGTGCGACTGCGTCGCGAGGCGCTCGCCCACCCAATCGATCGCCAGGTAATGCAGCGCCAGCGTGGCTGCACATAAAACCAGCAGGCGGCGGCGTTGGAATAGATGGGTGCTTAAGCTCATGCCGCTAGTTTAACGTGTTCGGCCCGAGTCCGCGCCCATGCAGAAATGTTGTCAAAATCTTTTGAAGCACGCGCCTTTATCTGCTACGCTGGACGTTATTCCTACAGGAGACTTCCATGGCCCATACGCAAATGCCACACATACCAGGCGCAGCAGTAATGACGGATACGCTGGACTTCGTCAAAAACCTGTGGGGCAGCATGAGCGTGCCCGGCCTGACCGCACCGACGCTGTCGGTCGAAGAGCTGGACAAGAAGATCAGCGACCTGAAAGCCGTCGAGACCTGGCTCAACCTCAACATGAGCATGCTGCGCGGTAGCATCCAGGCGCTGGAAGTGCAGCGCGGCACCATCGCCACGCTCAAGTCAGTCGGCGCCAGCCTGGCGGCGGCGGTCAACCAGCCGCAGAACAAAGACCAAAAATCGATCTTCGACGCCAACCCTTACGCCTCGGCCTTCTTCCACCACGCCCGCGAGGCGGACAAGGACAAAGAAAAGGCCGCGGCGCCAACGCCGGCTCCAGCCCCCGCCCAGGCGGCGGCAGACAAGCCGGAAGCGGCGGCGTCGGACAAGCCGGCCCCCGCGCCGATGGCCAACCCGGCGATCTGGTGGAATATGCTGCAAGATCAATTCAAGCAGGCCGTGTCGACGGCGATGGCGTCCGAATCGATGATGGCCACGGCCGCGGCGCGCGCCACCGATACGGCCGCCAAGTTCGCCGCCGCCACCACGCCGGCTGCCGCCAAGGCCAAGCCGGCGGCAGCTGGCAGCGCCGGCACGCCGGCGGCCGCGACCAAGAAAGCCCCGGCCCGCAAGCGCGCGCCGGCCAAAGCCAAGCCGGCCGCCGTCAAGTCCTGATGGCCTGACGGAGCGCCGCGCCGCTTACGCCAGCCGCTGGATGCGGATGGCGTCTATCAGGCCGTCGGCCTGTCGCTGCACCTTCTCGATATCGATCAGGCCTTCCTCTTCGAGCTGTTTGGCGCTGTCGTGGGCGGTCTGAAAACTGTCCACGGTGTCGCCCTTGGCGGCGACCGGACGGATCCAGGCCACGCTGCCGACTTTCATTTTTGTATAAACTTCTTTTGCGATATCGCGCATATTTTAGTGCCCTTTATTTGCCCTCAATATTGACAGCGTATCAAGGCGCGGACAGGCCGCGCCTCGATTCAGTGTAATCATTTGCTGTCCCGGAAACAAGGCCGCCGCAGGCCCCGTTGTTGCGCCCAGCCGTCACTCATGGGCATCCGCATGCTTGTCCTGTATGGCGCCGTTGGCCGCTTCGTATTCGCTGGCGGCGGCCGCCGCCACCACGCCCGACATCGGCGCCAGCATCGCCAGCTGCTCCATCAGCTGGGCGAAGCGCTGCTGTCCCGGTGCGATGGCGTCGACATGCATCAGCACCTCGATCGCCTCGTCGGCCAGCTCGCGCACATAGCCGGTCTGCTGCAACTGCGAGATCAGGATCTGCGCGGAGTTGAACAGGATGCGCATATTGTGCGGCAGCGCCTTGCGCGCCACCCGCATCCACTCGACCGCCTCGACCAGCTTGCCGGTCTTCCACAGCAGCACGCCCTTGTTCATCATGTCCGCCGCTTCCTGGCGCGAGGCCTTGATCAGCTCCACGCCCTCGTCGGTCATGCGTGCCTTGTCGAAGATCTTCTGCACGTCCTCCAGCAGCGGCAGGTTGTCGTGGTTGTTGCGGGTGACGTAGCACAGCAGCCCCACCGGCGCTTCCTTGACGCCGACCGCGAACAGCAGCGTCGCCATATCGAGACAAGTCTCGGTGTCCGGCCGCTGCTTGGTTTCGTCGGCCAGCATCACTTCCAGCTCGTCGCCGGATTTGCGCGCGCGCCGGTAGTCGCCGGTCTCGTGATACACCAGCCCCTCGGTGATCTTGGCGCGCAGCTCGACCATGTCGCCGCCGAACTGGTGCACCGCCGCGTTCAGCAGGCGTATGGCTTCCTTGGTGTCGTTCTTCTGCGCGCACACGCGCGCCAGGCCGAAGAAGGCGTCCACCGTCTTCATCACCGAGTACTCGCCGATCTCTATGCATTTGCGGAAGGCCTTCTCGGCCACCGCGATCTTGTCCAGCTTGAGCGCGGTCTGGCCCAGCGCACGCTGGCGCGGCACCGAATTGGGCGACAGCTTGGCCGCCTTTTCCAGCACGCCGAAGGCTTCCTCGGTCTTGCCCTGCAACTGGAAGGCCTTGGCCAGCTGGTCGAAGGCGTCGATGTAGAAGCGGTTGTCGGCGATCACCGCCTGGAACATCGCCAGCGCCGCATTGAGCTCGCCGTTGTTCATCAGGATCTTGGCCAGGCCGCAGCGCGCCCAGTTGTAGTCGCGCTCCGCCAGCACCTGTTCGAACACCTTGCGCGCCTGTTCCGGTTCGCCGCTCTTGAGCAGCAGCGTGGCCTTCATGCGCAGCAGGTCGATTTCGTGCAGCGGATTGTGGGCCACCTGCTCGTCGCACAGGCGCGCCGCGCGCAGGTAGTCCTTGTCGGCGAAGGCCTGGTCGATTTCGCGGAAGATCTGCTTCTTGTTCCACACGCGGTTCAGGCGCGTCAGCAGCACGCCCTCGGTGATCGGCTTGATGATGTAGGCGTCCGGCTGGTGCTCGGCCGCGCCCATCACCGACTCCACGCTTTTTTCGGCGGAGACCATCAGCCACACGCTGCTGGGCAGCATCAGGTTGCGGATGCGCGCTTCCTCCAGCACCTGCTGGCCGTTCTTGCCGTCGCCGAGGTTGTAATCGCACAGCACCACGTCGTAGCGGGTCTTCGACAGCAGCACCATGGCCTCGCCGCCGCTGGCCGCCTGGTCGATATGCTTGGCGCCGAGGTTGCGCAGCGATTCGCGCAGCAGCTGGCGGATGCCGACAAAATCGTCGACCAGCAGGTAGCGCTTCTCGGCCCAATCGACAGCACCCTCCGCGACGGCGGTAATCGCTTCGACGCTCATGGCAGTCGCAGGACGAAACAGCCGCCGCCCAGGGTGCCGCCGTTTTCCAGCGCGATGGCGCCGCTGCGTTGGCGGTACTTGTGCATCTTCGCCACTTCGCTGGAGAAGTAGAGACCGAGGCCGCTGCTGTTGTTGAGGAAGTTGACGGCGCTGCGCTGGCTGTTCATGGCGCTGGCGCCGGCCTCCAGCAGCGACGGCGGGAAGCCGGCGCCGTTGTCCTCGACGCGCAGCTCGAGGTAGTCGCCGTCCACGCGCACCGCCAGGCGCAGGCGGTCGCCCGTGTAGCGGATGGCGTTGTTGATGGCGTGGACCAGCACCCCGATGATCAGGTCTTCATCCATGGTCCAGATGGCGTCCTGCGGGAAGTCCAGGTCGAGCGTGATGCCGCGCGACTGCAGCAGCGTGCGCGCCTGCCCCGCCACCTGCTCGACCAACTCGCTGATGCGGCAGGCCGCCGGATCGAACGGATAGCCAGGCTTGCCGACGTCCTTGTACAAGGCGAGCAGCTGGATCAGGTTGTCGTTGAGGCGTTTGGTCTGGTACAGCATTTGGCCCAGCTGTTCGTAGCCCGGCTGCTCAGGAGAGGCGGGCGTCGTCGCCAGCAGGTTCTCCAGCGTGCCATTGAGGACGCCGATCGAATTCTTCATGTCGTGCACAGTCGACGCCAGGAACATGAACAGCTCCGGCGATCCTTCGTAGTGCTGCGCATCTTCTTCATCCATCGTTCGGTTCTCCATGGACGGCGCCAGGCGCGAATGGGATTGTTATCAGTGCTGCATTATAGCCTGTGGATATAGCGGCGCCCAAGCAAGGATGGCGCCGCGCGGCACGGCGTTTGCGCGAACGCAACGGGGACAGGACCACGGCTACTGGCTGCGGCGGCGCTGTTTGAGCAGAAAACGGCCGGGATCGAGCGCATCGACCAGCACCGCTTCCAGCGGCGGCGGCGCGTTTTCCAGCTGCGACACCAGCAGTTCCGCCATCAGCGGCGCCCAGATCAAGCCGCGCGAGGCGTAGCCCAGCAGGCCATGCAGGCCGGGATGGCGCGGCACGTCGCGCAGCCGTTCCAGCCGGCCGGCGGACGGGTAGTCGGGCAGCGCGCCCGCCAGCGGCAGGCGGTCCGGCGCCGCGCAGCGGAAGCCGACCCGGCCCGCCAGCGGCGCGCTGGCGGCCAGGGCGGCGACGCTTTCACCCGGCACGATCTCGGCGAGGCGGGTCAGATTTTCCAGCTGGCTGGAAGCGCGCAGTTCGGTGTCGTCGTCGTTGTCGTAGGTGGCGCCGGCGCAGACGATGCCGTTGGCCGGCGGCGTGACGTAGGCCTCGCGGCAGACCACCAGCGGCAGCAGGGGCGGCGATGGCGCGCGGTCGTCATGCGCGTCGCGGGCGTCGTGTGCGGCACGGGCGTTGTGTGCGGCACGGGCGTCGTGCGCCGGATCGGGCACCGTCAGGTGCGTGACCTGCCCGCGCAAGCGCGACAGCGGCAGCTCGGCCGCCTGCGCGATGTTGATGGCGCTGGCGCCGTTGGCCAGCACCACCGTCGGCGCCTGCGCGATCAGCGTGCCGTCGCTGGCGCGCACCTGCCATTCGCCGTCCACGCGTCGCAGGTCGAGCGCCTCGGCCGCGAACACGCGCTGCAAGCGTTCGCCGCAGGCATCGAGCATGGCCTCGCACAGCGATGCGGGACGCACCCAGCCGCCCAGTTCAAACAGCCAGCCGCCGTGCGGCGTGGCGCCGCCCAGCAGTTCGCCGGCGGCGCCGGCCTCCAGCCAGCGCACGTACTCCGGCGGATAATCCCATGCCGCCACCACGTCCTGCTGCACCGTCGCATGGTCGGCGTCGCGCGCCAGTTGCAGCACGCCGCAGCTGGCCCCTTCAAATGCCTGGCCGACGCCGCCGAGCCGGCGCCACTCGCGCAGCGCGAAGGTGTAGGCGGCGCGGCTCAGGCGCGTGGGGATGTTGTCGTCCCTGGACAGCAGCGGCATGAAGATGCCGGCCAGGTTGCCGGACGCTTCCTGCGCCGGTGTCGCGTGGCGTTCGATCAGCGTGACCTGCCAGCCGTTGGCGCACAGGCGATGGCAGGCCGAGGAACCGGCCAGGCCGGCGCCGATCACGATCGCGCGGCGCACCGGGGCCGGTGGCGCTTCCGCTTGCGGCTTGCGGCTCCGGTAGACCGCGCTGAGGTCCTGCGTGCCGTCGACGGCCTGGCAGGCAAAGCCCGCCGCCGTCAATGCCCAGGCCAGCGCTTCATCCGGCGACTGCGCGTTCAGGGTGGCGCCCAGCATCGCCAGCTTCGCCAGGCCGCGCGCCAGCGACGCGGGGAACGAGGCGGCGACATGGAAGGCGTCCACCCGCGCGGCGATCTGCGGCAGCACCGCGTCCAGCGCGCCGACCAGCAGGTCCAGCGTGACGCGGCCGTCGTCGAGCAGGATGCGATGAAAGCCCGGCACATTCAGCGGCCACAGGGCGCGCAGCTGGGCGTCGGCCAACGTGTCGGCCAGCATGTCGACCGATGGCACTTGCGGCGTCACCGCCAGGTAGTGCAGCACGCCCTGCGGCGGCAGCGCGCGCCATTCGGCCATGAAGCGCTCGCCGCGGCCGAACTCCGTGCCGAGCACCACCCGCCGCGTCATCGCTTGCGCGCCCGGCAGAAGCAATCCGGCGCATGGTCGTTCACCATGCCGATGCCCTGCATGTAGGCGTAGATGATGGTCGAGCCGACGAATTTGAATCCCAACTTGGCCAGGTCCTTGGAGATGCGGTCCGACAGTTCGGTCTTGGCCGGACGCGGCCCCTCGGCGGCGGCCAGCGGCTTGCCGCCGACGTAGGCCCACAGCCACTGGTCCAGCGTGACGCCGCTGGCGCGCAGGCGCAGGTAGGCCTGGGCATTGGTGATCGCCGCCGCCACCTTCAGGCGGTTGCGCACGATGCCGGCGTCGGCCAGCAGCGCCGCCACCTTGTCGGCGTCGTAGGCGGCGATCTTTTCGGCGTCCCACTGGTCGAAGGCGGCGCGGTAGTTCTCGCGCTTGTTGAGTATCGTCTCCCAGCTCAGGCCCGCCTGCGCACCCTCCAGGTTCAGCATCTCGAACAAACGGCGCTCGTCGTGGCAAGGCACGCCCCATTCCTTGTCGTGGTATTCAAGGTAGAGGGGATTGGCCGGATTGGCCCAGCTGCAGCGCGTCTTGGTCATGGCTCGGAGGGATAGCGGAGAAGACAGCAGTATAGCAAGCGGCGGGGTATGATATAGGCCCCTTTCTATCGACGGAGCATCGCATGCAATTCGAAGCAAAGATTGAATGGACGCGCAACGGGCAGGATTTCCTGGGGCAGCGCTACAGCCGCGCCCACGCATGGCAATTCGACGGCGGCGCCACCGTGCCCGCCTCGTCGTCGCCGCTGTCGGTGCCGCTGCCGATGTCGGACGCCGCCGCCGTCGATCCGGAGGAGGCGCTGGTGGCCGCCGCGTCCAGCTGCCATATGCTGTTCTTCCTGTCGATCGCCGCCAAGCGCGGCCACACGGTCGACAGCTATCGCGACCACGCCGTCGGCGAGTTGGGCAAGAACGCTGCGGGGAAGATGGCGATGACGCGCATCGCGTTGCGGCCGGCGATCGTCTTCGCCGGCACGGCGCCGCCGGGCGCCGAGGAGCTGGAAGCGATCCACCACGAAGCGCACGACAAGTGCTACATCGCCAATACGCTCAATTGCGAAGTGGTGGTCGAAGCGGCCTAGGTTTCCAGGTCGCTGGAGAGGCCGACGCGGCGTCGTTCGCCGCCCAGCACCAGCGGTCCGGTCAGGTTGCTGACCAGCCGCACCTCGCCGTCCTCCACCGCCTGATCCAGATGCTGCATCAGGCGCGGGAAGATGCCGTCCGGCCGCGTGGCCGCGGTGCCGTACAGCGCCGCCCAGGCATTGCGGCCGGAACGCTTGGCGACATACAAACCCTGGTCGGCCAGCTCCACCACCTGCGACCATGACAGCAAGCGCGGTTGCTGCGGCAGGAAGGGGAAGCAGGCAAAGCCGATCGAACAAGTCTTGGACAACAACACGCCGTCCGGCAGCACGAATGCGCGGTCGGCCACGGCGCGGCGCATGCGCTCGGCCACCGCGTGCGCCTCGTCGCGATGCGTGGCGCGCGCCAGCACCAGGAATTCCTCGCCGCCCCAGCGGATCACATAGTCCGATTCGCGGAACACCTCGCGCAGGCGCTCCTGCATCTGCACCAGGATGGAATCGCCGGCCGCGTGGCCGTAGCGGTCGTTGACTTCCTTGAAGTGGTCCAGGTCGACCATGAAGAACACCAGATCGTTGGGAGCAATCAGGTCGCACTCGGTCAGCTCGCGATGCTGGCCGGCGTCGTAGCCGCGCAGGCTCAGGGCCACATCGGCGTCGACGTTTTGCAGGAAGAAGCGGCGGTTGCGCAGGCCGGTCAGCTGGTCGGTCAGGCTGACCTCCTCCAGCGCCTTGTAGGCCTGCTCCAGTTCCAGGTTCTTTTCCAGCAGCTGCTCCTGCGTCGCGCTCAGCGTCTTCAGGGTGGCCGCCACCTGGCGGTAGGCGCTGGCGTTGTCGAGCGCGATGGCGCCGTAGGCGCACAAGGTGCGGAAGATCAGCCGTTCGCGCTCGCCGTAGGCCGACGCCAGCAGCGACTGCACCGTCATCGCGCCCAGCACGCGCTCGCCCACCCGCAGCGGCGCGAAGATCAGGCTCAGGGTCGGCAGCGTGCCGGGGATCAGGTTGGGCGTGACATCGGCCTCGCCCAGTTCCACCAGGATCTCGCGCCGCTCGCGCACGCAGCGCGCCGAGTTGGCGTTCGGGTCCGACAGCGGCATCCGCACCGGCGGCACCGGCTTGCCGGCTTCCACGCCGAAGGCGCAGGCCAGCCATTCGTCGCCCGGCTCCAGCAGGAACACCGAGAAATGGGTGGCGTCGAGCAGGCCGTGCACGTGGCGGTCCAGCGCGCGGAACACCGCCGCCGCATCCAGGTGGGCGGTGATCTCCTGGCCGATGGCGCTCAGGTGCTCCAGCGTGGCGCTGGTCTGTTGCAGCACTTCGGCGCGCTGCGCCTCGGCCGCTGCCAGCTGGCGGTGATGCTCGCCTTCGGTCTGCGCGCGTTCGGTCTGGTACTGCACCTGCATCGCGATGGCGCGGTTGGTGGCCTGCTGGCTGTGGGTCTGGTCGCGCGCTGCGCTGGCCTGCAAGGAGATCGCGTAGGCGCGCGCGTGGTCGCCGATGGCCGCGTACTCGCGCGCGGTGGCGTCGAGCAGCGCGCCGGGCACCGTGTAGCCTTCGATGGTGGCGGCGATCTCCAGCGCCAGCTGCAGGTAATGCAGCACCGGATTGGCGGCCTGCATGTCGGCCGGCGGCGGCAACCGGTGGCGCGCGTGGATGTCGGCCAGCACATTGAGCGCGGCGATCTGGCTGGAGGCGTCGGCATGTTCGCGCGCCAGCGTCAGCGCGCCTTGCGCGGCGGCCAGCGCTTCCTCGGTGCGCCCCAGGTGCGACAGCGCGTGCGCCCGGCCGCGCCGCGCGCTGCTCTGGAAATCGGTCTGGCCCAGCGCGTCGCCGCGCGAGGCCAGGCGGGTGAAGCTGTCCAGCGCCGCCGCGTGGTTGCCCAGGTCCAGCGCCAGGTCGCCCTGGTATTCCAGCGCCACCGCGTAGGCGCGCGAACCGGCCAGCGGCGCCAGCGTGTTCAGGGCTTCGCGCAGCAGCGTTTGCGCGGCCTCGCGCTGGCCCAGCTGGCGCAGGGTTTCCGCCGTCTGCATCAGGCACATGCCGATGCTCAGCGGCCAGCCGGTGGGACGCGCCAGGTCCAGGCCGCGCTGCATCCAATCCAGCGCCGCCTCGTGCGCGTTCAGGCTGGTGAAGCCGTTGCCGATGTTGGTGGCGACGATGATGGCGCGCCGTATCTGCCCGGTCGCCAGCGCGGTTTCGTAGCTGAGCATGAGGTGGCCGATGGCGCGGCCGTAGTCGCTGCGCTGGAAGGCGCAGGTGCCGAAGAAGTCGCTGATCCAGCCGGCCGCCACCGGCGCGACGTCGGCCAGGTCGGTGCCGAAGCGTCCGCTCCAGCGCTGCTGCGCGGCCTTCCAGTCGCTGAAGGTGTCGCAGATGCCGGAGGCGGCGTCGATCACGTCGATGCGCACCGGGTCGCCGCCGGCGCGGGCGGCCAGCGCGGCCTGTTCCAGCCAGCGGTCGCCGGCGCCGCTGTCGCCGCGGTCATTGGCGACCCAGGCCAGCACCCAGCAGGCGTCGGCGCGCACGCGGTTGACCCTGGCAGGCGGGGCGGACGCCAGTTCCAGCTGCCGCAAGGCTTGTTCGGCCTGGTACTGGGCGGTATCGAGCTGGCCGTTCAGCCATTCCGCTTCGGCGCCGATCAGCAGCAGGCGGGCGCGCCGCAAGGCCGCCTCCGCTTCCGGCAGCATGGCCAGCAGCGGGGCGATCTCGGCGGACAGGGTTTGCGCGCGCAGCGGATCGCGCTGGCGCAGGTGCCAGGCGATCGTCATCAACAGCGGCAGGCGTGACGAACCGTGCGCTTCAGACAACTCCGCCTGCCAGCGCGCCAGCTCTTCATCGAGCGCAAACATATTCACCAAATAACTTCCTTTTACTGTGTGCCACCCGCTCCCGGTCGAAGCGGCAGGCGCCATTGCCTCAACGCATGTATGCGCTGTGACAGCATTATTCCACAGTTTACGGACCGCCCCGCCGGCCCTTGATAAGTCCCTGAAATCAAAGAGATTTTAGTTCCTTATGGAAATTATTTGACGCGGGCCTCAGTGTTTGGCCGGCGCGTTTTTGTCGCCCGTCATGGCTTGCACGGTTTGCAAGTGCTGGTCCACGGTCGGCTGCAGCTTCGCGGCCAGCGCCTTGACGTCGGCATCGCTGGCCTTTTTCTGGGCGTTCACGACAAACTTGTGCGCTTCATTGTGGTCGTGCACGCCGGCGTTGCTCAGGTAAGCCCGGTCGAAGGCCTCGCCGCTCAGGCTGTTCAGGCGTTCGGCCATTTTGCGGTGTTTGGCGTCCGGCTCGGTCGGCAACGTGACATTTTTGCTGCGCGCCACATCCTGCACCGCCTGCAAGCCCTTGGTGTGGTCGTCCACCATCTGCTGGGCGAAATTCTTCACTTCCGGCTTGCTCGCCTTTTCCAGCGCGATCTTGCCGGCCGCCACTTCCGCCATATTGGCCTGCGCCAGTTCTTCCAGGATGTGCTGATCGCCCTTGCTCAGATTTTGCGCGTAGGATGGCGACATGGCCGCAAACGCCAGGCCGGCGACAATGATGATTTTCTTCATGTTGTATCTCCCGTATTCAACGATCGGAGAATTTATTTTACGGTCAAGGGAATAATCCGGCCGTACCTTACGTATACGCACACAACGACGGTTCGCGCCGCCGTTCCACCCACTCGTCAAGGACCTTGCCATGAATACTGTCGCCCGCCTGTCTTCCCTCTTCGCCGCCCTGCTGCTGGCCGGCGCCGCCCATGCCGATACCGTCGCCAGGAAAGACGGCATCCTGGTCAATTCGGCCGGCATGACCGTCTACACCTTCGACAAGGACGCCGCCGGCAGCGGCACCAGCGCCTGCAACGGCCCGTGCAGCGAGAACTGGCCGGCCGTGGCGCCGGCCGCCAGCGTCGCCGCGCCGTATTCCACCATCACCCGCGAGGACGGCGCCAAGCAGCTGGCCTACAACGGCAAGCCGCTGTACCTGTTCAAGAAGGACACCAAGCCGGGCGACCGCAACGGCGACAACTTCAAGGACATCTGGCACGTGGTCAAGGACTAAGCACTGCCCATGCAAGACGAGCGCGACCGCCTGATCGCCTGCATCCCGCGCCTGCGCCGCTACGCGCGGGCGCTGCTGGGCGGACGCGCCGACGCCGACGACCTGGTGCAGGACACCGTCGAACGCGGCTGGGACAAGCTGGCCAGCTGGCGGCGCGGCAGCGACATGCGCGCCTGGCTGTTCGGCATCATGCACAATCTGCATGTGGACCAGCAGCGCCGGCCCGCGCTGGACACCGAGCCGCTCGACGACGAGCTGCCGCCGGCATCGGCCGACACCAGCAGCGACGGCCTGGCGCTGCGCGATATGGACCAGGCCCTGCAACAACTGCCGCCGGAACAGCGCGCCGTGCTGCTGATGGTGGCGCTGGAAGACATGCGCTACGACGAAGTGGCGGCCGCCCTCGATATCCCGCTGGGCACGGTGATGTCGCGCCTGTCCCGCGCCCGGGAAAGGCTGCGCCTGATCCTGCAAGGCCAGCCCGTGCCTGCCCCGTTAAAGGTCATCAAATGAATAGCCCCGTTACCGAAGCCGAACTGCAAGCCTGGGTCGACGGCCGCCTGCCGCCCGAACGGCGCGGCGCGGTCGACGCCCATCTGGCGCTGCATCCGGCCGAAGCGGCGCGGCTGCAAGCCTACCGCGACCACGACGCGGCGCTGCGCACGCTGTACCAGCCGCTGCTGGAACAGCCGGTGCCGCCGGCCATCCGCGCCCGCCTGATCGTGCCCGCGCAGAGTCACGGCTGGCGCGATTGGCTGGCCCCGCAAGCCGGGCCCGGCCACCCTTGGCCGCCGGCGCTGCGCGCGGCCGCCATGCTGGCGTTGACGGTCTGCGCCGGCGCCGCCGGCTGGCTGCTGCACGGCGCGGCCGACCAAGCGGCCGGCCGCCTGGCCGACGCCGACACCGGCGGCGCCGCCAGCCTGGCCGCGCTGCCACGCCGCGCCGCGCTGGCGCACGTGGTCTACACGCCGGAAGTGCGGCATCCGGTCGAAGTGGGCGCCGACCAGCAGGCCCACCTGGTGGCCTGGCTGTCGAAGCGGCTGGGGGCGCAACTGAAGCCGCCGCAACTGGCGGCGCAGGGCTATGCGCTGGAGGGGGGAAGGCTGCTGCCCGGCCAGAGCGGACCGGTGGCGCAATTCATGTACCGCGACGCCAGCGGCGCGCGCCTGACCTTGTACGTCTCGACCGAACAAGGCCACCACAAGGAAACCGGCTTCCGCTTTGCGCAGGAAGGCCAGGTCAGCGTGTTTTACTGGATAGACGGGCGCTTCGGCTATGCCCTGTCCGGCAACCTGGACAAGGCGGCGCTGGCCACCGTGGCCAACGCCGTCTACGCCCAGCTGGAACCGGCTTTGTGATCTCGTCAGGCGTGCTTGCTGATCTCGATCAGGCGCGATCGCATCAGATCGCTGGCGGCGGGGCCAGGCGCGAACATATAGTCCTCGTCGTTGATGGCCAGGCCGCTGTTGGCGTCGACCAGCACCTGATCGGCCGGCTTGCCGGTCTCGCGGCTGACCACCAGCAGGCTCGCTCCCTCCGGCGCCAGGTGGTCGTTGCCCCAGGCGATGAAGGCCAGCAGCACCGGCTTGAAGGCGCGGCCGGACTTGGTCAGCACGTACTCATAGCGCGGCGGACGCGCGCTGTACTGGCGGCGCTCCATCAAGCCGCCCTCGACCAGCCCGGCCAGGCGGCGGGTCAGCATGTTCGGGGCGATTTTCAGGCTTTTTTCAAATTCGTCGAAACGCGACAGACCGTAGAACGCATCACGCAGGATCAGGATACTCCACCACTCCCCGACTTTGCCCAGACTACGGGCGATGGGGCAAGGCATACGGCCAAAATCGGTATGTTTCATTTTTGACTCCTCGGTTCCAGGGGGTTAGCACATCACAGCGATTTCATTATTATCTATCCAAGAAACATGCGCTTTTGCTACAGGAGGCCACGGTTTTGATTGCGTAGAAATCTATTAAAAATATTTTGCGGATAGGCATAATTTGCAACAGTCATGCAAGCCGGGGGCGGAAAACGGGTGCGCAGGCTAAATCTGGAAAATAAATCCAAAACATAGGCATAATAGCTACTGGCGCGCTAAAACGTTATCAATCAGGTATCGAAGGTGGACCATGACTGCCAGCGACACACAACCCAGCATCCTGATCGTGGACGACTCCGCGTTCGAGCAGCGCATGCTGGTCGATCTGCTGAGCGAGCTGCCGTATAAAGTCTCGGTGGCCGTCAACGGCCTGCAAGGCTACCAGCTGGCGCTGGCCCAGCATCCCGACCTGATCCTGCTCGACGTGCGCATGCCCAATATGGACGGCTACACCGCCTGCCGCCTGCTCAAGGCCAATCCCGTCACCGAAGACATCCCCATCATTTTCCTCAGCGGCGCCGACGCCGACGAGGAACGCATCATGGGCCTGTCGATCGGCGGCGTCGATTTCGTCGCCAAGCCGTTTTCGCCGGGCGAGCTGGCGGCGCGCATCCAGGTGCACCTGAAGCTGGCCCGCCGCGCCAGCCGGCCGAGCGCGGCGGAGGCGCCCGGCGAGCCCCAGGAAGCGCACGAGGCCGATCCGGACGCCGTCATCGTCAACGCCGCCAAGCGCCTGATCGCCGACAACCTGTCCTCGCTGCCCGGCCTGGCCGACATCGCCCGCAGCGTCGGCACCTACCGCGAAAAACTGTCGCATGTGTTCCGCGAGCAGACCGGCATGACGGTGTTCGCCTTCATCCGCGAAACCCGCATCCGGCGCGGCGAGGAATTGCTCAAGGACACAGATATCGACGTCCAGGACATCGCGCTGATGATCGGCTTTAACAACGCCGGCAACTTCGCCACCGCCTTCCGCGAACGCCTGGGCGTCACCCCGAGCGCCTTCCGCCAGTCGATCCAGCATAAAAAAACGCCGCACGGCTGAAGCCGGCGGCGTTGTCCTGGGGCGCGGGGCCGTCAGCGCAGGCGGAACACCGCCACCACGCCGGCCAGGTTGGCGGCCTGCTCCTGCAGCGAACCGGCCGCCGCCGCCGCCTGCTCGACCAGCGCGGCGTTCTGCTGCGTCACCTCGTCCATCTGCACGATGGCCTTGTTGACTTCCTCGATGCCGGTGCTCTGCTCGCCGCTGGCGGCGGAAATCTCGGCCACCACGTCGCTGACGCGGCGCACGCTGGCCACCACCTGCTCCATCGTGCTGCCGGCCTGCTGCACCAGCGCCGTGCCCTTGTCCACCTGCTGCACCGAATCGTCGATCAAGCCCTTGATTTCCTTGGCCGCCGCCGCCGAGCGCTGGGCCAGGTTGCGCACCTCGGACGCCACCACCGCGAAACCGCGGCCCTGCTCGCCGGCGCGCGCCGCCTCCACCGCCGCGTTCAGCGCCAGGATGTTGGTCTGGAAGGCGATGCCGTCGATCACCGAAATGATGTCGACGATCTTGCGCGACGAGGCGCTGATCGAGTCCATGGTGGCGATCACCTCGCCCACCACCTTGCCGCCGTCGGCCGCGGTGCCGGAGGCCGACTGCGCCAGCTGGTTGGCCTGGCGCGCGTTGTCGGCGTTCTGCCTGACGGTCGAGGTCAGCTCCTCCATCGCCGACGCGGTTTGCTCCAGCGAGCTGGCCTGGCCCTCGGTGCGGGCCGACAGGTCCAGGTTGCCGCTGGCGATTTCCGCCGAGGCGGTGGCGATGGTGTCGGTGCCGCCGCGCACCTCGCCCACCACCCGCAGCAGGCTGTCGTTCATGGCCTTGAGCGAATGCATCAGCTGGCCCGTTTCATCGTTGCTGTTGCTGGCGATGTGGCCGGTCAGGTCGCCGTCGGCCACGCGGCGGGCGATGCCCACCGCCTCCTGCAGCGGCCCGGCGACGATGCGCGCCACCGCCGTCGCCAGCACCATGCTGACCACGATCAGCAAGGCCAGCGTGCCGAGGATCATCTTGCGCGACATCGAATACGTGTCGGTGGCCGACTTGTCGGCCGCGGCGCTGCCGTCGTCGTTGATCTTGACCAGGGCGTCGAGCTGCTCGTTGACCTGGCGGAACAGCTTGTTGGAGCCGCCGCGGAACAGCGCGCGCGCTTCATCCTTATTGCCGCCGCGCGACAAGCCCGCCAGCTTGCCGCTGGTGGCCAGATAGTCGTCCAGCGATTTCTGCAGCTCGGCGTAGATGCGCTTCTCTTCCGGCTCGGACACCAGCGCCGCGTACGAGGCTTGCTGTTTGCGCAAAGTTTCCAGCCGCGTCGCCATCGACTTGTCGGTGGCGCTCATCTCGGCTTCCTCGGTCAGCAGGATATGCG
Source organism: Duganella rhizosphaerae (assembly GCF_040364205.1). Classification (NCBI taxonomy): domain Bacteria; kingdom Pseudomonadati; phylum Pseudomonadota; class Betaproteobacteria; order Burkholderiales; family Oxalobacteraceae; genus Duganella; species Duganella rhizosphaerae. The sequence goes on from NZ_BPWK01000016.1 coordinate 15,386, forward strand.
TGGCTTCGGAGATGCGGTAGCGCGACAGCGAGGCCTGCATCTGCCCCAGGTAGCGCACCGCCGGCATCCAGTTGGTGGCGATGTCGGTCGACGACTGGTTCACCTTGGCCAGCTGGCTCAACGAGAACAGGCCCAGGCAGCACGTCAGGGCGATCACGACACCGAACGCGACGATCAGCTTTTTGCCGATTCTTAAGTCGTAAAACCATTGCATGGCATCTCCTCTTGTAATTCCTTATGGAAATATCATGATAGAACGGGTGACCGCGAAAGTCACCCTTTCATTGCACGCCGGTCCAGCTCTGGCGCTATCGGTGCCGACGCTGCCGGGGGCGACGACCAGGCCCCGGGTTGTGCTTGTATATGCCGACAGAATCTACAGCGCGGCCATCTTGCGCTGCCAGAAGAACCAGGACACCAGCGCGTTGATCCAGTACGCCGCGTACAGCAAGGCGGTCAGGTGCAGGCCGCGGCTGGCGTACAGCGGCACCGAGATGGTGTTGACCAGCAGCCAGAACGGCCAGGTGTCGAGACGCCGCCCCATCAGCAGCAACTGCGCCACGATGCTGAACATCAGCACCGCCGAATCGATGAAGGGCGCGTAGGCGTTGGTATAGGCTTGCAGCATCAGGCCATAGGCGGCGGTGGCGGCGATGCCGAGGCCGACCATCCAGCCCAGCGCCGCCGGCCGGACGCGGCTGATCGGCAGCGCGCCGCCGCTGTCGCCGCGCAGCCAGCGCAGCCAGCCGATGAAACAGGTGACGATGAAGAACAGTTGCAGCGCGACGTCGGCGTACAGCTTGACGCTGTAGAACAGCGCGGCAAACATCGCGCAGCCGACCACGCCCAGCCACCACGAATGCACGTTGTTGCGTCCGGCCAGGACGATGGAGACCGTCATGACGACGTTGGCGGCGATTTCCAGGGGAGCGGTCAACAGGAGTTCCAATCCAGCATACAGTTTCGATCGCGGCGGGCCGCTACTGCTCCAACTGTAACACGGCTTGCAGCACGGCGATCTCGATCGGCTTGACCAGGTGGAGCGCGAAACCGGCCTCCTTGCTGCGCGCCTTGTCGCCCTCCTGGCCGTAGCCGGACAGCGCCAGCAGCTTCAGCTGCGCGCCGCCGGCCAGCCGGCGCAGATGGCCGGCCAGCTCGTAGCCGTCCATGCCGGGCAGGCCGATATCGAGGATGGCCACCTGCGGCATGGCGCCGGCGGCGGCGGCGATGGCCTCGACCGGATCGTAGGCCGCGACGGCGCTGTAGCCCAGCACGCCCAGCAGCTCGACCAGCGCATCGGCGGCGTCGCGGTTGTCGTCCACCACCAGCACGCTGGCGCCGCTGGCGGCGGCCTCCGGCGGTGCGGCCGGGGCAGCGGCAGGCTCAGGCGCGCCCTCGGCCAGCCCAACCGGCAGCGTGATGGTGAACGTGCTGCCGCAGCCCTCGCCGGCGCTGGCTGCGCTGACCTCGCCGCCGTGCATCTGCACCAGGTTGCGCACCAGCGCCAGCCCGACGCCCAGCCCGCCCTTGGCGCGGTCCAGCTGGCGGTTGCCCTGCACGAACAGGTCGAAGATATGCGGCAGCAAGTCCGGCACGATGCCGCAGCCGTCGTCCTTGACCTGGATCTGGATGGTCTGCTGCTGCAGCCGCGTGCTCAGCGTGATGTGGCCGCCGGCCGGCGTGTAGCGCGCCGCGTTGTTGAGCAGGTTGGACACCACCTGCGCCAGCCGCGCCGGATCGCCGTGCCAGCGCATGCTCGACACCTCGACCAGCAGGCGGTGGCGCTTTTGCTCCAGCAGCGGGCTGGCCATGTCGATCGCCTTGTAGAGCACGTCCGACAGCTGCACGGTTTCCTTGCGCAGCTCGACCTTGCCGCTGGCGATGCGCGAGACGTCGAGCAGGTCGTCGACCAGCCGCACCAGGTGGTCGACCTGGCGCTGGATCACGGCCTGCTCGTGGCCGGTGTCGGCGCCGCGCAGCTTCATCAGCTTGAGCGCGGTGACGATGGGCGCCAGCGGATTGCGCAGCTCATGCCCCAGCATGGCCAGGAATTCATCCTTGATGCGCGCCGACAGGTTGAGGTCGACGTTCAGGCGTTCGCTTTCGGCCATCGCCAGCGCCAGCGCGCGGTCGCTCTCGATCCGGCTCAGCGTGGCGCACACGGCGGCGGTGATCTGCTCCAGGAACTGGCGGTAGGGCTGGTCCAGCGGCAGCCGCGGCGACACCTGGAACACCAGCGTCAGGTCGTCGCACAGTTGCAGCTCGGCGCCGTGGATGACCACCACGCCGGCCTCGGCATCGGCGGCTTGCGCCGCCGCGCCGCGCCGCAGGGTGGCGCCGAGCAGGTCGCCCGGATTGCCGGCCACGCAGTCGGCCAGCGCGCCTTGCACCTGCGCTTCGTCACGGCAGTTCAGCAGGCTGCGCGCCAGCAGGTCCAGCGCGTGGCGGCGCCGTTCGGCCAGCACCTGGGCGGTGGTCTCGGTGCACACCACCAGCACGCCGCCCACCTGGTCGGCCTCGTCGAACACCGGGGTGTAGGTATAGCTCCAGTAGACGTCCTCGATGCGGCCGTTGCGCCAGATCGGCACCAGGTTGTCGGCATACCACCGCGGCTCGCCGCCATTGCGCACGCTGTCGATCTGCGGGCCGATGATGGACCAGGTTTCCGGCCAGCAATCTCGCCCGGCCTGCCCCAGCGCGGCCGGATGCTTGCCCTCGCCAAAGCAAGGCAGGTAGGCGTCGTTGTAGATCTGCACCAGTTGTTCGCCCCACCACAGGAACATCGGATGCACCGAGTGCATCACCAGGCCGGCCGCGGTGCGCAGCGAGGCCGGCCACTCCGCGACCGGCCCCAGCGGGGTGTGCTCCCATGCGTGGCGCCGCACCATGTCGCGCATGGTCGTTCCGGCGCCGATAAAGCGCCAGACGGGTTCGCACATGACGGTGGACAAGGCGGAGGAGGATTGCGCCGGCATAAGGGTTCCAGAGGCATAAAGCCAAAGTGTAGCAACTGTGCCATACAGGGGCGCACAATAGCGCAACGTTGCCAGAATTGCTTGCAGGCACGGCGATGTCCTTGACATTCCCGCTACATCTGGCAAATTGTAGCCATCAGAGAAGAAAGGGTTGCGCCATGCAAGCGGGTTGCGTCGGTTACGTCATGGCGTTCATGGTCGCGTCCGCGTTGCCGGCGCTGGCGGCGCCGTGCCAGATGAAAATGGCGCTGGAGCAATGGCCGCCCTATGTGTATTCCAAGCCCGACGGCCCGCCGTCCGGGCTGGACCTGGAGCTGGCGCAGGCGATCTTCAAGGAGGCCGGCTGCGCGCTGCAACTGCTGCCCGAGCTGCCGACCGCGCGCCGCCAGCGCCAGTTCGAGCTGGGCGGGCTGGACCTGCTGCTGGCCGCCTCCGACACCGCCGAACGGCGCAAGTACGCGCGCTTCAGCCTGGCCTACCGCTTTGAATCGGTGAGCATCTTCACCCGCGCCGCCAACCTGCCGCGCTACCAGAACGTGCGCAGCGTCGACGCGCTGGCCGGGAAAAAAGTGGCGCTGCTGGCGCCCAAGGTGGGCTGGTACGGCGCCGCCTATGCGCGCGTGCAGCCGCAGTTGCAGCAGGCCGGCCAGCTGAGCACCTTCCTCAACTTCGCGCAAGGCCTGCGCATGCTGGACGCCGGACGCGCCGACCTGATCCTCGGCGACACCGCCGCCCTGCGGCACGAAGCCAAAGAACAGGGCATCGTCATCGCGCCGCTGCCGTTCATCGTGCTGCGGGCGCCGGTGCATCTGATGCTCAACAAAAACAGCACCACCCAGGCCGATCTCGACCTGCTCAACGCCGCCATCCAGCGGCTGGAGAAGCAAGGCGTGCTGGCGGAAATCCGCGGCCGCTACGGCGTATCGTAGCCATCCCCGCCGCGCAGCGGCAGGCTATTCGTGCTGGGACTCATGCTTCGGATCCTTGCGCTCGGCCACGCGATGCGGCGGCGCCTCGGCGTGGGGACGGGCTTCGGGCTGGGCGGCCGGATGTGGCGCCGGAGGATGCTGCGCCACCGGCGGATGCACTTCCGCTTGTGGATGCGGCGCCGGCTGTGGACGGGCTTCAGCTGGCGGATGCGGCGGCGGCGGATGCGCCGCCACTTGCTGATGCGGCACGGACTGCGGATGCGCTTCCGGCTGCGGGTGCGGCACAGGCGGCGGACGCGACTCCGGCTGCGTGTGCAGCGCCGTCTGCGGATGCACCTCCGGCAGCGGACGCGGCGCGGACGCCGGATGCGATTCAGGCTGCGGGTGCAACGCCGTCTGCGGATGCGTTTCCGGCTGCGGGTGCGGGTGCGGCACAGGCTGCGGACGCGACTCCGGCTGCGTGTGCAGCGCCGTCTGCGGATGCACCTCCGGCAGCGGACGCGGCGCTGGCGCGGGATGCGATTCAGGCTGTGGCGGGCGTGCTTCCGGCTGCGGACGCGACGTCGGCTGCGGGTGCAAGGCTGCCTGCGGCGGTATCTCCGCCTGCTTCGGATTGTGCGCGGTCAGCGGCAAGGCCGGCGCGGCCGGTGCGGGAGGTTGCGCGCCATGTGCCCCGCCCTTCTGCGCCAGCTGCGGCTGCTGCGCGGCGGGTGCGGCTGGCGCGGCGGGCACGGCCGTCTTCGGCCGCTCCGCCCGCGCCATGCGGATATTGGCGGCTGCCTGGACGGCACCCGGCGCAGGCGTTCCTGCATGCGCCACCGGCGGCGCCGCCACCACGGCCGGCGCGGTCTTCGCCACCACCGGCCGCGCCAGAACAGCAGGCGCCGGACGCGCTCCCCCGGCTGCGCCATGCGGCGGCGCCGGCATGGGTCGCACCGCCGGCGCAGCCGCCAGCGGCGCGGCGGCCAATGCCTGCGGCGACACCCGCACCGCATTCTGGCGCACCGGCTGCGCCTGTGCGAACGCCGTGGCCGGCATCGCCGTCACCGCCTGCCGGTTCACATAACGCACATTGGTGATGTTGACGTTGTTGTAGACGTTGGTGATCTGCGTCTTGTTGACCACCGTATTGCTGGTATTGATGTTGGTGACATAAGTCGGGCTGGCCCGGTACGACGGCCGGTACACCTCGCGCGGCCCCAGCGGGAACCAGGCCACGCCATGATGGTCCGGCCGGTCGCCCAGCAGCAAGGTCGCCGCGCCCACGAACACCACCAGCGCCGGCGCATACACCGGGCGCTGCACCACCGGCCCCGGCACCCAGCCCCAGCCAGCCGGCGTTTGCGCCCAGCGGCCGTAGTGCGTCACCGCGAAGCCCCACGGCGCATCGTCAACCCAGGTCCAGCCCCAAGGGTCGACCCAGGACCAGTGGCCGTCGCGATACGGCGCCCAGTCCGGCGCCACGTGGGCCGGCATCCATACATTGCCGTAGCCCGGCACGTCGCGCCAGCTGCCGTTGTCGTCCAGGTCTTCGTAGCCCACCACATCGCTCGACACATAGCGCGCCGCCGCCGGATGCTCCAGGCGGCGGTCGCGCTGCGCCGACCACTGGTCGAAATCGTCGGCCGGCGGCAACTGGCCGACACTGAAATCCTGCAAGCCGGTGCCGGTGAAGCGATAAGCTTGTCCGGGATCGACCAGGTAGGAAGTGTTGTCGCCGTAGGCCTCGCCCTGGCCGTCGATCACGGCCACCTGGGTGGCGTTGCCGGAGGCGTCCACCTGGATACGGTAGTGGCCCGGCTTGCGGATGCTGAACGCCAGGTTGGGCGTGTCGATCTCCAGCACTTCATCGGGACGCAACTGGCGCACGCGCAGGTTCAGCCGCCCTTGCGACAGTTGCAGCTGGGTGGTGGTGTCGTTGGCGTTGAGCAGCGTGACCAGCGTCTCGCCGTCCATGCGCACGGCGGCCGGGCCGGCCCGCAGCTCATCGCGCGCGCCGGCCGCGGTCCACAGGCGGTCGCCCGCCACCAGCGGACGATTGATGCCCGCAGTTTGCCAGTCGTCCACGCCGGCGGCGGCGTAGCTCACGCCGCCGTTCACATAGGCCAGGCGCGCCACGCGCGCCGGCGGGTCGGCCAGCGCGGCGGCGCTGTACAAGCAGGCGGCGCTACCGAGCGCCAGCAAGAATCGGGATCGGATTGCCATAATGGGACTCGCAGAATAGACGTGAGCCCAACATAGCCGATCGGCGCGCTCCCTACTGTTCGTTGCCGCACGCCCGCGATGCCCCCGGACTACGGCAAGGCGGTCAACTTCGCGCAGTGACCAGCTTCCTCGACCTGGCACAGGGTGACCTTGCCGCCGCTTCGCTTGATCTGGAAGGCGGTCTCGCCAAAACCGAAGTCCGCGACAAACCGCCCCTCATGCATGTTCTTCAACGGCACCAGGCGATCTTGATTATCCGGACGGAGAACTGCGACTTGCTTATCCAGGTCAAATATCACCACCGATTTGGCGCCAAGCAATGTGTAGGGCATGGACCAGCGCCCGCCGACGCCGGTAGCGCCCGCCGCGTAACAGCTGTGCACGACGCCAGCCCCCAGCAAGGAAGTCATAAGGATGGTTTTAACGAAGTAGCGCATCATAAAATCTTAATTATTTAACAGTAATGTATAATTTATATCATATATTTTATTAATAGTGGTAACTCAGCGCGGTGCTGACGATGGCCCGGTTGCGCTGGCCCACCAGCGGACTGGCGGCGGCCTGCCCGCCCAGCCGGCTCACGCGCAGCCAGGTGTCCAGCGTGTACTTGTTCCCGAGCTGCCACGCCCAGGACGGTTGCAGATACACGCTCAACACGCCCTCGCGCGGCGCATACAGGCGATTGGGCTCGACCGCGGCCTGCTGCGCGGTCACGCCGAAATATTCCTGCAGATAGTGCTGGTTGGCCAGCAGCACGCCGGCGCCCAGCGACAGCGTATGGTGCGCCGCCACCGGCGTGGACGCTTCGGTCCACAGATGCGCTCTCAGCCCCAGGCCGCTGCTGCCGCTGCCGGCCATGATGTTCGCGCCGGCGCTGATATTGTGCTCCACGCGATAGGTGAGGAACAGGCCGGCCTCGGTGGCCAGGCCGCCGCGCTGGCCCGGCGTGTCGCTGCGCTGCTCCTTGGAACTGAAGCGCAGCTGCGGGCCGTATTCCAAGGCCGGGTCGTCCGACAGGTGCCAGCCCAGTCCCAGCCCGTCCTCGCTGTTCAGGTCGAGGAAGGCGCCGCTGCTCCACTGCACCCACAACGTCGGCAAGGCGGTGGTGCGGCGCTCGCCGCTCCTGTCATGCACCAGATCGTTCAGCGCCAGGCCGAAATAGATGTCCTGCGTATCCTCCGGCATCATCATGCGGGTCGGGCCGGCCTGCGCGGTGCCGCACGTCGACAGCGCCAACAGCGCCAGCAAAAACTTTTTCGTCATCAGATATGTCCCAGTTCCAGTCCGCGCAGCACCGCGCGCACCCGGTCGCGCACGCCAAGCTTGGCCAGGATGCTCGACACATGATTCTTGATCGTGCCCTCGCTCGGTCCCAGCGCGCTGGCGATTTCGCCGTTGTTGAAGCCGGCCGCCATCAGCGCCAGCACTTCGGTTTCGCGCGCGGTCAGGCGCTCGCCGGCGTCGCGCGGCGGCGCCGCGCCGGCGCTGCTTTCGTAGGCGCCGCGGGTGCGTTCGGTCAGCGCCGGCCGGAACACCGTGGCGCCGGCCGCCACCGCGCGGATGCCGTCGGCCAGCCGCTCCAGCGAGATGTCCTTGAGCAGGAAGCCGCGGGCGCCGGCGCGCATGCCCTCCAGCAGCGCCTCGTCGTCGTCGAAGGTGGTCAGCAGGATGGTCGGCGGCAGCAGCGCGGCCGACTGCTGCAACAGCGCGATGCCCGACAGCTGCGGCATGCGGATGTCGAGCAGCAGCACGTCCGGCTTGGTGGCCGTGGCCAGCGCCAGCGCGCCGGCGCCGTCGGCCGCCTCGGCCACCACGCGGATGTCGGGCGTCAGCGCCAGCAGGCCGCAGATGCCGCTGCGCACCAGCATCTGGTCGTCCACCAGCATCACGCGGATGATCGCCGTCATGCCGCCCCCGCGCCGGCCGGCAGCACGATCTCCATGCCGAAGCCGCGGCGCGGCCGGTTGCCGGCCTTGAGCTCGCCGCCCAGCAGCGCCAGCCGCTCGCGCATGCCGCGCAGGCCGTTGCCCTCTTCCGTCGCGCGGCTGCCGGCGCCGTCGTCCTCGATGCGCAGCAACACCGACACGCCGTCCGCCGCGCGCGCCAGTTCGATGTCCAGCCGGCCGGCGGCCGCGTGCCGCACGGCGTTGCTGATCGCCTCCTGCACGCAGCAGAACAGCGTGTGGGCCACCGCCGGCGAGGCGATTTCCAGCTCCGGCGCGAAGCGCAGCGCGATGCGCGGCTGCGGAATCCCGGCGCACAGGGCCGCCAGCGCCTCGCGCAAATCGATGCGCTGCGCGCCGCGCTCGCTGCCGACCACCACCCTGACCTCGGCCAGCAAGCCTTGCGCCAGCTCGCGCGCGGTGGTCAGCGCCGGCGGCGCGGCCGCGCCCGACTGGCGCAGCGACAGGTCCAGGTGCAGGTTGAGCGCGGTCAGGTGGTGGCCGACGATGTCGTGCAGGTCGCGCGCGATGCGCAGCCGCTCGGCCGAGCGCACCGTGTCGGCCAGCAGCAGCTGGGTCGCGCGCAGTTCGCCGTTGGCGGCCGCCAGTTCGATGCGGCCGCGCCGCTCGACCGCCGCCATATAGCCGATGCCGAAGGCGATGCCCTGCCACAGCGTCATCGTGCCCAGGTCCAGCAGCACTTCGCGCACCCAGCCGTCGCTACGGGTGTCTTCGTTGCCGGGCAACGGCGCCAGCACCAACAACACCAGCAGCAGCGCTTGCAGCGTCAGCCAGCGCAGGCCGCTGCGCAGCGCCAGCACCAGGCCCAGCTCGGCGGCCACCAGGTACAGCAACGAATGCGGATAACTGAGCGCGATCGCCATTTGCGCCGCCAGCATCGCCCGGCCCTGCCAGGCCGGCCGCCGCGCGCCGGCGCTGCCGCTGGTGCGCAGCCAGAACAGCAGCCCGAACAACAACATCAGCGCCACGTAGGCGATCAGGAACAGCAACACGGTCAGTTCGTCGCGGTCGGTGCCGGCGCGGATCGCCGACGGCGCCGGCGTGAACCAGCTGGCGGTCCATTGCGCCAGCTGGCCCAGCGGCGTATCGGTCTTGATGCCGCCGAGGCGGAAATGGCTGATATCGAGCGCGCCGCCGACCAGGCAGCCCAGCAGGCCGATGATGCCGATAAGATTGTGCTTGAAGCGGTGCAGCATGAGGTTCCTGGCGGGAGCATGAGTCGGGCCATGATACGCGAGGCCACCGGGCAACAACAGTGCTGGAAGTCATGTGGCATTTCCCCCACGCACAGGCGCTGCGGATGAGCGCGCGGCCGCGCTTTGACCTAGAATCGGCAGTCCCTGAACTCGCGTCCGCGCCCGCCGATGAAAACACTGCCGTTATGGCTCGCCGTCCTGCTGCCGCTGGCCGCCACCGCCGCAGGCGCCGGCGACGATCCGAAAGTGATCGTCAGCGCCGAGCGCGATTCGGAATGGAACAGCTACCGCCACGCCTACAAGGCGGCCGCCTTCTTCGCCTACTACACCCGCAGCCGGCCGCTGATCCAGGCCCACATGCAGATCCGCCCGCTCGACGCGGCCACCCCGCTCGACGGCCTGAGCCTGCACCTGGTGGGCGAAAAAACCGACACCACCATCGCGGTCGACGCCATCGGCCGCGCCGAGCTGCCCATGCTCAAGCAAGCCTACCAGGACGACGCCGTGCTGCGCCTGAACCGGCAGAAAGGCAGCTACTACTTCAGCGGCCGCTATTCGATCCGCGAGCACGCCGACGGCGTCTACGACCTGGCCGAACTGCGCGCCGCCTGCGAACAGCTGATCGGCGCGCAGCGCGAATCGGGCTACCGCATGCGCCTGTCCGGCAAGCAATGCCTGGGCATCAAATTCGTCTATCCGGCCGGCGCCGCGCCGGAAGTGCGCATCCAGACCGACGGCCCCGGCGGCGCCCTGCCGCTGGTCGACGCCCATCCGTTCGAAGGCAACTCGATGGGCATCTACAAGGTGGCGCTGTACCGCTACGCCGACTGGCCGCAACAGGGCAAGATCCTGACCCTGACCCCGCCGCTGGCCATCGGCACCTTGTACAACTAAGTCATCACTGGTAAGCCTTGAAGAAGTCGCGCGCCGCCACGTTGCAGCCGGCGAAGGCCATGTAGCCGTGGTAGTTGTTCGGATCGGCTGGATTGCCGTTGCCGGCGATCACCAGGCGCTTGGCTTCCGCGAACAGCGCCTTGGCGCCGGCGTACGGATCGTTGGGCAGCGAAGGCGTATCGACATCGAGCACCGTCACCAGATTGGCGGCGACGCCGTGGGCGTTGAAATAGGCCTGCGTCAGCGTGGCGTTATTGAACGGCACCTCGTCGTCGCCATTGCCGCCGCACATCAGCACCGGCACGGTCGGCACCCAGGTGCGCAAATCGTTCTTGAACCAGGCGGCGCGCATCGGATGCACGTGGGCGCAGTCGAGCGGCGCCGTGGCCGAGGTCACCGGACACGGATGGCTGACGATATCGTCGAGCAGCGCCGTCACGTAGGAAGACTTGAGCAGGCTCTGCTCAGGCGTGCCGTAAAAAGCCTGTTCGGACGCAGGCAGGCTGGCGTAGCCCGGCATGTCGCGCGCCAGCAGGTGCGGCGGCAACTTGCCTTTGGCGATCAGCGTATCGATCGGCAGCAGCGTCGGCGCCAGCGTCTCCATGGTGGCCGCGTAGCCTGGCTGGTACAGCTCGCTCGGAGCGGCATACAGATTGCCGTAGGCCTTTTGCCAGGCGGTGAACTGCAGCGTGAATTCCAGCATCGATTCGGCGCCGATCTGGGTCAGCCCGCGCAGCAGCTCGGGCGAACCGAGGCTGGCTTCATAGCTGACGCTTTCGGCGTAGTTGCCGCTCATCGGGGCCGACGCCGTCACGCTGATGCCTGCCGCCTGCATCGCGCGGTGGGTGGCCATCGTCACATAGCCGCCTTCGGAGTAGCCGGTCAGGAACAGCTTGCCATTCTCGCTGACCGGATGCGGCAGCTTGGCGAAGGCCTTGCGGGCGGCGGTCAGCGCATCGATCATGTCCTTGGACTGCTGGTCCGCCACGTGGTGCGGATGGTAGCTCAGGGTCGAGGTGTCGTAGCCGGCGTAGTTGGGCATGATCACGATGTAGCCCTGGGCCGCGTACAGCGCGGCGGCGGCGGCGCTGGTTTCGGCGTACGGCGCGCCGGGCGTCAGCACGCCCATGCGGATGTTGCGCAGCGGCGAACTGCCGTGGCCGTACATCAGTACCGGGCGCTTGCCGCTGCAGGCCGGGTCGCTGCCGTTGGGCGCCATCAGCGAACCGGAGGCGGTGGTGGTTTCGCCGGCCGCGCCGACGGTGCTGTATTCGAACTGGTGGAAATCGATGCTGCACTTGGGCTGGCCGGCGGCGGCCAGGATCTGCTTGCCGACGGTGCCGAGCCGGCCCAGCGCCTGCGCCATGCCGGCCGGATCGAGCGACTGCGCCAATGGCGGTGGATTGAACAGCAAGGCGCCGCGCGCGCCGGACGTGTCGGCCACGCCGACGGGCGGCGTCGGCACGTCGGGGACCGGGGTCGGGGTCGCCGCTGCCGGGGTGCCGCCGCCGCTACCGCAGCCGGTTAGCGCCGCGAGTAGCGCCGCGACGGCGAGGGTACTGAATGTCTTGTCCATGGAGTCTCCTGAATGAGGTGGTTCGTGGTTGAACCAGCCTGCATTCTGGAGATCGCCTCATGGACGCGCATGTGCCGGAAGGTAGACAGTCAGGCACGGCGCTGCTTGCGGCGCGCCACCAGGCCGAGCAGCGCCAGGCCGGCGCCCAGCATCGCATAGGTGTCAGGCTCCGGCACCGGAATGACGCGGCCGATGGCTTCGAATTCCGACACGGAGAAATGATTGTCGCCGGCGCCGGTGGTGCCGGAAATCATGAAGGCGGTGGCGATCACCGGCGCCCCCAGCACCACGCTGCCATTGTCCTGGCCCCAGGAGCGGTTCGGTATGATCACGGCGGCGTCGTGCCAGACGTTGGCGGTGTCGCGATACTGGACCAGATAATTGTTGTCATTGTCGGCCTGCAGGTTGAGCTGGCTGACCAGGGCGGTCTGGTTCAGCGTGACCATGACGGTATCGGCGCCGACATCGCCGGTCCAGAACACGGTGCCGGTATTCCACTGCGTGCCGATCGGCAAGTAGACGCCGTCGGTGACCGTGGACGCGGCGGCCAGCGCGCCACCGAGCCAGCCGTCGCTGTTGCCGAAACCGCTACCGGTCAACGTCACGGCGCCGTTCAGCGCCACGTTGTCAGCCAGCGCACTGCCGGCGCAGGCCATGCAGGCCAGCGCAATCGCAAGAGCTTTCATGTCTTCCCCTTTAGCAATATAAAATTGATAAGACGAGAAATCAGGATAGCATCAGCTCGCTAATGTTCAAGTCGAGCGTCTCGCGTGCGCGACAGTGTCATGCCAGCGTGTACAGCCTGACGCCGAACACCGGCCCCGCGGTGTGGCCCGGCTCCGGATCGAAGCGCACCACGACGCTGCCCTTGCCGCTGGTGAGGCGCGCAGGCACCGGATATTCCTGGTCGATGAACACACCGGGATGGTCGCCATCGAGCTTGACGCGCGCTATCCGTTCGCCGTCGATACTGATGTGGAAGTCGCGGTTGCGCTCCTCCCCCCAGTAGCTCGCCTGCAGCAGCAGCGGGCCGTCGGTGCACTTCATGCGGAAGCTGAAATAGCCGCCGGTGCGGGCATCGCGGCCATTGCGGCCACGGTAGGAAACGGGATAGGAGATATCCGATTGCAGGTCGTGATCGCGCTCCGGCTGCATCTCTCCCAGATGCATGACGTCCACCGAGCGCGCGGCCAGGTCCTTGAGGCGCGCCTCCTCCTTGCGGAAGCCGACTTCCGACGCGGCCCATTCGGCCTCCGTATAGACAGGGAAGTACACCGCCGCGCGCCGCTCGTACTGCGAGAAGAAGGGCGCAAACTTCATGTCGCCCGGCCGCCCGCTGCCCACGCTGCGGTACACGGACTTGCCCTGGTCCGCCGGCGCAAACGAAGCCAGGATGTTGGCGCCCACCAGCGCCGGCGCCAACCCGCTGAACGGCTTGTCGGCCGCGCCCAGGTCTGCCGCCAATACCATCGGGCCGCGCAGCAGCGCCACCACACGCTCGTTGCCGGGCGTGGATTCCAGCCGCAGATCCAGCGGCAGCGACAGGCGCACGCTGTCGCCCGCGCGCCAGCGCCGCCGCAGCAGCAAGTAGCCCTTATGTTTGCTGGCGGTCTGCGGTTTGCCATTGACCAGCACCTTGCAGGCGCCGGCCCACGACGGAATGCGCAGCGCCAGCGCGAACTCGCGCGGGCCTGCCAGGCGGCGCACTTTGAGCTCGATGTCGCCTTCGTACGGATAGCGCGTGTTCAGCTCCAGCCTTGCTGCGGCCGCCTTCCATTCCACCGTCGATGGGATGTAGAGGTTGACGAACAAGGTGTCGCCGTTCTCCCAGTAGATCGAATCGCCGTGCTTGGCGTGGCTCTCCATGCCGGACAGCACGCAGCACCAGAAGTCATTGTCCTCGCTGGAGTATTCACGCGCCACACCGGACATCAACGGCGTCATGTACGTGAACATGCCGGTGCGCGGATTCTGGTGCGCGAGGATGTGGTTCAGATGCGTACGCTCGTAATAGTCGAAGTAAGCGGCGTCGGGCGCCCAGCTGTAGAGGTGGCGCGTCATCTTCAGCATGTTGTAGCTGGCGCAGGCTTCGCAGGTCTGCTCGGTGATGTGGGCGGCGATGCTGTCCGGCGCGGAGAAGTATTCGCGGTCGCCGTTGCCGCCGATGACATAGCTGTGGTGCTGCGTGACGCGCTTCCAGAAGAAATCGACGGCGTCGGCGTCGCTGCGGCGGCCGGTCAGCTCGTGCAGGCGCGCCAGGCCGATCAGCTTGGGGATCTGCGTGTTGGAGTGCAGATTGGCCAGCTCGTCGCGGCCCTGCGTCAAGGGCAGCAGCACCTTGACGTGATACAGCCGCTGCGCCAGCGCCAGCCAGCGCTTATCGCTGGTGCGCGCATAGAGCTCGGCAAAGCTTTCGTTGATGCCGCCGTGCTCGCAGGCCAGCACCTGCTGCACCTGTTCGTCGCTGAGCGCGGCAAACACCTTGTCGATATAGCCCGCGAGACCCAGCGCCACTGGCAGCGCCTGCTCGTTGCCGGCATGGGACTGCGCGTCGAACAGGCCGGCGAAGACCTTGTGCCAATTGTACAAGGGCACCCAGCAACCATTCAGGTCGAAGCCTGCGGACCTGATCTCGCCGCGCATGATCTCAGGGAAGATTTCCTTGCCGTCGACCACCGCGCCGTCCTGGCGCTTGCGCATGAAGCCCGCCGCATAGCCGTCGCCGTGCGCCTGCTGCACGCGCGCCAGTTCGGCGACGATGTAATCGATGCGCGGCTTCAGCGCCGGATTGCCGGTTTGCGCATGCATCAGCGACAGCGCGGACAGATAGTGGCCCAGGCCCTCGCCCGCGATGGTGTCGGACTCCCAGCCGCCGTAGATGGCGCCCTTGGTCGGCAAGCCGGCAAAGCGGTGGTAATTGTGCAGGAAGCGGTCTGCGCTCAGGCGCAGCAAATAAGCCTGGTTGGCTTGCAGCGCGTCGGCGTAGACCGAGGGCAGCAAGCGGACAGATGATAGCGGTAGCGCCTTGGCGGTCGGCGGCACGCCGCCAGCCGTGGCGCCGATGGCGGTAGTGGTCCAGCCGGGAATCAATCCCAGACCGGCGGCGCCCCGCAATATCTGTCGACGATGCATACGTACCCCATGATAGATGGCTATCCACTAATGTACGTGCAGGAATGCCGGCCGTCTTGTGGCGGCGCCGCTAAAAGGATGACGAAATCGGCACAATTTGGCGCGAGCCGCTCACCATCCCATTTTCTTGCGGATGAACGTCGTCAGCTGCGCCGCGTTGGCCTGGTGCTGTTTGACGCGCGGATGGCCGCCAAAGCCGGTCCAGGGGAACACGATGGTATCGATCCGCCGGTCGCCGCCTTGCCGGATCTGGTCGACCGCAGCGCGCACATAGCCCGGCCATTTGGAGCCCTCCTGCACCGCATCCATGCTGCCCAGCGCGCACACGATGTAGGCCTTCGGATACAACGCGCGTATATTCTGCACGAAAGTACGGTAAGCCTGCACACGCTGCGCGTCGTCCGGCGGCGGCGACAGGCGCTTCTCGCGGTCGATCAGCCAGCGGTCGTTCTGGAACAGGTTGATGACCACCACGTCCGGCGTCCACGAGCGGAAATCCCATTGGGTGTCGTTGTTGCCGACGGCGCTGAGCTGGTCGTAAAAATCCGGCATCGTGAACGGGAACCAGCTGATCATCACGCCGATGCCGCTTTGCGAGATGATGTGCGCCTCCGCATCCAACGCCCGCGCCGTAATCGACGAGTAGGACATGAAATTGTTCTTGTCCTTCAGCAGATGGTCCGGCCCGTCG
Organism: Duganella rhizosphaerae; assembly: GCF_040364205.1. Classification (NCBI taxonomy): domain Bacteria; kingdom Pseudomonadati; phylum Pseudomonadota; class Betaproteobacteria; order Burkholderiales; family Oxalobacteraceae; genus Duganella; species Duganella rhizosphaerae. Next base: position 30,948 of record NZ_BPWK01000016.1, read on the forward strand.
TCCGGCGACTCGTTGCCCATGCCGGTGGTGATGGAATCGCCGAAGAACTCGATATGACGCCGCTTGCGCGCCGGCGGCGGCAGCAGCTTGCCGCCATCGGCCAGCTCCAGGCCCTGGAACACCGTGCCGCCCTCCTCGCCTTCGGTGCGCTTGGTGATCAGGAAGCGGTGCGCGCCCGATCCCAAGCCGCTGGCCACCGCGTAAGTCTTGCCGCCCTGCGCGGCTTCGATGACCACCGGCTTGGCCAGGTCGCCGTCGATGAAGACGTTGAAGAAGTTCTTGCCCAGTTGGTCGTCCAGCTTGACCGCCAGGCTGGCGCCGGTGAAGTTGCCTTCAATACTGGTGCCGGGCCACGACAACATGGGCCGTGCGCGGTCGGCAAAGTCGATGCGCCCGGTGTACTGTAACTGCGCGTTATCCGCCTGGATCGCCACGCCGGCCAACGCCTGCCCGGCCAGGAAAAACGCCAACAACCCTGCTTTAAACTTCATCAAGACGTCTCCAATATTTCAATGGGATGTGACACTCAATCCGGGGTGGCCGAAAGGTGCAGATGCACGCGGCGATCGAGGCCCAGCGCCTTGATATCGGCGCCGAAGGCCTCCTCGATCAGGCGTGCCTTGAGTCCCGTGGCTTCCGCTTCCCTCAAAGCCCGCTCGATGATGGGCCGATAGCTGGCGGCTGAAGACGCCAGATAGAAACCAAAGTCGCCTGGATAATCCAGCAGCAGGTGCTGTTCCACCACCAGTTCGGGATGGGCGCGCGCCTCTTTCGACACCTCAATGACGCCACGCGGCAGATAATCGACGTGCCGGTTTTCCGCCGCCACCATCGCGTAAATCGTAGTCCACGGCGCGGCGTGCTCATACAGCGGCAAGCCCGCATTCTTCCATACTTTCACATCGCCCCAGCCGGCGCCGAAGCCGGCGATCAGCCTGGTACGCTTCAAATCGTCCACTGATTTGACTTGTGAAAAGACTTCCGTATCGGCTCGACGGATCAATAACACCCGCTGGCCGATCAAGCCATTGGTCAAGGCGTTACGCACCGGGACGATCTGCTCCTTGCTATCCTTGTCCTTCGATCGCATGCCGTAGAACAGATTGATGTCTCCCTTGCCCAGCATCCACCACATGCGGCGGGCGGGAATGTCTTTCACGTAGTGGAGATGGTAAGGTTGATGGATCAGCCGCAGAGACTCTTCCAGCAGGCGGATGAAGTAGGTGGCATGGCCATCGGACAACACCGCGATGCGCAGCTCAAGCGGCGCGGCCTCAGACGCAGAAGTGGACGCGGTCTCTGCCTCGCCAAATGCGGGGAGGGGTACAAACAGCATGCAAGCGAAAAAGCAGATGAACCGCGGCACGAAAAGCATTTTCGCGACTCCAGCGAACAATCGGGTCTTGTAGACTACCACAGGCTCTGCGGCGTAAAGGCCGACATGGCACACCTGGAATCCGGAAGCCGACTCACGGCTAAAGGATGCGGAAGTTGAGATTTTTCAGGGCTTTGACACGAAAGATGAGAATTTCTGGATTGCTAACTTTATAGGCAAAGTTAGCGACATAACTCCAGAGACGGGCGTCAGCGCAGCTTGTCGTTGGCAAGCTGGGCCTGCTCGGCACCCGTACCTACGCTTGTTTTTCTGATGCGGGACGCGATGGCGCGAAATTCGCGGGCAACCGGTCCCCTCCAACGTCGAGGTCCTCATGGGTACTGGCTCCGTCACTCGGCCAAGAGATAGAGAAACAACAGGAGCGCACCGCTGGGCGCCGCTCAGCTTGCACCAAAGTCCCCGCCGCTCTTGTACCGCGCCACCACCTGAGGAACGCCAGCATCGAGAAATGAAACGCAGCGGAAGTCGACGCAAGATTGTTGCAATATTTAGATTATATTTTTACTTATTTCTTGTTTTTTTTATATTCCCATGAAACACTCAAAAGGGTCTGCAAAAAACACTATGGTGCCATTTATTCAATGTACCAAGATTCATACGGTTCAGTCCATTTGAGACGCCTGTGACACCAGATGCAGTCATCGGGAGTGTGGTAGTTGTTGGGTGAATATCTGTTCAATTGATTGAAAAATAGACATTTTGTTTGCGGTGCGGACACCGGGCCAAGCCCCTGTGCTCGCCTAAACGGAGCTTACTATGACACCAGCATTGAAAACGGTTTCCCATCTTTTCACAACCTCGGAGCGCATGATCGCCGAGATCCTCGGCCACCTGGATGAAAAAAGCCTGCATTTCAGGCCATCCGAGGAAATGAACACCATCCTGCGTCTCTACGCCCATCTGTCCGTGCAGCGTCATCGCCTGCTCAACGCCTTGAACGATACCAAGGAAGCGAACCCTTTCGAAGCAAGCGCCGGCGAGTTTCCGCAGGCAAATGAGAAACCCGTTGCGAAGGCCAATGTCGACAAGGATTGGGCTGCCGTCAGCGCCGGCCTGCACCACACCTTGCAGGACTTGACCGAACACAAGCTGGCCGGTCCCGGCCGGGGCAAGGGGGTCTTTCCCACCGACGATGAAACCTTGCTCGGCACCATAGCCTTCATCGCCCACCAGGAGGCCTATCATATCGGCCAAATGTCCTTCCTGGCCCGCATGCAAGGCAAGCTGCCCAATGTTGGCCACCTCGGCTAATTCGGCCCCCCCCCCACTTTGTAGCCCCACTAGGAGAGAGAGACCATGAACGACAGCATTCAATTGCCTGAACTGAGTTTTGACTTCGTCGCCGCAGCACGCACCAGCACCGGCATTCTGGCCAAGTTGTGCGCCGACGAAGTGCGCACGCTGGCCCAGCGTTACCAGCGCTTCCTGGCCCTCAAGGCCATGCACCCGACGCGCGCGATCGCGCCCACCGAAATCATTGACGAGATGTGGCATCTGCACATGCTCCATCCGCGGGCCTACCACCGCGACTGCATGGCCTTCTTCGGCACCATTCTGGACCATGCGCCCGGCTTCGGTTCCGACGCGGCCACCCGTCCCGCGCTGCAACGCACCTTCGACCGTACCGCCGAACTGTGGGAACGTACCTACGGCGAACCGTATTCGATCGCCGGCCAGGATTTCCAGAACCTGATCATCTGCGCCGACGAGGAGGAGGCCGAGGAGGAGGAAGAGGAAGAAAAAGACGCACTGAGCGAACCACCGGCCCAGCCTGACGAGCCGCTCCAGAACGAACCAGACGCGCAGCAGCAGTTCAAACTGGCCGCCTAAGACGTTCTTCTCCTTGGGCTCCGCCGTGTTCAATCAGGCACTGTCGACCGACGCGATTGCCGCGTCCTTCCGCCAGCACGGCTTTGCCGTGGTTGACGGGCTACTGGACGGGGCTACTGCAGCCGCGCTGTGCGACGACATTGCCGCCGGCGCGGCGCAATTTAGTTTGGTCGCGCGTACCGGCGTCCATCCACGTCGCATGCTGTTTGAAACCGCACCATCGCCCGGCAAGCTGGCCGTGCTGCGCGAGCAGCTCGGTGTGGCCCAGAAAGCCGGACTGGTGACGGCGCTGCATGAACTGTGGGAGCCGCAGCAAGAACAAGGCGCCATTGCGACGGTGATGCGCCAGCTGCGCGCGCCCGCTACGCTGGCCTGGGTGGCGCAGCTGACGGGCGTACCGGTCGATACCTGCCAGGTCAGCGCGGTGACGCGTTTTCGGCGCGGCCATTATGTCGATCCCCATTCGGACCGGGTCGTCAAGTTCGGCAAGCGTCGCCGGATCGCCTTCGTACTGTTCTGCTCCCCGGACAGGCAATGCGGGGAGGGTGGCAATCTAGTCTTGCTGCGCAACGACGGCACGACCGAGATCTCGATCGCGCCGCGCATGAACCGCTTGGCCATGCTCGACGTCGAACGCATCCATCGCCACTTCGTGCCGGCCGTCACAGCCTACGACGGCGAGCGGCTTGCCATTCCCGGTTTTTATTGCGTCGCCCCTGTGGGGGGCATCGCTATTGACGTGCCACCCAGCGGGGGCGGCATTTGATGGGGCGTACACAAAGAGCGCACCCAGGAGGCAAGTCATGGAACAGGCACTGCGCGTTGGCATCATCGGACATACGGGTTACATCGGCGAGGAACTGATGACCTTGCTTGCCCGCCATCGTCAGGTTGCGGCTAGCACCATCACCCTGCCGCGCCCGGAAAGAAGCGCGGCTGCATCAGTGGGCGAATTTAACAAGAAGGCTCTGGGCGATGCGCGCCGTGCCTTGCGTCCGGACATTGCGCGCGCGCGCGTGATGCCCACGATGTCGCTGGACGAAGCCGAGCACAGCAACTTCGACGCGGTGCTCTTGGCCACGCCGCTGGAAGTGTCACTTGACCTGGCGCCTCGCTTTCTCGCGCGCGGCACGCGCGTCATTGACTTGAGCGGCGCCTTCCGCCTCAAAGACGCGCAAGCCTACAGTCGCCACTACGGCGCCGACCACCCCCACCCCGAATTGCTGGCCGAGGCCGTCTATGGCTTGTCCGAACTGGCCGGCCCGGCGCTGGCGACGGCGCGCCTGGTGGCCAACCCCGGCTGCCACGCGGCGGCCGTCTGCCTGGCGCTGGCGCCACTGTGTTCGGCAGGCTTGATCGCGGCGGGCAGCGCCGTGGTGTGCGACAGCAAGTCCGGCGTCAGCGGCGCCGGCAAGAAGGCCGTGGCGGCCACCCATTTTTGCGCTGTCAGCGACAATTTTCTGATCTATAACGCGTTAGCACACCGGCATGTCGGCGAAATCCTGGAGCAGACCGGCCTGGACGAAGCGCACTTCAGCTTCGTGGCCCAGCTGCTGCCGGTACGGCGCGGCATTCTTGCGACCCTGTATTTCAATCTGGCGCCCGGCAAGGACGCCGGCGACATCGGCGACGCTTACGAGGGCGCCTATGGCGCCAGCCCTTGCATCGGCATCTATGCCAGGGGAGCTTTTCCCAGCCTCGATTCCGTCGTCGGACGCAATGTTTGCCACATCGGCTATGACAGCGTCGAGCCGGGACGGCGCGCCGTGGTCGCGGTGGCGCTCGACAACTTGAGCAAAGGGGCCGCCGGTCAGGCCATCCAGAACCTGAACCTGATGTTCGGCCTGGACGAGACCGAGGGCTTGCACTGATGAGCAGCATGCTGTGCGCCAATCCCCTGTCGAGCACAATCGGCGCCAAGATCCGTAGCCTGGAGGTGGAAGGTTTCCTGGTTGTGCCCGATTTCCTCGACAGTGCCACCGTCGATGCGATCAGTGCCGAACTGGCGGCGCTCGAGATGCTGGTGCGCCCGGCCAACCGCCATCTGGCCGTGTATCGGGACGTGCATCTGGCGCCCTGTCCCGACGCCGTCGCCTTGATCGCCGAGGCGCGCATGCTCGCCTTCCTGCGGCGCGTGCTAGGCGACGAGCTCACCTGCATGTCGGCCAGCTATGCGCGTTACGCACCGGGCTACCCTGGCATGCCGCTGCATACCGACTGCCAACCCTACGGCTCGCGCCTGTTCGGCCCACTCGCGTCCGTGCCGGTGGCGCTGCGCGTGTTCTACTACCTCGACGAACTGACCGCGCGGCGCGCGCCGCTCAGGGTCGTACCCTATTCGCACCTGTGCCTGCACGGCGCGGCCCATCCCTACCAGCGCCTACGCCGCCATCCGGAAGAACAGACCATCGTCTGTCCGCGCGGCAGCGCCGTACTGATCAATCCACGCCTGTTCCACGCCGTTGGCCCGAATACCTCGTCTGCCACACGTGCCGTGTACACCCTGTCGTACCGCCCGGCCTGGGCCGGCCCGACCCGACGCGTGGCCGGCGGCGACCGCAGCCGCTTGCAAGCCTTGCCCGATCCGGTGCGGCGCCTGTTCGGACCGCCCAACGCGCGCCGCGCCGACCCCGCGCTGCCCTTGCGCGACGATCAACTCGTGCCCATTGGCGCCAGCCGATGGTTTGATGACCTGAAGGAGGAGTAAGCAAATGAAGATCGAATCCCCGTACCCCATATCGTTTTCCGGGATGCACGGCTGCGGCAAGAAGACCCTGCGCGACGGCCTGTGCAGCGCTATCGATGGCTACCACCCCATCCACTACAAGCTGCTCGAGCTCGGTCGCATGGTCGACGAGGACGGCCTGCATGTGTTCCGCGCCCGCGCCGGTGAACAAGACCGCCTCGTGCGCGCGGCCATAGCTCAAGGCGGGCAGCCGGTCACCAGCCGCCTCGGCATCCTCGATGTCGCCATCACCGCCTGCACCATGGCGCGCCTCGAGCGCATCGATGCGGACATCGTCGATGCCTTCGTCACCACTCTGGGCGACGACCTCGAACATGCCGCGCTGCCGCGCACGCTAGCCGTGGTGTTGACGCCGGCCGCCATCTTGCAGGAGCGCCTGCTGGCACGTGACCAGCAAGCCGGCGCCAGCAATACGCGCGGCCAGGCAAAGCTAGCCCGCATGGCCGCCTTCATGGAAGAGGTCTTCGTGCAGGGGATTTTCCCGCATCCCGTGATCGAGCGCCTGGTGGAGAGCTACCGCGAGCGCGACGCCCTGCTGGTGCTCGACACCGGCCAGCGCGACCGCGCCAGCGCCCTGGCCGACGTGCAAGCCTTCCTTGCTCAACGGCAGGGAAGCTCTGCGATGGCGCTGACCGAAGGCGGGGTGGCCGCATGAAGCTCCGCTACAGCCAGGCACAGGACATGCTCGCCAAAATCTTCGGCGCGACCGGAATGAGCGCGCACGAGAGCGATCTGTGTACACAGGAAATTCTCGATGCCGAATGGCGTGGCCGGACCGGCTATGGCCTGGAACTGGTGCCCATGATGGTCAAGTGGCACCGTGTCAAGAAACACGATCCGCGCATCGAGCTCGATCGCCCGGGGCGCGCCTTCATCGAAGGCGGCGACGCGGCCGGGCCGGTGGTGGCGGCGCTGGCGATGGATCTGGCGCTGCGCAAGGCACGCGAGGGTGGCATCGGCATCGTCGGCGCGCGCAACCGCTGGCCCTGGTATATCGCCGGCCACCAGTTGCGCCGTGCGGCGCAGGAAAACTTCATCGGCATGACCTGGAGCGCGGGCGTGTCGATCGTGGCGCCGTTTGGCGGCTTTCGCCCCGTCTTCGGTACCAATCCCATGGGCATTGCCGTGCCCGCCACGGGAGGACCGCTGGTGTTCGACACGGCCATGACGGCCGGCCCCGCCACAGCCTTGCGCGATGCGAAGAATACCGGGGGCGTCTTGCCCGACGGCCTGGCGCTCGACTCGGACGGCTTGCCCACCAAGGATCCTGAGCGCGGCCGCAAGGGCGCCTTGCTGCCGTTTGGCGCGCACCGCGGCAGCGGCCTAGCGATGATGATCGAACTGCTAGGCGGCGCCTGGGTCGGCGCCAAGACAGGCAAGAACGTGGCGGGTCCGCGCGGCTTCGTATTCCTGGTGGCCGATCCCGACCTGTTCGGCTACGGCGAGGGATTTGCCGAGCGGGCCGAAGGCTTGGTGGCGGAAATGCGCGCGGCGAGCAACACGCCTGGTGCCGTGCATATTCCGGGGCGCGGCGTAGTCGACTTCGAGCAGGCGGTCGAGATCGAAGAGGCACTGCATGCCAGCCTGATCGCCCTGCTGCCCAAGTAGGGAGGCCGGCGCGGGGACACAGCGTGCGTCCCCGCGCCGATTACGCGCTCAATGCGACAACGCACGGTCCGCCGTGCGGCGCGGCAGTGGCTGGCCGATGGCCTTGCGGATGCAGGCGATCTGTCCGATGTGATACGCCTCATGGAACGCGAAATAGCTGATCAGGCCAAGCAGGGTCGGATCGCAAGTTGGCAAATCATAGGACTGGGGGACAGCGAGGTCCTCGGCAGTGAGGTCGGCCAGCCGCCGTGCCAGCGCATCCTTTGATGCATTCCAGCGTGCCATCAGGGCCGGCAAATCGGGACGGCGCGCATCGCTTGCGCTGAGCGCTTCCGAGCCCCCCTTGTCGAAGAATTCCTGCCATGGGATGTCATTGTCCGCGCCCAGCAGCGTGAGCAGGCGCAGACGACCGACAAGGGCATGGCCGACTACCCAAAGGATCGAATTGGCACCCCCGGCCCGCTGTGCCTGGGCAGTCGTCGGCAGGCCAGACAGGGACTGCTCCATATAGTGGTCGGCGGCGCAAAACATGCTGGTGGCACAGCTCAAAGCAGCTTCCATAGACCATCCTTCGCGTGAAACAGAACACGTCCGCGCAGCGGCGCCTTCTACGGTTGACGATGTCAGGCGCGCGCAACGCGACAAAACATGTCGCCTGCACCAGCCGGACTGCTGGTACTTGCCGCTGCGCACCGCGTTCGCGATACGTCATGGCTTAGGCAAGGAAATCGCGATGCATCCTCCCCGCCAAGCCGACGTCGCCTCAGCTTGACTGTAAGATTATCATAACTTCAATGCACGCGGTGGCTTGTTAATTCGGCGCGGTCGCTGGCGTCTGTTGGCGCCGGCGCCGAATTGACCCAAGTGTCACTTTACGCTGAGTCAGCCCAATGCGGCTGTCAGTTCAATTGAACTTGGTGAAGTCCGGTTTGCGCTTTTCGAAGAAGGCGGTGAACGCTTCCTTGGCTTCCGGGGCGGCCAGCATGGCGCCGAAGAATTTGTTTTCTGCGGCGATGGCTTCGGTCACCGGGCCTTTGCGGGCGGCCTTCATCAGCTGCTTGGTGGCGCGGATCGAGCTGGCCGGCAGGGCGACCAGCTTGGCGGCCTGGCCTTCTGCGAACGCACGCAGTTCGGCGGCCGGCACGATCTTCGATACCAGGCCCATCTCCAACGCTTCCTGCGCCAGGAAGGCTTCGCCCAGCATCAGCTTCTCGGCCGCGCGCGGGTAGCCGGCGATCTGCGTCAGCAGGATGCTGGATGCGAACTCGGGGCACAGGCCCAACTGCACGAACGGCATCGAGAACTTGGCGTTGTCGGCCGCATAGACCAGGTCGCAATGCATCAGCAGCGTGGTGCCGATGCCGACCGCCGCGCCGGCCACTGCCGCCACTACCGGCTTGGTCGAACCGCTCAGCGCCATCATGAATTTGTACACCGAGCGTTCTTCGATGCCCGAGCCGTCGGTTGGACGCGCGGTCTTCATGAAGTCTTCCAGGTCGTTGCCGGCGGTGAAGATCTCCGGCTTGCCGACGATCAGGATGGCGCGCACGGCGGCGTCCTGCTCCGCTTCGTTGATGGCGTCGGCCATGCTCTGGTACATCGCCGAGGTGATCGCGTTCTTGCGTTCCGGGCGGTTGAATTCCAGCGTCAGCACGCCGTTGGTCTTGCTGCTCAAAATATCCATGTGATCTCCAAATGATTAAAGGGCGCCGTGGCGCCCTTTTTTTAACCCGCACCGCCATGCGGGGTCTGACCCCGTACGGGGTCAGACCCCTAAGCGGTAACGCGTGCGTATCGCTAAAGGATGCCGGGTTAGACGCGTTCGATGATACCAGCCGCGCCCATGCCTGCGCCTACGCACATGGTGACCATGCCGTATTTCAGGTTGTTGCGACGCAGTGCGTGCACCACGGTCGCAGCGCGGATCGCGCCGGTTGCGCCCAGCGGGTGGCCCAGGGCGATCGCGCCGCCCATTGGGTTGACCTTGGCTGGATCCAGGCCCAGGTCGCCGATAACGGCCAGTGCCTGTGCTGCAAACGCTTCGTTCAGTTCGATCCAGTCCAGCTGATCCTGGGTGATGCCGGCGGCTTTGCACGCATCTGGAATCGCGAACTTAGGACCGATGCCCATGATTTCCGGTGGCACGCCTTTGACGGCGAACGACGAGAACTTGGCCAGCGGGGTCAGGTTGTGCTCGCGCAGGAACTTCTCCGACACGACCAGCAGCGCGCCGGCGCCGTCGGACATCTGCGACGAGTTGGCGGCGGTGACCGAACCCTTGGCGGCGAACACTGGCTTCAGCTTGCCCAGCGATTCCACGGTCGAATCGGCGCGTGCGCCTTCGTCGGTGTCGACGGTGCGGGTCTTGATCTTGATCTCGCCGGTCGCCAGGTCTGGCGTGCGGGTGATGATTTCAACCGGGGTGGTCTCGTCCTTGAAGAAACCGGCCTGCTGCGCGGCGATGGCGCGGCGGTGCGATTCAACGGCGAACGCGTCCTGCGCTTCGCGCGAGATCTTCCATTGGGTCGCCACTTTTTCAGCGGTCAGGCCCATGCCGTATGCCATGCCGACGTTGTCGTCGGTGAACATGTTCAGGTTCATCGATGGGTGGTGGCCCATCATCGGCACCATCGACATCGACTCGACGCCGCCGGCGATCATCGCATCGGCTTCGCCAACGCGGATACGGTCGGCGGCCATGGCCAGCGCGGTGATGCCCGATGCGCAGTAGCGGTTGATGGTGACGCCGCCGATGGTCTTAGGCAGGCCGGCCAGCAGCACCGATTGACGGGCGATGTTGAAGCCCTGTTCCGCTTCCGGGAACGAGCAGCCGATGATGGCGTCGGTGATCAGCGCTGGATCCAGGCCAGGCGCTTGCGCCAGGGCCGATTGCAGCACGCGCACCAGCAGGTCGTCCGGGCGGGTCTTGTTGAACATGCCGCGCGGCGCCTTGCCGATCGGGGTGCGGGTGGCAGAGACGATGTATGCGTCTTGAATTTGTTTGCTCATTTTGTTCTTTCGAAAATTTTTGATCGAAGACTATGCGGAACTAGGAAGCCCGCTTCTCGGATAAATACCAATCCACTTGAACCTGTGCGGCCAGCGTGCCGGCGGCGTCGAAGATGTCGACTTCCACCGGGAACGCCACCTTGCCCTGCTCTTTCAGCTCGGCCTTCAGCGCGGCCAGATCGCCAGGGACGCGGCCTTCGGCGCGGGTGGCGCCCTTGGCTACTTTCTGGTACTGGATGCGCGATTCCTTGGCGACCGGGCGCAAGCCCAGGATCAGCTCCGCGAAGCCGCCAGCCATGGCCGCGCCGGAAGCCGTTTCGGCCAGCGTGAACAAGGCCCCGGCGTGCTGCGTGCCCAGGTGGTTATTGAGCTTCGGGTCCTCCGGCATCGACACTTTGGAAGTGCCGCTGCCGATCTCGTCGATCCTGATCCCCAGCAAGCGCACGAAGGGCAAGGTGTCCATCATTTGTTGCTTGATACGGTCATACACCATGCTTGGCCTCACGCGCAGTAGAACTTTGAAAACCAGCGATGCGGCGACCCGATTCAGGATCGACATCACGTTAATTGCGGACTGGCTTACCGGTCTGCATCATGCCCATGATGCGTTCCTGGGTCTTCGGATGGTTCAGCAGTTCCAGGAAGGCTTTACGCTCCATGTCCAGGAACCACTGCTCGTTCACGAACGAACCCTGGTCGATATCGCCGCCCGACACGATCTCGGCGATCATCTCGCCCAGCTTGAAGTCGTGCGCGGAGATGAAGCCGCCGTCGCGCATATTGACCAGCTGCGCCTTGATGGTGCCCCAGCCGTAGCGGCCGGTGACCTGCACAGGGGTCTTCAGTGGCGGACGATAGCCCTTGTCGAACATGGCGCGCGCTTCAACCTTGGCCACGTGCAGCAGCTCGTAAGGGTTGAACACGATCACGTCGTCTTCTTTCAGGTAGCCCATGGCCTGCGCTTCCAGTGCCGACTTCGACACGTTGGCGGTAGCGGCATTGGTGAAACCGGTTTTCAGGAATTGCAGGATGTCGGTGCCCTTGGCTTCCTTGAACGCGCGCACTGCCGCTTCTTTCAAGCCGCCGCCCGCAGGGATCAGGCCGACGCCCACTTCCACCAGGCCGATGTACGATTCGATCGACGCGACGCGCTTCGATGCGTGCAGCGCCATTTCGCAACCGCCGCCCAGCGCCAGGCCAGCAACAGCAGCCACCACCGGCACGTTCGAATATTTCATCGCCATGAAGGTGTCTTGCAGTTCGCGGATGATAGGGTCGACCGCTTTCGCGCCGCCCTGCATGAACGCAGGCAGTGCCGATTGCAGGTCGGCGCCGGCCGAGAACGCGCCGCCGTCGGCCGCGTCCGCGCTCCAGATCACCAGGCCCTTGAAGTTCTTCTCGGCTTCGGCCAGTGCTTTACGGAAGCCGGCGATCACGCCCGGGCTGATCACGTGCATCTTGGTTTTCAGCGAGATCACCAGGACGTCGTCGCCCGAGTGCCACAGGCGGACGTCGTCGTCTTCGTGCACGGTGGTGCCGGCGGTGCGGCCGTCGATGGCGCCCGAACCCAGTACCGGTGCGCGGAATGCCTGACGGTCGTAGACGGCCAGCGACGAACGCGGCACGAACGATTTCGACACTGCGGACCACGAACCTTCAGCGGTGTGGACGCCGCCTTTTTCAGCGACCGGACCTTCGAATACCCAGGCTGGCAGCGGCGCGTTGCACAGTGCGTGGCCAGCGTCGATGTCTTCCTTGACCCAGGTGGCCACTTGCGACCAGCCTGCGGCTTGCCACGTTTCGAACGGGCCGACGTTCCAGCCGAAGCCCCAGCGCATGGCGAAGTCGATGTCGCGCGCGTTGTCGGCCACGGTGTCCAGGTGGATCGCGATGTAGTGGAAAGCGTCGCGGAAGATCGCCCACAGGAACTGGCCTTGTGGGTTGGTCGATTCGCGCAGGGCCTTCATCTTCTTGACCGGATCTTTTTCCTTCAGGATGCGGGCAACGATGTCGGCAGCCTTGCCGCCGCCGGTGACGTATTCGCCGGTGGCGAAGTCCAGGCGTTGAATTTCCTTGCCAACTTTTTTGTAGAAACCGGCGCCGGATTTCTGGCCCAGCGCGCCTTTTTCCACCAGGCCAGCCAGCACGGCCGGGGTCTTGTAGACGGCAGCGAACGGATCGTTCGGCAGGTAGTCCTGCATGGTCTTGATCACATGGCCCATGGTGTCCAGGCCGACCACGTCCGCGGTGCGGAAGGTGCCCGACTTGGCGCGGCCCAGCTTGGCGCCGGTCAGGTCATCGACCACGTCCACCGACAGGCCGAATTTCTCAGCTTCGTGCACGATCGCCAGGATGCCGAACACGCCGACGCGGTTGGCGATGAAGTTAGGCGTATCTTTGGCGCGTACCACGCCCTTGCCCAGGGTGGTGGTCAGGAAGCCTTCCAGCTGGTCGGAAATTTCCGGCTTGGTGAACTCGGTCGGGATGATTTCGACCAGGTGCATATAGCGCGGCGGGTTGAAGAAGTGCACGCCGCAGTAGCGCGATTTCAGGTCGGCGTCGAAGCCTTCGGACAGCTTGGTGATCGACAGGCCCGAGGTGTTCGAGGCGAAGATCGCGTTGGCGGCGATGTGCGGAGCGACCTTCTTGTACAGGTCATGCTTCCAGTCCATGCGCTCGGCGATGGCTTCGATGATCAGGTCGCACTCGGCCAGCTTGGCCAGGTCGTCTTCGTAGTTGGCTACTTCGATCAGCGCGGCGTGGTCCTTGTTGCCCAGTGGCGCAGGCGACAGTTTTTTCAGGTTCTCAATGGCGCGCAGCACGATGCCGTTCTTAGGACCTTCTTTTGCCGGCAGGTCGAACAGCACCACTGGCACTTTGGCGTTGACGCAATGAGCGGCGATTTGCGCGCCCATCACGCCGGCGCCCAGCACGGCTACTTTTTTAACGATGAAATTGGTCATGTCGTTTCCTTTAAGTTCTTAGAACAGGTCGGCGTCGAGAGCCATCAGGTTGGCGGAGCCCGAACGTGCCTGGCGAATCAAGGTTGCAGTTTCTGGTTGCAGGCGGGCGAAGTAGAAGCGCGCCGTGGCCAGCTTGGCTTTGTAGAAATTGTCGCCGCTGTCTTCTTTGGCCAGGGCGATTTTCGCCATCTGTGCGAAGAAGTAGCTGTACACCATGTGGCCGACCACGCGCAGGTAAGGTACGCATGCCGCGCCGACTTCGTCCGGGTTCTGGAAGGCTTTCATGCCGATTTCCATGGTCAGCTTGGTGACCTTGTCGCCCAGGTCGCCCAGCGGGGTGACGAATTCGCTCATCGCTTCGTCGGTGCCGTTGTCTTCCACGAAGGCTTTGATCTTCTCGCCGAACTTGCGCAGCTTGGCGCCGTTGTCGCCCAGGATCTTACGGCCCAGCAGGTCCAGCGACTGGATGGTATTGGTGCCTTCGTAGATCAGGTTGATACGGGCGTCGCGCACGTACTGCTCCATGCCCCATTCGGAGATGTAGCCGTGGCCGCCGAATACTTGCATCGCTTCCGAAGTGGCGATCCAGGCGTTGTCGGTGATGAAGGCCTTGATGACCGGGGTCAGCAGCGCGACTTCGTCGGCGGCTTCCTTGCGCACTTCTTCGTCAGGGTGGTGCAGTTCGCGGTCGATCTGCAGCGCCACGTACGAAGTGAAAGCGCGCGCGCCTTCGGCGTAGGCCTTGCCGGTCAACAGCATGCGGCGGACGTCCGGGTGGACGATGATCGGGTCAGCCGGCATTTCCGGATTTTTCACGCCCGACAGCGAACGCATCTGGATGCGGTCCTTGGCGTAGATCAGCGCGTTCTGGTAGGCGATCTCGGTCAGGCCCAGCGACTGCATGCCCACGCCCAGGCGGGCCGCGTTCATGAACACGAACATGGCGTTCAGGCCTTTGTTCGGCTGGCCGATGATCCAGCCGCGTGCGCCGTCCAGGTTCATCTGGCAGGTCGAGTTGCCGTGGATGCCCATTTTTTCTTCGATGGCGCCGCAGGTGATCGGGTTGCGTTCGCCGACCGAGCCGTCTGCCTTCGGCAGGAACTTAGGCACCAGGAACAGCGAAATGCCTTTCGAGCCTTCCGGTGCGTCCGGCACGCGGGCCAGCACCAGGTGCAGGATGTTTTCCGCCATGTCGTGCTCGCCGGCCGAGATGAAGATCTTGTTGCCGGTGATCAGCCACGAGCCGTCTTCCTGTGGCAGCGCTTTCGAGCGCAGCATGCCCAGGTCGGTGCCGCAGTGCGGTTCGGTCAGGCACATGGTGCCGGTCCATTCGCCGGAGACCAGCTTAGGCAGGTAGACTTCCTTCTGGTGGTCGGTGCCGTGTTCTTTCAGGCACTCGTAGGCGCCGTGCGACAGGCCTGGGTACATGGTCCAGGCCTGGTTGGCCGAGTTCAGCATTTCGTAGAACGAATTGTTCAGCACGACAGGCAAGCCCTGGCCGCCGTATTGCGGATCGCAGGCCAGCGCGCCCCAGCCCGCTTCAACGTACTGCTTGTACGCTTCCTTGAAGCCTTTCGGCGTGGTCACGGTGTGGGTCGCTGCGTCGTGCTTGCAGCCTTCGCGGTCGCCCGAGTGGTTCAGCGGGAACAGCACTTCGGCGGTGAATTTGCCGCCTTCTTCCAGTACCTGGTTGATGATGTCGGCATCGACTTCGGCGTAGTCCGGCAGCGACTTCAGTTCTTCTTCCACTTTCAGGAATTCGTGCAGAACGAATTGCATATCCCGGATTGGCGCGACGTATTGACCCATGATTTTCTCCTGATGACTTTTGTAATGACTACGATGTGAATGAGTGTTTTTTACGTTATTGCTGTGCCACCACCGCGGATGGCGTTTGCGGATTTCGGTAGGTTTCGATCAAGCGCTCGAAGCCGGTGCCGGCCCGGCCCAGGCTGCCCGGAATGCGCAGGAAGCGCGCATCGTGGTGCAGTGCCAGGATCAGGCCGTACATCTCGTACACCAGCTGCTGCGGATCGGTGTCTGCCTTGAGGTCGCCGCATTCGACGCATTGCTGCACACAGCGCAGCAGCGCGCCCTGCCAGGCGCCGACCATGGCCATCAGCTCTTCGCGGATCGGACCTGGACGGTCGTCATACTCCACCGCGCCGCTGATGTAGATGCAGCCCGAGGCCACTTCCACGCTGACCCGCTTGACCCAGCGCGCAAACATCGACTTGAGCCGCTGGATGCCGCGCGGCTCCTTGACGCTGGGGAAAAACACTTCCTGCTCGAAACGATGGTGGTACAGCTTCAGTACTTCCAACTGCAAATCTTCACGCGAGCCGAAGTGGGCGAACACGCCGGACTTGCTCATGTTCATCTTGTCCGCGAGCAATCCGATGGTCAGGCCTTCCAGACCATCCCGGCTGGCCAAATCCAGTGCCACATCCAGGATTGCCGCGCGTGTCAGTTCGCCTTTGCGCATAAATTTAGTTGAGGTATTAATAATATTGCATCCCAAGGTAAATTATTCATGGAGAGAAAAGAGCATTCTGCTCCACTTGAATTTACTCCGTGTGAAAAGAATTGCGAACGCTCGTACTATTATCCACCGAGGGGTAAAAGTCAAACAGTACCGTTAGAGGTGGCGTTCTATTATCGCGACGCAACAGCGCTGTTGCCGAAAGGAACAACTTTCGGCAACAGCGTGGACGATGGCAGGAGTGGGAGATGGCTGGGCGACGGTGGCCGCAGCTCAGTATTTGACCGGATAATCCTTGGGGAACTGGCGGCCCGAGTAGGCCAGCTTCTGAGTCCAGTCCTGCGCCGGCGCGGTCCAGTAGGGATCGTTCTCAGGCAGGCCCAGCGACAGGAAACCTTCGGACGCGATGTACATGCTGCCGTTGTTGGAATACCAGTCGCCCAGCTCTGGATGGTGGCCGACGAAGCCGATGGTCAGGAAGCCGTCGCGGGTGAAGTTGCTGGGCTCAGACCACACGGCCTGGTGCGCCGCGTGCAGCGCCGCCCTCACCTGCCCGGCCGGCAGGCTGGCCGGCAACTGCCTGCGCCAGGCCAGCAGGCCCAGCGGCTGGAATACGGCGGTGCGGTAGGTCAGCGAGCGGCCGATGGGCGGATAGGTGCCAGTCGGCGAAATGAAACGCTCCAGGTGCTCGCTGTAGCGCTGCATGCGCTTGACGGCCTGCGCCAGCAGCTCTTCCGAGTTGCCGCCCCAGAAAGGCGTCTTGGCCCGCGCCAGCACTTCCAGGATCTCCACCAGCATCGGGTAGATCACGTAGGAGTTGTAGTAATCGAAGTGGAAGGCGTCGCCGTCCTTGATCCAGCCGTCGCCGGCATACCATTCGTTGATCTTGCGCACCGCCAGGCTGATGCGCATCTGGTCGTATTGCTCGCCGATCGACATCAGCCAGGCTTCGTTCATGGCGGCGAACAGCAGCCAGTTGGTGTACGGCGGATCGACCCGGCGCAAGCTCTTGATCTCGGCGACGATGCGCTGTTTGGTGATGCTGTCGAGCGGCTCCCACAGCGCTTTCGGCGCCCGCATCAGGGCGTTGGTGAAATAGGCCGAGTCGACCAGCGCCTGTTCCGGGCCCTTCCACAGCAGGTAGTCCGGGTTCTTCGGATCGACCGAGTTGGCATAGCTTTGCAGCGCCAGCTGCTGCAAGCGCTTGCGGGTCTTGCCCTCTGCCGTGCCGTCTTCCGGCAGCGCCAGCCATGGCGCTGCGCCGGAGATCAGGCGGCCGAAGCATTCCAGGTAGGTCACGCCCTGGTCGCGGCCGTCCCAGGTCGGGCTGAGCTCGACCGGGAAATTCTTTTTCAGTTTACCTTGCGCCATATTCGACAGCACCGGTTCGGCCATCCGTTGCAGCAGGCCGGCCATGTAGGCGCGCTCGCCGCCGGCGGCTGGCGATCTATCGGCGGCGGCGACGGCGCCGGCGCCGGCGCCCATCAAACCGGTGGCGGCCGAGCTGGCCAGCACCGCCTGCATGAAATTACGACGTTCCATCTTGTCCCCTTATTGTTGATCGAGTAAGCGTACCAGTTCCGCCGACGCCAGCAGGAAGGCGCCGACGCCGAAATCCGCGGTGGAATCCTGGTCCACCACCTGCCCCGGTATCGCGCGGTCGCCGATGGGCTGGACATAACCGACGCGCCCGTCCGGCTGCAAGGCCACCTTGCTCAGGTAGTGCCAGCTCTTGCGCACCACCGGCAGGAATTCGTCGCGCGCCAGCAGGCCGTGGTTGATGCCCCACAGGTAGCCGTAGGTGAAAAAGGCGGTGCCGCTGGTTTCCGGCCCCGGCGCGTGCTGCGGATCAAGCAGGCTGCGGGTCCAGTAGCCTTCCGGTTGCTGGGCGCGCTTGAGCGCCTGCGCCATGTCCTGGAAGCGGGCCACGTATTGCGCGCGGTGCGGATCGTCGGCCGGCAGTTCGTCCAGCACCCGCGCCAGCGCGGCGAACACCCAGCCGTCGCCGCGCGACCAGAAGTCCTTCTTGCCGTTGACGCTGGCGTGCGCCGGATAGACGTACTTGGCGTCGCGGTAGTACAGCTGCTCGGCCGGGTCGTACATGATGCTGTTGGCGTACTCGAAGTACTGGTGCAGCTTGTCCAGGTAGCGGCGGTCGCCGGTGGCCTTGTACAGCTTGGTCATCACCGGCATCACCATGTACAGGCCGTCGGACCACCACCAGTAATCGCTGCGCGGCGTGCTCATCTCGTATTCCATCACCTCGCGGGCGCGGGCGATCTTGCGCGGGTCGCGGTCCAGCTGGTACAGGTCGGCATAGGTCTGGAAGCAGATCTGCCAGTCGCCGAACAGCACGTGCTCGTCGGTTTCGCCATAGCTCAGCTGCCAGCGGCTCTTGTCTGTCGAGCGCGCGCCCATCCACTGGTTGTGCGCGGCCCAGGTCTCGGCATAGCGTCGGTAGTCCTCGTTATGCGTGACCTGGTAGGCCGCCATATTCCCCGTCTGATAGGCCGCCACATGCCAGAACGCCCATTGCTGCGCCGGCGTGCTGCGCTGCCAGTGGCCATTGACCTGCTCGATGATGGCGACCACTTCCGCCCGGCTGCCGCCGATGGCCGCGCCGTCGCCTGGCCGGGTGGCGCAGCCGCCCACGGCAAAAGCCAGCAGCAGAAAAAATCCTTGCGTGTATTTTTTGAAATTCATGGGACCGTTTGAAAAAAGGGCCGAAGGCGCAGGCGGGCCGCCTTCGGCATAAACACCCGGGAACCATGAAGGGGACCCGGTCTGGAGTGCTCTGTCAATCGCATCAAGGCTTCCACTGCCACACTTGCACCGGCGACGACGCGCCGGCGGACGCGCCCTCGCCGTCCAGCTGCCGCACGTCCTGCACGAACAGGTGCAGCTCGCCGCGACGTTTCCACAGTTCGGTATCGAACGACGGTTCCCATGCGCCCACCGGGGAGTCGCCCAGGTCGCGCACGGTCCAGCGCGGCCGGTGCAGATCGGCGATGGTCGCCACCGAGACCTTGTTGCCGCGCTCGGCGTCGCGGAACACCAGCAAGGCGCGGCGGCCGTTGCGACTACTGTCCACCATGATCTGCGGCCGCGACACCGGTATCGCCTTGGTGCCCAGGCCGCTGAGCGAAAACGGCGTGCGGCGGAAATCCAGGTCCAGCTGCCGCCATGCGCCGCCGTCCCGGTACAGCAGGTGGTACTGCGGCACCGCCGAACCTGCCGCGCGCCAGTAGCTGGCGATCACCGGCTGGCCGTCGGCGCCGGCCGCCATCGAAGTCTGATTGATCAGCTCGCTGTTCTGCGGAATGCGCGCCGCGTACTCCGCGCTGTCGGCCGTGATCGGCAAGGCATAGCGCTCACCGCTGCTGCGCTCCCACGTCAGGCCGCCGTCGCGCGAACGGGCGTAGGCCATGTCGTGGTTGCTGGCCACGTCCGGCGATTCGCGCCACACCCACGACAGGTGGACAACGCCGGCGCGGTCGACAAACGCCTGCCAGTAGGCGCTGCGCTGCCCTTCCCCGCCGATCAGATTGCTGTGCAGCCGGCTCCAGCTGGCGCTCGCCACGTCGTAGCGGTTCATCACCAGGTTGCCGTGGCCGGAGCCGCCGTCGCGGTAGAGGAACAGCAGGCCGCCGTCCGGACAGCGGAAGAACTCGGGATAGCTGGCCGACTCCTCGTCGCGCCCCAGCATCGCCGTTTCCGGCCCCAGCTCCAGCCCGCCGGGCTGCGTGCCGCGCGCATAGCGCAGGCGCTGGTTGTGCACGTCCCACGCCAGGTGCAGAGTGTGAGCGCCGTCGACCATGATGCTGATGCTGTTGTGCGCATCGGCCGCGTTGCCGCGATACTGCGTGCGGTGCAGGGTCCAGCGCGTGCTGCCCAGCTTGCGTTTGCCCAGCACCACGGCCGCATCCCGGTCGTAGAAGGCGATGTACTGCGTATCGCCGTCCGACACCAGCGAGTTCTTGCGAAACACCACGGCGTTGACCGAATTGTTGGCCCAGCCCGGCGCGACGTCGACCACGCGCGCGGGACCGGCAACACCGGCCCGCGCTGCGCAGGCCACGCAGGCCAGCAGCAGTAGCAGATGCTTAGAACTTGCCACGCAGCCCAACCTTGACGGTGCGGCCGTCGTACTTGGCGTAGTCCATGCGCGTCTTCTTGCCGCTGCCGTACTGGCCGCTGGCATCCTCGAAGTAGTCATAGGCCAGCGTGTTGGACAGGTTCATGGCGTCGAGGCGCAACTCCAGCTGCTCGCTGAGCTTGTAGCTGACGTTGGCGTCCAGGTAGCCACGTCCCGCGTGCCAACGGATCAGGTCGTCACCCAGGTTGCGCGGATTGTCCGGATGCAGCGAACGGCCCTTGTAGTTGTACGACATGCGCAGCGCCAGCGGTCCCCGTTCATAGTAGGCGGTGGTGCTGTAGGCATACTTGGGCACCGAGTTGACCGCGATCTCCTGGCCGGCGTTGGTGACCCACTTGGCGCTGTTGAACGGATCGATGTGGGTGTAGCTGGCCAGCGCGCCCAGGCCCTTGAACGGTTCCGGCAGGAAGGTGAACGCCTGCTGGTAGGACAGCTCGTAACCCTTGAGCGTCTGCTCGCCGGCGTTGGTGTAGCTGCGCAGGGTCATCGGCAGGCTCGGATCGACGCGGCCGTTGGCATCCTGGAAAATCGCGCCCAGCGCCGTGTCCGGCAAGCCCAGCGCGCCGAAGGTGGTGTTGGTGGTGTTGGCCACGGTGGCGTCGGTCAGCTTCTTCTTGAACACGGCGGCCGACAGCAGGCTGCCCGGCTGGAAGTACCACTCCAGGCTGGTGTCCAGGTTCTTCGACTGCTGCGGCTTCAGGCTGGCGTTGCCGGCGGTGGCCGAGTTGTCGAACGGGTTGGGGATGACGGTCTGCGCCGCGATGATCGACAGCGAAGCCCGGCTCACGGTCTTGCCCCACGAGGCGCGCCACATCAGACTGTCCGTCAAGTCCAGCGCCGCGCTGAAGGCCGGCAGCACATTGCTGTAGGTGCCCTGCTCATGGTTGGGAGCATAGACCAGGCTGGCGCCCTGCTGCTTGAAGTTGTCGATACCGGTTTCGGTGCGCGAGTAGCGCACGCCGGCGTTGAAGCGCAGCTCGTGGCCGCCGACCATGCCCTTGAAGTCGGACTGGATGAAACCGGTCGAGACTTTCTCCGTCGCACCAAAGCTCTGCGCCGGCGTGAAGGTCGCTTCCGAGTTGTAGGCCAGCGGATCGAAGGTCGAGAAGGTAGAGGCGCGGGTGAACGTGCCCCAGGCGTGCGGCCAGCCGGCGCCCATGTCCAGGTTGTCGATCGGCAGCGTGGTGGTCATCAGGCCGCGCATGCCGGCGTTGCCCAGTCCGTTGAGCTTGGCGGTGGCGGCGCTGGTGCCGTTGCGCTTGGCGATGCCCTTGGTGGTTTCCACATACACCAGGCCGGTCTTCAGGTGGCCGGTCCAGTCGCCGGGCAGGTCGTAGTCCCAGTCCGCCACCAGCCGGCCCTGCTTGCCCTTGTCGGTTTCGCGGGTCCAGGTGGTGCCGACGCCGAAGCCCTGGTAGTTGTTCAGGTCGGTGTAGCTGGCGGTGGACGACAGCGACGGGTAGACGTGGTCGGAACCGTAGCCGATGGTGGAGTCGACGCCGAAGATCTGGCCCGACAGCGTGTCCTGGTAGCTGACCGCGTTGCTGTTGTTGCCGCTCAGCTGGCCGGTCAGCACCAGCTTGTCGCTGGCGGTCCAGCGGCCGTTCAGCGCCGCATAGCCGAACTTGGTTTCATCCTCGCTGTAGGTGACGCCGCTGCTGTACGAGGTGTTGCCGAAAGTGCCGGTCAGCAGATTCGAGGCCGGATCGATCTGCACGTTCAGCGGCACCAGGCCGCTGTGGCCGGTCTGGCCGGCCGGCGCGGCGCGGTTGGTGGTCTTGCTGTTGCGGATCAGCAGGCCCATGTACATCTCGTCGCGGCTGTTGCTCAGCTTGGAACCCAGCACGTCCAGGCTCAGGTTCAGGTCGGCGGTCTTGTATTGCAGCGACGACACCAGGCCGTCGCGGGTGCGCTCGTTGGCCGAGCCGTAGAAGCGGTAGATGCGCGGCAGCAGCGCATTGTCGATCTGGCTGCGGCTGTAGCCGCCGAGGTTGGCGCGCGGGTCGTCGTAGTCGAGCTGCATCGCGAAGTTGCCCTTGACCGGGCTCTGGCTGCCCCGCGCCGAGCTGTTGTAGCCGCCGGTCGCCTCGAAGCCCGAGCGGTTGTTGGTGCTGGACGAATGCGACACGCCGGCCAAGAAGCCCCAGTGGCCCCAGGTGTTGGAAAACAGCGCGAAGCCCATCGGGTCGGCATGCTTGGACATGGTGTTGTACGACTCGGTCAGCGCATAGCGGATGGTGCGCTTGGGATTGTCGAACGGACGCGGGGTTTGCAGGTCGACCACCCCGCCCAGGCCGCCTTCGCTCAGCTCGGCCAGCGGCGACTTGTAGAAATCGACCCGGCCAAACAGTTCCGACGCGAACACGTCGTAGTTGAAGCCGCGCGCCGCGCTGCCGATGGTGCTGGTGGAGGTGGTGTTGACCGGCGCGCCGTTCAACGTGGTCACCGAGTACTCGGTCGGCAGGCCGCGGATCGAGATGCGCTGGCCTTCGCCCGAGCTTTCGTCGCGGTTGAGGATGATGCCGGGCACCCGTTGCAGCGATTCGGCGATATTCGCCTCGGGGAATTTGCCGATGTCCTCGGCCACGATGGAATCGCGCACGCCGATCGCCTGCTGTTTCAGGTTCAAGGCTTTTTGCAGGCTGGAGCGGAAGCCGGTCACCACCACCGTGGTCGGCTCGGCCGCGCCCTCCGCCGGCGCGGCGGGTGCGGCAGGTGCGGCCGGTGCGGCCGAGGCCGCCGTATCCTGCGCGGCGGCGTCCGCCCCGTAGGCAGCCGCCAGCGCCAGCGGCAGCAGAGAAGCGAGTAGTTTTTTACGCATTATTTCCCCCGTTGTTGTATGCAACAATCTAAAGTTCACTGTGTAGTTTTTTCACGCCGCGCCGGTGTCTCCCTAAAAGCGCGTCGCGCTGCTGCCTGATTTTTTGGCAAATCGCATATGGTCACGTTACCACCCATCGGACTCATCGTACAACTTAATTTTTCCGCAAAGACTGGCAAATATGTTGATTTGCTGCCGAATGTGGTATCGTGACCACATGGCAAAAGCAAGCAAACTCAGTGAAGTCGCGAAAATCGCCGGGGTCTCGCCGATCACCGCCTCGCGCGCAATCCGGGGCAACGGCTACGTGTCCGAGGCGGCGCGCACGCGCGTGCTGGCGGCGGCCGCACAGCTGAACTACACGCCCGACATGCTGGCGCGCCGCATGCGCGGCGACAAAAGCAAATTGATCGGCGTGTTCGTCAACCACTACGGCTCGCTGGTGCTGCATGAGATCACCAAGGCCATCAGCGACGAAGCGCGGCGCCAGGGTTACGACATCCTGCTGTTCAACGCCGAGCGCTTCGACCTGCCCAGCCGCACAGAAACCTGCGCCATGCTGAGCCAGCTGTGCGCCGGCCTGGTGCTGCTGCTGCCGAACGCGGCCGACGGCTACCTCGACGTGGTCGAGCGCCAGCCCCTGCCCTGCGTGTTCGTCGGCTTCGAGGCTCGTCCGATGAACTTGCCGGTGGTGGTGGTGGAAAACCGCATCGGCGCCCGCACCGCGGTCGAGCACCTGCTGTCGCTGGGACACCGCCGCATCGCCTTCATCGGCGGCACGGCCGGCACCGGCCAGGGCGCCGAACGCCTCAAGGGCTACAACGACGCGCTGCTGGCGGCCGGCGTGACGCCCGATCCGGCGCTGGCGGTGGACGGCAACTTCTCGCAGACGGGCGGCTATGCCGCCGCGGAACAATTGCTGTCGCTGGCCGAGCCGCCGACGGCGATCTTCGCCGCCAACGACGAGACCGGATTCGGCGCCATCGACGCCATCCACAGCCGCGGCCTCAAGGTGCCTGACGATATCTCGGTGATCGGCTTCGACGATATCTCGACCTCCAGCTTCGTCCACCCGCCGCTGACCACGATGCGCCAGCCCAACGCCGACATGGCGACGCGCGCCGTCGGCGAACTGCTGGCGCTGATAGAGGGTGGCGACAAGCAGGCCAAACGCATCGGCTTCCCGATGGACCTGGTGTTGCGCAGCTCCACCGGGCCGCTGCGCCGGCCGGGCTGATGGACAGCGACGGCGCCGTGGTCAGCACGCGCGTCGGCGGCAAACGCGCCGCCTTGGGCCTCGCCTCGGCCGGCCTGCTGGCGGTGCTGTTCTGGCTGTTGGTCGGCGACCTGGCGATCTCGATCCGCGAACGGGCCGCGCTGCCCAGCGGGCTGGAGCTGCTGCGCCGCAACGGCGCCTCCGACACCACCACCTCGCTGCTGATGTCGACCGTGCCCGCGCTGCTGAGCGTGCTGCTGGTACCCTTGCTCGGCTACCATTCGGACCGCCTGCGCAGCCGCTGGGGCCGGCGCCGGCCGTTCCTGCTGGTGGTGGCGCCGGTCGGCTGCGCCGCCATGCTGGGCCTGGCCTGCTCGCCGGCGCTAGGCGCGCTGGCCGATGCCGCGCTGGGCACGCTGTCGCCGGGACGCCGGCTGTGCAACCTGGCCGCCTTCAGCCTGTTCTGGACCATCTTCGAATGCGCCGGCATCAGCGCCGTGTCGCTGTTCACCGGCCTGGTCAACGACGTCGTGCCGCAGGGGCTGCTGGGCCGCTTCTACGCCGCCTTCCGCATCGTCGGGCTGGGCGTCGGCATCGCCTTCAACACCTGGGTGTTCGCGCTGACCGACCAGTACCTGGCCGAGATCCTGGTCGCCATCGGCCTGGTGTTCGGCCTGGCGCTGCTGCTGGTGTGCCTGATGGTTGACGAGCCGGCCTGCGGCGCCGATCACGACGGCCAGCGCGCCGGCGGCTGGCGCGCGCTGGCCGTGCCGCGCGCCCACGTGCTGGCCTGCTTTGCCCATCGCCCCTTCCTGTGGGCGGTGGCGGCCTTCATGCTGGCCAGCGTCACCTTCAGTCCGTTCAACACGTTTTACCAGTACTACGCCCACCTGTCCGGCATTCCAAAGGCGACGCTGGGCACGCTGACAGCCTATGGCTACGCCGTCTCCATCGCGTCCGCCTTCGGCATCGGCTGGCTGGTCGACCACTACGGCGCGCTGCGCGTGTCGAGCCGCATCATGGCGCTGTACTGCTGCGCCGCCGCGCTTGGCTACCTGAGCTTGGGCAACGCGGCCTGCTTCCCGTGGTTCTATCTGGCGCATGTGGTGGTGTCCGGCGCCTGGTTCACGGCGGCGGCGTCGATGCCGATGGCGCTGTTCCCCAAGGCCCGGTTCGTGCAGTACAACTCGAGCAAGGATTTGATGGTCGTGCTGGGCAATATCGTGGTCAGCGGCGTGCAAGGGCCGGTGCTCGACCTGTCCGGCCACGACTACCGGCTGACCTTGCTCAGCGGCGCGGTGTTCGCGCTGTTGTGCGTGCTGTGCCTGGCGCGCCTGCAGGCGCGGCCGGCGCCGGCGGACGGCTAGTCGTAATCGCTGGCCTTGCCCAGTTGACGGCGGTCGCGCTTGGTCGGCCGCCCTTTGAAATCCGCGCTCGGTTCGCGGAACATCTTGCGCTGCTCGGCCACGGTGGCGCGGCGCGCGACGCTGGCGTCGGTCTCTTCGTACAGGTTGCGGGCGATCGGCGCGGCCGCCCGCACGTCGGACAGGTTCATCACATCGACCTCCCAGCGGTCGGAGCCGTTGTCGATGTCCAGGGTGTCGCCGATGCGCAGCGCGCGCGCCGGCTTGACCTTGTCGCCGCCAAGCTTGACCTTGCCGCTGTCGACCGCCTCGGTGGCCAGCGAGCGGGTTTTGAAGAAGCGCGCGGCCCACAGCCATTTATCCAGTCTGACACTATCGCTCAAGCGTATTTCCCCACTGCGAAAATCCGCATCGCCAGCTTGTACGCGAAAAACGCGATCTCGTAGCCGACGCGGCGGAAGCGGCCGACGTGCTCGAAGTCGGCGTAGTTGACCACCACGCCGTCGGCGATGGCGGCCTCGATGTGCTGGCGCAGGTTGTGCGCGAAGACCGCATCCTTGATCACCACATTCGCTTCCTGGTTTAAGAACAGGCTCAAGCCGTCCACATTGCTCGAGCCTACGGTGGCCCAGTCGTCGTCGATCACCGCCACCTTGGCGTGCAACTGGGTCTTGTGATATTCCACCACTTTGACGCCGGCCGCAAGCAGCTTGGGGTAGAAGGAATGCGCGACCGCATCCTGCAGCCAGATTTCGCCGACGCCGATCAGCAACGTCACCTCGACGCCGCGCTGGGCGGCCGCCGCCAGCGCATGGCGGAACCTGGCGCCCGGCGCGAAATACGGATTAGCCAGCAGCACGCTCTTGCGCGCGCGCCCCAGCGCCTGCATGTAGGCGCGCTGTATCGTCCTGCGGTTGCGCAGATTGTCGCGCACCACGAAGCCGGCCTGCACCATGTTCTCGCGGGCGGCCTTGTTCACCTTGCGCATGTCGCGGTACAGGCCGATCCGCTTGATGATGCCCAGCTTGCCAAGGCGGCGCCACTGGGTCAGCGCCTCCAGCTGGATGGCAGCCACCAGCGGCCCGCGCACCTGCACCGCGAAATCCCAGCGCGGCGCCGACAGGCTAATCGCGTGGTTGTAATCGCAGTACATATCGTCGTTGATGTTGATGCCGCCGACAAAGGCGAGCTCGCGGTCGACCACGCAGATCTTGCGGTGGGTGCGGGTGACGCCGCGCTTGAACCAGGGATTGAACACGCGGTGCTCAACGCCGGCCTCGACCAGCTTCGCATGCATGCTGTTGACCTGGCGGCGGCCGGTGCCCCACCAGTCGGTGATCATGCGCACCTGCACGCCGCGCCGCGCGGCGCCGCTCAACGCCGCCAGCACCGCGCTGCCGGTGTCGTCGCCGGCAAAGATATAGGTTTCGAAATACACCTCGTAGCGGGCGGCGTCGATCGCGGCTATCAGCGCCGGAAAGAAATCGGTGCCCGTGTGGAGCAAGGTGACTTCATTGTCGGCGATAAAATTTACTGAGCGCATAGCTGGATTCTACCCTTGAGTTCCGAAATAAGGCGCTTCCATGGAAACGAGTCTATAATAAATTGCAACCCGCATGGAGCACGATGGATGCTGACCCGTAGTCTAATGACGTTGCTGGCGATGTGCTGGGCCCCGGCTATAGCCGCCGAGCTCGATGGCGACTGCCCCAAGGTGGTGCTGTCCGCCGATCCCGACTATCCGCCGCTGCACTGGTACGACGGCAATCAATTGCGCGGTCCCAGCATCGAGCTCGCCACCCGCATCCTGGCCGACCTGAAGATCCCCTATGAAGTGCGGTATGTCGGCCCGTGGAAGCGGGTGCTGGCCTATGCCTCGATCGGCAAGATCGATCTGGTGGCGACCCTGAAAATCCAGCCGGAGCGCGAACGCTACCTGGACTTTGTGCGCACGCCGGCGTTTCCCAATCCGGTGGCGGTGTTTGTTCCGCGCCAGCGCGCCTTTATCTTCAATACCTGGCAAGACCTGGCCAGCCACAAGGGCGGCATCGCGCTGGGCAATACCTTCGGCCAGGAGTTCTCGCAATTTGCCGCCGCCAATCTGCGGCTGGAGGAATCGGGCACGGCGGACAGCAATTTCCGCAAGCTGGGCCTGGGCCGCATCGACTATTTCGTGAGCGGCCTGTTCACCGGCGAGGCCTGGCTGGCGCGTCATGGCCGCAACGCGCAAATCGTGGCGATGCGCCCTTTCCTGGCGGAAGACAAGAACTATTTCGCCTTCTCCAAGTACAGCCCGTGCACCCGTTATCTGGACGCGTTCGAAGCGCGGCTCAAGGAGCTGGTGGCCAACAAGACCAACATCGCCATGCTGAACGCCAGCCTGCAAGGCCTGGACGTCAAGCTCGACAGCGCGACGCTGGGCCGCAAATAGTTCAGGCCAGCGTCAGGCTGGCGACGATGGGCGCGTGGTCGGACAGCTTGGCCCACAGGCTGCCGTGCATCACCTCCGCCGCCTCGACCTTGAAGCCGCGCACATAGATGCGGTCCAGCCGGAAGAACGGCAACGCCGCCGGAAAGGTGCGCGCCGGGTTGCTGCTGGACTTGCGGCGCAGCGTGCGCACGATCTCGTCAAGCGCGGAGTTGGAGCCGATCTGGTCGAAGGCCTCGACCACGCCGAGCGCATTGCGCAGTTCGCTGCCGAGGGTGTTGCGCCAGTCGTTGAAATCGCCGGCGATGATGACCGGCTCGCCGTCCGGCGCGGACGCGCGCACGGCCGAGATCAGCGCCTGGGTCTGGCGGCGGCGGCCCGCCTCGAACAGGCCCAGGTGCACCACATAGCAATGCACCGTGCCCTGCGGCGTCTCCAGCACGCAGTGCAGGATGCCGCGCTGTTCGTAGGCGTGGTCGGAGACGTCGTGGTTGGCCTGGTTGGCGATCGGGAAAGCGCTCAGCAGCGCGTTGCCGTGGTGGCCATGGTCGTAGATCGCGTTCATGCCGTAGGCGGCGTGGGCGTGGCGCGACTCGCCGGCGAAATACTCGTGCTGCGCGGCGGCGGGCCAGTGCTTGTGGCCGAAGTGTTCGGCGCCGTACTTGGCGGCGTTCAGGTCGTGCTTGCCCTGTACCTCTTGCAAAAAAACCACATCGGCGTCGAACAGGCCGATCGCCTGCTTGAGCGCCAGCACCCGCGGCTCGCTGCGGATGGCGGATACGCCCTTGTGGATGTTGTAGGTTGCGACTCGGATTTTCATATGACCATTCTAACCCTGAGTCCGCGATCGCGGCGTACGCCGCCACACATACCGGCAGCGATTAGCGCATCTGTTGCGGCAGCTGCTTAGGTAGCTGAAGAACGGCTTCGGCGTTGGAGGACGAGAAGCATTTGTCGGCCGCCTCCAGATACGGCAGCCAGACGTGGTTCAGGTGCTCGCGCGGGGCCAGCTTGATGGCGATGTCGCGCGGCACTTCGACGCTGAAGACGTGCTCGGTATTTTCCGTCACGCCGGGCGCGTAGCGGTGGCGCCACACCGGATAGATCGTGTAGACGTTGGACAGCTGCCAGTCGCGCAGCACGATGCGTTCACCGTCGGCGACGATGCCGGTTTCCTCGAACAGTTCGCGGCGCGCGGTGTCCAGCAGCGGCTCGTCGAGCGCGTCCAGCGAGCCGGTCACCGATTGCCAGTAACCGGGCCGGTCGGCGCGTTCGATCAGCAGCACTTGCAGGTCGGCCGTGTGGATCACCACCAGCACCGACTCGGGAATCTTGTAAGGCTTCATAGTTCGGATAAAAGAAAAGGCGCCGAAGCGCCCTTTCCATTGCAATTAGCTGGCTACTTTAGGCTCAGCCGCGCGCAGACGGATATGCAGTTCTTTCAACTGCTTCTCGTCCACTTCCGACGGCGCCTGGGTCAGCAGGCACTGGGCGCGCTGGGTTTTCGGGAAGGCGATCACGTCGCGGATCGAATCGGACTTGGTCATCAGGGTCACGATACGGTCCAGGCCGAATGCCAGGCCACCATGCGGCGGCGCGCCGTATTGCAGCGCGTCCAGCAGGAAGCCGAACTTCAGGCGCGCTTCGTCGGCGTCGATCTTCAACGCGCGGAACACTTTCGACTGTACTTCCTCGCGGTGGATACGGATCGAACCGCCACCCAGTTCCCAGCCGTTCAGCACCATGTCGTAGGCCTTGGCGATGCAGGCGCCCGGATTGGTTTCCAGCCAGTCTTCATGGCCGTCTTTCGGCGCGGTGAACGGATGGTGGGTCGCGGTCCAGCGGTCGGCTTCTTCGTCGTATTCGAACATCGGGAAGTCGATCACCCACAGCGGCGCCCAGACGTCGTCGAACAGGCCGGCTTTCTTGCCGAATTCCGAATGGCCGATCTTGACGCGCAGCGCGCCGATCGCATCGTTGACCACCTTGGCTTTATCCGCACCGAAGAAGATCAGGTCGCCGTCTTCGGCGCCGGTCAGTTCCAGCACCTTGGCCAGCGCGGCGTCGTGCAGGTTCTTGACGATAGGCGATTGCAGACCGTCGCGGCCCTTGGCCTTTTCGTTGACCTTGATGTAAGCCAGGCCGCGCGCGCCGTAGATGGCGACGAACTGGGTGTAGGCGTCGATTTCCGAACGTGGCATGTCGCCGCCCTTCGGTACGCGCAGGCCCACAACACGGCCGTTAGGCATGTTGGCGGCGCCGGAGAAGACCTTGAAGTCGACGTCCTTCATCACTTCGGTCAAGTCGGTGAACGACAGCTTGACGCGCATGTCCGGCTTGTCCGAACCGTATTTGCCCATCGCTTCGGCGAAGTCCATCACCGGGAACGGGTTAGGCAGCTCGACGTTCATGGTGTTGCGGAACACCTTGCGGATCATGTCTTCGAACAGGTCGCGGATTTCCTGTTCGGTCAGGAACGAGGTTTCGCAGTCGATCTGGGTGAATTCAGGCTGGCGGTCGGCGCGCAGGTCTTCGTCGCGGAAGCACTTGGTGATCTGGTAGTAACGGTCGAAGTTGGCCACCATCAGCAGCTGCTTGAACAGCTGCGGCGATTGCGGCAGCGCGAAGAAGTTGCCGGCGTTGACTCGCGACGGCACCAGGTAGTCGCGCGCGCCTTCCGGGGTCGACTTGGTCAGCATCGGGGTTTCGATGTCGATGAAGCCCAGCTCGTCGAGGTACTTGCGCACTTCCATCGTGACCTTGTAGCGCAGGCGCAGGTTGTTCTGCATCTGTGGACGACGCAGGTCCAGCACGCGGTGGGTCAGGCGGGTGGTTTCCGACAGGTTGTCGTCGTCCAGCTGGAATGGAACGGCCACGGAGGCGTTCAGCACTTCCAGTTGCGAGCAGACCACTTCGATCTTGCCCGACGCCAGGTTGGCGTTGACGGTGCCGGCCAGACGGTCCTTGACCACGCCGGTAACGCGCAGGCAGAACTCGTTACGCACGGCTTCGGCCGCCTTGAATACTTCAGCCTGCTCCGGATTGCACACGATCTGCACCAGGCCTTCGCGGTCGCGCAGGTCGATGAAGATCACGCCACCGTGGTCGCGGCGACGATGTACCCAGCCGCACAGGCTGACAGTTTGGCCAAGCAGCGCTTCAGTGGTGAGGCCGCAGTAGTGAGTACGCATTGAGGACATGTTTATTTCTCGGTTCAGGTTAAGTTACTCAGTTTATTCGGATGCAATTAATTTATTTGCCGGCGATTTCGATGGCCTTGGGCGCGTCTTCCGGCGCCACCACGCCCATCGAAACGATGTACTTCAGCGCCGCATCGACGGACATGTCGAGCTCGACCACGTCCTTGCGCGCCATCATCAGGAAAAAGCCCGACGTCGGATTCGGCGTGGTCGGAATGTAGACGCTGACATAGTCGCCCACCAGGTGGTTCTTGACGTCGCCGCCGGGGGTGCCGGTCAGGAAGGCGATGGTCCACGAGTTCTGGTGCGGATACGGGATCAGCACCGCCTTGCGGAAGGCATTACCGGACGACGAAAACAGCGTGTCGGACACCTGCTTGACGCTGGAATACAGCGAACTGACGACCGGAATGCGGGTCAGCAGTTTTTCCCACAGCTTGACCACGTAGTTGCCGACCAGGTTGTTGGTCAGCAGGCCGGTCAGGAACACGATCAGGACCGTCAGCAGCGTGCCCAGGCCGGGAATATCGAAGCCGATCAGGGTACGCGGCTGCCAGCGTTCCGGCACAAACAGCAGGGACTGGTCCATGGTGCTGATGACCAGGTTCAGCACCCAGGCGGTAATCGCCAGGGGCACCAGGATCAGCAAGCCGGTAATGAAATATTTACGCATCGATTACTCTTAGGGTGGGTGTGCTTCAGTCCGACTTCGTGCCGGAGGCGGGCGCGGCAGGCGCGGCCGCCGGCGTCTCCGTCGGAGCAGGCGCGGCCGGACCGGTCGCGGTGCCGGTCGCAGGCGGCGTGCCGCCACGGAAATCGGTCACATACCAGCCGGAACCCTTCAACTGGAAGCCGGCAGCGGTCAATTGTTTCTTAAACGTTTCTTTGCCACAGGACAGGCAAACAGTCAGCTGCGGGTCAGACATCTTCTGCAAGACATCCTTGGCAAAACCACAAGCCTCGCAGCGGTAAGCGTAGATCGGCATCCATTACTCCGCAAAAATCATCAAAACCCTGAATTATAAAGCTTTTTCCAGGCCGCTTGCCGGTTTCCTGTGGCCCGGGGCGGTCCAGGGGCGCCAGCCGCCGATTTCCGCGTTGTGCGGCCGCTCGCACATACAGCCCAGCAGGAACTCCTTATAACGGTGATACCAACCCAAAGGAGCTCAACATGATCAAGAAACTATTGCTTGCAGCCGCCATCGCGGCCTCCGCCGGTACCGTGACGCTGCCGGCGTCCGCAGCCGTCATCGTCGTACAAACCGCCCCGCCGGCGCCGCGCGATGAAGTGGCGCCGCCGCCCCGCCACGGCTACGTCTGGGCGCCGGGCTACTGGGACTGGAAACACAATCGTCACCTGTGGGTCAAAGGCCACTGGGAGCGCGAACGCCGCGGCTATGTCTATCACCAGCCGGTCTGGGCCGAACGCAACGGCCACTGGGAAATGACGCGCGGCAGCTGGGCGCGCGGCGACGCCGACCATGACGGCATCCCGAACGGCGTCGACAACCATCCCAACAATCCCCGCCGCAATTAAGGCAGCCACCCGTCTGCGCTAGCGGCGGCGCCAGACCATCCAGCGTTCCTTCCCCACGAACACGGGGATGGAATCGCTGACGGCGTCGTCGGCGATGCACTCGAAGTCCGCCTGCAGCAAGGCTTCCAGCTCGGCGCGCGTGATGCCGAACGGCGGCCCCTTGCGCGCATCGTCGAAGAAGAAGTAGCCGGCCAACAGCGTGCCCGGCGCCAGCAAGGCCGCCCAGCGGGCCGCCACCTGCGGCCGCATTGCGCGCGGCAAGGCGCACAGGAAAGCGCGCTCGTAAATCAGCTGCAAGGGCCGCTCCGGCCGCCAGGCGAAGAAATCTGCCTCGACCACGCGCGCCGCGTGCGCTCCGACCGCCGCCTTGCCCGCCGCCACCGCAGCCGGCGAAAAATCGATGGCCACCGCATCCCAGCCCGCATCGGCCAGGAAGGCCAGCTCGTAGGCCGAGCCGCAGCCCGGTATCAGCGTCGTCAGCGGTGCGCTGGCGGCGGCGAAGTCGCGCAGGGCCTGCGGCACGCCGCCCCGGTCCCAGGGCGTGAACTGGCGCTCGAAGCGCTCGTCCCAGAACGCCGGCGACATCGGGTCGCGCTGTGCAAAGTCCACCATGGTCAGATGAATTGATGCCAGCGCAGGTACAGCTGGTAGCCGGCCACACCGATGCCAAAGGCGCCGGCAAAATAAATCACAAAGCTCAGCAAGCGGTTGGTGCGCTGCTGTTCGTGGATCAGCACTTTGATCAGCTCGGTGTTATCGGACGGCTTCTCGCCCTGCTGCTCGAGCGCGCGGTGCAGCAAGCGCGGCAGTTGCGGCAGGATGTGCGTGTAGCGCGGCGCTTCCGCCTTCAGGCGCTGCCACATGCCCTGCCAGCCGACCTGCTCGGCCATCCAGTTTTCCAGGTAGGGCTTGGCGGTCTTCCACAGGTCCAGGTCGGGATCGAGCTGGCGGCCCAGGCCTTCGATATTGAGCAGCGTCTTTTGCAGCAGCACCAGCTGCGGCTGCACTTCGACGTTGAAGCGGCGCGAAGTCTGGAACAGGCGCAGCAGGATCTGGCCGAAGGAAATGTCCTTCAGCGGCCGGTCGAAGATCGGCTCGCAACAGGCGCGCACGGCGGACTCCAGCTCGTCGACCCGGGTTTCCTTGGGCGCCCAGCCGGACTCGATGTGGGCCTCGGCCACGCGCTTGTAGTCGCGCCGGAAGAAGGCCAGGAAGTTCTGCGACAGGTAATCCTTGTCGAAGTCGTTCAGGGTGCCGACGATGCCGAAGTCGAGCGCGATATAGCGGCCGAAGGTCTGCGGGTCGATCGACACCAGGATGTTCCCCGGATGCATATCGGCATGGAAGAAGCCGTCGCGGAACACCTGGGTGAAGAAGATTTCGACGCCGTCGCTGGACAGTTTTTTCAAGTCGACGCCGGCCGCTTCCAGGCGGTCGATCTGCGACACCGGGATGCCGTGCATGCGCTCCATCACGATCACGCTGTTGGAGCAGTAATCCCAGTGCATCTCCGGCACCAGCAGCAGCTTGGAATCAGCGAAGTTGCGGCGCAGCTGGCTGGCGTTGGCCGCCTCGCGCATCAGGTCCAGCTCGTCGTGCAGGTATTTATCGAACTCGGCGACCACTTCCTTCGGCTTCAAACGCTTGCTGTCGGCCCAGATGCGGCCTATCCATTCGGCCGCGATGTGCATCAGCGCCACGTCCTCGTCGATGGACTTCTTCATGCCCGGGCGCAGCACCTTGACCGCCACCTGCTTGCCGTCCTTGAGCGTGGCGAAGTGCACCTGCGCGATCGAGGCCGACGCCACCGGCGTGCGCTCGAAGCTGGCGAACAGCTGGTCGGGATGGGCGCCCAGCGACTTGCGGATCTGCGCGATGGCCAGGTCGGAATCGAAGGGCGGCACGCGGTCCTGCAGGTGCGACAGTTCCTCGACCAGGTCGGCCGGAATCAGGTCGCGCCGGGTCGACAGCACCTGGCCGAACTTGACGAAGATCGGCCCCAGGTCCTCCAGCGCCATGCGCAGGCGCACGCCGCGCGGCGCCGACAGGTCGCGCCAGAAGAACACGGTGTCGATCAGCTTGGCGATGCGCGGTTTCTTCAGGCCGGAGATGGCGATTTCGTCGAGGCCGTATTGCACCGATACCCGCAGAATCTTCAGCAGGCGTAAAAATTTCAACATCATTTGGGATCCAGTTTCTGTTCCAGTTTGGCCAGGCGCTTGGCGGCGCGCTCAACGTCGTCGCGCAGGCGCACCACGTCGGCCGAGAAGGCTTCCACCGTTTGCGGGCGGATCAGCACAGGTTTTTCGTCGAGCAGGAATTCGGCGACGTTTTCGGCCAGCTTCTGGTGGCCGTTCCTGACCGCTTCAAAGACCGACCTGGCGCCGGACACCATGCGCACGGCGGCGATCGGGCCCACCACTTTTTCCAGGTCGTGCTCGGCTTCCCAGCGCAGCGACTTGCTCAGGTTGGAGATGGCGTTGGCGAATTCGGCGTCGCCCTCGATCTGCACATAGGAAAACGCCCGTTCGCGGTTCTGCGCAATCAGCGGCAGGTCGGACAGCTTGACGCGGATGGTGACGCGGGCCGGCTCTTCGGGCGGGGCCGCTTCCAGCATGCCGTCGGCCGTCACGCGCAGGCGCAGCACGACGGCGCCGGTGTCGATGGCGGCGATCTTGCCGGCGTGGCGCTGCAATTCCTTGCGCGCCCACGGCTCCTGCGCCAGCAAGTGATTGATGGCGGCGCTGGCCGGCGCCGCGGCGGAGAAATTCGGTGGTGTCATTCGCTAACCATGAAAACAAAAACCGCAAAGCAAAACCGCCCGGAAATACGGGCGGTCTTGATCTTACCAGCTTGCCGGGCTTTACCCCTAAACCTCAGCTCCGCCGCCGGGGGCATCTCGCACTGCGAGATGCGGGCACCGCCCTCCCCGGACCCCGTACGGGGTCAGACCCCTATCCGGCCCTGCGGGGTTTTACGCGAGCTGTTGAATGCCAGCCAGCAGCCAGCCAGACGCACCGGAAACCGGCTTGGACAGGTTCCAGACCTCGTTGAACGGCTCGGCCAGCGCATCCGGCGCGGGCTTGATGGTGCCGGTGAACTTGACGCTGGCCAAGTAGTCGCTGTCGCTGGTTTCGATGCCCAGCAGCTCGGCGTCGATGGTGACGACGTCGGTGTAGTCCTTTTGCGCGCCGCGCTCGCTGATCTGCATCTTCAGCTCGGCAAACACCTCAGGGGTGGTGAATTCGCGGATATCGGCCGAATCGCCCTTGTCCCAGGCCGCCTGCAGGCGGATGAAGTTGCTCTTGGCCACGCGCAGGAAGGCTGGCGCGTCGAAGTCGGCCGGCACGCCCCACGGCGTGTGGGCGACCGGCGCGGCGGCCTGCTGGAACGGCTCAGGCTGCAAGCGCGAACCGATCTCCGGCGTGCCGCCGGATGGCGGCATCGCATACACATTGTTGCCACCGTTATTGCCACCAAATGCGGCCGGTGCTGGTTGCGAACGGCCGCGGATCAGGCGAATGACGAAGAACACCACGCCGGCCAGCAGCGCCAGCATGATCAGCGAGCCGAACATGCCGCCCATGGCGCCACCCAGGCCAAAGTGCGAGAACAGTGCGCCGATACCCAGGCCCAACAGCGCGCCGCCCAGGATGCCTTTCCATGGGCTGGCCGGCTTCGGTGGCATCGCGGCCGGTGGAGCGACCGGTGCAGGTGCCGCCTGGCGCGGCGCTGCCGGCGCCGGCGCGGCGGCCGGCGGCATGCGGTTGACGCTTTGCGATTGACGTCCGATCGAACGGCCGCCGCCCATCGGACGGGCCAGCGCCTCGCCCAGCATCGACAGTGCGGAAGCGGCCAATACGGCGCCGATCAGGATTTTCTTGATGTTCATGCTACTCCTATGACTACAGTTTGATACCGGTGTGTAAAGCGGCCACACCTGCCGTCAGGTTGTAATACGTCACGCGTTCCAGGCCGGCCTCTTCCATCATGGTCTTCAGCGTTTCCTGGTCCGGGTGCATGCGGATCGACTCGGCCAGGTAGCGATAGCTTTCGGCGTCGTTGGCGATCTTCTGGCCCATCCAAGGCAGGATCTTGAACGAATAGAAATCGTAAGGTTTCTGCAGCGGCTCGGCCACTTTCGAGAATTCCAGCACCAGCAGCTTGCCGCCCGGCTTGAGCACGCGGCGCATTTCCGCCAGCGCCTGGTCCTTGTGGGTCATGTTGCGCAGGCCGAAGGCAACGCTGACGCGGTCGAAATAATTGTCCGGGAACGGCAGTTTTTCCGCGTCACACAGCAAGGTGGGGGTCAACAGGCCGCGATTCAAGAGGCGGTCGCGGCCGACGCGCAGCATCGACTCGTTGATGTCGGTGAGCCAGACCTCGCCAGTCGGGCCCGCTTGCTTGGCGAACACCTTGGCCAGGTCGCCGGTGCCGCCGGCGATGTCCAAGCACTTGAAACCGGGGCGCACGGCGGCGTTGGCGATGGTGAAGGTCTTCCACAGGCGGTGCAGGCCGGCCGACATGACGTCGTTCATGATGTCGTACTTGGCGGCGACAGAATGGAAAACCTTGGCGACTTCGCGGACTTTGTCGTCTTCCGCGACGGTTTTGTAACCGAAGTGTGTGGTATTGGTCATGTTGGGCAGGCCTGTTAGTTTGCCTGCATTATACAAGACCCTACTGCGCATTCAGGTGGCGCCACTCCAGTCCCAGCGCGGTGCGCGGGCGAAAACCCTTCCACGGGGCTGGATCGGGCTTGATGGTGCCGTCCGCCCCCAGCGGCGGCAAGTCCAGATACGGCTGCAAGGGCTGCTGCTTGAGGTGGATGCCGAGGAAGGCCGTGACGAAATGCTGGTTGATGTTGTTGATGCGGCGGCTGTCCCACACCGGCTCGGAATAGGACATGAAGTCGTCGAAATTGGCCAGCATGGCCGGCGACGGCGGATTCGGCGCGGAGTTGTGGCGGCCGCCGACGTAGGTCAGCAGGTAGCGGTCGGCGTGGATGGCGCCCTGGAACAGGCGCAGCACGCCGTCCTGGTAGCCGGCCACGTCGTCCTGGTCGCCGCTGACGAACAGCGTCGGCGTGCGCACGCCGGCCAGGCCGGCCGGCTCCCACACCTGGTGCGCGCCACCCCACGGCGCGAACGCCACCACGGCCTTGATGCGCGGATCGCGCCGCGCTTCATATTGCGCATTGCCCTGCTGGTTGACCGCCAGCTTGCCGCCGGGAACATAAGCCACCGCCACCGGGCTGACGCCGGCGCCGACGGTGTTGAGTGCGCCGTAGCTGCCCATCGAATAGCCGACCAGGGCGGTGTTGTCGGCGTCGACCAGGCCGGACAGGAAATGACCGCTGCCCGGCTTGCCCCAGGCGGCCACGGTTTGCAGCACGAACAGATCGTCCTGCGCGCGGTTCAGCAGCGTGCTGGCGAAGCCGGCCTTGTCGGCGCGGGTCGATTCGGGATGATCGATCGCCACTACGACGTAGCCCTTGGAGGCGAGGTTCTCGGTCAGGTAGCTCATCTGCAGGCGCGAGCCGGGATAGCCGTGCGAGACGATCACCAGCGGATAGCCGCCGGCCGGCGCGGTCGCTGCCGGAGCCTGCGGCGTTGCATCGCGCGCGGCGCGGCCGTTGAATGTGAACGGCGTGTTGGGACGGGCCGGATCGTTCGGGCCGGAGCCCAGCACATCGGTATAAACCGTATGTTCTTTTTGGCCGGGCTGGAGCTGGGCCGGATACCACACTTCCAGCGTCAGTCTGCGGCTGTAGCGCGGGTTGGGCGTGGCGTCGCTGTAGCGCAGGATATCGAGCTGGTCCGCGTGCTCGGCCACCAGCGTGCGTACGCCGACCGGCAACGGTCCACGCGCCGCCAGCTCAGGCGCATCGGGCCGCGCGTCGCCGAAATATTCCTGAGCGCTTACAGGCGCGGCGATCAAGGCAGCCACCAGCACCATCCATCCACAAACACCCTTCATGCCAACTCCCATCAAGCGAAACCGCCAACTATCCCACGGCGCTGTGACAGCTTGATGAAATGACGGCGCGTTCGTTTGATATAGGCGAAACCGCCGTTAGCCGGACCGGCTAATCTGGCCGAAGCCACCAGAGGTTCCACCATGCTGCCCACCATCTATCTCGACACCTCCGTTATTTTCCACCTGACTGATCCGCCAAATCCCACCAACGCCAAGAAATTCCGGCTTCTGCGAGTCCTGATCAATGCGCAGCGGCTGCATCTTCCTGAACTGGTAACGCCCTTTGAACTGATGGAGAATCGCTATGAAAATATATGACGTAGAAATTCCTCCGGACCTGGAAATTCCTGAGTTGGACGATAAATCCCGTGCTGAGATCGATGAGCTGCATGATGAGATCGCACGCGACAGAGCCGAACGCAAACGGCTGGCAGAGATGTCACCGTACAAGGATTTGGAAAAAACCTGGCAACGGCCCTCGGTACAACAATTCGCTGAACCAGAGCCATCAATCGACGTTGAAGCGCTACGCCAGCTACCTCTGCATGTGCGCGCGATCTTCGCCTACGTGTTGCGTGAACACGTCACGCGCTGAGTCGCTTAGTGCTTATGGCCACAGCCGGTGTGGTTCTTTGAGCCCGGCCCGGTCAGCGTGACGCCGGTCTCGCGGCCGCTGTCGCCTTCGAAGCCGGAGGCGTGCAGGCGGTCCATGTAGTTGGCCCACAGCGCGTCTTTTTCATTGCCCAGCTTGTACAGATAGTCCCAGGTGTACAGCCCGGTGTTGTGGCCGTCGGTAAAAGTCGGCTGCACCGCGTAGTTGCCCACCGGGTCCATCGCCGCGATGCCCACTTCGCGCTTGCCCACTTGCAGCACCTCCTGCCCTTCGCCATGTCCCTTCACCTCGGCCGACGGCGAATACACGCGCAGCAGCTCGAACGGGATCGAGAACGAGGCGCCGTCGTCAAATTCGACGTCCAGCACTTTGGACTTGTTGTGGACGGTCAGGCCGGTAGGTTGTTTGCTCATACTTGCTTGCTCATTGCTTATGCTTTCAAACGTTCGATAATCGCGGCGTGCAGGGCCGGCAGCAGCGCGCGGCGCGCGGCCAGCACTTCCGGCGCCGACGCACGCTGCGCAACAGCCCAGGTCGGATTCGGGAAGTGCGCATCGTCCACATAACGCGGAATCACATGCCAGTGCACATGGGGCGTCATGTTACCAAAACTGGCCAGATTGCTCTTTTCCGGCGCCATCACCGCGCGTTGCGCGGACTCGACGGCCCACACCACATCCATCACGCGGCTGCGTTCGGCCGGCGACAGATCCGTCATTTCCTTGACGTGCGCATTCCACACCACGCGCGTGAAGCCCGGATACTCGGCCTCGTCCACGGCGACCACCGACAGCTGGTGATCGCCCCAGATCAGCGCCGATACCGGCATCGGCGCTTCCAGCAGCTTGCACAGATCGCAGGCCATTACACCAGCACCCGCTCGATGCCGCCGTCGTTGGCGCGCTTGACGTAGTCGGCCATCCAGTTCTCGCCCAGCAGGTGCTTGGCGATCTCGACCACGATGTAGTCGGCCGTGGTGCCGGCATCTTCACCGTAGCGCGACACGCCACCCAGGCAGGCCGG
This sequence comes from Duganella rhizosphaerae, assembly GCF_040364205.1. Taxonomy (NCBI): domain Bacteria; kingdom Pseudomonadati; phylum Pseudomonadota; class Betaproteobacteria; order Burkholderiales; family Oxalobacteraceae; genus Duganella; species Duganella rhizosphaerae. Next base: position 71,319 of record NZ_BPWK01000016.1, read on the forward strand.
GCAGCTGGTCAGGATCTTCACTTCGCCTTCGAAGCCGTCGGCGCGCAGCTTGTCCGCGCCCTTGATGACTTCCTCTTCCTTGCGGAAGCGCACCTGCGTCGAGATGTCGGGGCGCGCGATCATCAGCGTGCCCGAATCGCCGCAGCAGCGGTCGTTTTTCTCGATCTTGACGTTGTCGTGCGTCTGGATCAGCGTGTTGACGGTCTTGGTCGCTTCCTGCAACTTCATCGGCGTGTGGCAAGGCTCGTGGTACATATAGCGCGTGCCGGTCACGCCTTCCAGCCGGACCTGTTTTTCCATCAGGTATTCATGGATGTCCATGATGCGGCAGCCCGGGAAGATCTTGTCGAACTCGTAGGTCGCCAGCTGGTCGTAGCAGGTGCCGCACGAGACCAGCACGGTCTTGATGTCCAGATAGTTGAGCGTATTCGCCATGCGGTGGAACAGCACGCGGTTATCGGTCATCATCTTCTCGGCCTTGTCGTACTCGCCGGCGCCGCGCTGCGGATAGCCGCAGCACAGGTAGCCCGGCGGCAGCACGGTCTGCACGCCCACTTCCCACAACATGGCCTGGGTGGCCAGGCCCACCTGCGAGAACAGGCGCTCCGAACCGCAGCCCGGGAAGTAGAACACCGCTTCCGTATCGGCATTGGTGGCCTTGGGATTGCGGATGATAGGGATGACCTTGTCGTCCTCGATATCCAGCAAGGCGCGCGCGGTTTTCTTCGGCAGGCCGCCCGGCATTTTCTTGTTGATGAAGTGGATCACCTGCTCGCGCACCTTCGGCTTGCCCACCGTTGGAGGCGGCGCCTTGGTCTGCTTCTTGGCGAACTTCTTCAGCAAGTCATTGCCCAGACGCTGGGCCTTGTAGCCGATGCCGACCATCGCCGCGCGGGTGGCGTTGATGGTGGCCGGATCGGTGGCGTTGAGGAAGAACATCGCCGCCGACTTGCCGGGATTGAAGCTCTTCTTGTCCATCTTGCGCAGCAGGTTGCGCATGTTCATCGACACGTCGCCGAAGTCGATGTTGACCGGACATGGGGTCACGCATTTATGGCAGACCGTGCAGTGGTCGGCCACGTCCTCGAATTCTTCCCAGTGCTTGATCGAGATGCCGCGGCGGGTCTGCTCTTCGTACAGGAAGGCTTCGATCAGCGACGAGGTCGCCAGGATCTTGTCGCGCGGCGAGTACAGCAGGTTGGCGCGCGGCACATGCGTAGAGCAGACAGGCTTGCACTTGCCGCAGCGCAGGCAGTCCTTGACGCTGTTGGCGATCTCGCCGATATCGCTTTGCTGCATGATCAGCGATTCGTGGCCCATCAGGCCAAACGACGGCGTGTAGGCGTTGGACAGGTCGGCTTCCATGCCGGCCAGGTTCAGCAGCTTGCCCTTGTTGAAGCGGCCTTCCGGATCGACCCGCAGCTTGTAGTCGCGGAACGGTCCGATTTCCTCTTCGGTCAGGAACTCCAGCTTGGTGATGCCGATGCCGTGCTCGCCCGAGATCACGCCGTTGAGCGAACGGGCCAGCTTCATGATGCGCGCGACGGCCTGGTGCGCCAGTTGCAGCATCTCGTAGTGGTCCGAGTTGACCGGCAGGTTGGTGTGCACATTGCCGTCGCCGGCGTGCATGTGCAGCGCCACGAACACGCGGCCGCGCAGCACGCGCTTGTGGATCGCGGTCGCTTCGTCGAGGATCAGCTTGTAGGCCGCGCCGTTGAAGATCTGGCGCAGCTGGGCGCGGATTTCCTGCTTCCACGTGACGCGGATGGTGCGGTCCTGCACCACGTCGAACAAGGTCGCGTCCGGCTGGGTTTTCAGGCGTTCCTCGAACACCGGCAGCAGCCGCTCCAGGCCCAGTTCGGCCAGTTGCGCGCTGACGGCGGTCAGCGGTTTGTCCAGCTCGGCCAGCAGGAAGGTCCAGCGCGCCGCCACCTGGGTCAGCAGCGCTTGCGCCTGCTCGGCGCGGTCGCCCATCATTTCTTCGTCGCCCACGCCGTCGTCGGCGTCGTCGCTCTTGCCGATCGGCAGATTGCCGGCCGCGAAGAACTGGTGCAATTCATCGGTCAGCTGCAGCTTGTTCTTGATCGACAGTTCGATGTTGATGCGCTCGATGCCGTCAGTGTATTCGCCCATGCGGTTGAGCGGGATCACCACGTCTTCGTTGATCTTGAAGGCGTTGGTGTGCTTGGCGATGGCGGCGGTGCGGGCGCGGTCCAGCCAGAATTTCTTGCGCGCTTCCGGGCTGACGGCGACGAAGCCCTCGCCCACGCGGGTATTGGCGATGCGCACCACTTCCGACGCGGCCAGCGCGACGGCGTTTTCATCGTCGCCGACGATGTCGCCGAACAGCGCCATCTTCGGCAGCACGCCGCGTTTCGACTTGGTGGCGTAGCCGACCGCGCGCAGGTAGCGCTCGTCCAGGTGCTCCAGGCCGGCCAGGCGCAGCGTGCTGAACTGCTCGCCCTTGGCCGGCAGGCCGTCCAGGTAATCCTTGATTTCGACGATCGACGGGATCGCGTCGCGCGCCTGGCCGAAGAACTCCAGGCAGACGGTACGGGCGAACTTCGGCATCTTGTGCAGGATCCAGCGGCTCGACGTGATCAGGCCGTCGCAGCCCTCTTTCTGGATGCCCGGCAGGCCGGCCAGGAATTTGTCGGTGACGTCCTTGCCCAGGCCTTCCTTGCGGAACTTGCGGCCTTCGATTTCCAGCAGTTCGGTCTTGAACGGCTCGCCTTTCGATTCGCCGCGCGCGGTCGGATGGGTCCACTCCAGCTTGAAGCGGGCCAGCGGCGTATCGTGGATCTTCGACAGGTTGTGGTCGAGGCGCGTGACTTCGAGCCAGTCGCCGTTCGGGTCGACCATGCGCCACGAGGCCAGGTTGTCCAGCGCCGTGCCCCACAGCACAGCCTTCTTGCCGCCCGCATTCATCGCGATATTGCCGCCGATGCAGGAGGCGTGGGCCGAGGTCGGATCGACCGCGAACACGAAGCCGGCCTTCTCGGCCGCTTCGGAAACCTTGTTGGTGATGACGCCGGCGCCGGTGTAGATGGTCGCGTATTCGCGGTCCAGGCCGGGCAGCACTTTCATTTCCACCGCGCCCATGTTGAGCAGTTTCTCGGTGTTGATGACGGCCGACATCGGCGTCAGCGGGATCGCACCGCCGGTGTAGCCGGTGCCGCCGCCGCGCGGGATGATGGTCAGTCCCAGCTCGATACAGCCCTTGACCAGGCCGGCCATTTCTTCCTCGGTGTCCGGGGTGAGCACCACGAACGGATACTCGACGCGCCAGTCGGTGGCGTCGGTCACGTGCGAGATGCGCTTCATGCCGTCGAAGCAGATGTTGTGCTTGTCGGTGTAGCGGCCCAGCACCTTGTTGGTGCGCTTGCGCAGATCGTAGACCTGCTTGAATTCCTCGCCGAAGTCGGCCACCGCCTTGCCGGCCGCGCGCAGCAGCTTGGCGACATTGAGGCTGCGTTCGCGCGCGGCCTCGTCATCCTGATTTGCGCCGGTGTCGTCGACGGTCAGGCGGCGCTTGTCCACCTCGGCCAGGCGGTGATGCAGCGCGTCGATCAGTTCCTGGCGGCGCTTCGGGTTGTCCAGCATGTCGTCCTGCAGATACGGATTGCGGCGGACGGCCCAGATGTCGCCCAGCACTTCGTACAGCATGCGCGCCGAACGGCCGGTCTGGCGGGCGCCGCGCAAGGCATCCAGCAAGCTCCACGACTCCTCGCCCAGCAGCCGGATGACGATCTCGCGATCGGAAAACGACGTGTAGTTGTAAGGAATTTCACGAAGGCGCGTGGCCTCGGGACCGTGGGGCGTTTCCGCCAGCAGAGCTTGGATTTGTGCAGGGGCATTCATTGTGAGATTGGACTTGTAGACTGAACCCGGGAGGGTCATTCTAGCGTATTGCGGCGCACCACGCCGGAACAGCCTTAGGCGGCAGAGGGGCTATCCGGGTTGCAACAACCCGCCAGAAATTTGCAAATTCCGGATTTTGTTGGCAATAACGGATAAATACCCGATATAAAACTGAATGAAATTCATGTGCAAACGCTTATGGCAATATGATAGCTTGCACAAAATTAGCCCAGCAATTGGCCGATACGATGCCAAACCCCGTCCGGCACGTACAACAGCAAAGCGGTCATGGTCAGGTAGCGCAGCAGTTTTCCGACCGCCATGTAGGCGATGCTGGGCCAGAAAGGCAGCCTGAGCCAGCCGCCCAGGGTGCACAGCGGATCGCCGATGCCGGGCAGCCAGGCCAGCAGCATGGTCTTGGCGCCGTGGCGCTCCAGCCAGTGGAACCAGCGGCTTTTGCGTTCCTTGGCGAACGATTGCTTGGCCTGGTAGCCCATCCAGTAGTCGACGGCGCCGCCCAGCGTATTGCCGACGGTGGCGACGGCGATGACGCTCCAGAACAGGGCCGGGTTGGCCTTGATGACGGCAAACACCGCCGGTTCCGAGCCCAGCGGCAGCAAGGTGGCGGAGATCAAGCTGATGATAAAGACCGACGTCAGGCCCACTTCCGGCGCCGCCAATACGTGCAGCAGCCAGGCGATTGCAGATTCGATCATCGGTTTCTTTGAGCGGAAGGAAAGGTGTCCATTATAATGAGTCGCACACCGCATGATTGAACCGTACGGCCGCGCAGCCATCCGCGCGCGGCCCGCGCCCCTGCTTCACCCGGTCACACGCCGGATAGTTAGCACTGAATGAGCAAAGCACCCAACCTGGGGTCAGGTCTGACATTCGGACACGAGCTGGTCCGTAACAGCAATTACGGACCAGCTCGTGTCCGAATGTCAGACCTGACCCCGGGGTTGAGCCCCGGAATCACACTGTTTGCAAACCATGACTATCGACTATCTGAAGAAAATCCTGACCGCGCGCGTCTACGACGTCGCTACTGAAACCCCGCTGGAACTCGCGCCGACGCTGTCGCAGCGCTTCGAGAACCGAATTTATTTCAAGCGCGAGGACATGCAGAGCGTGTTCAGCTTCAAGATTCGCGGCGCCTACAACAAGATGGCCCACCTGAGCGACGCCCAGCGCAAGCGCGGCGTGATCTGCGCTTCGGCCGGCAACCACGCCCAGGGCGTGGCGCTGTCGGCGGCGCGCATGGGCTGCCGCGCGGTCATCGTGATGCCGACCACCACCCCGCAGGTCAAGGTGGAAGCGGTCAAGGCGCGCGGCGGCGCCGATGTCGAGGTGGTGCTGCACGGCGAATCCTATACCGACGCCTACAACCACGCGCTGTTGCTGGAGCAGGAACAGAAGCTGACCTTCGTCCACCCGTTCGACGATCCGGACGTGATCGCCGGCCAGGGCACCATCGGCATGGAAATCCTGCGCCAGCATTCCGGCCCCATCCACGCGATCTTCGTGCCGATCGGCGGCGGCGGCCTGATCTCCGGCATCGCCGCCTACGTCAAGCAGATCCGCCCGGACATCAAGATCATCGGCGTGCAAAGCCTCGATTCCGACGCCATGGCGCGCAGCGTCAAGGCCGGCGAACGCGTCACGCTGTCCGACGTCGGTCTGTTCGCCGACGGCACGGCGGTGCGCCTGGCCGGTGAGGAAACCTTCCGCCTGGTGCAACAGTACGTGGACGACATCATCCTGGTCGATACCGACGCCATCAGCGCGGCCATCAAGGACGTGTTCAGCGACACCCGCTCGATCCTGGAACCGTCCGGCGCACTGGCCGTGGCCGGCGCCAAGGCCTATGTCGAGCGCGCCGCGCTGAGCAAGGACCCGGTCAGGAACGAAACGCTGATCACCATCGCCAGCGGCGCCAATATGAACTTCGACCGCCTGCGCTTCGTCGCCGAACGCGCCGAGCTGGGCGAAGCGCGCGAGGCGGTGTTCGCCGTCACCTTGCCGGAACAGCGCGGCAGCTTCAAGCGCTTCTGCGCGCTGGTCGGCCCGCGCAACGTGACCGAGTTCAACTACCGCATCAGCGACAAGGACGAGGCCCATGTGTTCTGCGGCGTGCAGATCGCCGACCGCAGCGAGTCCGGGGTGCTGGCCCGCACCTTCGAACAGAACGAGTTCAAGACGCTGGACCTGACCCACGACGAGCTGGCCAAGGCCCACATCCGCCATCTGGTGGGCGGCAAGAGCGCGCTGGCCAAGGACGAGCTGCTGTACCGTTTCGAATTCCCCGAGCGTCCGGGCGCGCTGATGCGCTTCCTGAACTCGATGGCGCCGAACTGGAACATCTCGCTGTGCCACTACCGCAGCCAGGGCGGCGACGTCGGCCGCATCCTGATCGGCCTGCAGGTGCCGGCCGAGGAAATGGACCAGTTCGCGCAATTCCTGACCACGCTGGGCTACCGCTACTGGGATGAGAGCGCCAACCCGGTGTACAAGCTGTTCCTGGGCTAACCCCGTCTCCCCTAAGCGACGGAGCATGCTCCGTCGCTTAGGGGTCAGACCCCGCATGGGGTCTGACCCCACCACGCTTGAGGGGTGAAACTGCGCTACCATTCACCTTTACCCGAATCACACATCGCCATGACCAACACCGTCGACTTGTCCCCACTGGGAAAAACCTCCGCCTACCGCACCGACTACGCGCCGGAACTGCTGTTCCCGATCGCGCGCCAGGGCAAGCGCGACGAACTGGGCCTGACCGGCACCCTGCCCTTCTTCGGCGTCGACATCTGGAACGCCTACGAAATCTCGTGGCTCAACGCGCGCGGCAAGCCGCAGGTGGCGATCGCCCGCATCACCGTGCCGGCCGACTCGCCCAACATCATCGAATCGAAGTCCTTCAAGCTGTACCTGAACTCCTTCAACCAGACCCGCCTCGACAGCGTGGTCGCGCTGAAGAACCTGCTGCAACAGGACTTGTCGAACGGCTTCGGCGCCACCGTCCACATCTCGCTGACCCAGCCGGAGGAATTCGGCATGGTAGAAATGGGCGAGCTCGACGGCTTGCTGCTGGACCGCCTCGACATCGACGTCGACCACTACCACCCGGCGCCGGAGCTGCTCAAGGCGGCACTGGACGAGGAACCGGTGGAGGAAAAACTGATCTCGCATCTGCTCAAGTCGAACTGCCTGGTCACCGGACAGCCGGACTGGGCCAGCGTGCAGATCCACTATGCCGGCCCGCAGATCGACCAGGAAAGCCTGCTGCGCTACCTGATCGGTTTCCGCGAGCACAACGAGTTCCACGAGCAATGCGTGGAGCGCATCTTCACCGACATCCTGCGCGAATGTCAGCCTCAGCAGCTGTCGGTGTACGCCCGCTACACCCGGCGCGGCGGGCTGGACATCAACCCCTGGCGCAGCAACTTCAGCACAGCACAGAAACCACCCAATCTTCGTGGCGCACGTCAATAAATCTGGCGCTTTTTCCAATCAAACAGGAAAAATCAGGCGTATGATATGCAAATGGGGCGCCGTTGTTGACCACAGCGCGCCATACGGCCCAACCGGCCTGAAAACGCGCAAATAATCGGAAATTCGCCCCAAGCCCTGGCGAAAAACCGGCGTTTTCCGTGATTTCTATTCAGAAATAGCGATTCCTTTCTTTGGTGCATAACAATCCAGCCCGCGCGCCGGCTGGCGGACACAAGCGTAACAACGGGCGCGCGCGATTTCCTGTTACATGGCGCAGAAACAAGCCTATAATTCTGCTCGCATGCCACCTTTGTGCGTTGCAACATTCTATGTCGCGTTATGAATAACCTTAGCAAAATACTCTCACTGGAAAACGTGCTGCTGGATCTGGAAGTCTCCAGCAAGAAGCGCGCGTTCGAGCAAGCCGGCCTGATCTTCGAGAACAACTGCGGCATCGCCCGCTCCACCGTGTCGGACAACCTGTTCGCGCGCGAGCGGCTGGGCTCGACCGGACTGGGTCATGGCGTCGCCGTCCCGCACGGCCGCATCAAGGGCATGAAAAGCCTGAAGTCGCCGCTGGCGGCCTTCGTCCGCCTGGCCGAACCGATACCGTTCGAGTCGCCCGACGGCAAGCCGGTCAACCTGCTGTTCTTCCTGCTGATTCCGGACCACGTCACCCAGCAGCATCTGGAGATCCTGTCCGAGATCGCCGAGATGTTCTCCGACGACGCTTTCCGCACCGCGCTGAGCACGGATGCGGATCCGAAATCGGTGCACTCGCGCATCATCAACTGGATGCCGAGCCTGCAGGCCGCGGGGTGAGATTTTCTTGGTCGTCAGACAATAGGTTAAACTAGGCATCAGTTCATCCTCATGTAAAGACGACCCATGCTGCAAACTCCGCTGACGATACAACGCCTCTACGACGACAATCGCGAAAGTTTGCAGCTAGGCTGGTTCGCCGGCTTCCCCGGCGGCGAACGCCTGATCTCCGGCGACGTCGCCTCGGCCGCCGACCAGGTCGGCCACTTGAACACCATCCACCCGGGCCGCATCCAGGTCTTCGGGCACCAGGAAATCAACTACTACCAGCGCCTGAAGTCGCTGACGCGCGCCCACGTCATCGGCGAGCTGATCGCCGGCGGCCCGCCGGCGCTGATCATCGCGCAGGGGCTGGAAACGCCGCCCGACATCCTCGCCATCTGCGACGAAAAAAACATTCCGCTGTTCTCCACGCCGCTGCCGGCCGCGCAGGTGATCGACTTCCTGCGCGTCTACCTGTCGAAGAAGCTGGCGCAGCGCATCATCATGCACGGCGTGTTCATGGACGTGCTGGGCGTGGGCGTACTGATCACCGGCGATTCCGGCCTCGGCAAGAGCGAGCTGGGCCTGGAACTGATTTCGCGTTCGCACGGGCTGGTGGCCGATGACGCGGTGGAGTTTTCGCGCATCGCGCCCAACATGATCGAAGGCCGCTGCCCGGCGCTGCTGCAAAATCTGCTGGAAGTGCGCGGGCTGGGGCTGCTGGACATCAAGGCCATCTTCGGCGAGACCGCCGTGCGCCGCAAGATGCGCCTGAAGCTGATCGTGCACCTGGTGCGGCGCGGCGCGGCCGACGAGGAAGTGGAACGCCTGCCGTTCCAGTTCCCGACCGAGGACGTGCTGGGCCTGCCGATCCGCAAGGTGGTGATCCCGGTGGCGGCCGGCCGCAACATCGCGGTGCTGCTGGAGGCCGCCGTGCGCAACACCATCCTGCAACTGCGCGGCATCGATACCCTGCAAGAGTTTATGGAGCGCCAGCGACAAGCGATGAGCGGAGATTGATGGCGCCAAGGAGCCTGCCCTTGCATGGGCAGGCCGTTCCGCAGGCACGGGACGATGTCCCGCGAATTCCCTGCTCCACCGCCAGCGACAAGCGATGAGCGGAGATTGATGGTGCCAAGGAGCCTGCCCATGCATGGGCAGGCCGTTCCGCAGGCACGGGACGATGTCCCGCGAATTCCCTGCTCCACCGCCAGCGACAAGCGATGAGCGGCGACTAAGCCGGCATCCAATAGCTTTTCCGCATCATTGCGAAAACTAAACATGGTCATTCTGGGCAAGTAAGTCCGGCCTGCGGTATCATCGGGGCCTATGCGCATCGTACTCATTACTGGTATTTCCGGCTCCGGCAAGTCCGTGGCCCTGAACGTCCTGGAAGACACGGGACACTATTGCGTCGACAATCTGCCGCCGGCCCTGCTCTCCAGCCTGGTGGACACGCTGGTTGCCGAAGGCCTGCAGGCGCTTGCGGTAGCGGTCGACGCGCGCAGTGCCGAATCGCTGGCCACGCTGCCGGCCGCCGTCGAACGCCTGCGCGAGCAAGGGCACGACGTCAAGGTCATGTTCCTGACCGCGAACACGCACTCGCTGGTGGCGCGCTTCTCGGAAACGCGGCGCAGCCATCCGTTGTCGCACGAATTGCGGCCGGGCCAGAACCCGGCGGCGCGCCGCACGCTGATCGAATGCATCTTGGAAGAGCGCGAACGGCTGTCGGCCATCGAGCAGCTGGGCCATGTGATCGACACCTCGGAGCTGAGCGCCAACAAGCTGCGCGCCTGGGTCAAGGACCTGGTGGCGATCGAGCGGGCGCCGCTGATCCTGTTCTTCGAATCGTTCGCCTTCAAGCTGGGCGTGCCGCTGGACGCGGACTTCGTGTTCGACGTGCGGGCGCTGCCGAACCCCTACTACGACCTGACCCTGCGCCCGCTGACCGGCCGCGACGCGCCGGTGATCGACTTCCTCAACGCCCAGCCGAGCGCGCTGGACTTGATGAACGACATCCGCGTCTTCATCGAGAAATGGCTGCCGTCCTTCAAGACCGACAACCGCAGCTACCTGACGGTGGCGGTGGGCTGCACCGGCGGCCAGCACCGCTCGGTCTACATGGCAGAGCAACTGGCGGCCTACTTCCAGCAATCCGAACGCGTCATCCTGCGCCACCGCGAGCAGGCCTAGAGGAAAAATTTTTTCGCCAGCGTGTCGATTTTGTGTGCCGTCACCCGTCGTAGGGATGAAGCACCGATTGCCTATTCCACCTCAACCAGGGAAACGCTATGAACAAACAGATCATCCTCAACCTGCCCGTGAAGGACCTGGACAAATCCAGGGCCTTCTTTGCCGCGCTCGGCTTTAGCTTCGATCCCCGATTCAGCGGCGAGAACGCGGCCTTCATGAACATTGTCGACGGCGCCATCCAGGCCATGCTGACGACCGAACCCTTCTTCAAGTCCCTGATCGACAAGCCCCTCGCGAACGCCAAGGAAGCCAATGAACTCGTCATATGCCTGAGTTGCGAAAGCCGGCAAGAAGTGGACAGCCTGATCGCCAAGGCCCTTGCCGCCGGCGGCCGCATACCGCATCCGCCCGAGGACCATGGCTTTATGTATGACCAGGGCTTCGAGGATATCGATGGCCACCTGTGGAACCTGGTCTGGTCGGCGCCGGAAGCCTGATCAGCGGCTCCAGTGCACCACTTCGATGGTGTGGCCGTCCGGGTCCTTGATCATGGTGCCGAAATAGCGCTCGTTGATGTCCGGCCGCAAACCGGGCTCGCGCAGCACGGTCGCGCCCTGGCCCATCGCCGCGTCGAAGAACTCCCTGGCCGCCTGCTGGCTGGGCGCGGAGACGGCCACATGGGTGCGATCGCCTGCCAGCGCGCCGTCGGCCGCCGATGGGTAGAGGCAAAAACTCCAGACGCCGTCGGCGCCGTAAATCACCTGGGTGGCGTCGCTGTGCTGCAGGGTGTAGCCCAGCGGCGCGAAGCAGGCGGTGTAGAAATCCGTGGCGCGCGGCAGTGCGCGCGTGCCGATGGAAACATGGTCGATCATGATGCGGTCCTCCTCAAGTTGGAAGGCCCATCATACTGAGCGGCGGTGAGACAAAATTGCATACTTGCCCGTCCCGATGCAAGAATTACCCGATCTTCACAACGGCACTTTGGTTTCGAACTTGGCGCAGTTCATGGCCAGCAAGCTCTTGTAGTTGCTGACGTTGTTATTCGACGTGAACACGCGCCGCGTGAAGGCCTGAAACGCTTCCATCGACACCGCCGTCACCACCAACATGAAGTCGAATTCTCCCGCCACTTCGTAGCAGGCCATGACGTCGGGCTCTTCGCGCATCAGCGATTCGAACATTTTCAGCAGCGAGGTGTTCTGCTGCTCCAGCTGCACCGTGACGAACGCCGTCAGCGGACGGCCGACGCGCACGCGGTCCACCAGCGCCACCTCCTTGACCAGCACGCCGCTGGCGCGCAACTGCGCGATGCGGCGCTGGCAGGTGGCGGCCGACGCGTGCACCTGCTCGGCGATGCGCCGCAGCGGGACGGTGGCGTCCTCCTGCAGCAGGTTCAATATCTGGATATCGAGTCGGTCCAGTTCAACGGCCATCGGCGCTTAGTCCAGATGGCGCAGCGGGTGGGCGTAGTCCGGCCACACCGGCTGGAAGAAGCGCTGCACCATGGCCTCGCTGACTTCGTCCAATGAGGCCGGCTTCCATTGCGGCGCGTTGTCCTTGTCGATGACCAGCGCGCGCACGCCTTCGATCACTTCGCCGTCTTCGAAGTTGTGGCGCACCAGCGTGCGCTCCATGCGCAGGCAGGCGGCCACGTCCAATGCGGCGCCGCGCTGCACCAGCTCGTGCGTCACGCACATCATCAGCGGCGAGCGCGTGGCCATCACCTGCAGCGTCTTTTGCGCGAAGGCGCCGTCGTCGGTTTTCAGCGAGGCGATGATGGCGGGCACCGAGCCGGCGCCGAAGTGGCGGTCGATGGCGGCGCGCTCGGCCGCCAGCTTGCTGTCGCCCGCCGCGGCCTTGAACGGCGCCGCGAAGGCGGCAATGGTGGCGGCCAGTTCCGCGCCCGGCGTAGCCTCAAGCAGCGCCGACAGTGCCGCCATCTCGCCGCCCGGCACAAAGTGATCGGCCAGGCCCGCATGCAACGCATCGGCCGCGCCGATGGTGACGCCGGTGACGCCCAGATAGCAGCCCAGCTTGCCCGGCGCGCGCGCCAGGAAATAGCTGCCACCCACGTCCGGGAACAGGCCGATGTTCACTTCCGGCATGGCCATCTTGGTGCGCTCGGTGACGATGCGCACGCGGCAATCAGGACCGCCCTGCGCCACGCCCATGCCGCCGCCCATGACCACGCCGTCCATCAGCGCGACGTAGGGCTTCGGATAAAAATGGATCAGGTGATTGAGCGCGTATTCCTCGGTGAAGAAATCCTCCACCAGCGCGCTGCCGCCCTGCGGCGTGGCGCGGCCGGCGTCGTAGAAGAAGCGGATGTCGCCGCCGGCGCAGAAAGCCTTTTCGCTGCTGCTGCGGATGACGACGGCGGCCACGCCGCTGTCGTCGCGCCACGCCATCAGCGCCTGCGTGATATCGCGCACCATCGCCAGCGACAAAGAGTTCAGGGCCTTGGGCCGGTCCAGTGTGATGAAGCCGGTTCCGTTGCTGACGCTGGTGTGGACGTATTCGCTCATGAGGGACATAGGGTGGTTGAGAAAACCCTATTCTACTGCGACTTGCCGGGCGCCAGATGCTCAAGCGGATTGGCCAGGTTGAGGTCGCCGCCCAGGCGCGGCTGGAAGTTGGCCTTGGCCGGCATCAGCTCCGCCCTGCCCTCGTGCCGCGCGTAGAGGATGGCGAACGACATCTCGCTGGCATTGGCCCGTTCCTGCGCAAAGCCGGTGGCCTTTTCCATCGCCGACGGATCTTGCGCGGCGGCCAGCGTGAAGCGCATCAACTGGTCCAGCTTGGCGGAGTGCAGGTCCAGGATGGACGCGCTCATCACCAGCGGCACGGCGGCGAACACGTGGTAGTGCAAGGCCTTGGCCGCGCGCTCCATTTCCGCCGGCAGCGAACCGTCCGCCGCCACCTGTCCCATCGCGTGTTCGAACACCTTACGGCCCCAAGCGAGGTAGCGCTCGTCATGCGTCACGCCGCCCACCGCCGTCACCGCCAGGCCCTCCCAGTAGTAGTGGTTATTGCGCGCGCCCTTGTGCGCGTCGGAATGCGCCATGGTGGCGTCGGCCAGTGTCTTGAACCAGGTTTCGATAGCCTGCTGCTGCGCCGGGCTGGCGGCCGGCTTGACGCGGGCGTAGCTCAGCGCCATGCCGCCCAGGGTCCACTTGCGCACGTACCAGGCCTGCTCGCTGGACAGCTTGCCCAGCAAGGCCCGCTGCCCGGCCCAGCTCTCCAGCCAGCCCAGCGCGCAGGCGGCGTTGCCCTGGCTGGCGTTCTGCGCCACCTCGGCCAGGAAGTCGTCGATCGGCTTGGTGTTGGCGATATTGCGCGCACGCAGCACCGGATCGATGACGGAGTGATGCGCATCCGAGTAATAGCTGTTGGCGTCGATGTCGATCACGGCCGGCGGCGGCGCAGGACAAGCCGAGGCCACGGCATCCGAAAAGGCTAGCGTCAGCAGCCATGCCGTAAATAGTTTAGCTCGTTTCATGCCACTCCCATTGGAAGAATTAGGAAAACGTTTACTCTAAACCATTTAGGCGCAAAAAAGGGCGCCTCTGCGCCCCTAGTTTGATGGTGCCGGGGCCGTTGTTATAGGGCGGCGGCAGCGGGTTCGTAGCTATCCGGGAGATGCTTGATCGCATCGTGGCCGTGCTCTTGGACCTTGGCTTTGTATTTCATGACCTGCCGATCCAGCTTGTCGATCAAGGTATCGATGGCGGCGTACAGGTCCTGCGACAGGCTTTCCACGTAGACGGTCTTGCCCGACATGCGCAGGTTGATTTCAGCCTTCTGGCGTTTCTCTTTCTCTTTGAGGTTATCTACAGTCAGGATGACAGCAATATCAATCACTTGATCAAAGTGGCGGGTGACGCGTTCCAGCTTGTTCTGCACGTATTCACGGATGGCCGAGGTCACTTCGAGATGATGTCCACTGATGGTGAGATTCATACACACTCCTAAAGATAATGTCGCTTCTTACGGTTAGTGCGGAGCCCATTACTGCCGGGCGCGCAGGAACCAAGTAACTACAAAGATTTACGGAGACTGACTGGCGGGATCTTCAACGCTTCGCGATATTTGGCAACAGTGCGTCGCGCAATCACCATGCCTTGTTCTCCCAGCATGTCCGCAATCTTACTGTCGGATAAAGGATTTTTCGGGTCTTCTGCTCCTGTCAATTGCACGATGAGTGCGCGTATCGCCGTCGAACTTGCTTCCCCCCCCGCTTCGGTGGCGACATGGCTACCAAAGAAATATTTCAACTCAAACATACCGTGCGGGGTCAGCATATATTTTTGAGTTGTTACACGAGAAATAGTGCTCTCGTGTAGTCCCAGTGTATCAGCAATTTCGCGAAGCACAAGGGGGCGCATGGCAACCGCGCCATGGGAGAAAAAGTTCTTTTGTCGTTCTACTATCGCTTGTGCAACGCGCAAAATCGTGTCGAAACGCTGGCGCATATTCTTGATCAGCCACTTCGCTTCCTGCAGCTGCGCGCCCATCGCGCCCTCGCCTTTTCCCTGCTTGAGCAGGTTGGCGTACATGGCGTTCACGCGCAGGCGCGGCATGACGTCGTTGTTCAGGCTCACTTGCCAGCCGTTGCGCGCTTTTTTGACGATCACGTCCGGCACCACGTAGTCCGACACGTCCGACGCGAACGCCGAACCCGGATGCGGATTGCACTGGCGGATGACGGTTTGTGCTTCGCGCAAATCCTCGTCGTCGCACAGCAGCGCCTTCTTCAATTTGTTGAAATCGCGCTGGGCAAACCAGGTCAAATGATTTTCAACGATGGCCAGCGCCATGCGCCGCGTCACCATCGGTATGCCCGGCAGGCGCTTGATCTGCAGCGCCAGGCATTCGGACGCGTTGCGCGCGCCGACGCCCATCGGGTCGAAGCTTTGCAGCATCGACAAGGCGGTCTGCAATTCGTCGATCTCCAACTCCAGCTCTTCCGGCAGGCGGGCCAGGATTTCTTCCAGCGATTCTTCGAGGTAGCCGTTCTCGTCCAGCGCGTCGATGATCAGCTCGACCAGCGCGCGGTCGCGCATCTCCAGCACCGTGACCCGCATCTGCTCCATCAGGTGCTCGCGCAGCGTGCAGTGGCTGGCCTCCAGTTGCGGACGCGAGTCCTCGTCGTCGGGCGCCTTGCTGCGGCCGGCGTCGCTCCAGTCGACGTCGGCGTCGCTGCTGGTGCTTTCGGTGTCGGCGGCCGGGCCGTCGTAGTTGTCGGCGTCGGCGGCCGGCGCCTCTTGCGCGTTGGGCGGGCCTTCGGGCGGCGCGTCGCCGACCGGGGCTTGCTGGCTGATGGCGCCGTCCGACAGCAGCCGCAGCGAGCGGTCCAGCGGGTCGTCGAGGCGCTCCAGCAGCGGATTATCGGTCAGCAGCTGTTCCAGTTCCTGGTGCAGCTCCAGCGTCGACAGTTGCAGCAGCCGGATCGACTGCTGCAATTGCGGTGTCAGCGCGAGGTGCTGCGACGTGCGCAGTTGCAAAGACTGTTTCATGGGTTTTACATACGGAAGTGTTCACCCAGGTACACGCGACGCACCGATTCGTTGGCGATGATGTCGTCTGGCCGGCCTGAAGCCAATACCGTGCCCTGGTTGATGATATATGCGCGGTCGCAGATGCCCAGCGTCTCGCGCACATTGTGATCGGTAATGAGGACGCCGATGCCGCGTTCCTTGAGGAAGCGCACGATGCGCTGGATCTCAATCACGGCAATCGGGTCGACCCCGGCGAATGGTTCGTCGAGCAGCACGAAGCGCGGGTTGGTCGCCAGTGCGCGCGCGATCTCCACGCGGCGGCGCTCGCCGCCGGACAGCGACAGCGCCTGGTTCTCGCGCAGCTTTTCGATCTGCAAATCGGCCAGCAGGGTATTGAGCCGTTCATCAATGGCAGCCTTGGATAAAGGCTTGCCGTCCACTTTCTGGATTTCGAGGACGGCGCGGATATTTTCTTCCACCGTCAGCTTGCGGAACACCGACGCTTCCTGCGGCAGGTAGGACAAGCCGAGCGAGGCGCGGCGGTGGATCGGCAGCGACGAGATGTCGGTGCCGCTGATATCGATGCTGCCGGCGTCCGACGGCACCAGGCCGACGATCATGTAGAACGAGGTGGTCTTGCCGGCGCCGTTGGGGCCGAGCAGGCCCACCACTTCGCCGCATTCGACTTGCAGGGACACGTCATGCACGACCTGGCGCTTGCCGTAAGTCTTTTGCAGGCCTTTGACGATCAGGGTGCTACCGCAGGAAGGTTCCATGCTTATTTCCCCGGCGTCGGCACAGGCGCCGGCGTTGCGGCCGGCACCGCCAGCTTGCTCGACGGCTGCAGCACCATGGTGCCGCGTCCGCCGCCCGGCTTGCTGTCGCCGGTGGGGGTGTTCTTGACCTCGAACACTTCCTTGCGGCTGTCGTAGGAAATGAATTCGCTGTCGACCTGGCTGCTCGGCTTGCTGCCTTCCAGGCGCTTGACCTGGGCCTTGGCGAACAGCTTGACCAGCTCGGTCTTGTTGTCGTATTCGATACGGTCGGCCTGGCCTTCGACCCATTGGTCGCCGGCGCCGTCGAGCTTCTGGCGGAAGGTGGCCTGCACGCCGGCGCCGCCGGTCAGCACCACGTACTGGTAGCCCTGCGGATCTTCGGTCACCACCGCCTTGGGCGATTTCATCAGCAGCGTGCCGCGCGTCAGCACGACGTTGCCGATGAAAGTCTTGATCTGCTTGACGTCGTCGGCGTCGGCCTGATCGAAGGAGATCTGGGTCGGCTTGCTGGAGTCGGCCTTTTCGGCGTGCGCCGGGGCGATCGCCGCGACCACGGCCAGCAGCATCGCCGCCGGCAGCATCACGCGTTTCATTACCATGTGTTTCATTTTCATTTCCTCATTTTGCCGCGTGCGGCGGCATCGTAATCGTTCCGCGGCCGCCCAGTTGCACCTGCAGCGTCGCGTTGTTGGCCTTCATGCCGTTGCCGTTGGCGACGGCGGTGCCCAGATGCAGTTCGACCGGGGCCTCGGTTTCCATCCGTTGCTCGTCCGGGAACACGGTCAGCGTCGGGGCCGTCATGCGCATGGCCTGCGCCTTGGGCGAGGCCGGACGCACCACGTCCACATTACCATTGAGTTTGACGCGCGTATTGCCCTGATCGACATGGGCGGTGTCGGCGTGAATATTCATCGGCGGCTGGTCGCCGGACAGGCTTTGCACATGCGGCTTGTCGATGTCCGATGAGTCGTCGACCGGCCGGTGGGTCAGCTTGTCGCCGGAGACGATATAGGCCGGCTGGCCGGCCTTGTTCATGCGTACCATGCTGAAGCGGTCGATGATGTAATCGGGCTCGTTGCGATGCTGGTCCACCTTCGCATCCTGGCCGGCCTGGTTGACCACCTGCACCAGCCAGAAGCTGCCGACGGCGACAAACACGCCGACCAGCATGATGACGGTCAGCTGCCAGCGATGGGCTGTCTTTTTACGCATGCCAGGCCCCCGTCACACCAGGAATTGCGCCATCACGCGCTCGTACGTGCCCTGCGCGTGCAGCAGCAGCTCGCACACTTCGCGCACCGCGCCGCGACCGCCGGCGGCCACCGTGGTGTGGTGGGCGCGCTCCAGCACTTCGGCGCGGCCGTTCGGCACGGCGACGGCGAAACCGACGCGCGTCAAGATCGGCAGGTCGACCACGTCGTCGCCGATGAAGCCGACCTGCTCGGCGGTGAGGCCGGTCTTTTCCAGCAGCGCGTTGAACGGGGTCAGCTTGTCATGGCCGCCCTGGTGCAGGTGGACGATGCCGAGGTCGGCCGCGCGCTTGATCACCTGCGGCGAAGTGCGCGCGCTGATGATGGCGGTCTGCACGCCGGACTCCTGCAGCAGCTTGATGC
This sequence comes from Duganella rhizosphaerae, assembly GCF_040364205.1. Taxonomy (NCBI): domain Bacteria; kingdom Pseudomonadati; phylum Pseudomonadota; class Betaproteobacteria; order Burkholderiales; family Oxalobacteraceae; genus Duganella; species Duganella rhizosphaerae. The sequence continues at coordinate 89,556 of NZ_BPWK01000016.1, forward strand.
CCAGGCCGTCGTGCACGTTGAAGGTCTTCAGCGCTTCGCCGTCGGCGCCGTAGTGCAGGCTGCCGTCGGTCAGCACGCCGTCGACGTCGAAGATCATCAGCTTGACGCGCGCGGCGCGTTCCACATACGTGAATTTGCTAGCAGCGTCCGTCATCAGATCACCTTGGCGCGGGTCAGGTCGTGGATGTGCAGCGCGCCGACCAGCTTGCCGGCGGCGTCGGTCACCAGCATCTGGTTGATGCGGAACTGTTCCATCACGGCCACGGCGTCGACCGCCAGTTTTTCCGGCGAAATGCTGCGCGGGTTGGCGTGCATCACGTCGCGGATCACGACCTTGGTGAAGTCCTGGACTTTCTCGATCATGCGGCGCAGGTCGCCGTCGGTGAACACGCCGATCGGCTTGTCGTCGGCGTCGACCACGGCGGTCATGCCCATGCCCTTCTGCGTGATTTCCAGCAGCGCGTCGGTCAGCTTGACGTCGGCGGTGACTTTCGGCACCGCGTCGCCGCTGCGCATGACGTCGCGCACGTGGGTCAGCAGGCGGCGGCCCAGCGCGCCGCCCGGATGGGAGCGGGCGAAATCTTCTTCCTTGAAGCCGCGCAGGTCCAGCAGCGCGACGGCGATGGCGTCGCCCAGCGCCAGCGTGACGGTGGTCGAGGTGGTCGGCGCCAGGTTCATCGGGCAGGCTTCCTTGGCCACGGCCACGTTCAGGTGCACGTCGGCGATCTCGGCCAGGCTGGAGCCCGGCTTGCCGGTCATGGCGATGACCTTACTGCCCATGCGCTTGACCACCGGCAGGATGGTCATCAGCTCGGCGCTTTCGCCGGAATACGAGATTGCAATAAAGGCATCGTCGGCGGTGACCATGCCGAGGTCGCCGTGGGCCGCTTCGGCCGGGTGCACGAACAGCGCCGGGGTGCCGGTCGAGGCCAGGGTGGCGGCGATCTTGCGGCCGATATGGCCGGACTTGCCGATGCCGGACACGACGACGCGGCCCTTGCAGTTCAGCAGCAACTCGATGGCCTGCACCACGCTGTCGTCGGCGTCCAGGCGGGCGTTCAGGGCGGCGATCGCCTCTGCTTCGTTCTGCAGGGTGTCGCGGGCCAGCCGCAACGCATGCGCGGCCATATTTGCGTCAAAAGCTTTCAGCATTGTTTTTTCATGGGTTACACTCATGCCCAAGTATAGCCGAATTGAGAAAGCAAAAAACTTGCCAGTCACAACATAACGCCCGCGCCGGCCCACAAACAACGAAATTATATTTACTGGCTAGGTTGATATGACGTTTTCACCTTTGGAATTAACATTGTTGTTGCTGGGGAGCGCGGTGCTGGGCGTCGTCGCTTTCCGCATGATGCACCTGCCGCCGATGCTGGGCTACCTGGCGGTCGGCATCCTGATCGGCCCCCACGCGCTGGGACTGGCCGAGTCGAGCGAGGCGTTCCACTCGCTGGCCGAATTCGGCGTGGTGTTCCTGATGTTCTCCATCGGGCTGGAATTCTCCCTGCCCAAGTTGATGGCCATGCGCGGCATCGTGTTCGGGCTGGGCATGGCGCAGGTGGTGCTGACCATCGTCGCCACCATGGTGTTCGGCTGGGCCATCGCCACGCAACTGCCGTCGGGCATCCATATCAGCTGGCAAGCCTCGTTCGCGCTGGGCGGCGCGCTGGCCATGTCGTCCACCGCCATCGTGTCAAAAATGCTGACAGAGCGGCTGGAGCTGGAGAGCGAGCACGGCCGCAAGATCATCGGCATCCTGCTGTTCCAGGATCTGGCCGTGGTGCCGCTGCTGATCCTGATTCCGTCGCTGGGCCAGCGGCCGGACGCGCTGGTCGAGACGCTGGCCTGGGCCGGCGTCAAGGCCGTGATCGTGCTGGCGCTGCTGCTGTTCTTCGGCCAGAAGCTGGTGCGCGGCTGGTTCACCGTGGTGGTCAAGCGGCGCTCGCAGGAACTGTTCATGCTGAACCTGCTGCTGATCACGCTGGGCGCGGCCTGGATCACCGAGCGCGCCGGCCTGTCGCTCGCGCTGGGCGCCTTCGTGGCCGGCATGCTCATTTCCGAGACCGAATACAAGCACCAGGTGGAAGAGGACATCAAGCCCTTCCGCGACGTGCTGCTGGGACTGTTCTTCATCACCATCGGCATGCTGCTCAATGTGCAGATGGTGCTGGCGCACTGGTGGCTGGTGCTGGTGCTGCTGGCCGGACCGGTGCTGCTGAAGTTCGCGCTGATCGCCGGCCTGGCCAAGCTGTTCGGCGCCTCCGACGGCGTGTCGATGCGCACCGGCCTGGCGCTGGCGCAGGCGGGCGAGTTCGGCTTCGTGCTGCTGAACCTGGCCGGCGGCAGCCATCTGATGGATCCGTTCATCATCCAGGTGGTGCTGGCGTCGATGGTGCTGTCGATGCTGGTGGCGCCGTTCATCATCTCCAAGTCGGACCAGATCGTAATGAAGGTGTCGAGCAACGAGTGGATGATGCAGTCGCTGGCGCTGACCAAGATCGCCAGCCGCACCATGTCCACCAACAAGCACGTGATCGTGTGCGGCTTCGGCCGCAGCGGGCAGAGCCTGGCGACCCTGCTGGGCGAGGAGAATATCGACTACCACGCGCTGGACCTGGATCCGGAGCGGGTGCAGGAGGCGCAGTCCGCCGGCCGCCACGTGTCCTATGGCGACGCCGCGCGGCGCGAGAGCCTGGTGGCCGCCGGCATCTACCGCGCCAGCGCGGTGGTGATCACCTACGCCAGCACGCCGTCGGCGCTGAAGGTGCTGCACCTGGTGCACGAGCTGGCGCCGGCCTTGCCGGTGATCGTGCGCTCGCACGACGACACCGACCTCGACCGATTGAAAGCGGCCGGCGCGGCGGAAGTGGTGCCGGAACTGATGGAGGGCAGCCTGATGCTGGCTTCGCATGCGCTGGTGATGCTGGGCGTGCCCTTGCGGCGCGTGGTGCACCGGGTGCAGACGGCGCGCGAAGAACGCTACGCCTCGCTGCGCGGCTACTTCCACGGCGCCAGCGACGCCGGCGAGGAGGCCGACCTGGAGCGTTTGCATTCGGTCACCTTGAGCGGCAGCGCGGCCAGCGTGGGCAAGCCCTTGGACGAGATCGACGTGGCCGGCGCGGGCGCCGAGGTGAGCAGCATCCGCCGCGGCAAGGGCCGGCTGGAAGTGACGCGCGAGCTCGTGCTGGAAGCGGGCGATGTGGTGGTACTGCGCGGCACCGCCGAAGCCGTCAACCGCGCCGAGCAGCGCCTGCTGCGCTAGCCTTTACCCCGCACATCACGACAGGGTCAGACCCCTCGGGGTCTGACCCTACGACTGCGGCGCCGGCAACTTGTTAACCGCTGTGGGGTTGCGCCGCCGGATCGCGGCTGACGACGCGGTTGCGGCCGGTTTCCTTGGCGACGTACAGCAGAGTGTCGGCGTGCGCCACCCAGGCGCGCGCGACGGCCGCCGGATCGCCTTCGGCCTCGCCCGGATTCAGGCAGGCCACGCCGATCGACACCGTCACCGACAACTGCAATTCCTGCGACAGCGCGATCATGCTGCCGGCCACGCTGGCGCGGATGCGCTCGGCCACGAAGGCGGCGCTGTCCAGATTGGCGTCGATCAGCAGCACGACGAATTCCTCGCCGCCGAAACGCGCCAGCGCGTCCGAGGTGCGCAGCTCGTTCTTGATGCGGGTCGCCACCTCGCGCAGCACATCGTCGCCGCCGCCGTGGCCGACGGTGTCGTTGACGCGCTTGAAATGATCGATGTCGATGTACATGAACGAGATCGGATACTGCTGGCGCCGGGCGCGGGCGATCTCTTCCAGCAAGCGCCGGTCGATGTAGCGCCGGTTGTAGACGCCGGTCAGCGAATCGGTCAGGCCGATGTACTTGAGCATCTCGTTGCTGATGACGTTTTCCAGGCAGATGGCGATGATCGACGCCATGTGCTCGATGAAATCCGTGCCCAGGCTGGGCGTGAAGCGGGTCGGGTCGCAGCTGCCCAGGTTCAGGCTGCCGATGATGCGCTTGTTGCGCAACAGCGGCACCAGCGCCACGCTTTGCAGCCCGGCCGGCGGCTGCGGGAACGGCGTCGCATGGCGCCGCGCGTCGTACATGCCCAGCAGCGGCTTGGGCGTCGGCGTGTAGGCGTTGCGCTGGCCGAGGTCGAAACCCAGGTCGTCGAGCGCTTCAACGAAAATCAGTTCGGGGAAATCTTCAAACACCACGTCCAGCTTGGCCATGACGGTGCGGATGTCGGCGTCTTCGTCGATCAGCGTCAGGGTCACGCTGTCGAGCTCGGAGATCACCGGCAGCACGCGGAAGATGGTGCCTATCAGTTCGGGAAAATTGGCGGCGCTGACGATGTCCAGGTCGAACGCCTGGTGGCGGGTCATGATCGAATGGTTGCGCTCGGCCTGCTCCAGCAGGTAAGCCATGCGCGCACGCAGGGCCTGGTTTTCGGCCGCCAGATCCACCGCGCGCGCGGCGTGGTCAGTTGGCGGCGAGAACTTGCCGGTTGCAGTTTGCGTCATATTTGCCCTTACTCATCAGCTTGTTTCATGCCAGATGCCACATTACGCCAAGTTTTAGCTGTTGGGAATGGCTTGCTGCGTTAAAACGCCAAGGTAACGACGATTTCCTGCCCAACCCGCACGTGCTGGCCCTCTCCGGCGATCAGGATGCTGTTCATGCCGAAGCACAGGGCGCCGTCCAGCTCCGGCTTGGCGCGGTAGCCTTGCATCAGGTCCAGCGGATCGGGACCGAACTCGCCGGTGGCCTGGTCGACCGACGGCATAGGGCAACGCGAACAGGGTTTCACCGGCTTCAGCAGCGCATCGCCCAGCTGGAAGGTTTCGGCGTAGTCCTCTTCGAAGGCTTCGATGCCGGCCACGACCAGGTTGGGCCGGAAGCGGTTCATCGGGATGGCGTCGCGGCCGGCGCGACGCAGCTTGTCGTTCAGGTCGTCCAACGAGGCGGCGCCGGCCACCAGCATCGGGTAGCCGTCCGAGAACATGGTGGTGGCGGCCACGCCGTCGGTCCACTTCTGGCTGACGGCGCGTTCGGCCTTGGCGTGGAAGCGCGCCAGCCGGCACGGCACGCCGATCGCCTGACTGAACCATTCGGCGGTCAGGTCGTCGCAGTCGTAGGCCAGCACGGTGTCGTCCCAGACCTGGGTGGTGAGGGTGGGCGCTTGATCGGGATCGGGCAGGTCGAGCGGAATTTCCAGGCGCAGCATGCCGGGCGCGCGCAGTTCCAGCGTGCTGCCCTTGAGGTTGGGAGTGATCAGCGCCATGCGCGGATGTTCGCGCTGGGTCAGGCAGACGCCGGCGCCGTCGACCACCATCCATTCGCGGTCGTAGATCTGCGCGGTCATCAGGCCGGTGACGGTCAGCGTGGCTTCCTGCAAGGAGATGCCGCCGCAGGATTTGATCGGGTACAGCGTGATTTCGGAGAGGATCGGCATGCTCGGCACCAGTCGTTAGGCAGATGAAAACATTGCCATTATACGATCAACCGCGCGATCAACCGCGCGATCAGCACCGGCGGGCCGCTGGCGGCCCGCCTTTCCCCGGCCGGGATTACTCCTCGGCCTTGGCCGCTGCCTTGGCAGGACGCGGCGTGCGCGGTGCGGCCGGCTTGCGGGCCGGCTTGGCGGCCGCCTTGGCCTTGGCAGGCTTGGCAGTTGGCTTGGAGTCGGACTCGGCCGAAACAAGCGGAACAGGCGCCGGAGCTGGCGCTTCGACCGGAGCCGGAGCTGCCGCCGCCGGCTGCTCGCCGTTGGCCGCCGCAGCCCCCTTGCCGCCACGGGCGTTTTTCGCGTTCTTGCCGCCCTTGGCAGGCGCCTCGGCGTCGGCCTTCGGCTTGGCAGCCTCTTTCAGCTTGCGCGCAGGCGGTTTCGGGCCGCCTTTTTTCTTGGCTGGCGCCTCGTCGGCCACCACCGGCGCGCTGACGGCGACCGGCGCTTCGACCGCAGCCTGCGCCACCACCGGCGCTTCGGCGGCGGCTACGACCTCCTGCTGGCCCTGACGCTCGCCCTGCTTGCGTCCGCCGCGATTGCCACGGCCACGGCCACGGCCGCGCTCGGACTCGCCGGCCGCTGCGGCGGCTGGTGCTTCCAGGGCCTCAGGCGCTTCCGGCTGGCCGGCCTGTTGCTCCGGCTCGACATAGCTTGGCGCCGGCTGCTCGGCGTCGTCCTCGTCGCCATCGGTTTGCCCCGCGGCGCGGGATTGCTGCGCCTGGCGCTCGGCCTGGCGTTCGGCAAAGCGCTCGGCGGCGGTGCGGCCACGGCCACGGCTGCGGCGCGACTCCTGCTTGCCGCCATCCTGCGCCTCGGCCGGCGCGCCGTCCACCGACGACTCGCCCGGCGTCGCCACGCCGGTGCCGCGATACACGTAGGCGCCGGATTTTTCGTCACGACCGAATTCCAGCAGGCCGCGCGCCTTGCATTCCTCGATCAGGTTGCCGAAGGTGCGGAAGCCATAGTAGGACTCGCTGAAGTCCGGCTTGCGGCGCTTGATCGCTTCCTTCAGCACGGAGGCCCAGATCTTGCCGCTGTCGCCGCGCTCGGAGACCAGCGCCTCGAAAGTGTTGGCGGCGATTTCCACCGCCTGGTTGCGGCGCTTGTCCATCTCTTCGCGGCGCATGCGCTCCTCTTCCGGTGAACGCTTGACGGCCGGCTTGGCCTCGGGGCTGGCGTCGCGCTTGGCGCGGCGGCTTTCGCGCACCAGGTCGTCGTAGAAGATGAATTCGTCGCAGTTGGCCACCAGCAGGTCCGAGGTCGACTGCTTGACGCCGACGCCGATCACCTTCTTGGCGTTCTCGCGCAGCTTGGACACCAGCGGCGAAAAATCGGAATCGCCGGAGATGATGACGAAGGTGTCGACGTGCGACTTGGTGTAGCACAGGTCGAGCGCATCGACGACCATGCGGATGTCGGCCGAATTCTTGCCGGACTGGCGCACGTGCGGGATTTCGATCAGCTCGAAGTTAGCCTCGTGCATCGGCGCCTTGAAGCCCTTGTAGCGGTCCCAGTCGCAATACGCCTTCTTGACCACGATGCTGCCCTTGAGCAGCAGGCGTTCCAGCACCGGCTTGATGTCGAACTTGTCGTAATTGGCGTCGCGCACACCGAGCGCCACGTTTTCAAAATCGCAGAACAGCGCCATGCTGACGTTATCGTTGGAAGATGCCATGAAGAGTATTTTCTAGTGAAGGGTGAGACGGGCGCGGAAGGCAGACACTGCGCTCCGGCGAACAGGCAATCCGGCGATTATACCCAACAAAGCCGCCCGCGCGACGAACGCGACAACTAGCGGCACAGCTTGCGTTGCGCATCGGTGGCGCCGGACTGGCGCGGCAGCACCAGCTTGCAGGTGCCGAAAGCGTCCTGCCACGGCTTGTCGGCCAGCAGCGCGTCGGCCTGGCGGTTGAGGAAATCCAGCAGGTCCGGCTGGTTCGGCGCGGTGAAAAAAGCCCGTTCGAACACCGTGCGCGGCCGCGCCGACAGGTATAGCCAGCGGTCCAGGTCGGCGAACTGGCGGTGCAAGCGCGGCAGCGCACTGGCTTGCAAAAACGCCACCGGCACCCGGCGCTGCTGCAGCTTGAGCAGGCTGCGCAGTTCGGTGTCGGCGTCGTCGCGGCTCAGCTTGCCGCCCTTGACCAGCGGCTCCAGGTCTTTATAGCTGTAGCCCTGCACGGTGCCGATGCTCTTGCCGTACAGCGAGCTGTCGTCCACATACTCCAGCGGCGCGCTGCGCAGCGACGCCACCAGGTTGGCGTCGACCATGTAGTAGCGGCTCCAGCCCTGGCGCGCGCCGGCGCCGGCAAACCAGCGCGGGTTGGCCCAGGCCACCACGCCCGGCCAATGGGGTTGCTCCATCATCAGCTCGAGCCGGCGGCGCGGCAGCTGGGTGGCGACGAACTGGTAGCGGCCGTTGGAGCGTTGCGTCAGCCAGGCGGCCATCTTGTCGGTCAGGCTGCCGGGCGCGCCGGCGGCGAAGGTGGGGTCGGAATAATAGACATACAAGGGCAGGCTCTCGGCCGCCGGCGCAAGCCGCCCATGCAGCAGCAGCGCCAAGCCGGCGAGCAGTCCCCATGTCCTTGTTTTTTTCATGACAGCAATACTAACAGCAAGGCCGGACGGCGGCCAGCTCGGCCGGCCAGGCTTTACTCCGCCCTGGCGAACATGCCGACCATCGCCGTCACGTCGCGGCCGACGCCGCGATAGCCGATGAAGCGGCCGGTCTCGTCGAACATGGGCTCGCCGCTCACCTGCAGGTATTGCTGCACGCCGCCTATCGTCCGGCTGTAGACAAAGTCCAGGAAGGCCTTGCGCTCGGCGATATTCGATTGCAGCAGCGCGTGCTCGGCAACATTCCAGCCGCCGGTGTCGGTGCTGCCGATGCCCACCATGTCGGCCACCGGCCCGGACCAGTTGGTGAGCTGGCCGTCGACATCCTGCTCCCAATACCAGTCGGTCGACAGTTCGGCAAAGCGCTGGAAGCGCGCTTCGCTGGCGCGCAATTGCGCCGTGCGTTCCAGCACCGTGTATTCCAGCTGCTGGTTGTAGCGCTGCAGCTGGCGATGCAGCAGGCGCACTTCCAGCATATTGCGGATGCGCGTTTCCACCTCGACCAGCTCGAACGGCTTGCCGACGAAATCCTTGGCGCCGGCCTGCAAGGCGCGCAGCTTGTGGCTCGGCTGCGCCGTGATCACCAGCACCGGCACGTAACCGTCGAGCTCGATCTGCTTGAGCGCATCGAGCACGGCGAAGCCGTCCATGCCGGGCATTTGCAGGTCCAGCAGGATCAGGTCGTAATGGTGCTGCTGATGCAGGGCGCACACGGTGAACGGGTCCATCGTGCTGCTGACGTTGGTGTAGCCGGCGTTGGCCAGCATCTGCTCCAGCAGCATGACGTTCGCTTCCTGGTCGTCGACGATCAGGATCTGGGCGCGCAGTATTTCAGATGGATCTATCATGATGCGCTTCCGTTGGAACTTGTATGCAGGCTGCCGTGTTCGGCAGCATAGGCCAGCGCCAGGTCCAGCGCGCCCATGAATTCAATCACATTGATCGGCTTGGTCAGGTAGCGGAAAAAGCCGGCCTGGACTCCTTTTTCTATGTCGCGCGGCATGGCGTTGGCCGACAGCGCCATCACCGGAATGTGCGCCGTGGCGAGATCGTCCTGCAAGATCTTCAGGCAACCGTAGCCGCTCACGCCGGGCAGGTTGATGTCCATTAAAATCACATCAGGCTGGTAGGCGCGCGCCAGCTGGATGCCGCTGTGGCCGTCAATTGCGGTCAGCAGCTTGAGATCGCTGCGGCGCTGTATCAGTTGCTCCACCAGGCTCAGGTTGGCCGGGTTGTCCTCGATGTACAGCAGCGTTTTCAACGCGGCGTGGTCGCGGCCCTCGAACGGCGCCGACATGTCGAAGGCGGCGATCTCCAGCACCGGCTCGCTGCTGGCGGCCAGCTCGATCCAGAAGGTGGTGCCGACGCCGATCTCGCTGTGCACGCCGATGGCGCCCCCCATCAGCTCGGTCAGCTGTTTGGTCACCACCAGCCCGATGCCGGTGCCCTCTTCCGCGCCGTCTTCCTGCCCCAGCCGGTTGAAGGGCTGGAACAGCTGCGCCATCTGCTCGTCGCTCAGGCCGGCTCCGGTATCGGTCACGTTGATGCGCACCATGCCTTCGCTGCCGGCCGTGCATTCCACCGTCACCTTGCCGCCGCGCCGGTTGTACTTGATGGCGTTGGACAGCAGATTGATCATCACCTGCTTGACGCGCGTGCGGTCCGCATGCACGAAGAAGGGCTCGCTCAGCGAGGCGAAGAACAAGCGGATGCCGCGCTTTTCCGCCTGCGGGCCGATCAGCGCCTGGCAATCCCTGAGCACTTCGGACAGGCCCATCGACTCCTGCGACATCGTCACCTTGCCCGATTCGATCATGGCCAGGTCGAGGATTTCATTAATCAGTTGCAGCAAGTACCAGCCGCCCTTGAGGATCTGGTCCAGCGAACGCTGCTGCGAGACGCTGGGTGGCGGCTTGTCCGACGCCAGCAGCTGCGCAAAGCCCAGCACCGCGTTGAGCGGCGTGCGCAGTTCATGGCTCATGGCCGACAGGAATTCCGACTTGGCGCGGTTGGCCGTCTCGGCCAGCGCGCGCGCCGCCTCCAGTTCGACGTTGGTTTCCTGTAGCGCCAGCTGCTGCTCGCGCAGGCGCTGGTCCAGCAGGGCTTGTTCCCGCTCGACCTGCTTGCGGGCCGTGTTGTCGGTCCCCATCAGCAGGTAGCCGATGACTTTTTCCTCGGCGTCGCGCAGCGGGCTGACCGAGACGATGGCGGGGAAGCGGCTGCCATCCTTGCGGATATAGGTCAGCTCGTAGATGTCTTCGATGCCGCGCGAAGCCTTGAACACCAGCGCTTCAAAACCCGGCAGGATGGTCACGCCGGCTTCGATGCTGAGCGCGGCGGCGCGCGCGATGATTTCCTGCGCGTCGGAGATGCCGGCCGGCGTGATCTGGTTCACCACTTCGGCGGCGCTGTAGCCCAGCATGCGCTCGGCGCCGACGTTGAAAATCTGGATCACGCCCTGGGCATCGGTGGCGATGCTGGAGAAGTTGGCGCTGTTGTGAATCGCCATTTGCAGCGCGTCGGCCTTGAGCAGCGGGCTTTCAGGCAGTTGGATCGGTTTCATTGCAGTCCCTGGCGTTGGCGCACGTCCGACATCAGACGCGCGAATTCTTTTTTGACCACGCCATAGCATTCGCAGACGTCGGCTTCCAGGCCGGCCCGGTCGAGCACGGAGATATGGCCGCGGCGGTTGCTGATGTAGCCGTTCGCCTGCAGACGGCCGGCCGCCACCGTCACCCCTTCGCGCCGCACGCCCAGCATGCTGGCGATCAGCTCCTGGGTCATGGTCAGCTCGCTGGTCGGCAGGCGGTCCAAGGTCAGCAGCAGCCAGCGGCACAGTTGCTGCTCCACCGTGTGATGGCGGTTGCAGATCGCCGTCTGCGACATCTGGGTGATCAGCGCCTGGGTGTAGCGCAGCAGCAGGCGCATGACGGGCCCGGCGCGGTTGAACTCTTCCATCAGGATATGCGCCTTGAGGCGGTAGCCGTGACCGGAGGTCTGGACCATGGCGCGGCTGGGCGTGGTGTTACCGCCCATGAACAGCGAGATGCCGAGAATGCCCTCGTTGCCGACGCCGGCGATCTCGGACGAGCTGCCGTTCTCCAGCACATAGTGCAGCGAGACGATGGCCGACGTCGGGAAATACACGTGATCGAGCTTGCCGCCGGATTCGTACAGCACATCGCCCAGCCGCATCATGATCGGTTCCAGGTGCGGCGACAGGCGCGCGAACTCGGCGTCTAATAGCGCGGCCAGCAGGTGGTTCTGGTTGGGGTCGTTAAGACGCATGGAAACATTCCTTGTTCCAGTCGTCAGCTAGGTAGGGGTGGGGACGAAAAACGGTAATACTTCCACAGGGTAACACACATGGACGCCAACGACAGGTTTGCTGCAAGTCTGGAGTGCAGGCGGATTTCGGGCGGCAATCGTGCTAGTCTAAAGCACACATAGACATTCCAGAGAGGTTGTATGTCAATTTATCGTGCCGAAGGGCTGGAAGCATTCCGCAACTATGAGGCCGCCCTGGCGGAAGAGCATGCGATGGCGCACGAACTGGCGCAGTGCGCCAAGATCGAAGTCTACAACTTGCTGGCCGCCGACTTGTTCGAGCGTATGACGGCGGCTCGCGCCAAAACGCTAGCGGCGTTCAAGAGCGTCGAGGGCTTCAAGTCCTGAAATGTAAAAGATACGTCGCGCTTTTATTTTGGCGGCGCGGAGCCCGCGACGGGACTTCCGGGGACGACAGCGATATTCGTATTGTGTGCGGCGGTAATCAACCAATGACCGCCGCGCTTGACAAATACCTGGGTAAACAAACCTTCGCGAGGCGTGCGCGGTGTGCCGTCGGGATTCTTGTCGCCGCGCAGCCCCCACATTTGATGGGCGATGGCGACGTCCGGCTTGAGAAACCGTATATCCAATTTCAGGTTGGTCCAGACGCTGTCCTTGAACATCATTTCATGGACCAGCGTATGGTTTTTCTTGATCTCAGCCGGCCCGATCCATCTGCGGCCATTGACTTGAACAAAGTCAGCGTCGTCGGTGAAGAGGCTGGAAAGCGCCTCCATATCGTGGCGGTTCCAGGCGTCCTGCCAACGACTTTCGATTTGCTGGATCGCCAACTCGTCATCTGAAGGGGACGCTTGAACCGGCGACAGATCCATCGCCGCCAAGGTCATGAGTAACGCAAGCTTAAGTGGGAATCGCATCAATGCTCTCCTGCTGTCGTTGCAAATCAGGCCATGTTGATATTCTAGCTCTGATTTTGCGCCGATCAAGCACGATTCAATCGGCCAACAATCATGATGCGCCCCGCCCAAAACAAAGAAGCCCTGTATCGACAGGGCTTCTTCAGAATACTGCGCGTCAGACGTTGAACAGGAAGTTCAACACGTCGCCATCCTTGACCACGTATTCCTTGCCCTCGGCGCGCATCTTGCCCGCTTCCTTGGCGCCGCCCTCGCCCTTGTACTGGATGAAGTCGTCATAGGCGATGGTTTGCGCGCGGATGAAGCCGCGTTCGAAGTCGGTGTGGATCACGCCGGCCGCTTGCGGCGCGGTGTCGCCCACGTGGATGGTCCAGGCGCGCACTTCCTTCACGCCGGCGGTGAAGTAGGTTTGCAGGCCCAGCAGCTTGTAGGCGGCGCGGATCAGACGGTCCAGGCCCGGCTCTTCCATGCCCATGTCGGTCAGGAAGGCGGTCTTGTCGGCGTCGTCGAGGTCGGCGATTTCCGCTTCGATCGACGCGCAGATGGCGACGATGGGCGCGTTCTGGGTGGCGGCGTAGGCGGTCAGCTGGTCCAGCAGCAGGTTGTCCTTGAAGCCGGTGTCGGACACGTTGGCCACGTACATGGCCGGCTTGGCGGTGATCAGGCACAACTGCTTGATCAGGGCCATTTCGTCGGCGTCCAGGCCCATGGCGCGCACCGGCTTGGCTTCGTTCAGGTGCGGCACGATGCGCTCCATGATGGCCAGCAGCTTGGCGGCGTCCTTGTCGCCGGAACGGGCTTTCTTGTTTTCGCGGTGGATGGCTTTTTCCACGGTGGCCAGGTCGGCCAGCGCCAGCTCGGTCTGGATCACTTCGATGTCGTCCAGCGGGCTGACCTTGCCGGCCACGTGGATCACGTTGTCATCTTCGAAGCAGCGCACGACGTTGACGATGGCGTCGGTTTCGCGGATGTGCGACAGGAACTGGTTGCCCAGGCCCTCGCCCTGCGACGCGCCCGCCACCAGGCCGGCGATGTCGACGAACTCGACGATGGCGTTGACCATGCGTTCCGGCTTGACGATCTCGGCCAGCGCGCCCATGCGCGGATCCGGCACTTCGACCACGCCGACGTTAGGCTCGATGGTGCAGAACGGATAGTTCTCGGCCGGGATGCCGGCCTTGGTCAGGGCGTTGAAGAGAGTGGACTTGCCGACGTTAGGCAGGCCGACGATGCCGCATTGGAGACTCATGAAAAACCTTTAATTATCAATTTCGCCGGCAAGCGGCTGGTGAAAAACGGCCAGCGAGGGGCGTTTTCTGGATATTCTTGCTTTTTAAAGCGTTCAAGGGTCAATTGTACCTCCCTCGCAGCGACTCTTCAAAAAAACAGCCTTCCCGGACTTGCATTCCGTCGGCAATCCTGTCGATCCATCGCATTCCGCCCTGCCCGGCCATTCTTCCCGGCTACAATTGCCGCCATGAATATCAGTTCCTCTTTCCAACTGGCCTGGCGCTCGTTCTGGGTGTTAAAAAAACACCGCCAGGAGCCGCTGTGGGCGCAACTGGCGGTCGGCGCCGCCCTGGCGCTGCCGATCGGCTCCGTCATGATGCTCATTAACGGCCTGCTGACCGGGCGCGTGGGCGACCCCGGCTGGTGGCGCGCTTCGTTTCTGTTCAACCTGTTCATCTGCCTGTGCGTGGCCTATAGCATGCTGGCGATCACCCGCGCCGTCGAAAAACTGCTGCCGGCCGCCAGCATCGAACGGATTTCCGAGGCGGCCGACTGGCGCGCCGCGCTGCTGATCAACGCCATCGCCGTATCGGGCGTCGTGCTGGGCTGCGCGTTCAGCCTGAGTTTGTACACCTGGCTCACCGACTGGGATGCCTGGGGCAGTTTCATGAGCCACAGCGTGGCCCAGACCGAGTTCCTCGCCTTCGTCATGGTGGTGGCGGCGGCCAACTGGTTCTGGTGGCGCCTGCGGGTCAGGCAGGACCGGCTGCTGCACCAGGCGATGGAGGCCCAGCTGCGCCTGCTCCAGGCGCAGATCGAACCGCACTTCCTGTTCAACACGCTGGCCAATGTACAAAGCCTGCTCGATCGCGACACGCCGCGCGCCCGGCTGATGCTGGAAACCTTCACCGACTATCTGCGCGCCAGCCTGGGCCAGCTGCGCCACACCGACAGCACGCTGGCGGCCGAACTGGCGATGGTGCGCAGCTACCTGACGCTGCTGCAGATCCGCATGGAAGACCGGCTGCGCTTCGAGATCGACGCCAGCGACGAAGCCCTGGCGGCGACCTTGCCCACGCTGCTGCTGCAACCGCTGGTGGAAAACGCCATCGAACACGGACTGGAGCCGAAGATCGAAGGCGGCTGCGTCCGCATCCGCGCGCACGTCGTCGACGGCCAGCTCGACATCCGCGTCGACGACGACGGCCTCGGCCAGGACGGCCCGCGCCGTCCGCGCAAGCGCGGCAGCGGCATGGCCCTGCCCAACATCCGCGAGCGCTTGCGCACCCGCTACGGCGGCAAGGCGGCGCTGACGCTGGCGCCGCAAACGGTGGGCATGCAAGCCTCGCTGTCCATCCCCTACCGGACGCTGGCATGACGCGCGCGCTGATCGCCGACGACGAACCGCATCTGGCGCTGTACCTGAAGGAGCAGCTGGAACTGCTGTGGCCGGAACTGGAGATCGTGCACATCGCCCGCAACGGCGTGGAGGCGGCCGCATGCATCGAGGAACTGGAGCCGGACCTGGCCTTCCTCGACATCCAGATGCCGGGCCTGGGCGGGCTGGAAGTGGCGCAGGGCATCGAAGGCGAAACCCGCGTGGTGTTCGTCACCGCCTTCGACACCTATGCGGTGCAGGCCTTCGACCATTGCGCGCTCGACTACCTGCTCAAGCCGCTGAAGACCGACCGGCTGGTGCAGATGATCGAACGGGTCAAGGCCACGCTGGCCTTGCAGGCGGCCGGTCGCAGCGCGCAGCCCGATGCGCGCCTGTCGCAAGCGCTGCACCAGTTGACGCGCGGACCGGCGGCGCCGGCGCGGCTGCGCTTCGTGCGCGCCGGCCAGGGCGAGTTTGTGCACCAGATCGCCGTCAGCGACATCCTGTACTTCCACGCCGACGACAAGTACACGGTGGTGCAGACCACCGCCGGCGAGCACCTGATCCGCACCACCATCGTCGAGCTGTCCGAGCAGCTCGACCCCGAGCAGTTCTGGCAGGTCCATCGCTCCACGCTGGTCAACCTGGACTACCTGGCCGGCACCCGGCGCGACGAGAGCAGCCGCCTGTTCCTGCGCATCAAGGGCCATGCGCGCGAGTTGCGCGTCAGCCGCGCCTACGTCCACCTGTTCCGGGCGATGTAGGCGGCTGGCGATTCGTCGGCGCGGCTGTCGATTCGTCGCCTGCCGCTGCCGCCGGCGCCGGCCCTGTGGGATGTTTGCATTCTCGCAAACATTGATCCCATAGGACCCCGCAATGAAAAAAACCATTTCCCTGTTGTCGATGCTGATGTTGAGCTGCCCGCTGTTCGCGGCCACCGATCCCCTGCTCACGCCCTCCATGGTCACGCTCAAGGGCGGCGCATTCGTCATGGGCAGCACCGCCAATCCGAAGGACGATGGTTATCCGAACTCGGAGCCGCTGCACACCGTCAACATCAAGAGCTACCGGCTGTCCCGCTACGAGACTACCGTCGGGCAATTCCGCCAGTTTATCGAGGCCACCGGCTACAAGG
Organism: Duganella rhizosphaerae; assembly: GCF_040364205.1. Taxonomy (NCBI): domain Bacteria; kingdom Pseudomonadati; phylum Pseudomonadota; class Betaproteobacteria; order Burkholderiales; family Oxalobacteraceae; genus Duganella; species Duganella rhizosphaerae. The sequence goes on from NZ_BPWK01000016.1 coordinate 105,629, forward strand.
CCGACGGCGATTGCTGGAAGCTGGCGGCCACCGACTGGGGCATGGACAGCGGCAAGGCCGGCTGGAACGCCGCCGTCAACGCGCCGGGCGACTACCATCCGGTGATGTGCGTCAGCTGGGACGACGCCCACGCCTACCTGCAATGGCTGTCGAAGCAAACCGGGCGGCACTTCCGTCTGCCCAGCGAAGCGGAATGGGAATACGCGGCGCGCGCCGGCGCCAGCAGCCGCTATCCCTACGGCGACGATCCGGCCGCGCTATGCCAATACGCCAACGTTTTCGATCGCAGCGGCAAGACCGCCATTACACGCATCACCGGCAAGGACCGCAAGGAAATCGCCTGCGACGACCAGGCCGAGCTGACCACGGTGGTCGGCATGTACCAGCCGAATGCCTACGGCCTGTACGACATGCTGGGCAACGTCGGAGAAGTGGTCGAAGACTGCCAGCACCTGAGCTACCAGGGCGCCCCCGGCGATGGCGCGCCCTGGACCACCGGCTGCGATCTGTTCCACGGCTCGTCCATGGTCATCCATCGCGGCGGCAGCTACAACAGCGGCCCGGCCGGCGCCAGCCCGACCTACCGCAGCCATACGGGAACGGACAACCGCAGCAGCGTGGGAGAAGGCTTCCGCATCGCCGAGGACGCCAGCGGCGATGCGGCCCTGGATGGCGGCGCGAGCGCCTTCGATACCGGCCTGGCGAAGGCGCAGGCCGCCGAACGGGGCCGCCGCGCAAAATAAACCCGCGCAACACCGCGAAAAAGGAATAGTGGACTTATTGCTGTATAGCACTATCATACAGACAGTGCTATCCGCAGGAGTCCACGCCATGCCAGCAATCGCCGCAACGGCCCCGATCTATATGCGCAGCAGGCGATTCGATCGCCTGTTCGTGCTGGGCATTCCCCTGCTCGCTCTGGCCGTGGGCGCACTGGCGCTCGGCTTCCCCCAATACTTCGTGCTGATCATTTCGCTGGACCTGGCCCTGCTGGGTTATCACCATGTCATCTCCACTTACACCCGCCTGCTGTTCGACCTGAAGTCGGCCCGCCAGCACTGGGCGCTGTTGCTGCCCTTGCCGGTGGCGGTGTTTGCCGGCGTCTACCTGCTGATCGGCTGGGGCGGATTGGCGGCGGTCGCCACGCTGTACATGCACTGGCAGTGGTATCACTACACGCGGCAAAGCGAAGGCATCAACAAGGCCTACGGCATGAAGACGCGCAGCGTCCAGGCCGGCAATCCCGTGTTCAACCGCATCACCTTTTACCTGGTGCCGGCCGCCGCCTTCCTGATGATGAGCGCGCGCCCGGACTCCACCTTTCTGGCGATGGAAGTGTGGAAGCTGCCGGTGCCGCAATGGCTGGCCCTGGCCGCGCTGGCGGCGGCGGGCGCTTGCCTGGCCTGGTGGCTGGCGGCGCAGCTGCGCGCGCTGTCCGCCGGCACGCTGGGCCGGCTGCATTTCGCCTACCTGTGCTCGCACTACCTGATCTACCTGGTGTCGTATGTCGCGATCCACGACATCACCAGCGGCTGGCTGGTCATCAACGTCTGGCACAACGCGCAGTACATCGCCTTCGTGTGGCTGTTCAACTCCAACCAGTTCAAGGGCGGCGTCAACCCCGAGCAGCGGGCGCTGTCCTGGCTCAGCCAGGAAGGCCGCTGGCCGCTCTACCTGATGGCCTGCCTGGCGCTGACCGGCGTGGTGTACCGCTCGATCGACATGTCCAATGCCTACTTCGCCAACTACACGCTGGTGCCGCTGGTGGTGATCGCCTACCAGGGCATCAATTTCCATCACTACATCGTTGACTCCATCATCTGGAAGCTGCGCAAGCGCGATGTCCAGAGCGCGCTGAAGATAGTCTGACCATGCCGCGCACCGGACTGGCCGGCAAGCCGGGCCGCTACCCTGTCCTCGATGCATTGCGCGCCGTGGCGATCCTGCTGGTGCTGGCGCGGCATTGGGCGGTCGCCTCGCAGGCCACGTTCGGCGTCGTGCCCGGCGGGCCGCTGGCGGTGTTGTCGGCCAATGGCTGGATCGGTGTCGACCTGTTCTTTGTGCTCAGCGGTTTCCTGATCGGCAGCCACTTCGCCGGGCCGCATGCGGCGCCGTTCGAGCGCGCCTCGGTGATGGAATTCTACCGCCGCCGCGCGTTCCGCACGCTGCCGCTGTACTGGGGCGTGATCCTGCTGTGCTGGCTGGGCGCGCCGTGGACGCTGGGTGCGGAATTCTCCAGCCTGTCCTTCGCCACGCACCTGCTGTTCATGCAGGATTATCTGGGGTCGGATGTCATGGTCACGCTGTGGTCGCTGGCGGTGGAGGAGAAGTTTTACCTGGCCACGCCATTGCTGCTGTTCCTGCTGACGCGGGTGGGTACGCGCTCCGCCTGCATGCTGCTGGCGGTGGTGATGGCAGGACTATGCTGGTCGATGCAGGCCAGCGCCCGGAACATCGCGCCGGGCGACTACCCTGCCTTCTTCTGGGCGATACGCGCGCCGTTTCATCATGCGGTGCTGGGCATCCTGGCAGGCGTGCTGGTCGCCGTCCAGCATGGCGCATCCAATATAGGGCGCGCGCCGCGCGCGCTGTTCCTGGCGCTGGCGATGCCGCCGCTGTTGCTGCTGACCTATAGGGATTGGCTGACACAGGGCGACTGGCCGACGGTGTGCTGGATCATCGCGCTGTCGTCCATGCTGTTTGCGCTGCTGGTGCGTTGCGGCCTGGCCGTCAATGCGCAGCTGCCTTCGTTTGGCGCCGCGCGTCCGCTGCGCTACATCGCCAGGCTGTCCTATGCGCTGTATCTGGTGCACTACCCGCTGATCGGACCCGCCACAAAAGTCTGCCAGGCCCTGCTCGGAGAAACGCAGCAGGCGCCCGTACTGGGCAGCCTGCTGTTCCTGGCGATCTACGGCGCCATGTCGTGGGCCGCCGCGTGGCTGCTGCACGTCGCATTGGAAAAACCGTTCCTGCGACTGCGCGACCGCCGCGCCGCTACCTGCCTTAACGCTCTTTGACGAACAGCGCGGTGATCATGCCGAGCACGCTCACGGCGATGACATAGTAGGCCGGCGCCAGCGGGTTATTCTTCAACATCAGCGCCACCACCACCGGCGTCAGGCCACCGAAGATGGCGTACGACACGTTGTACGAGAACGACAGGCCCGAGAAGCGCACCTGCGCCGGGAAGGCCTTGACCAGCACGCAAGGTACGGCGCCCACCACGCCAACCGTGAAGCCGACCAGCGCATACAAGGGCAGCAGCAGATCCGGCCGCGCGTGCAGCGTGGTGTAGAACACATAGGTGCTGATCGCCAGCAGCAAGGCGCCGCCGAACAAGGTGGTGCGCGCGCCGATGCGGTCGGCCAGCACGCCCGCCACCAGGCAACCGATGGACAGGCACAGCGTCGCCAGGGTGTTCGCCATCAGCGAGGTATGCGGATCGAAGCCGTAGATCTTTTGCAGCAGGGTCGGCGTCATCAGGATGACCACGACGATGGCGGCCGACAGCATCCACGTCAGCAGCATCGACACCACCACCGCGCCGCGATGATTGCGCAGCACGGTCTTGAGCGGCATTTCGGCGGCCAGCGCCTTGCGTTGCTGCAGCTCGGCGAAGACCGGCGTCTCATGCAGCCAGCGGCGCAGGTACATCGCGCCCAGGCCGAAGAAGCCGCCCAGCAGGAACGGCAAACGCCAGGCGCCGTCGGCCACCTGCTCCGGCGTGAAGGCGGTGTTGATGCCGGTGGCGACCACCGAACCCAGCAGGATGCCGGCGGTCAGGCCGGCGGTCAGCGTGCCGCAGGCATAGCCGATATGGCGCGCCGGCACGTGCTCGGACACAAACACCCACGCACCCGGCACCTCGCCGCCCACCGCCGCGCCCTGCATCACGCGCAGCAGCAACAGCAGCATGGGGGCCGCCAGGCCGATGCTGGCGTAGGTCGGCAGCATGCCCATCAGCAGCGTCGGCACCGCCATCAGCAGGATGGACATGGTGAACATTTTTTTCCGGCCAAACAAATCGCCGAAGTGCGCCATGATGATGCCGCCCAGCGGACGCACCACATAGCCGGCGGCGAAGATGCCGAAGGTTTGCACCATGCTCAGCCAACCCGGCATCGACGGCGGGAAGAACAGCTTGCCGATCACGGCGGTGAAGAAGACAAAAATAACGAAATCGTAGAACTCCAGCGCGCCGCCGAGGGCGGCCAGCGACAGGGTCTTGTAATCCTGGCGGGTAAGCGGCCGGGCGGGTGTGGCGCTTGGGTCCATGCCGGGGCTGGGGGCGATGGCTGCTGCGTTATCTTTTATCTGCATGTCTGGTCTCGCTTTTATTTGCATTTTTATGGGTAGCCGGTTTGCGGCAAGCATAGAATACGCAATTTTTCCGGCGATGAGTAAACCGGATCGACAAATGCTAGACTGCTGGGCGAAAATCCATCTCCACTTCGAGGACACCCATGCCATCTGCCCGCCCGCTTGCCGCGCTGACCACTTCCACCCTGATTGCCGCTTTGCTGATGGGCGCACCGCCCGTCACGGCAGCCGCCAAACCGGCGCAAACGCAGCAGGCAGGGCAAGCCCAGAAACAGCTGGCCAAGCTGGCGGCGGCCTTCCACACGGCGCGCTGCAAATTCGACCCGCTGCTGTTCGCCACCGCCAACGGCGACGGCCGTTATGACGACCAGCTCGGCCTGAATATTTCGCCCAAGGTGCGCGCGCAGCAGTTCACGCTGTACCGCCAGATGCAGAAGCAGCTGATGACGGTGCGCCGCGACCAGCTCGGCCAGCAGGAACAACTGACCTACGACCTGATGTCCTACGAACTCAACAACGCGATGCAGCTGGAGTCCTTCCCGGAACACCTGCTGCCGCTGAACCAGCTCGACAACGTGCCCAGCACCTTGGCCAACTACGCCGACGGCAACGGCTCGCAGCCGCTGGGCACGGTCAAGCAATACCAGGCCTATCTGAGCCGCCTGAACCAGTTGCCGGCATGGATAGACCAGGCCATCGCCAACATGAAGCTGGGCATGCGCAGCGGCATCGTGCAGCCGAAGGCGATCACGGTGGCGATGCTGCCGCAGTTCCAGAACCTGCGCAGCGCCACGCCGGAAACCAGCATCTACTACTCGCCGGTGACGCGCTTCCCGGCCGGCTTCTCCGACGCCGACAAACAGAAATTGACAGCCGCCTACCTGCACACGGTGGACAGCAAGATCGCGCCGGCGCTGACCCGCCTGGTCAGCTTCCTGGAAAACGAATACCTGCCGGCCAGCCGCGCCAGCACCGGCTGGGCCGGGCTGCCGAACGGCGCCGCCTGGTACGCCGCGCGCATCAAGGACAGCACCAACCTGCCGCTGACGCCGGACGCCGTGCACGCGCTGGGCTTGAAGGAAGTGGCGCGCATCCAGCAGCAGCTGGCCGCGCTGGGCCCCAAGCTGGGCTACGACGGTCCGGAAAAACAGTTGCCGCAATGGGTGGCGGCGCAGGAAAAATTCAAGATCTTCACCACCGACGAGCAGGTGCTGGACGCCTATCGCGCGATCTACGCGACCGTGCAAACCAAGCTGCCCACCTACTTCAGCCTGATCCCGAAAGCCAAGCTGGAGCTGCACCTGGAGCCCGAGCTGACGCGCGCCACCGCGTCCGACCACTACACGCCGTCGGCGGCCGATGGTTCGCATCCTGGCGTGTTCTGGCCGGTGGTCAACGATCCGAAAAAATACAGCCGGGTCGACATGGTCAGCCTGTTCCTGCACGAAGGCGTGCCCGGCCACCATCTGCACGCGGCGCTGCTGAAGGAACTGGACTTGCCGGACTTCCGCAAATTCAGCACCGAGAATCCGAACAGCGCGGCCTACACCGAAGGCTGGGCGCTGTACTCGGAAACGCTGGGCCGCGAGATGGGTTTGTATGAAGATCCGGTGGCCTACTACGGTCACTTGAACGCGGAAATGCTGCGCGCCGCGCGGCTGGTGGTCGACACCGGCATGCACGCCAAGGGCTGGAGCCGGGAGCAAGCCATCACCTACCTGGCCGACACGCTGGGCTGGAGCGAAGCGCGCGCCAAGAACCAGATCGAGCGCTATATGGTGTGGCCGGCGCAGGCGCTGAGCTACAAGATCGGCTCGCTGAAGATCCTGGAGCTGCGGGCGCGCGCGCAGCAGGCGCTGGGCGACAAGTTCAGCTATCAGAAATTCCATGAAGTCGTGATCGGCGACGGCACGCTGCCGCTGCCCATCCTCGAAGCCCGCGTCGACCGCTGGATCGCCGCCAAATAAAATTGGGGTCAGATCTGACATTCGGACACGACCTCTGCCGTAGTGGCCACTACGGCAGAGGTCGTGTCCGAATGTCAGATCTGACCCCCGCTGAGTTGATCTGACCCCCGCTGAGTTTGAGCGTTCCGATTGAGGAAATGTTGCAAAATGTGATACTTTGCGAGATTGCCTCAAGGGAGCCGCTCAATGGAATTCCTGTTGTTTATCTTCGGCGTGTTCACGCTGAGCGTCGCGTGGCGCGCGCGCACGGAAGCGAAGCAGGCGCGCAAGATCGCCACCGAATTGCAGCGGGAAGTGGATGCGCTGCGCGAGATGCAAACGACGATGCAACGCACCGCCGCACAGCAAGAACCACCGCAAGCACCGCAGCATGCAGCGCAGCCCGCGCACCCGGCCGCACCGACGCCTGCCTACGGGCCGATACCAACCACCATCCTGTCGCCGCGCCCACCGCAACCGACACCCGTGGCAGCGACGGCCACGCCGGCGCCAGCACAAGTGAGCGCACCGGCTCCGGTCGCGGCTCCCGCGCCCACAGCGCCATCGCCCCGCCCCGCTCAAGCCGAACCCGCTCCACCGCCGGCGCCCCGCCCTGAGCCAACGCCGCCGCGCTGGCTGGTGGCCGCCAAGGCCTGGCTGTTCGGCGGCAACCTGGTCGCCAAGCTTGGCTTGCTGATCCTGTTCATCGGCGTCAGCTTCCTGCTCAAGTACACGGCCGCCCGCGTCACGGTGCCGATCGAATTCCGCCTGGCCGGCATCGTGCTGGCCGACATCGCGCTGCTGGCCTGGGCCTGGCGCATACGCTTGAGCCGTCCCGCCATCAGCCTGCCGGTGCAGGGCGCGGCGCTGGCCGTGCTGATGCTGGTGACCTTCGGCGCGTTCCGCCTGTACCAGTTGATCCCCGGCTCGCTGGCCTTCGCGCTGCTGTTCGTGCTGACCGTCTTCACCTGCCTGCTGGCGGTGCTGCAAGACGCCATGTGGCTGGCCATCTTTGGCATCGTCGGCGGCTTTGCCGCGCCCATCCTGGCCTCCACCGGCGCGGGCAGCCACATCGGTCTGTTCTCGTACTACGCGCTGCTCAACGCCGGCGTGTTCGCGCTGGCCATGCTGCGCTCGTGGCGTCCGCTGAACCTGCTGGGCTTCGCGTTCACTTTCGCCATCGGCACCGCCTGGGGCGTACTGCGCTACACGCCGGAAAATTATCTGTCGGTGCAATTGTTCCTGCTGCTGTTCTTTGCCTTCTACGTTTCGATTCCACTGGCGTATGCAAGCCGGCAATCGCGGCAATTGACCACGCTGAAGAACTATGTCGACGGCACGCTGGTGTTCGGCACGCCGATGCTGGGCTTCGGTCTGCAATTTAGCCTGGTGCACGGCTACCCGTTCGGCGTGGCTTATTCGGCGCTGGCGCTGGGACTGTTCTACATCGGCCTGGCCACCGTGCTGCGCCGGCGCGACAAGGTGACGCTGCTGGCCGACGCCTTCCTCGCGCTGGGCATCGTGTTCGGCACGCTGGCGATACCGTTCGCGCTCGACGGCCGCTGGACTTCCGCCGCGTGGGCGCTGGAAGGCGCGGGCATCGTCTGGATCGGGCTGCGCCAGAAACAGACGATGGCCTGGATGTTCGGCCTGCTGGTGCAAGCCGGCGCCTGGCTGTCGTTCTTCGGCACCGTCACCGGAATGTCGCCGGAAAGCGCGATGGCATCCAATCTGTGGCTGGGCTTCATCCTGCTGTCGATCACCGCCTTCCTGATGGCGACCCGCTTCCGCGCCCAGCAGGACAGCGGCACCAAATTGTTTGCCGCGCTGGCGGCGCTGTTCCTGGCGTTCGCGTCGATCTGGCTGGTCGCCGGCGCCTGGACCGAAATCTTCCTGCGCACCGACGGCGCCAGCCAGGCCAACCTGCTGGTCGTCAGCGCGCTGGTGGCGGCAGCGGCGCTGTACATCATCGCGCACAAGATGGCGTGGCAACTGGCCAGCGGCTTCGCCTTGATTGCGCAGGCCGTTGCGGGCGTGATGCTGGCCATCCTGGCGCTGACGCAATGGAACTGGATCTCCGCGACACCCGACCTGTTCGACCGGCCGATACTGGGCGCGGCCATGATCTGCGCCGGCGCCCTGTTCAGCAGCTGGGCGCTGATGCGGCACGACGGCCAGGAGCCTGGCAGCGCCGGCTACGGCCTGTCGCGCCTGGCGATGTTGTGGGCCGGCCTGTGGTGGTTCGCCCTGATCCTGCCCGACCTGGCCGGCTGGCTGGCTATCCGCTACCAGATCGCCACCACCGGCGCATGGGCCAGCGACGACATCCTCGGCCCCAGCATCTACGGCATGCTGCTCGCCGCAGGCACCGTGGCCATCGTCATGCTGGCGCGCCGCCTGCAATGGCGCAGCCTGCGCGCGCTGACGGCGCCGGCCTGGGTCGCGCTCGCGGTCGCCAGCGCTCTGATGCTGGGCGGCCTGTATTTCGACAACCGGTTGCCCGCAGCATCCGTCTGGCTGGCCTACGCCGCGCTGTGGCTGGCCGGCGAATGGCTGCTGCGCGTCTGGCCCGCCAACAACTGGACGCTGCGCGAAGTCCCGCTGCAACTGCTGCACATCGTGCGCACCGGCGGCTTGTGGTTGATGATCTGGCCGGTCGCGGCGATCTGGATCACGCGCTGGCTGCACGGCGCCAACAGCGCCGAAGCGCAGCTGCTGGCCGACGCCGGCTGGGAGACCAGCGCCAGCTGGGCGCGCTTCATTCCGGCCTGGCTGATGATGGCCGCCGTCGGCTGGCTGATGCAGCGCAGCCGCGCCGGCGGCTGGCCGGTCGCGCCGCTGGCCGCCTGGTACCGGCGCTGCCTGATCCCGCTGGCCTGCGGCTGGGCGCTGCTGCTGGTCGCGGTCTGGAACCTGTCGCAGAACGGCGCGATGGCGCCGCTGCCCTACGTGCCGTTGCTGAACCCGCTGGACCTGACCACCTGCTTCGCCATGCTGATGGCCTACGGCTGCTACCGCCTGCTGCGCGACCTGGACGGCGGCGGCACGCTGCGGCCACCCCTGTTCACCGCCTGGCCGCCAAACTGGGTGGAGCCGCTGCCGCTGCTGGCCGCGCTGACCGGCTATGGCTGGCTCAACCTGGCGCTGCTGCGCACCGTCTCCAACTACATGAAAGTGCCGTACGAATTCGACGCCATGTTCGCCTCGCAATTCGTGCAGGCGATGCTGTCGCTGGTGTGGAGCGTCACCGCGCTGCTGATGATGCGCTACGCCGCCAGGCGCGTGCTGCGCGCCGTGTGGATAGGCGGCGCTGTGCTGCTGGCCCTGGTGGTCGCCAAGCTGTTCCTGGTCGACCTGTCCAACGTCGGCGGCGTCGAGCGCATCGTTTCCTTCGTCGGCGTGGGCGCGCTGATGGTCGGCATCGGTTACCTGGCGCCCTACCCTACAGAAACGGAAAAAGCATGAAAAACATCCTGATCGCGGCCACAGCCGCATCGGCCATTGCAGCGGCGTCGGCGGCGGCCAGCGATGCGCCGCAGGACTACACCCACCTGCTGCCGCTGACCGCCAGCGCCAAACAGGGCGTGTTGCAAGTGCGGCTGCCCAAGGATGTCTACCTGCACGCGCGTTCGCCGCTGCTGGACGACGTGCGGGTATTCGACGCCAGCGGCGCCTTGCAGCCGTTCGCGCTGCGCACGCCGGCGCCGGCGACGCGCACCAGCCGGCGCGACCTGCCGTCGGCCATCTTCCCGCTGATGAGCACGGCCGCATCGGCCGGGCAGCTGGACCTGGATGTCAGCACGGCCACCGACGGCCGCCTGCTGTCCGTCAAGGTCCGCCCCGACAACGCGCGCGACAAGCCCGCCCAGCCGCCGCACCTGGCGGGACTGGTGCTCGACCTGGGCAAGGACGCGGCCGCCACGCCGGTCAGCGCGCTGCGCTTCACGCTGCCGCCCGGCCAGCGCGAGTACAGCGCGCAAGTCTGGCTGGAGACCAGCGCCGACATGAAGCACTGGGATACCGTCGGCGCCGCCGACCTGAACTGGCTGGTCAACCAGGATGCGCAGACGCTGTCCAACGACCGGCTGGAGTTCGACGCCCGCAGCTTCCGCTATGCCCGGCTGAACTGGCGCAGCGGCACGCCGATCCAGTTCGCGGCGATCACGGCCGAGCAGCTGGTCCATGCCGATATCGCACAGCCCACCGAGCAACTGCTGCTGCAAGCGGCGACGGGCAGACAGGCGCAAGACCTGGTCTACGCCGTGCCGCCCGCCGTCGCGCCGAGCAAGGCCGGGCTGCAATTCAGCGAACCCAATGTCGTCCTGTCCGGTACCTTGGGCATCTACCGCGAGCTGCCCGCAAGGCAGGCTGGACAAGGCCCGGCCTGGCGCTTCGATGCGCTCACCAGCGCGACGTTCTACCGCATCGCGCAAGGCGCACAGGTGCGCAGTTCCGGCGACATCGAAGTGCCGCCGGTGCATGCAACGCAATGGGTGCTGCGGACCACGGCGCCAACAACGGCAAGGCCCGCTTTGCGATTGAGCTGGCAGCCGGCCACGCTGATCTTCCTCGCCAACGGCAACGGCCCCTACACGCTGGCGGTCGGCCGCGAGCGCGCCGCGCCGGCCGTGCGCGAGTTGAGCCAGGTCGCGCCCGGCTTCTCCGATACGGAATTGCAGAAGCTGGAACAGGCCAGCGCCGGCCCGGCGACGCAGCAGCAAGGCAGCGGCGCGCAGGACGCCACCGCGGCGCTGACCGCGGCCACTGCCGCCCAGCAGCGCCTGGTGGTGCTGTGGGGGGTGTTGCTGCTGGGCGTGGCCGTGCTGGCGTTTATGGTTTGGCGCTTGCTGCGCCCATCACGTTCATGACGGCCAAGGTCATCGCCTGGGCGGCGGTCTTGATCGATGGTTCCGGCACCGGCGCGTAGTACGGCGAGTGGTTGAAGGCGATCGGCTTGCCGCCCGGCTTGGCCGCTTCGGCCACCGCTTTCGGGTCGTAGACGCCGGTGAAGAAGAACATGCCCGGCACGCCCTCATTGACGTAGGCCGAGAAGTCTTCGCTGGCCGTCATCGCCGGCATGCGCGAGACGTTGGCGTCGCCGAAGGCTTTTTTCAACACGCCTTCGGTACGCTTGACCAGCGCGTCGCTGTTGTCGATGGCGGCGCCGCCGGTGATCAGCTCGACATCGGGCGCCGGTGCGTCGGCCATCGCGGCCGAGGCGTTGGCGACGCGGCGCACGCCGGCCAGCAGTTTCGCCCGTACTTCCGGGCTGTATGAACGTATCGTGCCGCGCACGCGCACCGTGTCGGGGATGATGTTGCCGACCGTGCCGCCGTTGATCGCGCCGATGGTGACGACGCCGAATTCCTTGGGATCTTTCTCGCGGCTGATGACGGTCTGCACGTCGACCACGAAGCGGGCGGCGATGGTGATCGGGTCCAGCGCCTTGTCCGGCGCCGAGCCGTGGCCGCCGCGGCCCTTGAAGGTGATTTCAATCGCGTCCGAGTTCGACGACACCGGCCCGCTGTTGTAGCCGATGGTGCCGTAGGCCAGCGGCCAGCTGTGCAGCGCGAAGGCGTAGTCCGGTTTCGGGAAGCGCTTGAACAGGCCGTCGTCCAGCATGGCCTTGGCGCCGCTGACGGTTTCCTCGGCCGGCTGGCCGATGAACATCAGCGTGCCCTTCCACTGCGATTTCAACACCACCAATGTGCGCGCCGCGCCCAGCCAGGCGGTCATGTGGACGTCGTGGCCGCAGCTGTGGGCCACCATCGTGTCCTTGCCGTCCAACAGCGCGTGCGCCTTGCTGGAATAGGCGTAGCCGGATTTCTCCTCCATCGGCAGGCCGTCCAGCTCGGTGCGCACCAGCACGGTCGGGCCGGCGCCGTTCTTGTAGATGGCCACCACGCCGGTCTTGCCGACTTTTTCCGTCACCTCGAAGCCGATCGCGCGCATCTCGGCGGCCAGCTTGGCGGCCGTGCGTTCTTCCTGGAAGGCGATTTCGGGATGTGCGTGCAGATCCTTGTAGATCGCATCGAGCTTCGGATACATGCCGTTGATCTGGCTGGCGACGGCGGAGGCGTCCTGCGCCTGCGCGGCGTGGACGATCAATAATGCGGCAAGCGGGAGCAGCTTCATCGGTGGTTTCCTGGTCTGGGGGATAACCGGACCAGCATACCACCACAGCGGGGGTCAGATCTGACATTCGGACACGGCCTCTGGTGTAGCAGGCACATACGGCCGAGCTTGTGTCCGAATGTCAGATCTGACCCCCGCTATCAGGCTGTATGCAACTTCATCGTGGCCGCGTCGAACTTGCCTTCGACGATCAGCGGCATCACCAGCAGCGACTTGTCGATCGCTTGCTCGATCAGCTCCTGGTCTTCGCGGCGCGGGCGGTGCAGCACGAAATCCGCCACCTGCTGCTGCAGGCTGAGCGTGCGCGGATGGCCGATGCCCAGGCGCAGCCGCCAGTAATCCTGCGTGCCGAGCGCGGCGGTGATGTCCTTCAGGCCGTTGTGGCCGCCCGAGGAGCCGCCTTTTTTCAGGCGCGCGGCGCCGGGCATCAGGTCCAGCTCGTCGTGCACGACCAGCACTTCGTCCGGCAGGATCTTGAAGAAGCGGCACAGCCCGCCCACCGACTGGCCGGAGCGGTTCATATACGTCTGCGGTTCCAGCAGATAGACTTCCTGGCCGGCGACCGCGCCCTTGGCCATCAGCGCGTTGTACTTGGTCTCGCGCTGCAGGCGCGCGCCGATGTCGTTGGCAAGGTTGTCCACCAGCCAGAAGCCGGCGTTGTGACGGGTTTGTTCGTATTCGGGGCCGGGATTGCCGAGGCCGACGATGAGGCGTATGGACATGAGATGCTCAGTCAAATAAACGTGATTATCGCGCAAACCCGCACTGCGGCCACATGGGGTCAGACCCCGTACGGGGTCTGACCCCTGCATCCGGGTTGCGGGGTCAACGCTCAAGCATAAAAAAAGCCCGCCTGGCGCAGGCCGGCGGGCTCTCCTCCTGCAACCGCCCGAAGGCGGCGTCAGTGATTACTTCTTGGCTTTAGCGGCTGGCTTGGCTTCAGCAGCTGGAGCTTCAGCGGTAGCAGCGGCTTCAGCAGCCACGTGACCAGCAGGTACCGAAGCGGTAGCGATGGTCAGGTTCGAACCGTGGGTGATCGCGGTGACGCCAGCTGGCAGAACCAGGTCGGCGATGTGCAGCGAGTGACCAACGTCGATGTTCGACAGGTCAACGGTGATGAACTCTGGCAGGTCTTTTGGCAGGCACGAAACTTCGATTTCGTTGGCTACGTGGCTGATGGTGGCGCCGTGCAGTTTGACTGCTGGGGACACGTCAGCGTTAGCGAAGTGCAGAGCCACTTTCATGTGGACTTTGGCGTTTGCATCAACGCGCTGGAAGTCAGCGTGCAGAACCAGTTGCTTGAACGCGTGGACTTGGAAGTCGCGCAGCAGCACTTGCTGGGTCTTGCCGTCGATTTCCAGATCCAGGATCGACGAGTGGAAGGCTTCTTTTTTCAGCGCGTGGTACAGCGCGTTGTGATCCAGCGAGATGGTCACTGGCGCTTCGGTACCGCCGTAGATGATGCCAGGGGTTTGGCCCGAATTGCGCAGGCGGCGGCTCGCTCCGGAACCTTGCAATTCGCGTTTGAATGCAACAACTTTCATGTGTAACTCCAAAAATAACAGGGCTCGCGCCCCGTGTTATGAAGCCCCCGCGACCAGGGTGCTTCGAAAATGAGCTGACTGCGCTCATGAAACTGGGAAAAGCAAAGGCGCGACAGGCAATTTATGCCTGTCGCGCCATGAAAAACTGGCTAAATCGTTTATCTTTAGTCGATAAACAGGGAGATAACGGAATCGCCCTTGATAATGCGTTTGAACGTCTCGGCCAGCAGCGGTGCGCAGGTCAGCTGACGGATCTTGCCGCAAGCCTTGGCCGCGTCGGACAGCGGAATCGTGTCGGTCACGACCAGCTCGTCCAGCGACGAATTGGTGATGCGCTCGATTGCCGGGCCGGACAGCACTGGGTGCGTGCAATATGCGATCACTTTCTTCGCGCCGCGCTCTTTCAGCACTTCGGCCGCCTTGACCAGCGTACCTGCGGTGTCGACCATGTCATCCATGATCACGCAGTTACGGCCTTCGACTTCACCGATGATGTTCATCACTTCCGAAACGTTGGCCTTCGGACGACGCTTGTCGATGATGGCCAGGTCGCAGCCCAGGCGTTTTGCCAGGGCGCGCGCACGTACCACACCGCCGACGTCCGGCGACACCACCAGCAGATCCTGGTAGTTCTTCTTCTGCAGGTCGCCCAGCAGAATTGGCGAAGCGTAAATATTGTCAACCGGAATATCGAAGAAGCCCTGGATCTGGTCTGCGTGCAGATCCATGATCAGGACGCGCTCGACGCCCGCTTCTTCCAGCATGTTGGCGACCACTTTGGCCGAGATCGCAACGCGCGCCGAACGCGGGCGGCGGTCTTGACGGGCATAGCCGAAGTAAGGGATAGCAGCGGTGATACGGCCGGCGGACGCGCGTTTCAGGGCGTCGACCATCAGGATCAACTCCATCAGGCTGTCGTTGGTTGGAGCACAAGTCGATTGCAGAACGAAGACGTCTTTACCGCGAACGTTTTCGTTAATCTCAACCATCACTTCGCCGTCCGAGAATTTCGAAACGTTTGCCTTGCCGAGAGGGATGCCGAGATTTTTAGCGACTCCTTCTGCCAATGCAGGATTAGCGTTGCCGGTAAAAACCATCAGGTTTTCGAAAGCCATTGGGAGTCCCAGAGATAGTCGATGAAAATTTTTGAAAAGTCGCCAGCGGAAACCGCGTGGCGCTGTACTTAGAACTTAGTTGAATGGTTCGCGCTAGGGCGATGCCATCTTTGCTCTACCTGGCCGGAGACTGCTAGTGCCTCGACGGGTCCAGATACAAACGAATGGCAGGGGAACAAGGATTCGAACCTTGGTATGCTGGAATCAAAATCCAGTGCCTTAACCAGCTTGGCGATTCCCCTACGCAACTGACTGCTTGTCGTTACATGGCCGGTATTTTACAGCCATTTTCACGCTAAGCCAAATTTTTTTACCGCCTCACAACTTTTCGATGATCGGGTGGCGATCCAGCGCTTTTGCCTTCCAGGCCTTCCACTTCGCCGGCACTTTTGCAAGCACCGCATCCGCTTCGTCCTCGGTTGCTACCGCACTGAACACGCAAGCACCGGAGCCAGTCATCCTGGCGTCACCGTAAGCACTGAGCCATTCTATCGCCTCTGCTACCGGCGGGAATAACTTCGTTGCCACTTGCTGCAAGTCGTTCTTTCCAAACCCTTTTAAATCGATTCGATTTTCGAGGTGGCTGGAAAAGTCCGTTATTATGACGACCGGAGTATCCCTTGTCAAATGTTCTGAGCAAAAAATTGCTGCAGTCGGCACCGCGACGCCCGGTTCGATGACGACATACCAACAATCCGGTGCTGTTACCGGCTGCATCGCCTCCCCCACGCCTTCGGCAAAGGCGGTCTGGCCGAAGATGAAGAAGGGGATGTCCGCGCCCAGCGGCAGGCCCAGCGCCATCAACGCTTCCTTGCTTAGACCGGCCTGCCACAGATAGTTCAACGCCATCAGCGTGGTGGCCGCATCGGACGAGCCACCGCCCAGGCCGCCGCCCATGGGCAGGATCTTGTCGATGGCGATGTCCACCCCGGGCGGCAGCGCGCCGGTGCGGCGCAGCACTTCGGCTTGCAGCAGCCGGGCGGCGCGGACGATCAGGTCGCTCTCTTCAGGCACGCCGGGCAGGTCGGTCACGCGGCGGATCTCATGGTCGCCGCGCAGCTCGAAGTGCAGCATGTCGCCGTGGTCGATCAGCTGGAACACGGTTTGCAGCAAATGGTAGCCGTCGGCGCGGCGGCCGTTCACGTGCAGGAACAGGTTCAACTTGGCCGGAGCCGGGCAATTCTTCAGACTGGTCATCGTGCTTCTTATTCTGCGTTCGGACGAATGGCGATGCGTATCGTCAGGTCATCCACCTGCCCCGCGCCTAGGCGCGTGAGGTCGATGAGTTTGGGTTGCGGCACAGGGGCTGCGCCGTTGCTTTGCAACGGCTCTTGCCAGCTGGCGTATTCGACTTTCCAGCCGTCGCGGGTGACGACCGTGTCGTTGGCCTGCGAGGCGACGAAGCGCTTGCCGCTGGCGTCGGTGGCGTAGCCTTGCAGCCATTCGCGCAGGCCGGAGACCGGCAGCGTCCAGCCCAGCGCCTGCGCGGTCAGGCTGTCGAGGTCGGACGCGGTGCGCGGCTCCTTGCCGCTTTGCTTCAACGTGGCCAATCCCGGCGTGACGCTGATGACGGCGAGGATCTGGCCGGTCGGCGAGATCAGGTTGACCTCGGTTGCGGTCTTGCTCTGCTGCCAGGTGAACTTGCCGATCAGCGATTCGCGCTTGCCGTCCTTGATGTAATGGATGGAGATGCCGCCGCCCAGCTCGATGTTGTCGCTGTAGGGCGCGACCACGGCGGCCGAGCGCGGCCCGGAGGTGGTGGCGCAGCCGGCCAGCACGGAAGCCGCCAACACGGTGGCCAGCATGGCGGCGGGCGCGCGGCGGCGCAGGTTCAATAAGGTCATCAGGTATCGCTTACAGGCTTTGGTTCAAACGGGCGAGCGTGCTTTTCAGCGCGTCGTTCTTCGGATCTTTGGTTTGCGCTTCCTGCCACATCTGCTGGGCGCCGGTCTTGTCGCCCTTGACGAACAATACTTCGCCCAGGTGGACGGCGATTTCAGGATCGCCGCGCAAGGCGTAGGCGCGGCGCAGCAAGGCTTCCGCTTCGTTCAGGTTGCCCATGCGGTACTGCACCCAGCCCATGCTGTCCATGATGAAGGGATCGCCCGGCGCCATCTTCATGGCCTTGTCGATCAGCGTGTAGGCTTCCGGCAGGCGCTCGTTGCGCTCGGCCAGCGAGTAGCCCAGCGCGTTGTAGGCGTGCTGGTTGTCGGGCGCGGCGATCATCACCTGGCGCAGCGCCTTTTCCATCAGTTCCACCTGGCCCAGCTTTTCGGCGACCAGCGCGAAGTCGTACAGCAGGTCGGGATTGTCCGGATAGCGCTTGACGGCGTTTTCCAGCACCGTGTAGGCGGCGCGGTTGTCACCGGCGTCGCGCAGGATTTGCGCGTCGGCCTGGAAGATCTGCGCCTGGTCGACCGCCTCGGACGGCTTCAGCTCGGCCAGCTGCTTGCGGGCTTCGTCGACATTGCCTTTGCGGGCCGTCAGCTGCGCCATCTTCATGCGCGCGGCCAGGTAGATTTTTTCATCGGAGCCATCGACCTTGTCCAGCCAGTTGTAGGCGGCGTCGAAGTCGTTGCGCTGCTCGGCGATCTGCGACAGTATCATCAGCACCTTGGACGGGTCGCGCTCGTCGCTCGGATGGTCGGCCAGCACCTTGACGAAGTCGGTGAAGTATTTTTCCGCGTTGGGGATGTCGTTGGACTGCATCGCGATCACGCCCAGCGCGTACAGCGTGGCCAGGTTGTCCGGCTGGTCTTTCAGCAGGGTCAGGAACTCCTTGCGGGCGGGTTCGGTCTGCTTGGCGTCGGCCAGGATGCGGGCATAGGCGGCGCGCACTTCGCGCGATTTCGGATATTTGTCCAGGAAGGTCGACAGCACCTTCAGCGCGGTGTCGATATCGCCGGACACTTGCGCCGTGGTCAGGATGGCCAGCTCGGAATCGGGCTTGATTTTCAGCGCCTGTTCCGCCTCGGCGCGCGAGCGCTCGTTGTCGCCCAGCGCGAAGGCGCCCTGCGCCAGGATCAAATGGCTTTCCAGCGTGCCGCTGTACGGCGCCAGCACGCGGTCTTCCAGCGCGAAGGCGGCGCTCTTGTCCTTGGCGCGCAGCAGGAACTGCTGCATCTGGAACATGGCCAGCGGGCGCGCCTGCACCGGCGCGGCCTTCAGGCGTTCGACAAAGATCTGCTCCGCTTCGCTCAGGTCGTCGTTGACGACGGCGAAGCCGAGGAAGTATTGGGTGGCCTCGTCCGAGTCCGGCGCCAGGCTGCGCCACAGGCGGATGGCCGACAGCGCTTCCGGCCCCTGCTTGGCGGTCAGCGCCATTTCGGCGGCGCGACGCGCCAGACGCGGATCGCGCGTCTGCTGCGCCAGCGCCAGCATGGTGATGTAGGCGCCCTGCCACTGCCCCTGTTTGAATTCCAGCTCGGCCTTGGTGATGCGGAACAGCATATCGCTGGTCAGTTCGACATCGGGCAATACCTCCGCAGCCGGCGCCGGTGCGGCGGCGAGCGGCACAGGGCTCTCCGCAGCCGCGTCGGCAGGCGCCGCAGCGGCGGACTCCGCCTCTTTTTGCGGCGCGACGGCGCACGCGGACAGCAAGGCGGACAGGGTTACAATGGCGAAAGCGTTTTTCAAGGGAAGATCCTGGCAAGTCGGCAAAAGGTACAGATGCATTCGGATTCTACGCGTAACGCCCCGATTGCGTCTTTTGACTAGTGTAACCAAATATTCCGACCCAGCCAGAGTGTCACCGCTCATTATTTCGACTCTTAGCCATCCAGATGCCAGAATTACCAGAAGTTGAAGTCACCCGGCGCGGGGTTGCGCCGCATATCGAGGGCCGCACCGTGCATCAGGTGGTGCTGCGCCGCGAGGGCTTGCGCTGGCCGTTTCCGGCGCAGCTGCCGCAGCTGCTGGCCGGCCACCAGGTGCTGCGCACCGGCCGCCGCGGCAAATACCTGCTGGTGCATTTCGACCATGGCACGCTGATCATCCATCTCGGCATGTCGGGCCACCTGCGCATCATGCCATCCGATATCGAGCCGGAAAAACATGATCATTTTGATCTCGTGGTCGAGACCCCGGACGGCCTGCGCGTGCTGCGCATGAAGGATCCGCGCCGCTTCGGCGCCGTGCTGTGGCACGACGACGCCGACGGTTTGCTGGAACACCACGCGCTGCTGCGCGAACTGGGCGTGGAGCCGCTGGAGGCTGGCTTCAGCGGAAAATTGCTGTACGATCAAACCCGGCAGCGCAGCGCGCCGGTCAAGCAGGTGCTGCTGGCGGGCGATATCGTTGTCGGTGTCGGCAATATTTATGCTTCGGAAAGCTTGTTCCGCGCCGGCATCAACCCGAAGACGCCGGCCAAGCGTATCAGCCTGGCACGCTATGAGAAGCTGGCGCAGGCCGTGCGCGAGATCCTGGCCGAGGCCATCGTCCAGGGCGGCAGCACGCTGCGCGATTTTATTAGCGTCAACGGACAATCGGGGTATTTCCAGCAAACTTATTTCGTCTATGATCGTGCAGGCGTACCCTGCAAGGTGTGCGCGGCGCCGATACGACAGATCAAGCAGGGACAGCGGTCCACGTTCTACTGCGTGAATTGCCAAAAATAAGGGCAGACATGATGGTCAGGGATTTCGAGCAATACAGCGCGTGGCGGCAAGGCGTGGTCACGGCGTTGAAAGATTATCAATCGTGGGTTGCTGGCGCGTCCCTGACCGACGCCGCCACCGACCAACGCATCGTGCGTACCCTGGCGCGGCTGGCCGACGACAAATTGTCGGTGGCCTTCGTCGCCGAATTCTCGCGCGGCAAATCGGAATTGATCAACGCCATTTTCTTTGCCGACTACGGCCAGCGCATCCTGCCGTCCGCCGCCGGCCGCACCACCATGTGCCCGACCGAGCTGATGTACGACGCCAGCTTCGCGCCGTCGATCCGTCTGCTGCCGATCGAGACGCGGGCCGAGAACCTGTCCACCAGCGATTACCGCGACCAGCCCGCCGCCTGGACCGTGCTGCCGCTGAACCTGGACGCCGGCGCCGACATGCACGAGGTGTTCAAGCAGGTCAGCATGACGCGCCACGTGCCGGTGGAGGAAGCCAAGCGCTACGGCCTGTACGACGAGGACGATCCCGACATGCCGGTCACGCTGGACGACGCCGGCCTGGTCGAGATTTCGCTGTGGCGCCATGCGATCATCAACTTCCCGCATCCGCTGTTGAAGCAGGGCCTGGTGATCCTCGACACGCCGGGCCTGAACGCGATCGGCACCGAGCCGGAATTGACGCTGAACCTGATCCCGAACGCGCACGCGGTGCTGTTCATCCTGGCCGCCGACACCGGCGTGACCAAGAGCGATATCGAAGTCTGGCGCAACCACATCGGCGCCGGCGCCGGCCGGCTGGTGGTGCTCAACAAGATCGACAGCATGTGGGACGAGCTGCGCAGCGAGGCCGAGATCAACATCGAGATCGAGCGCCAGCAGGCCAACGTGGCCCACGTGCTGGCGCTCGAGCCGCGCCAGGTGTTCCCGGTGTCGGCGCAGAAGGCGCTGGTGGCCAAGATCAACCAGGACCCGGCGCTGCTGGAGCGCAGCCGCCTGCAGACGCTGGAAGGCGCGCTGTTCAACGAGCTGATTCCGGCCAAGAAGGAAATCGTGCGCAAGCAGCTGAGCGAGGAGTTGCAGGCGCTGAGCGCGGCGCAGCTGGCGATGGTGAACGCGCGCAGCCGCGGCGTGGTCGAACAGCTGCATGAGCTGAAGGGCCTGCGCGGCAAAAACCAGAGCGTGATCGCCCATATGATGCGCCGCATCGACGTCGAGAAAAAAGAGTTCGACGCCAGCCTGTTCAAGCTGCAGGCCACGCGCGCCGTGTTCACGCGGCTGTCCACCGAGCTGTACACCTGCATGGGCATGGACATCGTGCGCGACGATATCGAACTGGTGCGTCAGGAGATGCAGCGCAGCCGCTTCTTCACCGGCGTGCGCGAGGCGGTGCGCAACTACTTCGAGCGCATCCGCGCCAGCCTCGACGCGGCCGAGCACAAGACGGTGGAGATCAGCGAGATGATGGGCGTGATGTACCGCCGCTTCTCCAACGAGCACGGGTTGACCTTGGCGCTGCCGATGCCGTTTTCGCTGGAGCACTACCGCGAGGAGATCGCGTCGATCGAGGCGATCTACTATAAGCAGTTCGGCACGGCGACCCTGCTGACCACCAGCCGCGTGGTGTTGATGGAGAAGTTCTTCGACACCATCGCCTCGCGCGTGCGCGGCTGCTTCCGCGCCGCCAACAACGACGCGGAGGCGTGGCTGAAGGTGATCATGGCGCCGCTGGAGGCGCAGATCCGCCAGCACAAGGATCAGTTGAAACACCGGCTGGCGTCGATCCAGCGCATCCACGATGCGACCGACAGCCTGGAACAGAAAATCGACGCGTTTGAAGGCAGCCAGCAGGCGCTGGAGGCGCAGAAGGCGCGACTGAATGAATTGGCCGGGCAGATCAGCATTGCCATCAACGCGGAATTCGTGGCGCTGGACGCCGCCGCTTAAAGCATAGGAACAGAATGAAGGTTGTAGCAGGTGAGAATTTTGCGGATCCCAGTTTCTCGGCCGATCTGATCGGCTGGCAAAAAGTACATGGACGCCATGTGCTGCCGTGGCAGAACACGCGCGATGCGTATCTGATCTGGCTGTCGGAAATCATGTTGCAGCAGACGCAGGTGTCGGCGGTGCTGGGTTATTACGCGCGCTTCCTGGAGCGCTTCCCTACCCTGCGCGACCTGGCCTCGGCGCCGGTCGAGGATGTGATGGCGCAGTGGAGCGGCCTGGGCTACTACACGCGGGCGCGCAACCTGCACAAGTGCGCGCAGCGCGTGGTGGCGGAGTATGACGGCGTATTCCCTTCCGATCCGCTGCTGTTGGCGGACTTGCCCGGCATCGGCCGTTCGACGGCGGCGGCGATCTCGGCGTTTTCCAGCGGCACGCGGGCGGCCATCATGGACGGCAACGTCAAGCGCGTGTTCGCGCGCGTGTTCGGCATCGACACCTATCCCGGCGAGCGCAAGACCGAGGAGGCGATGTGGCGCCGCGCCGAGGCGCTGCTGCCGGAGCAAGACATCGAATCGTACACGCAGGGTTTGATGGACATGGGCGCGACCCTGTGCACGCGCAGCAGCCCGTCGTGCGAACGCTGTCCGATGCAGCCGCGCTGCGTGGCGTTTTCCACCAACCGCACCAAGGACCTACCGGTGCGCAAGCCGAAGAAGACCAGCCCGGAAAAGCATGCGGTGATGCTGGCGATTATCGACGGCGGCCAGGTGCTGCTGGAACAGCGTCCGCCAAGCGGGATCTGGGGCGGTTTGTTGTCGCTGCCGGAGCTGGAAGGCCATCTGCTGGCCGAGGACGACGAAGTGGAAGCGGTCGATGATGCCGCGCTGATGCTGGCGGTGGGCAAGTTCGGCGAGATAGAATCGCACGAGCGGCTGTCGACGGTGACGCATGTGTTCACGCACTACAAGCTGCACATCGCGCCCTACCGCGTGACCTTGGCGCGCCGCCTGTCGATGGCCGCCGAGTCCGGCCACGTCTGGTACGACGCCGCCAAAATCCCCGACGCCCCGCTGCCGGCGCCGATCAAGAAGCTGCTGCTGGAATTGGTCGGCGACAGCAAGGCTGCGCAACAGCGGATGTTTTAAGGCCAAATCTTGACGACCGCAACCACCACGCCGGAAACGGTGAGGATGGTAGCAAAGGACCAGCGCACCATGCGGTTTTCAAGCTCGGAGATATCCAACCTTAGCGCAGCAATTTTTTCGCAGAGCTTACTGTCCACTGCGGCCAGATCCTCTTTCGTTACATAATTGGATTGGATCACGGCCACTCGAGCTTCCAGCTGGGCCATATCTTCCTTCGTCGCGTAATTGGACTGGATGACGGCGACCCGGCCGTCCAGTTTTGCCATATCCTCCTTGGTAACGGACTGGCCGCGTGTAGCCAAAGCCTCCGCCGCAAGCGAAGCAACCTCGACTTCAACCGAAGTCAGCCGCCGATCCAGTTGGGTGATTTGCTCGTCCATCGAGCTATCATGCGCCGAACACTGTTGGTGCTCAAGACCGCACGATTGAGCCCACTCAAAGCTCGTCGAGCGAGAACAAGCGGCGGTGTTCGCGGATCGCGTAGCGGTCGGTCATGCCGGCGATGTAGTCGGCGATCTTGCGCGCCTGCTTGCCGACGTCGCCCGATTTGTCCTGGTAGTCCGGCGGCAGCAGCACCGGCTCGGCCATGAAGGCGTGGTACAGCTCGCGCACGATGCGACTGGCTTTCACCCGCATGCGGTTGACCTTGTAGTGACGGTAGAGATTCTCGCGCAGGAAGCGCTTGAGCTCGGTCGCGTCCTTGCGCATCGGATCGGAAAAACGGATCAGCGGCGGCGCCGCGCGCACCTCGTCGATGCTCTTGGGCGCGGCGTCGGCCAGCAAGGCGCCGGAGGTGGCGATCAGATCATCGGCCAGCGCGGTGATCAGGCGGCGCAAGGTTTCATAGATCGCACGCCGGCCCGACAGGCCGGGGAAGGTCACCTGCACATCGCGCCACAGCCGCGCAAAAAACTCCACCTGCTCCAGCTGCTCGATGGTGATCAGGCCGGAACGCAGGCCGTCGTCGATGTCGTGGCTGTTGTAGGCGATCTCGTCGGCGAGGTTGGTCAGCTGCGCCTCCAGCGACGGCTGGGTGCGGTCGATGAAGCGCTGCGCCACCGGCCCCAGCAAGCGCGCATTGTTCAGTGAGCAGTGCTTGAGGATGCCCTCGCGGGTCTCGAACATCAGGTTCAGGCCGTTGTAGGCGCCGTAGTGTTCTTCCAGCTCGTCGACCACGCGCAGGCTTTGCAGGTTGTGCTCGAAACCGCCGTGGTCCTGCATGCATTCGTTGAGCACGTCCTGGCCGACATGGCCGAACGGCGTGTGGCCCAGGTCATGCGCCAGCGAGATGGCTTCCACCAGGTCCTCGTTCAGGCGCAGGTTGCGCGCCAGCGAGCGGCCGATCTGCGCCACTTCCAGGCTGTGCGTCAGCCGGGTGCGGAACAGGTCGCCCTCGTGGTTGAGGAACACCTGGGTCTTGTATTCCAGCCGGCGGAAGGCCGAGGAATGGATGATGCGGTCGCGGTCGCGCTGGAACTGGCTGCGCGAGGCGTGCGCCGTTTCGTCGAAGCGGCGGCCCACGCCGCCCGCCGAATGGGCCGCGTAAGGGGCGAGGAATTCGTCGGGCAGCATGCGAACCTCCGCTTAGATGCTGGCGGCCAGCGTGGCCAGCAGCAGCTCTTGCGGAGCGTTGGTGATGCTCGGCGCGCCCAGCGGCTTGAGCAGGATGAACTTGATGGCGCCGCCCTCGTTCTTCTTGTCGACCTCCATCAGCTCCAGCCAGCGCTCGGTGCCCAGGTCGGGCGCCTTGACCGGCAGGCCGGCCGCCACCACCAGCGCGCGCATGCGCGCCACGGTGGCCGCGTCGACCAGGCCCATGCGGTGCGACAGGTCGGCCGCCATCACCATGCCGCAGCCGACGGCTTCGCCGTGCAGCCACTCGCCGTAGCCCAGGCCGTTCTCGATCGCGTGGCCGAAGGTGTGGCCGAAATTCAGGATGGCGCGCAGGCCGCCTTCGCGTTCGTCCTGGCGCACCACGTCGGACTTGATCTCGCACGAGCGGGCGATGGCGTAGGCCAGCGCGCCCTTGTCGCGCGCCATCAGCTTGACGATATTGGCTTCGATCCAGTCGAAGAAGGCGGCGTCGATGATGGCGCCGTGCTTGATCACCTCGGCCAGGCCTGCCGACAGCTCACGCGCCGGCAGCGTCTCCAGGGTCGAGGTGTCGGCGATCACCGCGCGCGGCTGGTAGAACGCGCCGATCATGTTCTTGCCCATCGGATGGTTGATGCCAGTCTTGCCGCCCACCGAGGAATCGACCTGCGACAGCAAGGTGGTCGGCACCTGGATGAAATCGACGCCGCGCATATAGCTGGCGGCCGCGTAGCCGGTCAGGTCGCCGATGACGCCGCCGCCCAGGGCGATCAGCGTGGTCTTGCGGTCGGCCTTGGCGGCCAGCAGCGCATCGAAAATCAGCATCAGGCTGGACCAGTTTTTATATTCCTCGCCGTCCGGCAGCACGATGGAGGTGACCTGCTTGCCGGCCTGGCGCAAGCCGGCCTCGACGCGCTCCAGGTACAGCGGCGCGATGGTGGTGTTGGTGACGATGGCGACCTTGTCGCCGTTGACGTGACGGGCCAGCAGCGTGCCGTCTTGCAGCAGCGCCGGGCCGATCGAGATGGGATAGCTGCGCTCGCCCAGCTCGACATTTAACAGGATGGTGGATTCTTCGTTCATCGATGGTTCGGCTTGTGTGACGCAGTTGGGCGAGGCTTCGCAAGCCCGGGTTTCCAGCTGGGTCAGGATGGATTGAACCATCGATTGTACGTTAGGTCGGCCGGTATCGATGATGATATCGGCAATTTCCATGTACAAAGGATCACGGGTCGCCATCAATTCTTCGAGTTTCTTGCGCGGATCGGCCGTTTGCAGCAGCGGCCGGTTCTTGTCGTGCGCGGTGCGCTGCAGGATGCTGTTGACGGTGGCGCGCAGATAAATGACGGTGCCGCGCTCCCTCAGGTAGGCGCGGTTGTCGGGGTTCAGGATGGCGCCGCCGCCGGTGGCCAGCACCAGGTCGGGCTGGGCGGTCAGCTCGCGGATCACGTCCGCCTCCCGCCGGCGGAAGCTCTGCTCGCCTTCAATTTCAAAGATCCACGGGATCGAGGCGCCGGTGCGGGCCTCGATCTCATGGTCGGAATCGACAAACTTCAGTCCCAGCTTGCGCGCCAGGATGCGGCCGATGGTGGTTTTTCCCGCCCCCATCAGACCGACTAGAAACACATTTTGCATTGAACCCCGGTATTAATTTGTATTGGTACAGGACGTCACGTCGACGCCGTACGGGCTGTACCGGCCCGGCGGCGCCACCCCCGCCGTAATGAAGTCGCTCGCCAAATAGGGCAGCCGGGTTTTAGCAGTATACAGCGCCTCGGTGCCCGACACCTGGCCGCGGATGGTCAGCACCACATCGATCCAGTTGGCGTGGTCGCGCGCATACGTCAGCGACACCACGGCCTGGCCGTTGACGTCGGTGGTCGCGGTCGGCGTCACGACGACGGTACCATTGCCCGGAGTTAATATTCCGTCCTGGTTCACGTCTTCGCCCGGCTGCATGATGTTATCACTGTTGACGTCCTCGTTGGCGCAGGCCAGCGGCAGCGGGTTGGTGCCGGAAAGGTCGAGCACCCACGGGCCGGTGGTGCCGAGATAATACAGCTGGCCCTTGTAGTAGTAGCGCGGGCGCACCGAGCTGGTCAGCTTGATGCCGGCGGCCGGGTTGCCGGCGGCGTCGGTCACGGTCACCGCGTAGTCGAGCTGGTAGCTGGTCGTGCTCGGCACGCCGATGGTGTTGCCGGTGCCGGCGCTGATCGAGGCCGCGCGCCGGGCCACGGTCAGCTGGACCTGGCCGGTGGCGTTCGACGCCCCCTGCAGCTGGGCCTGCACCACCACGCCGTTCAGCTTGGTGTCGTTGGGGCCGGCGATGTAGCTGACCGAGGCGGTGCCGTCGGCGCCGGTGGTGACCACCGACGGCTGCGTCAAGGTGCCGCCGCTCGGGTCGCTGACGAAGGAGAAGTTGACCACGGCGTTCTTGACCAGGTTGTTCTCCGGCGTGCCGTCGAGCACGGTGGCGCGCAGCGTCGATTGCTGCACCGTGCTGCCGTTGGCGTTGACGCCGATGACCGCGGGGTCGGCCTGGACGCTGACGATCGCCGACGACGTGTACGGTGCGACGAACTCCAGCAGGCCCTGGGTCGCCAGGCCGGTGACGGTGGAGGTGGCGGTCAGCGTGGCCATGCCGGGATTGATAGCGCGCACATAGGCGACGGCGTTGCCGTTCACCAGCGTCAGCGCGCTGGTGGGTGTAGCGCAGCCGACGTCGGCGTAGATGGCGCCGCGCGAGGTGTTGAGCGTGACGCCGCCCGCCTGCGGCACGCCGCCGACGTCGCTGTGGATCGCCACCTTCTGGCAGCTGTTGATGTTGGCGAACGACTGCAACGCGCCGGCGCCGTCGACGCCGTTGACGGTGAAGTTGGTGGCGCTGACCACGATCGAGGCGTTGGCGATCTCGCCGGCCGAACGCACCACGATGGCGTCGGTGCCGGCCGTCTGCGCCGTATAGCTGAGCACCAGCTGGCCGCTGGAATCGGTGATGGCCGCGCCGCCACCCTTGACGCTGAGGCGGTTGGCGCCGCCGGCGCTGAAGGTGACCGCCTGCCCCTGCAGCGCGCCGCCGGCCGAATCGACCAGCTTGACGGTGACGTCGGTGGCGGCGCCGACCTTGATGGAGCTGCTGCTGTTGATGCTCAGCTTGTTGCCGGTCACCTTGATCGGCAGCGTCCGCGTCTGGGCGCCGGCCGCCGACGCGGTGATGGTGACGGTGCGCGAGGTCGGATCGCTGCCCCGGTCCAGCTTGGCCGTGACGCGGCCGTTGGCGTCGCTGACGCGGTTGGCATAGACCAGGTTGCCCGAGTCGACCTGCAGCGCCACCGCGACGCCCGGCAACACGTTGTTGGACGAATCCTTGACCACCACCGACACCGTCACTTCGCTGCCGGCCGCGCCGGACGAGGCCAGCTCGCCGGGGTTGGAGGTCAGCGTCAGCGTCGGCATCGCCGTCACCACCTTGACCACGATCGCCGTCGAGGTCACCGTGCCGACGCTGGCGGTGAGGGTGATCTCGCCCGCCGCCGGGCTATCCTTGATGCTGAGTTTTTCCACCACCTCGCCGCTGGCGTTGGTGATGCGGTTGGTATTGCTGACGATGCCGGCGCTGGCCTTGAAGGACACCGTCTCGCCCGCCAGGGCGCTGTTGTTGACATCCTTGACGATGGCCGTCAGCGTCACCTCGGTGCCGGCGACGCCGGACGAATCGATGGTGGCGGGGTCGGCCTTGAGGGTCACGGTGGCCACCTTGCTGACGACCGGCGGCGGCGTGGTGCCATTGCCGGTGCTGCCGGCCGAGCCGCCGCCGCCGCCGCAGGCGGCCAGCGCCGCGGCGACGCCGAGCGCCGCCAGCCAGCGGCCGCTGCGGAGTATGGGTTGGGTCAGTCCCGTGGGTAGCGCGTATGTCATGTCAGATCCTAGTTAAGCGAGGTACGTGTTCTTGAATACTCGATCAGCGCGTCGACAGCCGCTCGGCGACGATCTTGGGCGTGATAAAGACCAGCAATTCTGTCTTGTCGTTGGTGCGGCTGTTGCTGCGGAACAGATAGCCGAGCACCGGCACGTCGCCCAGCAGCGGCACCTTGGACGTGGTGTTGCGTTCGGTCTGCTGGTAGATGCCGCCCAGCACCACGGTGCCGCCGTTCTCGACCATGACCTGGGTCTTGACGTGCTTGGTGTCGATGGCGAAGCCGGCGCGGGTTTCCTGGCCGACGCTGTCCTTGTTGACGTCGACGTCGATGACGACGTTGCCGTCCGGCGTGATCTGCGGCGTCACTTCCAGCCGCAGGTTGGCCTTGCGGAACATGATCGAGGTGGCGCCGCTGCTGGTGGCCACCTGGTAGGGCAGCTCGATGCCCTGCTCGATCAGCGCGATCGCCTTGTCGGCCGTGATCACGCGCGGGCTGGAGATGATCTTGCCGGTGCCGTCCGCTTCCAGCGCGGACAGTTCCAGGTTGAGGAAGCGGTTGGCGGCCGACGAGAACAGGCTGACCGCCAGGTTGCCGGCGGCGGCGCCGTTGATGGCGCCGGCCGGCAGGTTGATGAACTGGCTGTTGCTGTAGCTGGCGTCGGTGGCCTTGATCTGGCCGGTCGTCTCGCCCACGCCGTTGATGTTGCCGCCGATGGCGACCCGGGTGTTGCTGTTGCCGAGCTGGTAGCCGGAGTCGCCGCCGCGCTGGGTGCGCAGGTCGGCAAAGCCCAGCTTGGCGCCGAGGTTGCGGGTGAAGGTGTCGCTGGCCTCGACGATGCGGGCCTCGATCAGCACCTGCTTGGAGGCGATGTCGGTCTTGGCGATCAGCTTGCGGATGTCCTCCAGCTTGGAGGCGATGTCGGTGACGAACAGCTGGTTGGTGCGCGGCTCGATGATGGCGCTGCCGCGCTTGGACAGGATGCGGTTCTTGCTGTCGCCGCCCTCCAGGCCGAACACGGTCTTGAAGGCGTCGGCCTTCTGGTAGTTCAGCTGGAAGATCTCGGACTTCAGCGGTTCAAGGTCGGCGATCTGGGCGCGCTGCTCCAGCTCCAGCTTTTCCTTGGTCAGCAATTCTTCCTTGGGGGCGATCCACAGCACCGAGCCGTTCTTGCGCATGTCCAAGCCCTTGGCCTGCAGCACCACGTCCAGCGCCTGGTCCCACGGCACCTCCTTCAGGCGCAGGGTCAGGTTGCCGCTGACGCTGTCGCTGGTGATGATGTTCAGGCTGGAGATGTCGGCGATCGCCTGCAAGGCCGCGCGTACTTCGACGTTCTGGAAATTGAAGGTCAGCTTCTCGCCGCGATAACCCTGGGTGCCCTGGGTCAGCTTGTTCGGGTCTTCCTTGATCGGCTTGACGTCGATCACCAGCTGGGTGTCGCTCTGGTAGACGGTCTGTTCCCACAGGCCGCGCGCCTCGATCGTCATGCGCGTGTTGTCGCCCTGCGGCACGGTGGTGACCAGCGCCACCGGGGTGCCGAAGTCGCTGACGTCGAGCCGGCGGCGCAGGCTTTCCGGCACGCCGGTCTTGAGGAAATCGACCACCACGCCGGTCGGGGTCTGGCGCACGTCGACCGCCACCTGGCTGTTGGGCAGGTCGACCACCACCCGGCCTTCGCCGTTGGCGCCGCGGCGGAAGTCCATGTCGCGCAGCAGTTGACGGCCGGGCGGCGCGGGCGGCGCGGCCACGGCCACCGGCAAGCCGCGGGCGTCGACCGCCTGGGCCAGGCCGCCGGAACCGTCGATGGTCAGGATCACGGCGTTGCCGTCGATGGCGGTGGCGTAGTTCAGGCTGCGCTTCAGGTTGAACACCAGGCGCGAGCGCTCGCCGGCCTGCACCACGTTGACGCCGCGCAGGTCGCCCAGGCTCAGCTCCTGCACGGTCTTGCCGGTGGCGTTGGAGGTGGCGCCGAAGTCCAGCGCGATGCGCGGCGGATTGGTGATGGCGAAGCCGATCGGCAGCTTGGCGGGCGGGTTCTTCAGCGAGATCTTGACGATCACGTTCGAGCCCTGCTGGTTGGCGCTGATCGCTTCGATGGCGTTCGAAGGCGGCGCCTCCGGCGCGGCCTGGGCGCGGACGGCGCCGGCCAGCTGCATGGCGAAGGCAAAAGCGAGCACCGGCATCCAGCTGGCGACGGCCAGGGCGCGCCGGGGCGTGATGTGAGCGGTCATTTGGTGTTCTCCTTGCTTTCCTGCAGTTCCAACTTGGACATGCGTTCGACCCAATCGCCGCCCGCATCCTGTACGATTTCCTTGACGCTGACGCTGTTGTCGCTGATGGCGGTGATCAGGCCGAAATTCTGGCCCACGTGCTGCCCCACAACCACATGGTGCAGGCTGCGATCAGCCTGCAGCAGCCCGTACAGCACGCCTTTCTGCTGAATGGTGCCGACCATCTTGACGGTGTCGAGCGGGAAGCTCTCCAGCAATTCCTTGCGCCGCTCCGTGTCCGGCTTGATGCCGTTGCTGCCCTTGGCCGATGCCTTGGCCAGCTCGGCCAGCAGCTTGTTGGGGTTGAAGGGGTCGATCGCGTCGGCCTGGGCGTAGGCGAAGGGGATGAAGGTCTTGGGCTCGGCCAGCGGCGGCACCGCCACCTTGGCCTGGGCATCGACCTGCTTCATCCAGGCGCGCACTTCCTGCACGTCGCTGTCGCCGCAGCCGGCCAGCAGCGCCAGCACGGGGGCCAGCAGCATCGCGGGGATCAAGGTTTTCATGATTTTTTCGCCGCCTTTTTCTTGTCGGCGGCGGCCTTGCGCTGGGCGCTGACCTCCTCGGGGTCGAGGTAGCGGAAGGTCTTGACCACCGCCTCCAGGGTCAGCACGCCGTCCTTGCCGGTGTTCAGGCTCATGTTGTTGAGCGTGACGATGCGCGACAGGTTGGCCATGTTGCCGGCAAAGGCGCCGATGTCGTGGTAGCTGCCGGTGACGCGGATGTCGATCGGCAGTTCGGCGTAGTAGTCCTTGACCACCACCTGGGCCGGCTTGAAGGACTCGAACTGCAGGCCGCTGCCGGTGCCGGCGCGGCCGATGTCCTTGAGCAGCGCGTCCATCTCGGCCTTGCTCGGCAGCTGTTTCTGCAGGCGGTCGACGTACTGGTCGACCTGCACTTTCTGCGCCCGCAGCGCGTCCAGGTTGACCGCCTGCGAGGTCTTGAACTTGTACTCGTCGCGCAGCTTGATTTCGGCCTGGGCGCCGGCTTCCTGTTCGTCGAACTGCGAGCTCCAGTAGCCGAAGTAGCCGGCCGCCACCACCGCCGCCGTCACGCCGATGCTGCACAGCACGCGCGGCGCCAGCGGCCACTGGCCCGGATGGCGGTCGCCGAGGTTGCGGAACTGGTCGGCCAGTTGCGCGCCCAGCAGATTGAGATTCAGCTTGGCCATGGTTATCCGCGCTCCTGGCTCTTGGCCGGCGACGGACCGGCGGCCGGGGCGTCGCCGGCGCCGGGCGCGGCGTTCTTGCCCTTGGCGCCGGCGGCGGCCGCATCCTTGTCGCGCGGCCGCTTGATGTTGACCGACAGGTTGAACTCCACCACCTTCTTGGCGGTCTTGCCCTGGCCCAGGCCGGTGGACTTCACTTCGACCAGTTCCGGCCGCTCCAGCCACGGCGACACGCCGGCCAGGTTGCCCAGCAATTCGGAGACCCGCTCCTGCGACTGCGCGTAACCGCCGATCGCCACCTTCTGGCCCTCCTGCTTGAAGCCCTTGAGGTAGACGCCGGACGGGATCTGCTTGACCAGCTCGTCGAGCAGATAGACCGGCTGGTTGCGGTCGCCCTGCAAGTCCTCCACCGCCTGCTGGCGCGCCTTCAGCGCTTCGATTTCCTGCTTCAGCGTGGCGATCTCGGCGATTTTCTTGTCGAGGCCGGAAATGGCCATCTTGATGACCTGGTTGCGTTCGTTCTGGATGGAGATTTCGCGGGCGTTGTAGCCGCCCACCAGCAGCACCACGCCGACGCCGACGATGGCGCCCAGCGCCAGCAGCGCGTAGAAGGCCGCCTTTTTCTGTTTGCGCTTTTCCTCGCGGTGCGGCAGCAGGTTAATTTTAATCATCAGCCGAACCTCCGCATGGCCAGGCCGCAGGCGACCAGGTAGGCCGGGGCGTCGATGCGCAGCTGCGACTCGCGCACCGAGGCGGCCAGCTGCATGCCCTTGAACGGCGAGATCACGGCGCTGGAGATCTTGGTGCGGCTGGCCACCAGCTCCAGCAGGCCGGGCAGCAGCGCGCAGCCGCCGGCCAGGAACAGCTGGTCGACCCGCGTGTAGGGGGTGGAGGTGTAGAAGAACTGGATCGCCCGCGTCACTTCCAGCGCCGCGCTTTCGAGGAAGGGCGACAGCAGCTCGGCCTGGTAGTTGTCGGGCAGGTCGCCGGATTTCTTGCGCGTCTCGGCCTCGTCAAAGCTCATGCCGTAGGAGCGCACGATGTCCTGGGTCAGCGCGTTGCCGCCGAAGGGCTGCTCGCGCTCGTAGACGGTGACGCCGTCGAGCATCACGGAGATATGGGTGACCTGGGCACCGATCTGGAACAGCGCCACCACCTGGCCGGCGCCCGCCTCGGGCAGCTGGGCGGTCACGCGGTCCAGCGCGGCGCGGGCGGCGTAGGATTCGATGTCCATCACGGTGGCCTTGAGGCCGGACGCTTCGGCGATGGCGACGCGGTCCTCGACCTTCTCGCGGCGCGAGGCGGCCAGCATCACTTCGATGTCTTCGGGCGAATTGGCGGCCGGGCCGATGACGTCGAAGTCCAGGCTGACCTCGTCGAGCGCGAACGGGATGTACTGGCTGGCCTCGGATTCGACCTGCACTTCCAGCTGGTCCTCCGACATGCCGGCCGGCAGGATGATTTTCTTGGTGATGACGGAAGCGGGCGGCATGCCCAGCGCCACCAGCTTGGTGCGGGTGCCGCTTTTCTTCCAGACCCGGCGCACCGCGTCGACCACCTGGTCCAGGTTTTCGATATTGCCGTCCACCACGGCGCCGCGCGGCAGCGGTTCGGCGGCGTAGCGCTCGAGCCGGTATTCGCCCTTGCCGCCCTGGGCCAGCTCGACCAGGCGCACGCTGGAGGTGCTGATGTCGATGCCCACCAGCGGCGGATTGCCTTGCCCCAGCAGGGTCTTGATGTCGATCATACGAGCCTCCCGGCGCCATGGCTGGCGCCCGTGCTTCTTTGCCGCCGAATCAATATTCGAACAGTTTGCATTTAGGAACTCGTTTGAAAACCAGCGTTTAGACTGCTTATGTAAGACCGTACATTAAATCCTGCCTATATAAGTGTAAAGGTATTTCTATTGTGCACAATTGCCGTGGTGTGAGGGTTTCACCACACTTTTTTGACACCCTGTAGCCTCAAAAACAACTCAGTTGTTTTGTTACTTACAAGCAAAAATCCCTGTCGTCCGGCAGTGCGCGCCGTGGGCCTTGCCGCTCGCTTATAATGGCCCGCATACATAACAGAAAGATCGAACTGCATGGCTTCTTCTTCCAATTCGGCACCTCCACCATCGAATCCGCCGGGCGCTTCCGGCAAATCCTCGGGTAAACCCGCCTCCCGCTTCTTCCTCCTGGCCGGCCTGTCGGTGGTCGGACTGGGGCTGGTCGGGCTGCTGCTGGTGGTGTTCGGCCTGGCGATGGCCTACCCCAACCTGCCCGAACTCGACACGCTGACCGACTACCGGCCGAAAATGCCGCTGCGCATCTTCTCGGCCGATAACGTGCTGATCGGCGAGTTCGGCGAGGAGCGCCGCAACCTGGTGCGCATCAAGGACATCCCCGATGTGATGAAGAAAGCCGTGCTGGCGATCGAGGACGACCGCTTCTACGAGCACGGCGGCGTCGACTACACCGGCATCCTGCGCGCGGCCGTGCACAACGCCACCGGCGGCGCCAAGCAGGGCGCCTCCACCATCACCCAGCAGGTGGCCCGCAACTTCTTCCTGTCGAGCGAACAGACGCTCAAGCGCAAGGCCTACGAGGTGCTGCTGGCCTGGAAGATCGAGAAGAACCTCAGCAAGGACCAGATCCTCGAGGTGTATATGAACCAGATCTACCTGGGCCAGCGCGCCTACGGTTTTTCGTCGGCCGCACAAATCTATTTCGGCAAGAATCTGAAAGACATTAGCGTGGCCGAGGCGGCCATGCTGGCCGGCCTGCCGAAAGCGCCGTCGGCCTACAACCCGGTGGTCAACCCGAAGCGCGCGCGCACCCGCCAGCAGTACATCCTGCAACGCATGCACGACCTCGGCTATATCACCGACAAGCAATACGAAACCGCCAAGGCCGAGGAACTGAAGGTCAAGACCGACAGCAGCGAGTTCGGCGTGCACGCCGAGTACGTGGCCGAGATGGCGCGCCAGCTGGTGTACGAGCAGTTCAAGGAGGACACCTACACGCGCGGCCTGAACGTCTTCACCACCATCACCAAGGCCGACCAGGACGCCGCCTACCTGGCGCTGCGCAAGGGCGTGATGGACTACGAGAAGCGCCACGCCTATCGCGGCCCGGAAGCCTACATCGACATCCCGCAGAACAAGGAGGAAGCCGACGACGCGGTCGAGACCGAGCTGGCCGACCACCCGGACAGCGACGACATCATCGCCGCCATGGTGCTGGCCGCCACGCCGCAGCTGATCACGGCCGTCACCGCCACCGGCGAGGAAATCAAGATCACCGGACCGGGGCTGGAGATGGGCCGCTCGTGGCTGTCCGACAAGGCCGCGCCGAACAAGCGCATCCGTCGCGGCGCGGTGATCCGCGTCATGCAGGAGGGTAAGGACTGGCAAGTGACGCAGCTGCCGGAAATCGAATCGGCCTTTGTCGCGGCCGACACCCACGACGGCGCCATCAAGGCCATGGTCGGCGGCTTCGACTACAACCGCAGCAAGTTCAACCACGTGACCCAGGCCTGGCGTCAGCCGGGCTCGTCGTTCAAGCCCTTCATCTATTCCGCTTCGCTGGAGCGCGGCCTGTCGCCGTCCACCATCATCAACGACGCGCCGATCTCGTTCGACGCCGGCCAGACCGGCGGCCAGGCCTGGGAGCCGAAGAACTACGACGGCAAGTACGAAGGCCCGATGACCATGCGGCGCGGCCTGACCAAGTCCAAGAACATGATCTCGATCCGCATCCTGCACAAGATCGGCGCCAAGTACGGCCAGGAATACACCACCCGCTTCGGCTTCGATGCCGACAAGAACCCGCCCTACCTGACCTTGGCGCTGGGCGCGGGCAACGTCACGCCGCTGCAGATGGCCGGCGCCTACGCGGTGTTCGCCAACGGCGGCTACAAGGTCAGCCCCTACCTGATTTCCAAGGTGACGGACGCGGACGGCAAGATCCTGTCGCAAGCCAATCCGGACAAGGCCGGCGACGAGAAGAACCGCGTCATCGACGAGCGCAACGCCTTCCTGATGGACAGCATGTTGAAAGACGTGGTGCGCTTCGGCACGGCGACCAAGGCGCTGGTGCTCAAGCGTCCCGACCTGTCGGGCAAGACCGGCACCACCAACGATTCGATCGACGCCTGGTTCGCCGGCTACCAGCCGCACCTGGTGGGCATCGCCTGGATCGGCTACGACCAGCCCAAGAACCTGGGCAACAAGGAAACCGGCGGCGGCCTGGCGCTGCCGATCTGGATCAGCTACATGCAGAAGGCGCTGAAGAATATCCCGATCGAGGAACGGGCGGTGCCGGAAGGCGTGATGCTGGTGGGCGACGAGTACTACTACGCGGAGAATCCGCCGGGCACCGGCGTGCACAACATCGACGGCGCCTCGCACGGCACGCCGGCCGAGGAAAAAGCCAAGGACGCCGTGAAAAACGAGTTGTTCTAGAATTGAGGGGCCTCGGCCCCTTTTTTTACGCTTCCAGCACCACCGGGCTGCCGCCCTGGGCGGTGACCATCTCGGACAGCGAGTAGAACAGCTCGGAACCGTCGCGGGTATTGAGCCACTTGCCGTCCTTCTGCTTGTAGTGGTAGCCGCCCGAACGGGAGGCTACCCACAGCTCCTGCATCGCGGCCTGGCTGTTGACGATGATCTTGGAACCATTGTCGATAAACTCGATTTCCAGCACGTTGCCGCTGCGGCTGCACTCGACGTCGAGCATGTCTTCGTCGTTCAGACGGTCCAGCGCGGCCGCGATGGTGGTGAGGGTGGCCTCGGCCTGCGCCAGGAATTCTGATTCGCCCATGCTACACTCCAGTATCTATAGTCAATCCATGATTTTATCGTGAAGTCCACATTCCGTTTGTTTATCGGCCCAGTTAGCGGCATAACCGCGCTGTGCCTGACCGTCTTGTTGAGCGGCTGCGGCCAACCCGGCCCGCTGTACCTGCCCAAGGCTCCACCGGCCAAGCCTGCCAAGAGCACTGAAGCTGCCCCGGTTCCATCCACTCCAGCACCCCAACAATAATCCTTATGTCGCAATTTTCCTATGTAAATGGCGTGCTGCACGCCGAGGGCGCGTCGCTTGCCGCCATCGCCGAGCAGTTCGGCACCCCGACCTATGTGTACTCGAAGGCACAGCTGCTGGCCAATTTCGCCTCCTACGCCGACGCCTGCGCCGGCCGCGACGCGCTGGTCTGCTACGCCATGAAGGCCAACTCCAACCTGGCCATCCTCGACCTGCTGGCGCGCCAGGGCGCCGGTTTCGACATCGTCTCCGGCGGCGAACTGCTGCGCGTGCTGGCGGCGGGCGGCGATCCGCGCAAGGTGATCTTCTCCGGCGTCGGCAAGAGCGTCGACGAAATGCGCCTGGCGCTGTCGCACGACATCCTGTGCTTCAACGTCGAATCGATCCCCGAGCTGCACCGCCTGAACGAAGTGGCCGGGGCTATGGGCAAGACCGCGCGCGTATCGCTGCGCGTCAACCCGAACGTCGACGCCAAGACCCATCCCTACATCGCGACCGGCCTGAAGGCCAACAAATTCGGCGTGGCCTTCGACGACGCGCTGGCCACCTACCGCGCGGCCGCCCAGCTGCCGCACCTGGAAGTGGCCGGCATCGACTGCCACATCGGCTCGCAGCTGCTGGACGACGCGCCGCTGCTGGAGGCGCTGGACCGCCTGATCGAGCTGATCGACAAGCTCGGCGACGAGGGCATCGTGCTGCACCACCTGGACATCGGCGGCGGCATCGGCATCAACTACGGAGAAGCGGGCGAAGCGGCGCCGGTGCCGGTGGGCGACTACCTGGGCCGCCTGTTCGCCCGCGTCGACGCCTGGCGCGCGGAACGCCACGACGGCAAGCCGATCAAGGTGATCTTCGAGCCGGGCCGCTCGATCGTCGGCGACACCGGCGTGCTGCTGACCAAGGTGGAGTTCATCAAGCACGGCGAAGAGAAGAATTTCTGCGTGGTCGATGCGGCGATGAACGACATGGCGCGTCCGGCGCTGTACCAGGCGTGGATGGACATGCAGCCTGTGGTGCAGGGCAAGCCTGGCGCGTTGACGTATGACGTGGTCGGTCCGATCTGCGAATCGGGCGACTGGCTGGCGCGCGACCGCGAGCTGGCGGTGGAAGCCGGCGACCTGCTGGTGATGCACAGCGCCGGCGCGTACGGCATGACGATGGCGTCCAACTACAACACGCGCGGCCGCGCGGCGGAGATCATCGTCGACGGCGGCATTTGCCACGTGGTGCGCCAGCGCGAAAACCCGGCCGACCTGTACGCGCTGGAATCGCTGATCAAGTAAGCCATTCAGCCAGCAAGCAAAAGCCGCCCGCCTCACCGCCGGCGGCTTTTTTCATGCAGTCAGCGTCTCGGCAAAGATATCTTTGATACTCTTGGCGTCGAAAATTCGATCGAACCAAAGATCCAGATCATCCATTTCAGCGTACTCGATACGGTTATTCAATCTTGCCGGGATCTTTCCAAAGCGTTTCGTCAGCAATTTCCGCAACCGCTCGCGATGTTCATACAGAGCGGCTTCATAACGCCACGCATCCGCGAAATTTTTGATAACAGGAACACCCATCACATGGCCCTCCTCAGCCACATTAGCTATCTTGATCTTACGCTCACGCGTAAGCCGCTGCAATCGGCGCGCGCTCCAGCGGCTCAAACCAGGCCACACGAAACGCAGTGGCGGCAAAATTATTGATCAAGGCAATCGACGAAGTTTCAAGCCTCGCTTGATCGATCAACAGATAACGCTGCGACGCTTGCAATGACAGCAAGTCATCAGGTACTGCTTAAATCCAGCTGGCGCACCCAGTCGCCCGGAACGAAACCGAGCAACAGGTCGCGCACCATTTCTGGGTACGCGAACAGTTGCTTGTATGCGGTGTCGTCTTCGCTGGCCATTCAGCCAGTCTAGCGAGGCGGGGCGCGCCGCTGTTGGGCGCGGGGGGGGGGCGTTAGCGTGCGGTTGCCGCGCCAGCCAGCGCCTTGCTGCGCGCCCAGTAGATACGCATCAGCAGCAGCGATCCTAGGATCACGCCGAAGATGATCGGCTGCGTGAAATTGTGCTTGCCCGCCTTCATCCACCAGAAGTGCAGGATGGCCAGCGGCGCGATCACGTACACCAGACGGTGCAGCCATTGCCAGCGCTTGCCGCCCAATCGCTTGACCATGGCGTTGGTGCTGGTCACGGCCAGCGGTATCAACAGCACGAAGGCGATGAAGCCCACCGTGATGAACGGCCGCTTCAGCACATCCTTCCACATCTCCTGCACATCGAAGAAATGATCGAACCACAGGAAGGTCATGAAGTGCAGAAAGCCGTAGAAGAACATGTACAACCCCAGCATGCGGCGCAGCTTGATCAGCCAGTTCCATTTGCTCAGCTTGCGCAGCGGCGTCACCGCCAGCGTGAAGCACAGGAAGTACAAGGTCCAGTCGCCGGTGCCGCGGGTGATGAATTCCAGCGGCTCGACCAGCTGCCCGGTCAAGGTCAGGTAGACCATGCGCGCCAGCGGCACCAGTGCCAGCAAAAAGATCGCGGTCTTGATCAGGCTGGCCTGCCGCGCGGTAGGATTGAATGCCATACGATCAGAAGAACTTTTTCAGGTCCATGCCGGCATACAGCGGCGCGACGTCGGCATAACCGTTGAACATCAAGGTCTTGCGCTTGCGGGCCAGGAAGCCGTCCTCGCCGATGCGGCGCTCGGACGCCTGCGACCAGCGCGGATGGTCCACTTCCGGATTCACATTCGAATAGAAACCGTATTCGTTGGGCGCCGACAGGTTCCACGAGGTGCGCGGCTGCTCCTTGACGAAGCGGATCTTGACGATGGACTTGGCCGACTTGAAGCCGTACTTCCACGGCAGCACCATGCGCACCGGCGCGCCGTTCTGGTTGGCCAGCGTCTCGCCGTACATGCCCAAGGTCAGCAGCGCCAGCGGATGGTTGGCTTCGTCGATGCGCAAGCCTTCGGTGTACGGCCACTGCAGCACGCGGCTGCCCACGCCCGGCATCTGCTTCTTGTCGGCCAGCGTGACGAACTCCACGTACTTGGCGTTGCCGGTCGGCTCGACCTTCTTGATGATCTCGGAGAAGGAGTAACCGATCCACGGTATCACCATCGACCAGCCCTCGACGCAGCGCAGGCGGTAGACGCGCTCTTCCAGCGGCGCCAGCTTCAGCAGCGCGTCGATGTCCAGGGTCATCGGCTTTTTCACTTCGCCCTCGATGCTCACCGTCCACGGCCTGGTCTTCAGCGTGTTGGCGTACATCGCCGGCTCGCTCTTGTCGGTGCCGAATTCGTAGTAGTTGTTGTAGCTGGTGGCGTCCTTGTAGGGCGTCTGCTTGTCGAGCGCCGAATAGGAGGGATTGAGCTTGGCGGCCAGCTTGGGATTGATGCCCTGCGCGAAGGCTTCGCGGTTGGCCATCTCCAGCAGCGCGGCGCTGCCGATGGCGCCGGCGGCAATCTGCTTGATGAAGCTGCGGCGCGATTCGTAGACTTCGCGCGAGGTGATTTCTGATGAAAACGGCAACTCGATGCCGTTGGGACTACGCTTGATCAGCATGCTGACTCCAAAGAAAGTGCAAGGTTGAGACTTGGTCGTCCCAATAGCCTGAACCTTACACCAATCTTGGCCAGCAAAAGTTCACATTGCGTTTACAACTTGCCGTAGGAATGCAAACCGGACAGGAACATGTTCACGCCCAGGAAGGCGAAGGTGGTCACCAGCAGGCCCACCAGCGCCCACCAGGCCGCCGGACGGCCGCGCAGGCCCGTCATCAGGCGCATGTGCAGCCAGGCCGCGTAATTGAGCCAGACGATCAGCGCCCAGGTCTCCTTCGGATCCCACGACCAGTAGCCGCCCCACGCCTCCGCCGCCCACAGCGCGCCGAGGATGGTGGCGATGGTGAAGAAGGCGAAACCGGCCGAGATGGCCTTGTACATGACGTCGTCCAGCACCTCTTCCGACGGCAGGCGGTCGACCAGGCGGCCCGAGGTTTTCAGCAGATAGGCCGCCGCCACCATTGCAGCCAGGGCAAAGTTGCCATAACCGATAAAGTTGGCCGGTACGTGGATTTTCATCCACCAGCTTTGCAGCGCCGGCAACAGCGGCTGGATGTCGGCGGCGTCGCGCGAGGTGGTGTACCAGAACAGGAAACCGATCGCCGCGGTGATCACCATGGTGACGAAGGCGCCCAGCTGGCGGGTGGCGTAGCGCTGCTCGAAGTACAGGTAGAACATCGCGGTGATCAGCGAAAACAGGATAAACACTTCGTACAGATTCGACACCGGGATGTGGCCGACGTCGGCGCCGATCAGGTAGGACTCGTACCAGCGCACCATCATGCCGGTCAGGCCCAGCACCACGGCGGCCCAGCACAGCTTGGAGCCGATGCTGGAAGCCATCTCCGAGCGCGCG
This sequence comes from Duganella rhizosphaerae, assembly GCF_040364205.1. Classification (NCBI taxonomy): domain Bacteria; kingdom Pseudomonadati; phylum Pseudomonadota; class Betaproteobacteria; order Burkholderiales; family Oxalobacteraceae; genus Duganella; species Duganella rhizosphaerae. The sequence continues at coordinate 146,776 of NZ_BPWK01000016.1, forward strand.
GCCAGGCCTATGACGTAGAACAAGGTCGACAGGCAGAACATCACGCTCATCCACAGGATCGCGGACTGGCTCGACAACATCATGCGCAGCCAGAACTTCTTGGTGCCGTTATCCAGCTCGCCGGCGTACATGGCGATCGCGCCCAGCGCCAGCAGGGCCACCAGCGGCATCAGCCAGCGCGCCGGCTTCCAGTGCCAGCCCAGCGCGGCAAACGCCGGCGCGGCGGCCAGCAGGATGCCCTTCTCGTAGACGTCCATGTAGTGGCCGTAGGTGGCCAGGCCGTACAGCGAGCCGGCCAGCAGCGCCAGCGCGAACACCCAGTCGAACGCGGTCAGGCGCTTGAAGTAGCCGGGCGCCTGGGTATAGGTTTGGGTCGATTGCGTCAGTTCCATCATTTATCTCCGTGGCCGCTACAGCTTACGCCGATTGCGGCAGCTTTTCTTTCAAAGTTTCAAACTCGCGTTCGAAGTCCAGCGTTTTGCGCTGGGTGCTCATGGCCATCAGCGCTTCGGCGCCATTGCCGTCGTCCTTGATCCAGACCCACAGGCGGCGTTCGCGGATGTAGAACATCGAGAATACACCCAGCACCAGGAACACACAGCCCAGGTAGACCACCTTCTTGCCCGGCGAACGGGTGACCTGGAACACCGAGGCCTGGACCTGGGTGAAGTCGTCCAGCTGCAGGTAGACCGGCGCGCCGTAGAAGAAGGCGTCCGACAGGGCGTTGGTGGCCAGTTGCAGGAAGCGGGCGTGGTTCTCGTCGGCGCTGACCGGCTCCAGGCCGTCCCTGGCGCGCGCGGCCTGCCACAGGTCCCACAGGCTGCCGTTGAGGATCTTCATGAACACGTCGGCGGCCTTTTCCTGCTCGGCGCCCGGGATCTTTTCCAGGAACTGCGAGATGGCGAGGAAGCCGGCCGCCTTGTCGTTACCGGCGAAGATGGTCAGGCTCTTCTCGGCCGAGGCCTGCAATTGCCCACGCAGCGCGTCGCCGTTGGCGGACTGCGGCGTGGCGCGTTCGGCGTAGCGCTTGGCGGCGGCGGCGCGCAGGCCGGCGTCGCTGAGGGCGGCGCGCAGGCGCATCCATTCGGTCACGCTGTGGGCGTCGTCGGCCGGAATGCGCAGGAAGCTGAACGGGTCCGAGGGATTGATGCGCATGCCGGCCAGGAACACCGTGGCGCCGTCCACCGTCACCGGCTGCATGTAGTTCTGGTATTCGCGCGCCTGGCCGGTCTTGTCGCGCAGCTTGTAGGTCACGCTGGGGCCGACGTTCTTCAGGTCCTTGTTGTTGGCGTTGCGGCCGGCCGAGCCGGTGTGCTTGTCGAGGCTGTTGGCGAACTGCTCTTCCAGGCTCTTGCCCTTGGTGACCGCGCGCGCGTCCTGCGCGGCGGCCAGGTTCTCGACGTTGAACGGACGGAAGCCCGACCACTCGACGCTGTAGGCGTCGCCCATAGGCGTGCTGCCGCCCACTTCGCCGGCGATGGCGAACTTGGCGGTGCTGCTGCCCACCATCGGGAAGCCGGTGAGTTTGAGCTTGCTGCCGCCGTCGTCAAAGCTGGACTGGTAGATCGCCAGGCCCTTGTACAGCAAGGGTTTGTTGACTTCGATGACGGCCTTGACCACTTCGCCGCTGGCGTGGTCGCGCACTTCCACTTCGCTGGCGAACAGCTTGGGCATGCCGGTGGTGTAGAAGTCGATGGTGAATTTTTTCAGCTTGATGGTGAACGGCAGGTCCTGGATCAGCACGCCGTCGGGACGGGTGATGATGGCGCTTTCGCTGGACTGGCCTTCCGGGATCATGGTGTTGCCGCGGAAGGTGGGATTGCCCAGGCCGAGACGGCTCTGCGCCGGCACCGCCGAGATCAGGCCGCTGCCGTTGAACGGCACCTTGCCGAGGAACCATTCCTGCAGGCGGATCGGCACGTCCGAATCGAGCAGGCCGCCGATGCAGATGATGACGATGGCCGAGTGCGCGAAGATGTAGCCGAACTTGTTGGCCGCGCCCTGCTTGGCCGCCACCAGCGTGCCGTGGCCCTTGTCGACCAGCTTGACCTTGTAGCCGGCGTCGGCCAGGCGGGCCGAGGTCTGCTGCGCCAGCGCGGCGCGTGCCAGCGGCGAACGCCATTGCATCTTGTGGTGGAAATTGCGCAGCGAATTCTCGCGCACGTTCTCGCGCCAGCTGCGCATGTCCTTGAGCATCTTGGGCGCGTTGCGGATGATGCACAGCGAGGTCGACGTCACCAGCGCGGTCATCAGCAACAGGAACCACCAGGCCGAATACACGCCGTACAGGCCCAGCTTGCCGAACACCTCGAACCAGAACGGTCCGAACTGGTTGATGTAGTTGTTGGTCGCCTCGCCCTGCTTCATCACGGTGCCGACGATGGCGGCGATCGCGATCATCGCCAGCAGCGCGATGGCGAAGCGCATGGAGGAAATCAGTTCGACCACTTCGCCGACGATGGGGCGGCGGGTCTTCAGTTCGATGCCGGTGGTGCTGGGGCTGCTGCTCATGCTGGAACTATCTCAAAAAAAGTATGCTGCCGGCAGCATATCAACAAAAAGGGCAGCCCGCTTACGCTGCCGCCCTCTATGCACTATCAGCCACGCCGCAACCCGGGGGCGCGGCCAGCTGCTTATTTCAAGCCGGCGACGTAATCGGCCACGGCTTTCATTTCTTCATCCGACATGCGCTTGGCGATGGTGGTCATCTGCGCGCTGTTCTTGCGGCCACCGGCCTTGAACAGGCCCAGCTGGGCTACCGTGTAGTCCTGGTGCTGGCCGCCGATGCGCGGATATTGCACCGGGATGCCGGCGCCGGCCGCGCCATGGCAGCTGGCGCAGGCTGGAACGTTCTTCTCGGCGATGCCGCCGCGATAGATCTTCTTGCCCAGTTCAACCGTGTCCTTGTTCTTTGCTGCGCCCGGCTTTTGCGCCTGGGCGGCCAGCCAGGCCGAGATGTTGTGCTTTTCCTCGTCCGTCAGCATCTTCGCGTAGGTGGTCATGACCGGTTGATTCCGGTCGTCGCCCGAAAAGTTCACCAGCTGCTTGTACAGATAGCCTTCGTGCTGGCCGGCCAGTTTCGGATTGACGCTGATGGTGGAGTTGCCGCCCGCGCCGTGGCAGGAGACGCATGCCGGCAGGCCGCGTGCGTTGTCGCCGCTGTCGAACAGGGTGCCGCCTTTGGCTGCGTCGACTTTGGGCGCTGCCGCTTCGGCGTGGGCCGGTTTTTTTTCTTCTGCGGCGGTTGCGGTGCCCGCAATTGCCAACAGGGCCACCAACAAGGAAGTTACAAACGGTGAAAACGCACGATTCATTCAAGCACCCTCAAAAAAGTTTGTCGAAAGTATGCCGCAGGCTTGGCACGAGATGCTATGGCAACACTTCGTAACCACTCATTGTACAATAGCTTTCCAGCATATTTGCTCCCTTTTGTTGCATTTTTCCCCATCCCATGTCCAAACTCTGGCAAGCCCGCTTCTTTACGACCGTTAACCAATTGCGCGATCTGCCCGACACTACCGTGCCGGAAATCGCCTTTGCAGGTCGCTCCAACGCCGGCAAATCGACCGCCATCAACATCCTGTGCAACCAGAAAGGCCTGGCGTTCGCGTCCAAGACCCCTGGCCGTACCCAGCACATCAACTACTTCTCGATCGGCGGCGCGCACGTCGCGCAGCACCGCAAGGACCCGACCATCGTCGAGGAGATCGAGTGCCTGCTGGTCGACTTGCCGGGCTACGGCTACGCGGAAGTGTCCGGTTCAGCCAAGCTGCACTGGCAGCGCCTGCTGGGCGACTACGTCCAGCGCCGCGAACAGCTGGCCGCGCTGATCCTGATCATGGACTCGCGCCGCCCGTTCACCGACCTCGACATCCAGATGCTGGAATGGTTTGCCCCGACCGGCAAGCCGATTCATTGCATCCTGACCAAGGTTGACAAATTGAACCGCAACGAATCCGTCAATGTGCTGCGCCAGGCGAAAGCCAAGCTGGCCAGCTATGTCGATGAAGACGGCGAAGGTTTCCCGTTCACCGTACAACTGTTCTCCGCGCTCAAGCGCATCGGCATCGACGAAGCCAACGACAAGATCCTGGAACTGGCCGGCGTCACCGACGACGAAGCCGCCGCCCAGGTGCCCTTGATCGAAATGGAAGACGACGTCGAGCCGGACGAGCAATAACCCTTCAGCCTTCAGGAAAGTTTTTAGCGATGCACAATCCACACGTTTCCGCCCAATTCCCCGCCATCCGCATGCGCCGCATGCGCCGCGACCCGTTCTCGCGCGCGTTGATGCGTGAAAACAACGTCACGGCCTCGGACTTGATCTATCCGGTGTTCATCCTGGAAGGCACGCAGCAGCGCGAGCCGGTGTTGTCGATGCCGGGCGTGGAGCGGGTGTCGGTGGATGTGCTGCTGAAAGTGGCGCAGGAATGCGTGGAACTGGGCATCCCGGTGCTGGCGCTGTTCCCGGTGATCGACGCCGCCAAGAAGACGCCGGACGGCATCGAAGCCACCAATCCGGACGGACTGGTGCCGCGCGCCGTGCGGGCATTGAAGCAGGCGTTCCCGCAGCTGGGCATTTTGACCGACGTCGCGCTGGACCCGTACACCAGCCACGGCCAGGACGGCCTGATCGACGACAACGGCTATGTGATCAACGACGTCACCACCGACATGCTGGTACGCCAGGCACTGTGCCAGGCCGATGCCGGCGTCGACGTGGTGGCGCCGTCGGACATGATGGACGGCCGCATCGGCGCGGTGCGCGAGGCGTTGGAGGCGCACGGGCACATCCACACCCGCATCATGGCGTATTCGGCCAAGTATGCGTCGGCCTTCTACGGCCCGTTCCGCGACGCGGTCGGCTCGGCCAAGAACCTGGGCAAGAGCGACAAGAACACCTACCAGATGGACCCGGCCAACAGTGACGAAGCCCTGCGCGAAGTGGGCCTGGACTTGGCCGAAGGCGCGGACATGGTGATGGTCAAGCCTGGCATGCCTTACCTGGACATCGTGCGCCGCGTGAAGGATGAGTTCAAGGTGCCGACCTTTGCCTACCAGGTCAGCGGCGAGTACGCGATGATCAAAGCCGCCGCGCAAAATGGCTGGCTGGACCATGACAAGGTGATGATGGAGTCGATGCTGGCGTTCAAGCGCGCCGGCGCCGACGCAGTGCTGACCTACTTCGCGCTGGACGTCGCCCGCCTGCTCAAGGCGCAAAAATAAACAACGGGGGTCAGATCTGACATTCGGACACGAGCTCTGCCGTAACGCTATCTACGGCAGAGCTCGTGTCCGAATGTCAGATCTGACCCCCGTTTTTTTTAGCCGTCGCTGCGCAGGGCGGCGATCGGGTCGAGCGCGGCCGCCTGGCGGGCCGGGAACACGCCGAACGCCAAGCCCACGCCCACGCACAGCAGCACCGCCACAATCAAACTCAGCGGCGACCACGCGACCGACCAACCCGCCAGCGCGGCAATGCTGTAGGCGGCGATCGCACCCAGCACCACACCCAGCAAGGCACCGCTGACGGCGATCACCAGCGCCTCCGCCAAAAACTGTTCGACCACATCCCGCCGGCGCGCGCCCAGCGCCCGCTTCAGCCCCACTTCGCGGCGCCGCTCCAGCACATTGGCCAGCATGATGTTCATGATGCCGATGCCGCCCACCAACAACGACACCGCCGCGATCGAACTCATGACGATGGTGAAGATGCGCTGCGTCTGCTGATTCTGGCGATACAGGCCCATCGGCACGATCAGGTTGGTGTCGTCGGCGCCGCCGTGGCGTTGCGCGATCAGCGCCTGCAGCACGCGGGCCGCGCTGTCCGGCGCCACGCCGGCGCCCAGGCGCACGCTGATGCCGTCCACCTCGTCCTCGATGCGCTTGAAGGCAAAGCGCGCGCGCCCCGTCTCCCAGGGCACGAACAAACGCTCGTCATCCAGTCCCAGCTTGACGCCTTCGAAATCGGACTTGCTCTGCGCGCGGTCGGCCAGCACACCGACCACTTCCAGCCACACATGGTTGAGCTTGACCCGCTGGCCGACGGCCGGGCCGTCGCCGAACAAGGTGTGCGCCAGCCGCGCGCCGACCACGCACACCGGCGCCAGCGTGGCGCCGTCCTGCACCGCCAGCCAGCGGCCACTGGCCACCTGCATGCCGCCATGCGCCGCATACGACGGCGACACCGCATACGCGCGCCCCGTCACCACCTTGTCGCCCAGCACCAGCTGCTCGACCTTGATTTCCTTTTTCAACGCCACCGACTGCGCGCCCGGCACCACCGACAAGACCGCGTCGGCGTCGGCCGCGGACAGGCCCAGCGAACGCGTGCGGATTTCCTTCAGATGCTCGGGGTCGATGGCCTTGCTTTCAATGAGCACGTTGTCCAGGCCCAGCTCGGCCACCAGCCGCAGCGCCTCGCGCTTGCTGCCCTCGCCCACCGCCAGCATGGCGACGATGGCGGCGACGCCGAAGATCATGCCCAGCAAGGTCAATCCGGTGCGCAGCTTGCGCCGCTGGAGTTCGGTCAAGGCCTCCCGTATCAATGCCAGATTCATGACTTCTCCGCCGTCGACGGTGGCAGCAGCACGATGCGCGCTCCGGCCGTCAATCCGCTTTTGAGTTCGCTACGCACCGGGCCGCGCTGGCCCAGCTCGATCTTGTGCCGCACCGGCTTGCCCTGCTCGTCCGTGTAGACGGCGTAGCCTGAGCCTTCCTGCACCAGCGCCAGATTGGGCACGGTCAGCGCGGCCGGCCGGGTCACCAGTTGCACCGTGCCACGCAAGGCCTGGCCCGGCTTCAGGCCCAGCTTGAGCGCGGCATCGTTGGGAATGGCGGCGTCGAAATCGCTGTACTTGACCGGCGATTCGGTGGACGTGGTGCTGGCGCTGCTGCCGACGCGGGTCACGGTCAAGGTCAGCGCGGTGCCGGTGCCGGCCAGGCGCACCTGCACCGGCAAGCCGGCTTTCAGGCCGTAAGCCTGGCCCTCGGCCACGCTGAAGTGCGCCACCAGTTGCTGCAGGTCGGGCAAGGTGCCGAATTCCTGCCCGGCCGACTGGTTGGAACCGATCTCCGGCTTGGCGCCGTCCCAGCGCGGCACCAGCAGGAACACACCGTCGTGCGGCGCCACCAGTTCCAGCGCGGCCAGGCTGTCGCTGTTGCGCTTGGCGGTCTGCGCCACGCTGTCGCGCTGCGAGTGCAGCACCGCGCTTTGCGCCGCCGTGCGCGCCTGCGCCTGGCCGCCCTTCCAGTCCAGGTAGCTGCGCTTGGTGCTGAGGAAGCCGACGTCGGCCAGCGCGTCGAGGATGGTGTTGCGGGCGAAGATGGTCAGGTCGACCTTGGCGTAGCGCTGGCTCAGGCCGAGGTCGTCCTCGACCTTGGCCCGCTCGCCGGCCAGCGTGCTGCGCTCGACGGCGGCATTGCCGGTGTTGGCGGCTTCGGCGATGGTCTTGCGCAGCAGTTCCAGTTCGGCCTGCGACAATTCCATGCGGGCCTGCGGCGCGTCGAAGCGCGCCACCACGTCGCCCTTGCGGACGGCGCTGCCGTCGGCCACCATGGACACCAGCACGCGATTGCTCCAACCGCTGCCGGGCACAGGCAGCGTGGTGCTGGCGGCGGCCTTGATTTCGCCATCGACCGCCAGCGTTTCGGCCCAGGGCCGCGCGGCCAGCGTTTCGATGGCGCCGGGCGCGGTCGAGGCGTCGCCGCCGCAGCCGGCCAGCGCCAGCAACATCAATGACAGCAGTGTCTTGTTCATGGCTTGCGCTCCCTGCCGCGCGCGTCGGCGACCAGCACCGCCTGCACCGCGGCGCCCGGCTTGAGGCCCGCCGGTGCATCGTCAAACTGCAGTTCGAGATTGCGCACGATGGTCGATTGCGCGCTGGACTTGCCGTGGAAGGCCCGTCCCAGCGCGACCACGTGCGCATTGAGCGCCTGGTTCGCGCCCGGCACGGTCACGCGCGCCGCCTGCCCGATGTGCACGCTGGACGCCTGCGCCTCCGGCACGGTGGCGTTGATGTAGAGCTGGTCGGGATCGGCCAGCGTGGCGACCGACAGGCCCATCCACACCTGGCTGCCGACCACGAATTTTTCACCCGAGAAGCTGGTGCGGTACATCAGCAATCCCTTGCGCGGCGCCAGCACGGTCATCGCCGCCTGGCCCTTGGTCAGCGCGTTCAGTTGCAGCTGGGTGTCGGCCACTTCCGCCTGCAGGCCGGTGAGCTCGGCATGGCGGGCGCGGATCTGCACGGCGCGCTGGGTCACGGCCAGCTTGGCCAGCGCGTTTTTTTCGGTGCGCTCGATGACCAGCTTGTCGTAATCGACGCGGCGTATCAGCTCCTTCGGCTGGGTCGCCTTGCGCTCGGCCTTCTCCGCGTTGCTCTGTGCTTCGGCCACGGCCAGCTCGCCGGCGCGGTCGGCCTCGGCCTGGTCGAGCAACAGCTTTTCCAGCGCGCGCTGTTTTTCCTTCAGTTGGCCTTGCTGCTGCATCAGCTGGTTGGTGACCTCGCCCGCTTCGAATTGCGCGATCGGCTGGCCGGCGTTGACCAGCGTGCCCTCCGGCGCGATGCTGGCCAGCTTGTATTGCCACACATACGGAATGGACGGCGGCGATACCGGCAGCGCCTGGCGCGAGGCGATCTCGCCCTCGATGGCCGGCGGCTCGGCGGCGATGGCCGGCCGGCGCGCGGCGGCGGCGGCGGCGTGCGGTTCGGCAAACACGCTCATGCCCGCCACCAGCGGCAAGCCATGCCCTTCCGGCAGGCTGATCTTGACGCGGAAGTAGCGTCCGCTGCCCCAACTGGCGCGCGCTTCCGGCGCGCTGGTGATGGCGGCGATCTTGCCGGTCAGCGCGGCGCCGGGCAAGGCGTCGAAGCGCAGGCCAAGCTCCTGGCCTTCGGACAGGTAGGGCCGGTCCGCCTCCAGCACCCAGGCCGTGACGGCCATCTGGCCGTCGCCCTGCACCACGCCGGCGGCGTTGCCGGGCCAGGCCGAAGAGCCTTCCTCGAAGCGCTCGCCCTTCCACGGGCTGTAGCCGTGCACCACCACGCCGTCGCGCGCGGCGCGCACTTCGGACTGCTTCAGCTGGACGGTCTGGAAGGCCAGGTTGATCTGCAATTTCTTCACTTCCAGCTCGCCGTCCTCGCGGCGGCGGAGCACCGACTGGCGGTAGTTGTCGCGCGCTTCGAGCTTGATCGCCAGGTCGCGGGTGGCGCGGTCCAGCTCGGCCTGGAAGCGGTCGTAGTTCAGCGCCGTGATCTGCAGCTTGGGCAGCGCGGCGTCGACCTTGGCCTTGGCCAGCGCGGCCTCGGCGCTGATCAAGGCCTTCTCGGTGTCGATCGCACCCGCCTCCAGATTTGCGGTGTCGCGTTCGACGCGGGCGATGGTGCGTTCCAGTTCGGTCTTCAGGCGGTCGATATTCGCGGCGCCGCCGGTTTCGATGCGCAGCACCAGGTCGCCGGCCTTGACCGGCGTGCCCTCGGCCACGAAGTTGCGCAGCACCAGCGGCGACGAATTCGACGGCGGCACCACGATGGTCTGCGTGTCCAGCGCCTCGACTTCGCCGGTCAGCAACACCGGGCGCCTGGCCGGCGCCGGGTCGCCGGCGGCCGCATGTGGCGCGGATGAGGCTGCGGATGGCGCGGAGTGCGACGCGCTGGCGGACGAGACGGCGGCGGCAATGCCGGCGGCCAGCAGCGGCAAGGCGCACAGCACGGCGATGGTGGAGCGTTTCAGGCGCGGTCTCATGCGGCACCGGCGTCGATGCGGCCGTCGCGCAGGTGGATGGTGCGCTGGGCGCCGGCGGCGATGTCCGGGTCGTGCGTCACCAGCACCAGCGTCTGGCCGCCCATGTGCAGCTCCTTCAGCAGCGCCATCACGTCGGCGGCGCTTTTGGAATCGAGATTGCCGGTGGGCTCGTCGGCCAGCAGCAGCGCCGGACGGTTCAGCAGCGCGCGGGCGATGGCGGCGCGCTGCAACTGGCCGCCGGACAGCTGGCCCGGCAGGTGGCCGGTGCGCTCGCCCAGGCCGATGCGCTCCAGCAGCGCAACCGCGCGGCCGGCCGCTTCGGGATCGGCGTCGCGGGCGTAGCGCTGCGGCAGCAACACGTTTTCCAGCACGGTCAGGCGCGGCAGCAGGTGGAAGGATTGGAACACGAAGCCGATGCGGCGGTTGCGCACTTCGGAGGCGGCGTCGTCGTCGAGGGCGCTGATCTCGTCCTCGGCCAGGCGGTAGCGGCCGCTGTCGGGCCGGTCCAGCGCGCCCAGCACGTTGAGCAGGGTCGATTTGCCGGAGCCGGACGGCCCCATGATGGCGACAAACTCGCCGGGCGCGATATGCAGGTCGATGCCGTCGAGTGCACGGATGTCGTTGCCGCCCTGGCGGTAGGTCTTGCGGATCTCGCGAAGTTCTATCATCGGGGAAGTATCTCCGCCGATGATAGATTTGTCAATTCACTAACTTGTCATTTAGTGTAACGATTTTTCGCAAATCCGGTTTATTCGACGCTGACTTCCTTGCGGTTGTCGCGCGAGACGCGGTCGATCAGCTTGTTGTAGGGATCGACGCCGACGTCGAACGGCTGCTCCCTGACCGTGACGGTCACCACCGGGTCGCTGCCCTGCAACACGCGCTTGTCCGTGAACAGCACGCGCTCGTCGCGCTCCTTGGCCCCCTTGGCGCGGGCGAACACGGCGATCTCCACCGGCTCGTCGTACGCGCGCGGCGTCTCCTTGCCCTTGCCGTCCGCCTCCATCTTGGCCAGGTGCAGCGTCATCGTCACGTCCCACTGGCCGTCGGCGCGCTTGTGCGCCTTGGCCTCAGTCACGCGGTTGTCGTAGAAGACGATCTTCTCGAACAGGTCGGTGATCAACGCCTGCTTGTCCTGCGGCGCCTCGGCGCGGATATAGGCCAGCAGCTCGCGGCTGGTGGCGTACGGCGCCTGCTGGTAAGCCTTGTCGGTCAGGAAGCGCTTGAGCGCGCGGTTGAGCGCGGCCTCGCCGATCTCGTCGCGCAGGCGGTAGAACACCAGGCTGCCCTTGCGGTAGTGGATGTACTGCTGGTTTTCCACGCGCATCAGCGGCTGCTCTTCCACCAGCTCGCCGCCGCGTTCGCGCAGGTACTGGTCCAGCTCGAAGCGCAGGAAGCGGCGCAGCTTGTCGCGGCCGTATTCCTTCTCCATCACCATCAGCGCCGAGTACTGCGCCAGCGATTCGATCAGCATGGTCGAGCCCTGCATATTGGCGCTGACCACCTGGTGGCCCCACCACTGGTGAGCCATCTCGTGCGCGGTGACGTAGTAGACGTAGTCGATGTCATCCTTGTCGCGCAGGTCGGCGATGAAGCCGATCGCCTCCGAATACGGAATGGTGTTGGCGAACGATTGCGCGAAGCGCTGGTAGTTCGGGAACTCCAGCACCCGCACCTGCTTGTGCTGGTACGGGGTGTAGTTGGCCTCGAAATAGTCGAGCGACTTCTGCGCCGAGCTGATCATGCGGTCGACGTTGTAGGCGTGCTTGCTGTCGTAATAGATCTCGATCGGCAAGCCGTGCCACTCGCCCTTGCGCACGTCCCAGCGGGCCGACAGGTAGGCGAAGAACGGCACCATCGGCCGGTCCATCTTGTAGTGAAAATAGCGGCGGCCATTCTGCTCCCAGCGCTTCTGCAGGTAGCCGGGGGCGATCGCGATCTGGTCGGCGCTGGTCGAGACCGTGGTCTCGAAGTTGATCCAGTCCGCCTCGTCGCTGAAGATGGTGTTGGCGCGCGCCGACTCGTCCTCCAGCTTGGCCATGCGCACCGGCTCGCCCAGGCCGCGCTTGCGGCGTTCGTTGCGGTCGGTCAGCTCGATCTGCTGGTTGTAGCCGAAGTGCGGGAAGAACGCGGCGTTGTTGAAGAAGGTGCCGTTCAGGTTGACGCTGTCGGCGGCGCCGCTGTTGGTGAAGCCCTGGTTGTGCACGTCGACGTTGAACGACAGGTCCAGCCGCGCGCCCGCCGCCAGCGGCTGCGCCAGCTTGATGATGCTGAAGCCGGCGATCTTATCGTCCAGCACCACCTGGTGCGGCGGCAGGTTGTCGAAGCGCGTGTCGATCAGGGGATTGCTCTGGATGCGCAGCACGTCCAGCGGCGCGCCGGTCTTGTTTTCCATCAGGTAGCGGCCGCGGATCGCCACCCGGCGCTCGGTCGGATAGATGTCGACATCGGCGCGCACGTCGGTGATGCGCGGCTGCGGCAAGCCCTTGTACTGGCGGTACAGCTTTTCATAGCGGGCCAGATTGTCCATCGCCACATCGGACGCTTCGTACTTGTTGAGCACGTTGGTGTTGTAGAAGATCCAGCCGCCGCTGCCGGCAAAGCCGGCCAGCAACAGCGCCAGCGCGAAGCCGGAGCGGCCCTTCAGGCGGCCGGCCGCCACGCGCACGCGCTCGCGCCACGGACGCGCCAGGCCGCGCACCCAGAACGCCTGCGCCAGCACCAGCAGCGCCAGGGTGAACAGGCCCCAGTAGACGCCGAACCACGACCAGCCCTTGAGGAAGTGGCCGTAGCCGTTCATGTCCGAATAGCTCAGGCCAGGCAGGGAGGCGAAGTTGTACAGGTTGTGGTCGAAGTGCATGATGTTCAGCACGATCTGCGACACCATCAGCACGATCACCAGCAGGTAGCCGAGGAACTTGTTGTTGGTCAGCACCTGCAGCGCCAGCGCCATCATGCCCATCAGCACGAAGAACGCCGATTCCAGCAAGATGCCTTTCAGATACAGGCCCGCCTCGATCGGCGTGCCGCCCTTGACCAGCTGGAAGCACGCGGCCGCCAGCACGCCGGCCAGCAGGAAGCCGAAGATCACGCCGACCAACGCGATGGACTTGGCCAGCAACGGCGCCCAGTCCGGCACCGGCATGGCGTCGCTGACGTCGGCGATCTTGACCTGGCGTTCCTTGAAGATCAGCTCACCGGCATAGAAGGTCAGCACGATGATCAGCATGAAGTTGAAGCTGCTGGACAGGGTGCGCAGCATCAGGCCGGTGACCGGATAGACGGTGGTGCCGAAGTTGGCGCCGGCCTGGGTGGCGCCGCCGACGAAGTTCAGCACGCCGAACAGCAGCATCACCAGGAAGGGCACGCTCTTGAACACGCCCATGGCGTCGAAGCGCAGGATGTGCCAGCACTGGATCCAGCCGGTCGATGCGCCAAAGCGCGCCACCGTGCGCGGCAGCGCCAGGTGGGACGGCGCAGGCGCCGCGCCGGCGGCGTCCGGCTTGGCCTTGCCGAACCAGCGGCGGCCGGTGCCGGCGCGCTGCGGCTTGAACAACGCCAGCGTGGCGCCGAAGAAGATCAACGCCACCACCAGCCACAGCGCGCGGTTGGCCAGCAGGAAGCCGCTGAACGGCGGCAGGCCGGCGTTCGATTCGGCGGTGGAGAAGTAGCGCACGGCGCGGCTAAAGGCGCGCACGCCGAACGGATCGAGCAGCACGGCGGTCCATTCGTTGTTGATGTCGCGGGTGAACACGCCGGCCACGATCCACAGCACGAAGAAGCCCAGCACGCCGACATAGACCAGCATCATCGAACGCGTGGTGGAGGCCAGCAGCATCAGCAAGGCGCCGATGAACACCAGGTTGGGGATGACGAAGAAGCCGAAGGCCCACAGGTAGGCAAACAGCGGCTGCGGGCCGACGCGGGCGGTGTCGACCCAGGGCATCAACGGCCCCAGCAGCAGGCCGACGGCGATCAGCACGAAGATCGCCAGGCAAGCGACCAGCCCGGCGATGAAGCGCCCGGCCAGGTATTGGTACTTGCGCATCGGCGTGGCGAACAGCATGTCGGAGATGCCGACCTCGCTGTCGCGCAGCACGGTGCCGGCGATGAAGATGGTGACGATGAAGGTCGACACCACGGTGAACGAGCCCATCAGCTGAGCCACCACCACCGGCGCGTTGCGGTGCACATTGCCGATCGCGCCGCCGACCTGGATGGCGTCGCTGGTGGCGGCGCCGAAGGCCATCAGGCCCAGGATCATGCCGGTGACCCACAGCAGCGGCTGGCGCAGCTGGTAGCGCAAGTCGAATTTAAAGAATTCCATTAACATGGCGCGCCCCTCAGACCGCGGCGGCGGCAGCACGGCCCGCGTTGCGCACATGCAGGAAGTAGACGTCTTCCAGGTCCGCCTCCACCGCAACGAAACCATCGTCCGGCTGGCTGTCGGCAAACACGTTGATCTGCGGCTTGCCGCCGACCAGGCGGGTGTGCAGCACGTTCATGCGCTGCTGGTATTCTGGCAAGGCCTCGGCGCTGACGCTGCGGCGCCAGACCTTGTTCTTCAGCGTGTCGATGGCGGCCTGCGGCTCGCCCTGCAGCAGCACCTCGCCCTTGACGATCATCGCCATGCGCGGGCACAGGTCGGTGACGTCGTCGACGATGTGGGTCGACAGGATCACCACCACCTGCTCGCCGATCTTGGCCAGCAGATTGAGGAAGCGGTTGCGTTCGTCGGGGTCGAGGCCGGCGGTGGGTTCGTCGACGATCACCAGCCGTGGCGATCCCAGCAGCGCCTGGGCGATGCCGAAGCGCTGGCGCATGCCGCCCGAATACGTGCCCAGGCCGCGCTTGCGCGCTTCCCACAGATTGGTCTGCTGCAGCAGCGCTTCGACCGCTTCCTTGCGCTCGCCGCGCGCGGTCAGGCCTTTGAGCACAGCAAAGTGGTTCAACAGCACCTCGGCCGTGACCTTGGGGTAGACGCCGAAGTCCTGCGGCAGGTAGCCGAGCTGGCGGCGCAGCGCCTCGGGCTGGGCCAGCACGTCGAGGCCGTCGAAATGGATGCTGCCGCTATCGGGGTCTTGCAGCGTGGCGATGGTGCGCATCAGCGACGATTTGCCGGCGCCGTTGGGGCCCAGCAAGCCGAACATGCCGTTGGGGATGTCGAGGGTGACGTCGTTGATGGCCTTGACGCCGTTGGCGTAGGTCTTGCTCAGCTGTTTGATCGATAGCATGGAACACAATCTCCTGATAGGGAAACGGACGCAGTCCGCGGCAACGTTACCTTAAGATAAAGTTGCCAAGCTATCAGGGTTTTTGCGACCAGCGGCGGATTTCAGGGATCAAACCGTAGTTTTTTGGCAAATCAGCGCCCGGCGCCGCGCGCGTACTCGGGGAACATTTCCTTCAGCAAGAAGGCGATCAGCTCCTTTTCGTCTTCCTTGCGGGCGCTCATCGTCACCACTTTGCCCAGGCGGCGCGATTCCCATTCGAAATCGCCCGGCTTTTCCTTGCGGATGATCTTGACCATTTCCTTGGCCACGGCGGTCTCGATATCCTGCTCGGCGCCCTGCTCGACGTGGATCTGCTGCAGCCAGCGGCGCTTGAAGTTGGTGTTCCAGCCGCGGAACTTCACGTCGGCGCTGTGGTAGCTCTTGTCGACCTGGAAGATGCCGCCGGTGTCGTCCTTGTCGGCGCCGCTGGTGCGGCCCTGGGCGCCGGCGATGTTGCCCTTGGCGATGCGCAGCGAGCGCTCGGCGTCGCTCTCGGCCGGGGCGCTCGGCGCCGGTTGCGGGTTGTTGGCCTCGCGCGCGGCGCGGCGCTTGGCGATCATCTCGGACATGTCCTGTTCGGGCGGCGGCGTCATCGTCGCCTGCACCGGCGGCACATAGGTCTCCAGCTTGGGACGGATGGCGGCCGGCGCGTCCTTGGTGGCGACCTGCTTGCGCGGCGGCGGCGGCTTGGTGGCCTTGGACACTTCGGGTTTCTTCTGCTGCGGCTTGTTCTGCGGCTTGTCCGGCAGCGGCGCGATGTAGACCATCACCCCGCCCTTGGGCGGCGCGGAATGGGTGGTCTTCGGCGTGGGCGAAAGGAAGTAGTACAGCACGCCCAGCAAGTGCAAGGCGATGGAAATGCCGACGCCGATCCGGTTGGACTGCGACTTACGATCCCACGCGGCGAACCGCTCCCCAGCCTCAGGCAAACGCTGGCCGCAAGTTTCGCAATATTCGGAATTTGCAGAGAGTAAATGGGAATCGTGATGCAAAATAGCAAACCTTGGTTGGAACGAAGTCGACAAAATGCGGCCATAGTGCCAGAGTCCCACCGTTTTGGGAACCGCTGTGCAAGGCCATGATAACGCGCCGGACAGCGGCGCGTGCGCTCCAGGGAATTTATCAGGAACAGCTTACAAGTTCCGTGTCTTGACGGGTGTTACCGTATGTATCAATCGGCTTCACAAAGTGACGTGGCGCAACGCCGCCGAGGGGGCCGGGGCGGCCGCGTGGCGGATGTCGGGCTGGGGGATGGCGTCCATCAGGGCCACCATGGCGTGCACGCTGCGGTCCGCGTCCAGCACTTGGCGCGAGCGCATTTGCGGCCGGGGCAAGGCGTGCGTGTAGTAGTGCGCCCCCTCGACCAGGTAGCCCAGCGCCCACAGGTTGCGGGAAAGCTGGCCGAAGTCGTCACGCGGCCGGCCGGCGGGGTCGATGTCGAGGCCGCCGGGGTGGAAACTGCCGTTGAAATACGGCCGCGCCAGGCCTCTTTTGAGAATATTACGGATGAGTAAGGAATCGTCGCTGGCCGGGAAAAAGCCGTCCAGGCGGGCGATCAGCAACACATCGACCGCGTGTCGGACGACCTCGCCGCCGAATTGCGTGCTCAGCACGTAGCACGCGTTGCGCTCGTCGAGCTCGATGCTGCTGTGGGGCCCGGACTGGATCTCGATCACGCCGGCGTCCATCAGCGCCAGCAGTTCCTGGTTGCGCCGCAGCGGCGGCCCGAAGGCGCTGCGGTTGATGGCCGGGTGGTAGAGCTCGAGGAACTGGCGGTGCGAAGCCGGCGTCAGCCCGCCATGCTCGATCGCCGCCTGCAAGCTGGCGCGCACGTCGCGCAGCACGTCGGTGGCGGCCTTGATCGCACTGCCAACATTGCCCAGTTTTGCTTCGGCCAGGTCCTCGCGCAGCCAGCCGTCGAAGAATGCGCGGAACGCGTCCAGGGTGGCGAACTGGCGTCCGCGCAGCGGGAACAGCAGCTGGTCGATCAGCGCATCGTCTTCCGCCGTCAGCACGAAGCCGGCGGGATCCGGGACCGCCCCGGCCAGCGTGCCGCGGTAGACCCAGGCCATTTCGCGCTTGAGCAGCGGCAGCAGTTCGCGCTCGAAGTCCAGCTGGCGGCTGCCGCGCGAGACCAGCGCCAGGCGGCGCAGCGCGGCCACCGCGTCCGGCGTGAAATAGTGCGGCTGGTGGCGGCCGTCCAGTCCCTTCTGGTTGACGCCGCGCGCGGCGGCCGGCAGGCAGTTGCGCGAGCACAGGGTCAGCTGCGGCTCGCCGCCGGAACGCTGGTAGCGCAAGCCGTGCTCGCCGCGCACGAAGACCCCGCCCCGCCCCACCGTCAGCTCGGCGATGATGTCGTGCGCGCTCAGGCCCAGGCCCTGGATGGCGACGCGGGCGCCGGCGCCGATGCCGTTGAGCTGCTCCAGCGGATAGGCATGGCGGACAAAGGCCAACCGGCTGTTGTGGCGCGCATGCTCGCGGGCGAACTGGGCCAGCTTTTCGTCCAGCTCGCTGGGCTGATTGCGGCTGTGGCCGGTGGTCAGGAAGACGAAATCGCTGTGCACCAGGTAGCCGGTGTCGAGCTCGACGGCGCAACTGCCGTCGGGCAGGCGCCACATGTCGCGCGCGCGCAGGCGGTGGTGGCTCAGGCGCACGCTGGACGGCAGCGCGGCGGCGATCTGGCGGTAGGCCCAGGCCAGGTATTCGCCCAGCAGGCTGCGCGGCAGGTAGTCCGCTTCGGTGATGTCGGCGCCGCCGTGGTCGCCAAGTTGATAGTAGCGCTCGCCGACGCGGCGGTAGCCGGCCTGGCGCGCCCACGCCGTCAGCGAGGGCGTGGCGCACACCGGCGGGTACTGCACCGCGCCGGGCGCGGGAAACAGCGTGACCTGGCTGGCGATGGTGTTGATCAGCAGGTGCTGCGGCTGGCGCGTGCCGTGCACGCCAGGGCCGCAGTCGCCCGGTTCGATCAGGTGGAGGTCCAGCGGCAGCTGGCGGCTGGCGGCGATGGCGGCGATGCGCTCAAAAGCGCTGAGCCCGCGCGGGCCCATGCCGATGATGGTGACACTGTAGCGTTTCATGGGCAACCGTCCTTTATCGTGGTCAACTTGCCCATGATAAAGAAACGGTCTTTAAAGCAACTTGCTACCGCTCAATGCTTCACCGTGTTCACGGCCTTCAGTGGTACGGCGTGCACACCGTCGGCGGCCGGGACGTCGCCGGCGACCAGCTCGGCGTCGCTCATCGGTCCGCTGCCGCTGTACTTGTCGAGGAACAGGTAGATGACCGGCGTGATGTACAGCGTGATCACTTGCGAGAAGATCAGGCCGCCAACAACAGCCAGACCGAGCGGCTGGCGCAGCTCGGCGCCGGCGCCCAGGCCCAGCGCGATCGGCAAGGCGCCCATCAGCGCCGCCATGGTGGTCATCATGATCGGGCGGAAGCGCAGCACGCAGGCTTCGCGGATCGCCTCGGCCGGGGTGCGGCCTTCGTTGCGCTGCACGTGCAGCGCGAAGTCGATCATCATGATGGCGTTCTTCTTGACGATACCGATCAGCATCAGGATGCCGATGATGGCGATCATCGTCAGGTCCAGGTTGAACAGGCGCAAGGTCAGCAAGGCGCCCACCGCGGCCGACGGCAGGCCGGCCAGGATGGTCAGCGGGTGGATGTAGCTCTCGTACAGCACGCCCAGCAGCACGTAGATCACGCCCAGCGCGGCGATGATCAGGATCAGCTGGCTGCTTTGCGAACTCTGGAACACCGCCGCGTCGCCGCCGTAGTTGGTGATGATGGACGGCGGCAAATGCATGTCCATGCCCATCTGGTCGATCTTGGCGGTGGCCTTGCCCAGCGGGACGTCCGGCGCCAGGTTGAACGACAAGGTGATCGCCTGCAGCTGGCCCTGGTGGTTGACGGCGGTCGGGCCGATGGTGCGCTCGACCGTGGCAAAGCTGGACAGCTGCACCAGGTTGCCGCTCTTGTTGCGCACCGAGATACGGGTCAGCGCATCGTCGAACTGGCGGTCGGCGGTGGCCGCCTCCAGGATCACGTAGTAGCTGGCGGCCGGCGAATAAATAGTGGACACCTGGCGTTCGCCGAAGGCCAGGTAGAGCGCGGTGCGCACATCGCCGATGGCCACGCCGAGGTTGTTGGCCTTGTCGCGGTCGATCTTCAGCGAGGCCTGCAGGCCCTTGTTCTGCGAATCGCTGGTGACGTCGCGGAACTCGGGATCGGCGCGCAGCTTGTCGAGGTATTTTTGCGCCCAGTCGTTGAGCGCGCCGGGGCTGACCGATTGCAGCGTGTACTGGTAGCGGCTCTTGGACTGGCGTCCGCCCAGCTGCAGGTTCTGCACCGGACTCAGGTAGACCGAGATGCCGGCCACCTGCTTGGTGGCCTTGCGCAGGCTGTCCAGCACCTGCGGCATTTTCTGGCGCTGGCCGCGCGGCTTGAGCACCAGGAACATGCGGCCGCTGTTGCCGCCGCCGACGAAGGAGGTCACGTCCTGCACATTCGGATCGGCCTTGATGACGGCCGCCACGCGCTCCTGCAAGTCCATCAGCGAGGCCGACGAGATGTCTTCCGACGCTTCGGTGTTGACGCGGATCTGGCCCAGGTCTTCCTCCGGGAAGAAGCCTTTCGGTATCGTGATGTACAGCACCGCCGTCAGCGCGAAGGTGCCGATCGCCGCCGCCAGCACGATGTAGCGGTGGTGCAGCGCGATGTCCAGCGTAAGCACATAGCCGTTGCGCAGCGCGGTGAAGCCGGCCTCGAACCAGCGGCCGATGAAGCCGCCCTTGTCGTGCTCGGGATCGATGGCGTCGGCCGGCAGCAGGCGGCTAGCCAGCATCGGCACCAGCATCAGCGACACCGCGGCCGACACCAGCACCGACAGCGCCACCACCACGGCGAATTCATGGAACATCAGCCCGATCACGCCCGGCATGAAGAAGATCGGAATGAACACGGCCACCAGCGAGACCGAGATCGAGATGATGGTGAAGCCCATCTCCCTGGCGCCGATCAACGAGGCTTGCAGCGGCTTCTTGCCCAGCTCGATGTGGCGGACGATGTTCTCCAACACCACGATGGCGTCGTCCACCACCAGGCCGACCGCCAGCGTGATGCCGAGCAGGGAAACGTTGTCGAGGCTGTAGCCGAAGGCGTACAGCAGGGCCAGCGCGCCCAGCAGCGAGATCGGCATCGTGATGGCCGGGATGAAGGTCGCGGCCGCGCGGCGCAGGAACAGGAAGATCACCAGCACCACCAGGAAGATGGTCAGCAGCAGGGTCAGGTTGACGTCGTGGATGGCTTCGCGGATCGACACCGAGCGGTCGTTGACCAGGTTGATGTTGATCGACGCCGGCAACTGGTTCTTGAAGCGCGGCAGCAGGCGGCGCACGCCGTCGACCACCTGCACGGTGTTGGCGTCCGGCTGGCGCTGCACCAGCAGCACGATGGAGCGCTCGCCGTTGTAGCTGCCGGCGGTCTTGACCGACTGGAAGCTGTCCTCCACCGTCGCCACGTCCTTCAGGCGCACCGGCTGGCCGTTGCGCTGGGCGACGATCAGCTCGGCGAATTCGGAGGCCTTCATCAGCTGGGCGTTGCCCTGGATGGTCAGCGTCTGGCTCGGGCCGTCGAGGATGCCCAGCGGCGTGTTGGCGTTGGCCGACTTGATCGCCTGCTGCAATTCATCCAGCGTCAGGTTGCGGGCGTTCATCAGCTCGGACTTGGCGCGCACCCGCACGGCGAAACGCTTCTGGCCGTTGACGCTCACCTGCGCCACGCCCGGCAGCGTCGACAGCGACGGCGCGATCAGGTTTTCGGCGTAGTCGTTCAGCTCGGCCAGGGTCAGCGACGGCGAGTTCATGGTCATGAACAGCACCGGCGCGTCGGCCGGGTTGACCTTGCGGTAGGACGGCAGGTCGGTCATCTCGATCGGCAACTGGCGCTGGGCGCGCAGCAGCGCCGCCTGCACGTCGACCGCCGCTTCGTTGACGTTGACGCTGGGGTCGAACTCCAGCGTCAGCGAGGAGTTGCCCAGCGTGTTGGTGGAGGTGATCAGCGCCAGGCCGGCGATGGTGGAGAACTGCTTTTCCAGCGGCAGCGCGACGGACGAGGCCATCGTGTCCGGCGCGGCGCCCGGCAGGTCGGCCGAGACGTTGATGACCGGGGTGTTGTAGCTCGGCAGCGCGGCGACCGGGATGTAGAAGTACGACAGCACGCCGGCCAGTATCAGGCTCAGCGACAGCAGCACCACCATCACGGGGCGGCGGATGCATAACTCGGAAAGGTTCATGCTCAGCCTTTCTGTTTGGTCGCATCGGCAGGCTTGTCGGCCCCGGCGATACGCACCTTGCCGCCCGGCCGCAGGTTCTGCTTGCCGTCGACGATGACTTTCTCGTTGCCGCTCAGGCCGGACACGGCGGCGCTTTCGCCGAACGCGTACAGGCGCTTGATGTTGACCACCTTGGCCGACTGGTCGGCGTCGACCGCGTAGATGAAGGTGCCGCGGGTGTTGCTGATGATGGCGTTTTGCGGTATCACCATGGCGTCTTTCAACACCTGCGAGATAAGCTTGGTGTTGACGTACTGGCCCGGCCACAAACGGGTGTCCCTGTTGTCGAACTGGGCTTTCACGCGGATCACGCCGGCGACCGGGTCGACGGTGTTGTCGATGAAGCTCAGGGCGCCGCTGATCTCCTTGTCGGCGTTGCCCTGCACCACCTTGACCGGCACCGCGCCCTCGCGCTGCGCCTGCAGCAGGCCGGCCAGCGCCGACTCCGGCAAGGTGAACGATACCGTGATCGGGTCGAGCTGGGTGATGGTGGCCAGCGAGGTGGCCAGCTGCACCAGGCTGCCCGGATAGACGTTGATGGCGCCGACGCGGCCGTTCATCGGCGCGCGGATCGCGGTGTAGCTGGCGTCGACGCCGACCGAGCGGGCGGCGGCGACATCGGACTGCAGCAGCGCGCGGGCCGAATCGACCTGGCTCTTGAGCGTGTCGACGGCGCCCTGGGCGATGAAGCCTTTGGCCAGCAGCTCCGTCGAGCGTTTGTACTGGCGTTCGTAGTCGGCCAGCGCGGCCTGGTCGCGCGCGACCTGGGCCTGGGCCTTGTCGACATTGGCGCGCTCGCTGCGGTCGTCCAGCGTGAACATCAGCTCGCCCGATTTGACGAACTGGCCTTCCTTGATGTGCACCTTGGCGATGGTGCTGGTGGTTTGCGGATGCAGGTCCACCGTGCTGATCGGCGTGACGGTGCCGTTCGCTTGCAGCACCACCGGCACATCCTGGCGCACCGGCGCGATGACGCTGACGGTGGTCGGGCCTTGTGCGCCCGCGCCGCTGGCGGTTTTCGGCTGTTCGGCCGTTGAGTGCGTCGCGTACCAGACGCCGCCGCCTGCCACCACGATGGCGCCGACCAGGAATGCTAAGGAAGATTTTTTCATTATTTTTTGAACTAGGTTTACTGTCGAAAAACATTGCCGCCCTGCATCAGGCGGAATATTGTCGCATAGTATTTGCCGGGGAAACCGCGCCGTGGCCATCGGCGGGCGCTTTTTTCCGGGCGGGAATTGGGCGCGGGGTTTAGGCGCCGGCGTAATATTCGGGCACGATCAACGTGACCTCCAGGCCGCCTTCGGCGTGGTTGGACAGCATGACATTGGCGCCGTGCTGCTCGGCGATGTTGCGGGCGATGGTCAGGCCCAGGCCGGTGCCGCCCGATTCGCGCGAGCGCGAGGTTTCGATGCGGTAGAACGGTTCGAACACGCGCGCCATCTGGTCCTGGTCGATGCCGGGGCCGCCGTCGCGGATGCGGATGCGGGCCGCGCCCACCATGCGCTCGACGGTGACGTTGGCGTAGTGGCCGTACTTGACGGCGTTGTCGATCAGGTTGACCAGGCAGCGGCGTATCGCCAGCGGCCGGCCCATCAGCGCCATCGCCGCGCGGCCGCGCAGTTCGACCTGCTGGCCGCCGTCGGTGGCGTCGCTGCAGACGCTGTCGAGCAGCGAGTCGAGGTCCAGCGCCTGCATGGTTTCGGTGGTGTCCATGCTGCGCGCCAGGTCCAGGCCTTCCTTGACCATCTGCTGCATCGCCGACAGGTCGTCGATCAGGCGCTGCTGCAATTCCTGGTCGCCGACTTTTTCCAGCCGCAGCCGCAGACGGGTCAGCGGGGTTTGCAGGTCGTGGGTGATGGCCGCCAGCATCTGGGTGCGCTGCATGATGTGCTGGCGGATGCGCGCCTGCATGGCGTTGAAGGCGGCGCTGGCCTGGCGGATCTCGGCCGCGCCGCTCAGCACCAGCGGCGCGTGGTTGATGTCGTTGCCCAGGTCCTTGGCGGCCTGCGCCAGCTGCTTGAGCGGGCGCACCGTCATGCGGGTGACCAGGTAGGCCAGCGCGGCAATGCTGAACAGGAAGGGCAGTATGGCCATCAGTTCGCTATGGCCCGACGGCGGCGGCGCGCGCGGCGGCAGCACGGACAGCTTGAGCACCTGGCCGTCGTGCAGCTGGACGTTCATGGTCTCGCAGGTGCCGCGCCATTGGCTGGGCGCGAAGATGTTGTTGCTCTTGCGCGGCAGGTCGCACGCGGCCGGATGTTCGTCCAGCGGCCCCAGCTTGAGGCCGCCGCCCAGGCGCTGCTGCAAGGAGGCGGAAAACTCGGTCGGCGGCAGCGCGGTGGTCAGCGGCACGCTGGTCGCTTCCAGCCGGACGGTGCCGCGGTTGGCCATGCGCAGGTAGGTGGGACGCGAGGCTTCGGGCAGCACGTCGGCCGTGGTGATCAACTGTTCGGCACGCTCCAGCGCGTGAAAGTCCCGGTAGCGTTCCAACGCGCGCGTGCGCTCGCCCACCGCCAGCCACTGGGTCAGCGCCGCCGAGGCGACGATACCGAGCAGCAGTATCAGGAACACGCGCCCGGTCATCGATCCGAAGAAGGCTTTCAAGCTTGCGGCTCCACGGTGACGGTGCCGGCCAGCACGTAGCCGCCGTTGCGCACGGTCTTGATGATTTGCGGCAGGCGGGCGTCCTCGCCCAGCTTCTGGCGCAGGCGGCTGATCTGGATGTCGATCGAGCGGTCGAAGGGATCGGCGTCGCGCCCTTGGGTCAGGTTGAGCAGCTGGTCGCGGTTGAGCACGCGGTTCGGATGCTCGAGGAAGACCTTGAGCAGGCGGAACTCGGCGCCCGACAGCATGATGACGATGCCGTCCGGGTTGAGCAGGTGGCGCGCGGTCAGGTCCAGCGTCCAGCCGGAGAAGCGCAGCTGTTGCGCCTTCTCGGCGCCGCTGCCGACCGGCATCGCGTTACTGCGGCGCAGCACGCTGCGGATGCGCGCCAGCAGCTCGCGCGGCTCGAACGGTTTCGGCAGGTAATCGTCGGCGCCCATTTCCAGGCCGAGGATGCGGTCCAGCGGTTCGTTGCGGGCGGTCAGCATGATCACGGGCAGCGTGGAGTGGGCGCGCAGCTTGCGGCACAGGGTCAGGCCGTCGTCGCCGGGCAGGTTCAGATCGAGCACCACCAGGTCGGGCCGGCCTTCGTCGAGCAGCTTCCACATGGCGGTGCCGTCGGCGGCGCACAGGGCGCGATAGCCATTCGATTCGAGGTAGTCGGCCAGCAGGGTGCGGATGTCGCGATCGTCGTCTACGATCAAGATAGTTGATGTGGGTTCCATGTGCTAATTATCCCCAGTTAGACAGCGCGTGACCAATCACCAATTGTATCGTCTTGTATATCCCCCTAGGGGCGAAACATCTGGATACAAAATCCCCGCCCCGCGAAACTTGGCGGCAACCTTGCGCTGCCACTATGCATTCAAGCGCGGTGCCCACCGCATCGCGATACCTAACTTTCAATGATAGAGGAACGACCATGAACGTCTTACGCAAAAGCATATTGATCGGTTTTACCGTGCTGGGCATGGCGGCCGCGCAGGCCCAGGCGCAGGTGGACAATTCGGCGCCGCCGGCCGGCCGCCACGGCGCCGCTGTCAACAAGGAACAGATGGAGGCCAAGATGGCGGAGATGTTCGCCAAGCGCCAGGCCAAGATGCATGATCTGCTGAAGCTGACGGCCCAGCAGGAATCGGCTTGGGCCACCTACCAGGCGGCCATCGCGCCGGCCGCGACCGGCGGCACCTTGCCGGACCGCGCGGCCATCGCCAAGATGTCGGCGCCGGACCGCATGGCCAAGATGCTCGACCTGAGCAAGCAGCACCAGGCCAAGATGGAAGCGCACCTGGCCGCGCTGACGGCGTTCTACAGCCAGCTGACGGCCGAGCAGAAAGCCATCTTCGACGACCACAGCATGGGCGGCGCGCATGGCGGCCACGCCGGTCCGCGCGGCGGCTGGCACGGCCACCGCGGCTGAGCTGCTTAGTTCAGTCGCGCCAGGGATGCGGTGAACTTGGCCGCATCCTGGAAGCCGATGACGCGGGCGCCGTCGATTTCCTTGCCTTGCTTGTCGAACAGGATGATGCCCGGCGGGCCGAACAGGCCGAAGCGCTTCAGCATGGCTTTGTCGTCGGCGTCGTTGGCGGTCACGTCCACTTGCAGCAGCACGCTGTTGGCCAGCCGGGCGCGCACTTGCGGGTCGACGAAGGTCAGTTTTTCCATTTCCTTGCAGGACACGCACCAGTCGGCGTAGAAGTCCAATATGGCGGTCTTGCCGCCGCCGGCTGTACTGGCCAGCACGGCGTCGAGCTGCTGCACGGTCTTGATGCGCTGGAAGGCCAGCGGCGCTACATGCTTGCCGCCGGTCAGATGGGCCAGCGGCGCCAGCGGATCGCGGCCGCCGCTGACCACGCCCACCAGTTGCATCAGGCCCAGCACGGCAACGATGACGCCGGCCGACTTGGCCACCCACTTACCCCGATTCATCAGCAGGTACATGCCGTAGCCGACCAGCAGCGCGGCCCAGCCCATCATCTGCACCGCAGGCGGCAGCACCGGCGACACCAGCCACCAGCCCATCGCCAGCATCAGCACGCCGAAGAAGCGTTTGACCGCGTCCATCCACATGCCGGCGCGCGGCAGCAAGGCGCCGGCCGAGACGCCAACCAGCATCAACGGCACGCTCATGCCGACCGCCATCGCGAACAAGGCGCTGCCGCCGATGACGATGTCGCGGCTCTGGCTGATGTAGACCAGCGCGGCGGCCAGCGGCGCGGCCACGCAAGGACCGACGATCAACGCCGAGATCGCGCCCATCACGAACACGCCGGCCAGCTTGCCGGAAGATTGGCGGTTCGACACCGTGCTCAGTTTCGATTGCAGCGCGGCCGGCACTTGCAGCTCGTAGAAGCCGAACATCGACAGCGACAGCGCCGCCATCAGCAGGCCGAAGGCGCCCAGCACCCACGGGTTTTGCAGCGCGGCGGCCAGCCCCTCGCCCGCCAGGCCGGCGGCGACGCCGAGCGCGGTGTAGACAATGGCCATGCCCAGCGAATAGGTGACCGACAACAGCAGGCCGCGTCCGCGACTGCTGCTGGCGCCTTCGCCGACGATGATCGACGACAGGATGGGCACCATCGGCAGCACGCACGGCGTGAACGACAACCCCAGGCCCAGCAAGGCGAACAACGGCAGGATGACCAGCAGCTTGCCCGATTTGAGCGCCGCTTCAAGATGGCCGGAATCGCTGACCGGCACGACTGCCGCAGGCGGGTTCAGCGGCGGCAGGATGGTGGCGGTCGGCATCGGGATGGCGCGGATGGTGACGCCCGGCGTCACGGGCGCGGGCTTGCCTTCGCCTACCGTGGCGCTGACTGCCGGTGCTGCGCTGGCGGCCGGTGCGCTCGCAGCCGGCAGCACGGTCAGCGGCGCCGCCGTGGCGTTGATGGGCGTGGTTGCGGTTGCGGTGGTGGCGGCGGTGGTGGCGGCAGGCTTGGCGCCGGCCGGTGCGGCCGGCAACGGCACCGAACCGCTGGCGACCAGCGATGCCTTGTAATCCTGCGGCGCGTAACACAGGCCCTTGTCCGAACAGCCCTGCCCCACGGCCATCAGCGTGAACGGACCCTCGCCCTCCACCGGCAGCGTCATGGTGACGGTCTTGCGGTAGGTCTCGACGTTCTTCTGGAAGGTCTCGTCGAAGTGCACGGTGCCGGCCGGGATGGACAGCGCGCCCAGCTTGGCGCCGTTGGCGCTGAACTTGAAGCGCTCGCGGTACATATAGTAGCCGTCGGCGATCTGGAAACTGACCGACACGGTGTGGCCGTCGACCATGCGGGCCGAGAACCTGAACGCGGCATCGGGCTCCAGGAAACCGTCGTCGGCCAGCGCGGGACGCGCCATCAGCAGGGCGATCAACGACAGCAGCGACACGAACAGGCGGGCAATACGAAGCATGAGTTTTCTTTCAACGAAACGAGCACCAGCATAGTACACCGAGGCTACTCTTTGCGCCTGAGGCCAGTCTTAAAGCCTGCTAAACTCGGCTCTTTCCCGTGATGGAGCAGCCGATGACTACCCTACGCCCCCTGCTGTTTACCGCCTTGGCGCTGGCCGCAGGCGCCGCATGCGCCCAAGCCCCCGCCAGGGCGCTGGCCAGCGTGTCGCCGCAGGAGTTGTTGGACCATATCAGGACGCTGGCGTCGGACGATTTCGAGGGCCGCGCGCCGGGGTCACCGGGCGAGGCCAAGACCGTGGCCTACCTCGAGCAGCAGTTCAAGAAGCTGGGCCTGAAACCGGGCAATCCCAATGGCGGCTGGACCCAGGCGGTGCCGATGCGCGGCCTGCAACCGACGCCCAGCTTCAGCTACACGATAGGCGGCCAGACGGTGGCGCTGAATTTCCCGGAAGACTATGTGGCCCATTCGACCAGCCAGCCAACCAGCGTCAGCGTCGACAATTCCGAGATCGTGTTTGTCGGCTACGGCGTGCAGGCGCCCGAGTACGGCTGGGACGACTACAAGGGTGTCGACGTGCGCGGCAAGACCATCCTGATGTTGATCAACGACCCGGCCGTGCCTGATCCGGCAGACCCGTCCCGGCTGGACCCGGCCATGTTCAAGGGCAGCGCCATGACCTACTACGGCCGCTGGACCTACAAGTACGAGATCGCCGCCAAGCTGGGCGCGGCGGCGGCCATCATCATCCACGAGACCAGGCCGGCCGCCTATCCGTGGGACGTGGTACGCAGCGGCGGCAATGGCGAGCAGTTCAGCCTGCTGCACGACGGCGCCGATCCCGATGCGCCGCCGGTGCCGGGCTGGATCCAGCTGGACAAGGCCAGGCAGATGATGGCGGCCGCCGGCTACGATTTCGACACGCTCAAGCAGCAGGCGCTGAGCAAGGACTTCCGCCCCGTCAGCCTGAAGGGCACGGCCGACTTCAAGGTGACGAACACGGCGCGCACCGTCAATTCCAACAATGTGCTGGGCCTGATCGAGGGCAGCGACCCCAAGCTCAAGCATGAATACGTGATCTACAGCGCGCACTGGGACCACCTGGGCATCGACCAGCGCCTGCCGGGCACGCGCACGCAGCAGATCTATCACGGTGCGCTGGACAACGCGTCCGGCACCGCCGCGCTGCTGGCGCTGGCCAAGGCCTACAAGGCGCTGCCGAAGGCGCCCAAGCGCTCGATCCTGTTCCTGGCGACCACAGCCGAGGAACGCGGCCTGCTGGGCGCGAAATACTATGCGGCCCATCCGCTGTATCCGCTCAAACGGACGGTGGCCAACATCAATATCGACGGCATCAACGCCTGGGGCAAGACGGCGCAGATCGAGAACGTGACCTCGGGTCATTCCAGCATCGACGAGCTGCTGGTCAAGCATGCGGCCGCGCAGGGCCGGTTGATGGCGAAGGATGCACGGCCGGAGCTGGGCAGCTTCTACCGCGCCGACCAACTGGAGTTCGCGCGCGTGGGCGTGCCGGTGCTGTACACCAAGGCCCGCAGCCGCTTCCTGGACCAGCCGGACAGTTATGCGCACGAGGTGGTCGACCGCTATGTCGCACATGACTACCACCAGGTGACGGACAACGTCCGCAGCGACTGGGACTTCCGCGGCGGCGTGCAGGATATCCAGCTGCTGTTCCAGGTGGGGCTGGACATCGCCCAGGGGGCGACGCCGACGTGGAGCGCCGGCTCGGAGTTCAAGGCGGCCGGCGAGCAACGCCTGAAATAAAAAAAGCCAGGCAGAGCCTGGCTTTCTTTAATCACACGGTGACAACGGCGAAGATTACTCTTCAGCGGTTGGCGCTGCGTCGATGTCGGTGACTTCTGGACGGTCCATCAGCTCAACGTAAGCCATTGGAGCGTTGTCGCCAACACGGAAACCCATTTTCAGGATGCGCAGGTAGCCGCCGTTGCGGTTTGCGTAGCGTGGGCCCAGTTCTGCGAACAGCTTCAGAACCATTTCACGATCGCGCAGACGGGCGAATGCCAGACGCTTGTTAGCCAGGGTGTCGGTCTTGCCCATGGTCAGGATAGGCTCAACTACGCGGCGCAGCTCTTTAGCTTTTGGCAGCGTGGTTTTGATGGCTTCATGACGCAGCAGGGAAACGGTCATGTTGCGCAGCATTGCCAGACGGTGGGACGAGGTACGATTCAGTTTACGGAGGCCGTGACGGTGACGCATGGTACTTCCTTTCAGGTGTTTAAATCCGAGTTCTTCGATCGCTCACGTTTGAAGGGGAGCGCGGACCGGTTCTAGGGATATGCGCCCGGCACAACACGCGCCGGGCGGTACTACAACTACAAATCAGTTGATAACAGGACCGAACATCGCTGCGCGATGTCCAGCACTGCCACCCAATCTCAAATCAGTTGGTAACAGGGCAGAACATCGCTGCGCGATGTCCAGCACTGTCACCCAATTTGTTATTTTTCCAAACCAGCAGGCGGCCAGTTTTCCAGCTTCATGCCCAGGGTCAGGCCGCGGGATGCCAGCACTTCCTTGATTTCGTTCAGGGACTTGCGGCCCAGGTTCGGCGTCTTCAGCAGTTCGTTTTCCGAACGCTGGATCAGGTCGCCGATGTAGTAGAT
This sequence comes from Duganella rhizosphaerae, assembly GCF_040364205.1. Lineage (NCBI taxonomy): Bacteria > Pseudomonadati > Pseudomonadota > Betaproteobacteria > Burkholderiales > Oxalobacteraceae > Duganella > Duganella rhizosphaerae. The sequence continues at coordinate 176,777 of NZ_BPWK01000016.1, forward strand.
GTTTTCGGCTTTCAGGCAGTTGGCCGAACGCACGGTCAGTTCCAGGTCGTCCACTGGACGCAGCAGGATAGGATCGACCAGCGGAGCGCGCGAAGGAGCTTCGGCAGCGGCTTCGGTGCCTTCCAGGGCGGCGAACACGTTCAGTTGATCGACCAGCACGCGGGCCGATTGACGGATCGCTTCTTCCGGCGAGATGACGCCGTTGGTTTCGATGTTGATGATCAGCTTGTCCAGGTCGGTACGCTGTTCCACGCGAGCGGACTCGACGAAGTAGGAAACGCGGCGAACCGGCGAGAACGATGCATCCAGAATGATGCGGCCGATGGTCTTGTTGGTGTCTTCGGACAGGCGACGTACGTTACCTGGAACATAGCCACGGCCTTTTTCGACCTTGATCTGCATGTCCAGTTTGCCGCCGGCGGTCAGGTGGGCGATCACGTGGTCCGGATTGATCAGTTCCACGTCGTGTGGCAGATCGATGTCCGAGGCCAGGATGGCGCCTTCGCCTTCCTTTTTCAGGGTGAGGGTGACGGAGTCACGGTTGTGGACTTTGAAGACCACGCCCTTCAGGTTCAGCAGCAGGTCAACGACGTCTTCCTGCACGCCGTCGAGCGACGAGTATTCGTGTACAACGCCCGCGATCGTCACTTCGGTCGGCGCGTAGCCCACCATCGACGACAGCAGTACGCGGCGCAGCGCATTACCCAATGTATGGCCATAGCCGCGTTCGAACGGCTCCATCACTACTTTAGCGTGGCCGGCGCCCAGCGCCTCTACATCGATAATACGTGGCTTCAACAGACTGTTTTGCATGAAATGTCCTCTTCAATACCCTCGGCGCGTTAGGCCGATAAGGCTGATGGCATTAGTGAAAACGCCCGCTGGTCACAGCGGGCGGGTTTTGGTGCTACTTAGACTACAGATTAACGCGAGTACAGTTCGACGATCAGCGATTCGTTGACGTCGTTGGCGATCTCATTGCGCTCTGGCAGGGACTTGAAGGTGCCTTCCATTTTCTTGGCATCGACCGACACCCAAGCTGGCATGCCAACTTGTTCAGCCAGCGACAGCGCTTCAACGATACGCACTTGCTTTTTCGATTTTTCACGAACAGCGATGACGTCGCCGACTTTGACCACGTACGAAGCGATGTTGACCACTTGGCCGTTCACGGTGAACGCTTTGTGCGATACCAGCTGACGCGCTTCAGCGCGGGTGGAGCCGAAGCCCATGCGGTATGCAACGTTGTCCAGGCGGGTTTCCAGCAGCTTCAGCAGGGTTTCGCCGGTGTTGCCTTTGCGACGGTCGGCTTCTGCGAAGTAGCGACGGAACTGACGTTCCAGAACGCCGTACATACGCTTAACTTTTTGCTTTTCGCGCAGTTGGTTGCCGTAGTCCGAGGTGCGGGCACCCGATTTCACGCCGTGCTGGCCTGGTTTGACGTCCAGTTTGCACTTGCTGTCCAGCGAGCGACGTGCGCTCTTCAGGAACAGGTCAGTACCTTCACGACGGGAGAGTTTTGCTTTAGGTCCGATATAACGTGCCACGATGCTTCCTTTTTTTAAATAATAACGCCCCAGCCATCCTGCGATGGTTAGGCGCTAGTCTGATCCTCAGGGTGGGCCAGACGGTGGCTCAAAATGCGAATAACCCGCCGAACGTTGTTCGACAGGCGACAACAGCCGGGCAGTATAACCGTTTCCGGTCCCCTGCTCCAGCGATTTCTTCTAGTCGGAAGGAGGCGAAGCGAACTTCGCCGCCGACCGGACTATTAGATACGACGACGTTTTGGAGGACGGCAGCCGTTGTGCGGTACTGGGGTAACGTCCTGGATCTCGGTGATCTTGATGCCCAGGTTGTTCAGTGCGCGCACTGCGGATTCGCGACCAGGACCAGGGCCCTTGATGCGCACTTCCAGGTTCTTCACGCCGCATTCGACTGCGACTTTACCAGCTGCTTCGGCCGCAACCTGCGCTGCGAACGGGGTCGATTTACGCGAACCCTTGAAGCCAGCACCACCGGAGGTCGCCCACGACAGAGCATTGCCCTGACGGTCGGTGATGGTAATGATGGTGTTGTTGAAGGAAGCGTGAACGTGTGCGATACCTTCGGCAACGTTCTTCTTGACCTTCTTGCGTACGCGCGCTGCTGCTGCGCTGCTTTGTTGCTTAGCCATGTGATTTCCCTAGATTATTTCTTGAGCGATTGAGCGGCTTTGCGCGGGCCCTTGCGGGTACGTGCATTGGTGCGGGTGCGCTGACCGCGGACCGGCAGGCCCTTACGGTGACGCATACCGCGGTAGCAACCCAGATCCATCAAACGCTTGATGTTCATGGACAGCTCACGACGCAGGTCGCCTTCGACGATGAATTTAGCTACTTCATCGCGCAGCTTTTCCAGTTCGCTGTCGTCCAGATCCTTGACCTTTTTATCGGTCGCGATACCCGTTGCGGCGCAGATGAACTTTGCGCGTGGACGGCCTACACCGTAGATGGCCGTCAGGCCGATTACGGTGTGCTGATGATTGGGGATATTAACCCCTGCAATACGTGCCATTCGTTATTCCTCGATAAATAACGGTTATTAACCTTGACGCTGCTTGTGACGTGGTTCGACGCAGATTACGCGAACAACGCCCTTGCGCTTGATGATCTTGCAGTTGCGGCAGATCCGCTTGACTGAGGCGTTAACTTTCATTTTGCTCTCTCTTCTTGGTTCGATTTACAGTTACTTGGTCCGGAACACGATGCGTGCGCGGCTCAGGTCGTAAGGTGTCAGCTCTACCGTCACCTTGTCGCCAGGAAGAATGCGGATATAGTTCATCCGCATTTTACCCGAAATATGCCCGAGCACCACGTGTCCGTTTTCCAGCTTTACTCGAAATGTTGCATTCGGGAGATTCTCAAGAATCTCGCCCTGCATCTGTATGACGTCGTCTTTTGCCATTCGGTATGTTTACCGCGCTTATCGCGTCGGAATTCCGCCCTTGAAATTTGCTTTGCGCAGCAGCGATTCATATTGCTGCGACATCACGTAGTTTTGTACCTGGGCCATGAAATCCATGGTCACAACTACAATAATCAACAGAGAGGTACCGCCAAAATAGAATGGTACCTTCCACTCGGCTTGCATGAATTGCGGCAACAAACACACCAACGTAATGTAGACGGCGCCGGCCAGTGTCAAACGTGTCAGGATCTTGTCGATGTAACGGGCTGTCTGCTCACCGGGACGTATCCCTGGCACGAAGGCCCCGCTCTTCTTCAAGTTATCCGCTGTTTCCCTGCTGTTGAATACCAGCGCTGTATAGAAGAAACAGAAAAACACGATCGCAACGGCGTACAACAGTTCATAGATGGGCTCGCCTGGCCCCATCGAAGCTGCCAAATCTTTCAGGAACCGGACGACCGGGCTGGCCGTATCGGCACCCGTCGTGAACCAGCCCACGATCGTTGCCGGGAACAAGATAATCGACGAAGCGAAGATCGGTGGGATCACGCCGGCCATATTCAACTTCAATGGCAGGTGTGACGTCTGTCCACCGTAAATCTTGTTACCCACCTGGCGTTTCGCATAGTTCACCAGAATCTTGCGTTGGCCACGTTCGACAAATACCACGAAGAACGTCACCGCCACAACCAGGATCATGATGATGATCGCGGAGAACGCGCCGATCGCACCGTTGCTCACCGACGAGGCCAGGCCTCCCAGTGCGCCCGGCAGACCGGCAGCGATACCCGCGAAGATGATGATCGAGATACCATTACCGAGACCGCGCTCGGTAATTTGCTCGCCCAACCACATCACGAACATGGTTCCGGTCAACAGCGTAACGACCGTAACGAAACGGAATGCATAGCCTGGATCCAGCACCAGACCTGCCTGCGACTCCAGTGCGACTGCAATGCCCAGCGCTTGGAACGTTGCCAGCACCACCGTGAAATACCGGGTGTACTGGGTGATCTTGCGTCGGCCTGCTTCGCCTTCTTTTTTGAGCGCTTCCATCTGCGGCGAGACGATCGACACCAGTTGCATGATGATCGAGGCCGAGATGTAAGGCGTGATACCCAGCGCAAAGACTGTGAAGCGCGCGAGAGCGCCACCGCTGAACATGTTCAACATGCCCAGGATGCCACCCTCTTGCGACTTGAACAGCGCGGCCAATTGTACCGGATCGATCCCGGGAACCGGGATGTGAGCGCCGATACGATAAACCACCAATGCGCCAAGCAAGAACCAGAGCCGGCCCCAAGGGAAACCAGCCGCTGCACTTTTAGCAAGTTGTGGATTAGTCGCCAATTTTCGCTCCGATCAAGCTGTTAGCGGTCAACTCAGGCTACCGAGCCGCCGGCTGCTTCGATGGCGGCTTTCGCGCCAGCGGTCACTTTCAGGCCTTTGAGGTTCACCGCTTTGGTGATCTCGCCGGACAGAATGACGCGCACGTCGCGTGCCAGCACGCCCAGTACGCCAGCTTGCTTCAGGACCAGGATGTCGATGTCGCCAACGGCCAGGTTGTTCAGGTCGGACAGACGCACTTCAGCTTTGAAGGTGGCGTTGAGCGACTTGAAACCGCGCTTAGGCAGACGGCGTTGCAGAGGCATCTGACCGCCTTCGAAACCGACTTTGTGGAAGCCGCCCGAACGCGATTTTTGACCCTTGTGACCACGGCCCGAGGTTTTACCCAGACCGGAGCCGATACCGCGGCCGACGCGACGCTTGTAGTGCTTAGCGCCATCGGCTGGTTGTATGGTATTCAGTTCCATGATTTCTCCGTGTGTAAGCCCGGGGGCTTACGCAACTACTTTAACGAGGTACGAGACTTTGTTGATCATGCCGCGCACGGATGGGGTGTCCTGCAACTCGGCAACCGAGTTAACACGACGCAGACCCAGACCGCGAACGGTGGCACGGTGGTCTTCACGCGTGCCGATCAAGCCCTTGACCAATTGTACTTTGACGGTTTTAGTTGTCATAATGTCCACCTTAGCCCAGGATCTCTTCTACCGACTTGCCGCGTTTCGCAGCAATCTCAGCAGGAGTACTCATTTTTGCCAGACCATCCAGCGTGGCGCGCACCAGGTTGTAAGGGTTGCTCGAGCCGGTGGATTTCGCCACGACGTCGGTCACGCCCATTACTTCGAAGATTGCGCGCATTGCGCCGCCAGCGATGACGCCGGTACCTGGTTTAGCAGGCGACATCATTACTTTCGACGCGCCGTGACGACCGGTAACGGTGTGCTGCAGGGTGCCGTTCTTCAGGTTGACCTTGATCAGGTTGCGACGGGCTTCTTCCATTGCCTTTTGCACACCAACCGGGACTTCCTTCGACTTGCCCTTGCCCATGCCGATGCGGCCATCGCCGTCACCAACCACGGTCAGCGCGGCGAAACCCATGATACGACCACCCTTGACCACTTTGGTCACGCGGTTGATCGCGATCATTTTTTCGCGCATGCCGTCATCCGGCTTGTCGCTTGCCATTTTTGCTTGCATTTTTGCCATGATCGTTCCTTAGAACTTCAGACCGGCTTCGCGCGCGGCTTCTGCCAGCGCCTTCACACGGCCGTGGTAACGGAAACCGGAGCGGTCAAACGCGACTTCGGTAATCCCTGCTTTCAGTGCTTTCTCTGCGACGCGCTTGCCGACGATCGCGGCAGCAGCAGCGTTGCCGCCCTTGCCCGATTTGCCAGCCAGTTCGTTGCGCACTTCGACTTCTGCCGTGGACGCCGATACCAGAATTTTGGCATCCGGCGAGATCAGGTTCGCGTAGATATGCAGGTTAGTGCGGTGTACCGACAGGCGGTTCACTTTCTGTTGCGCGATCTTGATCCGGGTTTGGCGTCCGCGGCGCAGACGTGATTCTTTCTTGTCCATCGTCAGCCCCTAGTTACTTCTTCTTGGTTTCTTTAATCTTAACCACTTCGTCCGAATAACGGACGCCCTTGCCCTTGTAAGGCTCAGGGGAGCGGTAAGCGCGAACTTCAGCAGCCACTTGGCCCACTTGCTGACGGTCGATCCCTTTGATGATGATCTCCGTCGGCGTTGCGGTTGCGCAGGTGACGCCGGCTGGCATCGAGTGCACGACAGGGTGCGAGAAGCCCAGCGACAGATTCAGCTTGTCGCCTTGCGCTTGCGCCTTGTAACCCACACCGACCAGGTTCAGCTTTTTCTCGAAACCCTTGGTCACGCCGGTGACCATGTTGTTGACCAGTGCGCGCAGCGTACCGGACATGGCATTGGCTTCGCGGCTGTCATTAGCGGCGGCAAAGCTCAGGGTTCCTGCATTGTTTTCCACCGTTACCTGGCCGTTCAGGGCCTGGGTCAAGACGCCCAGCGGGCCCTTGACGGTGATCGCTGCTGCGGAGATGGCGACTTCAGCGCCAGCTGGCACAGCGATTGGCATTTTAGCTACACGAGACATGTCTAACTCCTTATGCGACGTAGCAAATAACTTCGCCGCCGACACCGGTAGCGCGTGCTTTGCGGTCAGTCATGACGCCTTGCGGAGTCGACACGATCGCCACACCCAAGCCATTCATCACAGTAGGGATCTCGTCTTTGCCCTTGTAGACGCGCAGGCCCGGACGGGACACGCGCTCAAGGCGCTCAATGACGGGACGGCCAACATAATACTTCAAACCGATTTTCAGTTCCGCTTTGCCACCAGCTTCGGCTACGGCGAAATCTTCAATGTAACCCTCGTCCTTGAGGACGTTGGCAATCGCAATTTTAACTTTCGACGATGGCATGGCCACGGTCGTCTTTTGCACGCCTTGGGCGTTACGAATGCGGGTCAGCATATCGGCGATAGGATCGCTCATACTCATTGCATATTCTCCTATTACCAGCTTGCTTTAGTCATACCCGGGATCTCACCACGCATGGCGAATTCACGGAGCTTGATACGGCCCAGACCGAATTTACGGAAGGTGCCGCGTGGACGACCGGTGACGGCGCAGCGGTTACGCTGGCGGGTCGGAGCCGAGTTACGTGGCAGCGCTTGCAGTTTCAGGCGCGCTTCGTAACGTTCTTCTTCCGACTTCGACTGGTCATCAATGATGGCCTTCAGCGAAGCGCGCTTGGCAGCAAACTTGTTTGCCAGGTCGACGCGTTTCTGCTCACGGTTAATCAGTGCGAGTTTTGCCATGATCTTCTTAGTTCCTGAACGGGAATTTAAAGGCGGCGAGCAGAGCTTTCGCTTCGTCGTCGGTCTTGGCGGTGGTGGTGATCGAAATATTCATACCACGCAGCGCATCGATCTTGTCGTACTCGATTTCCGGGAAGATGATCTGCTCTTTGACACCGATGTTGTAGTTACCACGACCATCGAACGAACGGCCATTGACACCACGGAAATCGCGCACGCGCGGCAGAGCCACGGTGATGAAGCGATCCAGGAACTCGTACATGCGAGCGCCGCGCAGGGTGACCATGGTACCGATCGGGTAGCCTTCACGGATTTTGAAACCCGCGATAGCTTTGCGCGACTTGGTGGTCACTGGCTTCTGGCCAGCAATCTTAGTCAGGTCGCCGACAGCGTGTTCGAGGACTTTCTTGTCCGCGATAGCCTCACCGACACCCATGTTCAGGGTGATCTTGGTCAGACGTGGAACTTCCATCACCGACTTGTAACCGAATTTCGCGGTCAGGTCAGCGACGACTTTTTCTTTATAGAATTCTTGGAGACGTGCCATGATTTCTTAAGCCTTCACTACTTCGCCGGACGATTTGAAGACGCGGACTTTTTTGCCATCCACTTCTTTGAAACCGACACGGTCTGCCTTGCCAGTCGCTGCATTGAACAATGCAACGTTGGACACGTGAATCGGCATAGTCTTATCGACGATACCACCTTGTACGCCAGTCATTGGGTTAGGCTTGGTCGCTTTTTTAGCGACGTTGACGCCTTCAACCACGACATGCTCAGCATCGATACGCTGCTGAACGACGCCACGTTTGCCCTTGTCTTTCCCGGTCAGAACGATGACTTCGTCGTTTTTACGAATCTTATCCATTACGACTCCTTACAGGACTTCCGGTGCCAGGGACACGATCTTCATGAACTTTTCAGTACGCAGCTCGCGCGTCACTGGTCCAAAAATACGGGTACCGATCGGTTCCAGCTTGGCGTTCAGCAGAACGGCAGCATTGCCGTCGAACTTCACCAGGGAACCGTCTTGGCGGCGAACACCTTTAGCGGTGCGCACTACCACGGCGTTATAAATTTCACCTTTTTTGACACGACCGCGTGGCGCAGCAACCTTAACGGTTACCTTGATCACGTCGCCGATGCCAGCATAACGGCGCTTGGAGCCGCCCAATACCTTGATGCACATTACTTCTTTGGCACCGGTATTGTCAGCCACTTCGAGCCGGCTTTCAGTTTGAATCATAGTATTCTCTTTCCCAACTTAAGCCGAAGAATCCACACAATGCGGACCTGCGGTCAGTCTTGGTCCCGCCAGAGCGCTCATGAAGAGCCCACTGTTTGGGTGCTTGACCTTCGTCTTGCTACTGACCGCACGGTTCAGCGTCTGTGGCCAGACACTTTGCGGCGTTACATGAACGAAGCCCGCAAGTATTACATACAACTCGCGGGCTTGCAAGAACTAATTGAAAATCGCCCCCGGCCCGAAGACCGGAGGCGACGACTTCAATTAAACGATTTGCGCGGCTTGCACCACGCGCGTCACGGTCCATGCCTTCGTTTTGGAGATCGGACGACCTTCCACGATTTCCACCGTGTCACCGGCTTTCACCTGGTTGGTCTCGTCGTGCGCGTGATACTTGTTCGAGCGCACGATGATCTTGCCGTACAAAGGATGCTTGACGTGACGTTCGATCAGAACGGTGACGGTTTTGTCCATCTTGTCGGACACCACTTTACCGATCAGGGTGCGCTTGAGCGACTTTACTGGTTCGGTCATTTGGCTTCCTTCGTGTTCATTACCGTTTTTACACGTGCGATATCGCGACGTACCTTCTTGAGCTGCGAAGTGTTGCTCAGCTGCTGCGTAGCGGTTTGCATACGCAGGCCGAACTGGGCCTTCAACAGGTCATTCAGCTCTTTTTGCAGAGCTGCCTGGTCTTTGCCGCGGAGTTCAGATGCTTTCATATTTCACTCCTGTTATTGGCCGACTTGACGGACCACGAAGGTGGTCGCCAGCGGCAGTTTGGCAGCGGCCAGGCGGAATGCTTCGCGCGCCAGTACTTCGTCTACGCCGTCCATTTCGTACAGGACTTTGCCCGGACGGATTTCAGCGACGTAGTATTCCGGATTACCCTTACCGTTACCCATACGGACTTCGGCAGGCTTGTTCGAAATTGGCTTGTCCGGGAAGATGCGAATCCAGATACGGCCACCACGTTTGATGTGACGGGTCATGGCGCGACGTGCGGCTTCGATCTGGCGTGCCGTGATACGACCACGGGCAACGGCTTTCAGACCGAACTCACCGAACGACACCGAAGTGCCGGTGCCATGCGAAATGCCGGTGTTACGGCCTTTCTGCTCTTTACGATACTTCCTGCGTGCTGGTTGCAGCATGATTATTCTCCTGCTTTCTCGGCCGGCTTGGCGGCAGTGCGAACACGAGCGCCTGGAGCCGCTGGCTTGGCGCCGGCGCCTGCTGGACGCGGACGGCCAGCTGGTTTGCCGTCGTCACGACGTGGGCCACGTGGCTTCTTCTCGTCCGGCGGGGTATCGATGACTGGTGCATCGCCGTTCGGCGCGCGGTCACCCTTGTATACCCAGACCTTGACACCGATGATGCCGTAGGTGGTCGAAGCTTCGCTGGTGCCGTAGTCGATATCGGCGCGCAGGGTGTGCAGTGGCACACGGCCTTCGCGATACCACTCTTTACGAGCGATTTCGATACCGTTCAGACGACCCGACGACATGATCTTGATGCCCAGGGCACCCAGACGCATGGCGTTTTGCATCGCGCGCTTCATGGCGCGACGGAACATGATGCGTTTTTCCAGCTGTTGAGCGATGGAATCGGCGATCAGTTGCGAGTCGATTTCCGGCTTGCGGATCTCTTCGATGTTCACGTGGACAGGAACGCCCATGATCTTGGTCAGCGCCGACTTCAGTACTTCGATGTCTTCGCCTTTTTTACCAATGACCACGCCTGGACGCGAGCTGTAGATCGTGAAACGTGCGTTCTTGGCTGGGCGCTCGATGACGATGCGGCCGACCGAAGCGTTCTTCAGCTTGGTCTTCAGGTAAGCGCGTGCCTTCAGATCTTCGTTCAGCATCGAAGCGAAGTTGCTGTTGCCCGCGTACCAACGCGATGCCCAGTTACGGGTAACCGACAGGCGGAAGCCGGTTGGGTGAATTTTTTGACCCATTTTTAGCTCCTTAGTTGCCGACGGTCACGTAAATGTGACACGATTGTTTCGAGATGCGATCGCCCCGGCCCTTAGCGCGTGCAGTGAAGCGCTTCAGGATCGGGCCCTTTTCGACGTAAATGACTTTTACGAACAGTTCGTCGATGTCGGCGCCATCATTGTGCTCGGCGTTCGCGATTGCGGACTCCAGCACTTTCTTGATGATGGTCGCGCCCTTTTTTGGGCTGAATTGCAGAATGTTGAGTGCAGCGTCAACTTTCTTGCCGCGGATCTGGTCAGCCACGAGGCGACCTTTCTGATCCGACAAGCGCACACCCTTGAGGATAGCTTTGGTTTCCATTATTTCTTCGCCTTCTTGTCAGCGGCATGGCCCTTGAACGTGCGGGTCAGCGCGAATTCACCGAGCTTGTGACCAACCATGTTCTCGGAAACGTACACTGGCACGTGCAGCTTGCCATTGTGGACGGCGATCGTCAGGCCGATGAAGTCAGGCATGATGGTCGAACGACGGGACCAGGTTTTGATTGGCTTTTTGTCTTTGGCAGCTTGCGCGGCTTCGACTTTTTTCACCAGGTGGGCGTCACAGAACGGCCCTTTTTTCAATGAACGAGTCATGTGCTACCCCTTATTTCTTGCCGCGGCGCGAGACGATCATGGAAGAAGTACGCTTGTTGCTGCGGGTCTTCTTACCCTTAGTCTGTTGGCCCCAAGGCGACACTGGATGACGACCAGCTGCAGTTTTACCTTCACCACCACCGTGCGGGTGATCGACCGGGTTCATGACCACACCGCGAACGGTAGGACGAACACCGCGCCAGCGCATCGCACCAGCTTTACCGATTTTACGCAGGCTGTGTTCGGCATTGCCGACTTCACCCACGGTTGCACGGCACTCGATGTGCACGCGACGCACTTCACCCGAACGCAGGCGAACCTGAGCGTAGGTGCCGTCACGGGCCATCAGGACCACGCCGGCGCCGGCGGAACGGGCCATTTGGGCACCCTTACCTGGCAGCATTTCGACGCAGTGCATGACGGTACCGACCGGGATGTTGCGGATCGGCAGGCAGTTGCCCGACTTGATCGGCGCTTCCGAACCATTCATCACTGCATCGCCAACGGACATGCCCTTGGTTGCGATGATGTACTGGCGTTCGCCGTCGGCGTAGCACAGCAGGGCGATATTCGCGGTGCGGTTTGGATCGTATTCGATACGTTCCACTTTCGCTGGAATGCCATCCTTCTGACGCTTGAAGTCGATCAGGCGATAGTGCTGCTTGTGACCACCGCCGATGTGGCGGGTGGTGATGTGGCCGTTGTTGTTACGACCAGCAGTTTTCGATTTTTTCTCAACCAGGGCTGCGAACGGACGACCTTTGTACAGGTCCGGGTTCACAACTTTCACCATGCCGCGACGGCCTGGGGAGGTTGGCTTCATCTTAACGAGTGCCATTATTTAGCCTCCTCGGAGAAATTGATTTCCTGGCCAGGTTTCAGGCACACGAAAGCACGCTTGGTATGGTTGCGGCGGCCGGTGTGAGCACCGGAACGCTTCTGCTTACCTTCGCGGTTGACGGTCTGCACCGATTCCACTTCCACTTTGAACAGCAGTTCAACAGCGGCTTTGATTTCTGGCTTGGTCGCGTCGGTGGTTACACGGAACACGATCTGTTCGTTCTTTTCCGCGACCATGGTGGCCTTTTCGGAAATGACCGGAGCCAGCAGCACCTTCATCAGGCGCTCTTCGCTAAATTTCAATGCGCTCATGCCAGCATCTCCTCAATCTTGGCCAGTGCAGCTTTCGTGACCAGGATCTTCTTGTAGAACACCAGGGACATTGGATCTGCGTGACGTGGTTCAACAACCAGTACGTTAGGCAGGTTACGCGATGCCAGTTCCAGGTTTTCGTTGGCGACGTCGGTGATGATCAGAACCGAGTCAAAGCCCATGCCGGTCAGCTTTTGCGACAGCAGCTTGGTCTTTGGCGCTTCGATCGTCAGGTCTTCGATGATCGTCAGGCGATCTTCGCGGGCCAGCTGGGACAGGATCGAGCAGATACCTGCGCGATACATCTTCTTGTTCACTTTGTGGGTGAAGTTCTCGTCAGGCGAGTTCGGGAAGATGCGACCACCGCCGCGCCACAGTGGCGACGACGACATACCAGCACGAGCACGGCCGGTACCTTTTTGGCGCCATGGCTTCTTGGTCGTGTGGTGGACTTCTTCACGGTCTTTTTGTTTACGGTTGCCGCTGCGAGCATTGGCTTGGTAAGCAACGACGACTTGGTGGATCAGGGCTTCGTTGTAGTCACGGCCGAAAATGGTGTCGGCGGCAGCTACGTTAGAGGCGGCTTGACCTTGAGCGTTCAAGAGCTTGAGTTCCATCGTTTAAGCTCCCTTCTTTGCTTTAACTTTGACAGCAGGCGATACGACAACCTGGCCATTTTTCGCGCCTGGGATCGCGCCTTTGACCAGCAGCAGCTGACGGTCGGCATCGATACGGGCGATTTCGAGGTTCTGCACAGTGCGGGTGACGTCACCGAGGTGGCCGGTCATGCGCTTACCAGGGAACACGCGGCCTGGATCTTGCGCCATACCGATGGAACCTGGAACATTGTGCGAACGGGAGTTACCGTGGGTAGCACGGCCCGAAGCAAAGTGGTGACGCTTGATGGTACCGGCGTAGCCTTTACCGATCGTGACACCTTGAACGTCGATCTTTTGACCGACTTCGAACAGGGAAGCAGCAACAACGTCGCCAGCTTTCAGTTCGGCAGCTTTGGCTGCGTCAACGCGGAACTCTTTCAACAGAGTACCAGCTTCGACACCGGCTTTAGCGTGGTGACCAGCAACAGCCTTCGTTACGCGGGAAGCGCGACGTTGACCGAATGCGACCTGAACCGCGGTATAACCGTCGGTTTCAGGAGTTTTGATTTGCGCAACACGGTTGTTCGATACGTCCAACACGGTGACTGGGATCGAATCCCCGTCATCGGTGAAGATGCGCATCATACCAACCTTGCGACCGAGAAGGCCAAGGCTCATTTTTTCTCCAATTCCCACCTACGATTGGGCGGGGATATGTTGAACTACTAAAATTAGTACGGACCAATAAAAAGACGTATCCATACCGAAGCCGGCTAGTGTAGCGCGAAAAGACCCTTGACGCAACAACTTAATACGAGGTATGTCGGGTTTCCGCGGCTTTACGGGGACGGCGGCGGCGGCGCGCGCAAACGCTGGCGCCATGCGGGCTGGCGCTCAGCGCTCAGGCACGTGGATGCTGGCCTTGATGTGCTTCAGATGGGCGACGATGGTAAAGGTCATCACCACCAGCAGCGACCAGGAACTCCACTTGCTGACGTGTACCGCCGACCAGGCGCCCAGCTGGTTGGGATAGCGCCACACGCCCCAGAACGTGCTGATATTCTCGGCCAGCCAGATGAAAAAGCCGATCAGCACGAAGGCCAGCAGCACCGGCATGCGGCGCTCCAGCGCAGCAAGCATGGTGGTCAAGGTTGAGTATTTGGCAAGCGACTCTAGCGCCGCGGCGCGCGCCTGTCCAGCAGCAACAGACGAAAAAAAACCGGGCAGCGAGTGCCCGGTTTTCAGACTTCCCGTTCCAAACGATTAGAACGTGTAGGAAGCGCTTGCTGCGAAGGTGCGGAACTGCGGCGTGGTGAACGTGTCACGATAGTTCACTTGCGCGTCCTTGTTCAACAGGTTGTTGATGTAGACACTCAGCTTCACGTTCTTGATACCGGAGTACGACAGGTTGTAGTCCAGCGTGGTGTTGCTGCGTACGCGTTCGCATGCGGGCATGTTGGCGGCGCTGACATTGCTGGTTGCGCAGAAGGTCAGGTTGTCGTCGCTGTTCAGGCTGTAGCCGCCGGTGTAGTTGACGGTGGCGCCGTGGTCGAACGCGCCAACTTTCAGCGAAGCACGCAGCTTGGTACGCAGACGCGAACCGGCGTCGTAGTTACCGGCGGAGTTCATGCCGTAGGCGTTGTCAGCCACTTCGAACACTTGGTAGTTCAGCGCGTAGGTGCCTTCCAGTTTCAGGCGCAGATCGCCGACGTTCTGGATCTTCACGCGGCCAGCCACGTCGAAGTCGAAGCCCGAAGCGCGGGTCTTGCCGCTGTTGACGTATGGGTTATAGACCAGGCCCAGCTTGCCAACGCCACCGAAGTTGACGGTGGTGCCAGGCGCATACTTCTTGGCCAGCGCGATGAACTCGTTGTCCGCAGCGGTGTTGTCCGTGCGCAGCAGTTGGCCGGCTGGCAGCGAAGCCTCGCCTTTCAGTACGTCGCCCACGGCGCGGGTGCCGATTTCGTCCTTGCGCTCGATATTGTAGTAGTCGAGTGCCAGGGTCCAGTTCTTGACCGGCTCAAACACCATGCCCAGCGTGTACGAGCGCGAGGTTTCCGGCTTCAGGTCAGGATTCGACGACACAAAGCTCGGCAGCGGAGCCTTGCAATCGTTGTTCAGGAAGGTGTTGGCGATCGCCTTGTCGGTGGTGGTCGCGGTTGGCGACTTCTGCACCAGGTCGTTCAGCGCGGTGGCGGTCGGGCAGCGACGCAGGTCGTTGACGTTGGTCGCGACGGAGCTACGACCCAGGCCGTTACCGGATTCAACGATGTTCGGCGCGCGGAAACCGCCCGAGACCGTACCGCGCAGCAGCAGGGTTTCGGTGGCATTGAACTTCAGGCCGACCTTAGGCGAGACGTGGGCTTCGCTGCCGCTGGTTTTGTCGGCGCGCAGAGCGGCGCTCAATTCCAGCTTCTTGACGACCGGGATGGTTGCTTCGGTGAACACCGCGTAGTGGCTGACGGTGTCCTTGACTTGCAAGCCGAAGATGCCGACTAGGTCGCCGCGCAGGACGTTGTCCGAACTCGCCATTTCATACGATTCGCGACGCAGGTCGGTACCCACGGCGACGCTCAGCGGACCGGCTGGCAGCTGGGCAACGGCGCCGGACACGGTGGCGTCGAAGAAGGAAATCTTCGATTTACCCTTGGTGGTACGGACCGGGAACATCGCTTCCAGCAGGGCCGGATCGTTTTTCTGGCCGAACTTGTAGGTGTTGTTGACGATCGCGTCGGTGTAGCCCTTGGCGCTAGGCGCGCGGGTGGCCTTGGTGGCCGACGAGGTCATGTAACCAGCCGCCGATTTCCAGTCGTAGTCGCCCAGGGTGCCGTTCAAAGCCAGCATGGCGCGGGTCTGGTCGGACTCGGTGCGGTTGAAGTTGAAGCCGTCGCCGGTGTCCAGCAGGCGCGCGCGCAGTTCGATCGCTTGCGGATATGGATTGCCGTTGTTGCCGATTGGCAGTTTCGGATAGGAGAACGGGCCGACCATCTTGCCGTCGATCGCGTTGTACCAGACGCTGGTGCCGGTGGTGGTGCCGCCGTTGTTGGTGCTGAACGGTGCAACGATGTAATCGTTGGTGGCGCCGGCTGTCATCAGCTCAAAGTTGGCGTCGATATTGGCGCCAATCTTGAAGTGGGTATTGCTCATCGCCGCATAGCGCTTGTTGTTGGTGGTCAGGCCAGTGCTCGGCAGCGCGTCCCATTTGCACAGCTTGTCGGTCGGGTCGATCTGGTCGGCCGGGCAGCCGGCGCCGGCGACGATCTTGGCGCTGTTGAAGAAGTAGTTACCGGTCGGCGAGTAGGGACTCTTGGCATCCCAGGTCGAGTGGCCAGGGGTCTTGCGGTACCAGTCAGGGTACTTGCCGCGCATTTCGCCCATGGTGTAGCCGTCACGCTTGTAGCCTTCGAAGGTGACGTAGGTGTTGAAGCCCTGCTTGTCGATGTCGCCGTAGCCGTAGATCGCCGAGACGCTGCGGTTGCGGTTGTCCTGGAAGCCGTCGGCGGTCTCGTAGTTGACCGTGACCTTGCCGCCTTCGTAGTCCTTGCGCAGGATGATGTTGATCACGCCGGCGATGGCGTCGGAACCGTAGATGGCCGAAGCGCCGTCCTTCAGGATCTCGATGCGCTCTACCGCGTCGGTCGGGATCGCATCCAGATTGGTGAAGTTTTCCTGGGCGCCGTCAGCCAGGCCGTACGGCGCAATGCGGCGGCCGTTGACCAGGATCAGGGTCGAGACCTTGCCCAGGTTGCGCATTTCGATGCCGGACGAACCGGTGGCGAAGCTGCCCGAGCTGGCGGTTGCCGAGTTGATGTTGGTGCTGGTGGCGCTCGACGAACGCAGCAGGCCCAGCACCGTGTGCTGACCGGTACGCTCGATATCGTCGCGGGTCAGGACCTGGACCGATGCGGCGGCTTCGTTGTCGGTGCGCTTGATGCTGGAACCGGTAATTTCGACGCGTTGGAGTTTAGGTTCGGTGTCAGCGGCTTGCTGAGCGTAGGCGTGCTGCGAGAAAGCGACGGTCAATGCGATAGCGATCGCACTTTTTTTAAAAAGTGGTTTATTCAAGAACTGCTCCCAGATGTGGTGTAGATAATCTGCGCGTTCGCTATCGTCCACCGGGGTAAGGTAGACCTAGCTTTTCACGTCTATCGCAAATTTTGCACACACATGGTGCAGGTGACAAGGGATACAGAACGTTACATTACAATTTAGTTAGTTTAGGAGTGTGTTTGTTGTTTTCCGGAACAATTTCCTTCAAAAACAATGGCCCAAACGACAATGGGGCCGGGCGCGTTCGCGTTGGCGAACAGGCCCGGCCCCATCATCAGCTGGCGGCGGAAAAACAGCTCCGCCGGCCGGCTTGAAAACGATTATTGCAGTTTGATTTCGACGTCGACACCAGCTGGCAGGTCCAGCTTCATCAGTGCGTCAACGGTCTTGTCGGTTGGGTCGACGATGTCCATCAGGCGCTGGTGGGTACGGATCTCGAACTGGTCGCGCGAGGTCTTGTTGACGTGTGGCGAACGCAGAACGTCGAAACGCTGGATGCGGGTTGGCAGTGGGACTGGGCCCTTGACAACGGCGCCGGTGCGCTTAGCGGTGTCAACGATTTCCAGTGCGGACTGGTCGATCAGCTTGTAGTCGAAAGCTTTCAGGCGGATACGGATTTTCTGGTTTGGTGCGGACATGATATTTCCTCAAAAGAGCGAACTGACAACTATGTAGCGTCAGCAATGTTTAAAAGAACGAGTTTGATACCGGCAAGGAGCCCGCCCTTGCAAGGGCGGGCCGCACGCAGGCGCGGGGCAAGCCCCGCGAATTCCCTGCTAAGCCCGATATGGTATCACACCATGCCGGCCGTGTTTCATCTCAGCGCTTAAAAATTAAGCGATGATTCGAGCCTGGCTTCGCCAGAAGCTGGTCGCAGGCTTTAATTTCGCCGGGCCGGCGTTGTCGCGCTGCAAAAAAGGAATGATTACCAAATTAACACATATTGGCGTATGATTATCAAAACAGCAATCCGCTGTGTCACTTGAGGAACACACTCATGAACTATCGCATCGCCGCCACCTGCCTCAGCCTAGCCTTGCTGGGCAATGCCGGACTGGCCCAAGCACAGATCGCGCACGCAAGCGCCAGCGTGTCCAACCTGCATTTCACCACCCTGGACCTGACACCGAATGATGGCGTTACCGGCGGCGCCATCTTCAACGGCAACGCGCAACGTAGTATTTATGGCTATTTGTGGCAGGACGAGACATGTTCCTCATGCGGCGACATCACACATCCCAGCGCGAACGAAACGGCAGAGCTGCGCTTCGACTCCGTCTACGCGCACACACTGACCCGTCAAGGTCCGATGTTCGGCGCCACCACCCGCTCCGAGGCCAGCGCCACCGGCGACATGACGATCAGCGGGCCGATCGCCTACACCAGATCGACCAATGTAGAAACATTTACCTTGCTGGCCCATACCTCGATCACCGTCTCAGGCCATGCCACCGTATACACCGATGGCAACGGCTCGCTGGGAAGCGGCAAGACTGCTTCCGACTACGCATACATCTTCATGGGTATGCGGCTGAGCCAGGCCGATCAGTTTAGCGCCGCCTGGGGCCTCGACAATTCGAACGACCAATATCCCTATGTAAAAAACGTGGACCTCGCCCAAGATTTCGCTATCACCTACACCAACAACAGCAACGTCAACCAGCGCGTGGATTTACACGCCGAGAGCAGCAGCAGGGTCGACGTGTCGCCGATACCTGAGCCGTCCAGCTTCGCCATGCTCGGCGGCGGGCTGCTACTGCTGGCGGCCCGCCGCCGCCGGGCCTGACGATCGCTGCGTGGCCAAAAGCAATGGGGCCGGGCGCGTTCGCGTTGGCGAACAGGCCCGGCCCCATCATCAGCTGGCGGCGGAAAACAGCTCCGCCGGCCGGCTTGAAAACGATTATTGCAGTTTGATTTCGACGTCAACACCAGCTGGCAGGTCCAGCTTCATCAGTGCGTCAACGGTCTTGTCGGTTGGGTCGACGATGTCCATCAGGCGCTGGTGGGTACGGATCTCGAACTGGTCGCGCGAGGTCTTGTTGACGTGTGGCGAACGCAGAACGTCGAAACGCTGGATGCGGGTTGGCAGTGGGACTGGGCCCTTGACAACGGCGCCGGTGCGCTTAGCGGTGTCAACGATTTCCAGTGCGGACTGGTCGATCAGCTTGTAGTCGAAAGCTTTCAGGCGGATACGGATTTTCTGGTTTGGTGCGGACATGATATTTCCTCAAAAGAGCGAACTGACAACTATGTAGCGTCAGCAATATTTAAAAGAACGGTTTTCGTACAACAGGGCCGACAAGGTATTACACCTTGTCGGCCCTGCTTTACATCAGCGCTTAAAAATTAAGCGATGATTTTAGCAACAACGCCGGCGCCAACGGTACGGCCGCCTTCGCGGATTGCGAAGCGCAGACCTTCTTCCATCGCGATCGGGTTGATCAGCTTGACGGTGATCGACACGTTATCGCCTGGCATAACCATTTCTTTGTCCGCTGGCAGTTCGATCGAACCGGTCACGTCAGTCGTACGGAAGTAGAACTGTGGA